>NZ_BAAAZI010000004.1:72814-759499 GCF_039536825.1 Sphingobacterium kyonggiense
TTAAATCCAGAAGTAGGAATTAACTGTTCCCTTTATATACTTTTAATTTCTGACCAATACGTAAGTTAGATCCCTTCAAATTATTATCTGATTTTAGGCGGCTAACACTTGATCCTTTATATTTTTGAACAATATCAGATAAGGTATCTCCTTTTCTCACCGTATGCGTTACATAGCTTAGACTGGTCTTCTTTGCTACGCTCGTTTTAACGGCCGCTACGACCTTATTAGGCAGTTCATCGTCCATAGACTTCGCTACAACAAGATTGCGCCCTAGAACGGAGGAATTAGCGTTTAATCCATTCCATGCACGAAGGTTCTGTACAGTAACCCCATATTTATAGGCAATAGACTGCTGCGATTCACCTTTTTGTCCACGATGATACTTCGTTTCCTCAGGATCAGCTGCTGCAAGTACAGCTTTTGTTTCTACTGCAGGTTGGGAATATAATGCCGAGTAAATCTCCGAATCGCTCATTTCGCGTTGAAAAGGCAAGACCAAACGTCTAGGCTTTTCTACTGAAGCAGTTATTTGACTACGCTTGAAAGCTGGATTGAATTCTTTTAAGACCTCCATTGAAATCCCTAGATTCTTAGCCAGATTATCCAAACTAATGGATCGATCCAACATCATGACTTTACTCTCCATTTGAAGGTTATTCGACTGCGCATTTAAGCCATACAATTCAGCATGGTTCAACACGTAGGTCATCGCTACAAACTTCGGGATGTAATTTTGGGTTTCTTTAGGTAAAAATGGAGACAATTCCCAATAGGTTGGGCTATTCATGCCTGAACGTTGAATCGCTCGGCGTACGCAGCCACGACCACAATTGTAGGAGGCAAGTGCCAATAACCAATCGTTAAACTCGTCGTAAGCTTCTTTCAAATAGGTAGTAACTGCATAAGTGGAGGAATACACATCCTTACGCTCATCATAAGCCCCATCCATGGTCAAGTGGTACAGTTTGGCTGTTCCATAAATAAACTGCCAAGGCCCTAAAGCACCTGATGTGGAAAGTGTATGTGGATTTAAAGAGGATTCTACTACTGAAAGGTATTTCACCTCTTCGGGAATGCCTTGTTCGGCAAATATCTGCTCGTAGATCGGGAAGTAATAATCTCCTAAACCGAGCAACTTCTCCATATAAGGTTTGTAATTTCTGGAGATATACTTATCCAGATAAGCCTTTACACGACCATTGTATTCCAAAGGAACCGTCTTTTGAATTCTCTGGATACGCTGAGCGATATTAACATCTTCATCAGTAAATACGATGTTACCTCCATTTACGGTCTTGATGGAATCCAATTGTAACGAAATGGACTCTTTTTGTCTTTCAATTTGACCGATTAGGGTAGTTTGTACATTCTCGGTAAAACCGGAAGCTTCAATGGACACTTCTTGGGCATGGCCCAACTTAAGAAAAACACTTAAGCCTATTGTCACTAGGAAACTAATCTTTTTGTTCATAAGTATTGTGGGTACTGGTAAACTTTAGTTTTTAGTTCTTCGCTAATCGTTGGCGAACTGTTTACATATTTTTGGTTAGTTCATCCTTTCGGATTTTTTTATTCAATGCTACTTTAAGTAACATTTCTCAGGATAAAACCCTTTGTTTTAGCCCTGGGATACAAATAAAAAAAGTTTCATTAAACAGGTCTTGTCTAATGAAACTTCTCTTAATTATGGATAACAATCACAATTACGCTTGGTTATTGTTGGTATTGTTATTCGTTGTTTCTTCTTTTGCATTAGGATCTTCTTTTTGGCCCTCTTTAAATTCCTTAACGCCACGACCCAATCCACGCATCAATTCAGGAATTTTCTTACCCCCAAATAATAATAATGCCAGTACCACAATGATAATGATCTCATTTGTACCGATAAATAATAACCCTGATGTGTACATATTTAATAATTTACTAATTCTTCCTTAAAGTATATCTAACAAATATAGATATAAAAATATAAATAACCTGTAACTATCTTGCTATCCACTGTGTAGGATTCACCGGAGTTTGTCCTTTGAAAATGTTCAAGTCTACATAGGAATAACCTGCTTCTGAGTCAGAATCTGCAGCCCCCAATACGGTTCCAGTCCCTACTTTTTGTCCTCGACTCACATTGGATGATTTCAAGTTGGAGTACACCGAGAAGTATTCCCCGTGCTGTACAATTACGGCTGTGGTTCCCATATTAACGACCTCGATTACCGTTCCTTCAAAGATGGCTTTTACAGGTGACCCGTCTGATGTACGAATACGGATGTAATCATAGAAGTCATGTACGCCACGTTCAACCACTACAGATCCGAAGTTACGAACGATATTACCCTGCGACACTGGCCATGGTAATCGACCTCGGTTTGAAGAGAATCCTGCTGACAACTTCGCTGCCTCAGGTGTAGAGTTCAATACGGCAGAACCTGTTTTCTTAACAACTTTCTTCTCAGCTTCAGCAACCGTTGTTCCTGATTTTTTAGCCTCGGCTTCAACTTCTCGTCTTCTACGTTCTTCCGCTAAACGACGAGCAGCTTCCATTTCACGGGCAACCGCTGACTTAATCCGAGCATCCAAACGCTTACGCTCCTGTTGTTTACTTGACAATTGACCGCGGAATCCACGCTCCTCTTTCGCCAATTTGTTTAATTCGCTCGAGTGTGCCGCTTTATCCTTGGCAATAATGTTACGCTCCTTCTCCTGTTCTTTTAACAATGCCTGTTGCGTTTGCTTATCTCTTTGTAACTGGGCTAGTTTAAGTTCGATTTGTTTTTTATGGCCTTCAATCTCTGAAACCTTCACCTTTCGTGCATCGGTAAACTGCTGTAGATACTTGACACGTTTAAAGGCTTGGTTGAAATCTTTGGAGGCGAAGATGAACATCATCTTGTTGTAACCGTTTTTATTGCGGAAGGCAAAAAGAATCATCTTTTCATAGTCCTTACGCAGTTTCTCCAACTCTTCCTTGAGTTTTTCAACGATCTTATTGTTGGAGTTGATGTTGCTCTGTATGATACGAAGCTCACTGTTGATGGTTCCGATTTTATTTTCACGAAGGTCCAATTGCTTACTTAAAGCCGCCACCTCGCGTTGTGAAAGTATCTTCTCTGCTGTTTTGGCGGTCAATACTTTTTGAAGGTCAGCAATCTCCCGATCAATTCGCTCACGTTGTTTTTTCAGTTCGGCGCTACTTTGTCCGTAACTGAAACTTACGAGAAATAATACGGAAATAATGCTTAATACTATCTTTTTAAAATCCATGAACCACTTTATTCTATTCTTGTCGCTAATTAAAACTTCCAAAAATAAGGATATACTCCATACGAAAACAAAAAAATGAATAATTTATTTCCGAACCAAGGAGTTACTAATTAATTGATAACCTTATAGCTGGACGGCACTTTGAACGGCATTTCTGCTGTTGTGTTAAATTCGGCCTTATTATAAGCCAGGTCTGAATTGACTTTTACGCCATCTCCTTCAATGTTTAACGTGAAACGATTCGGAAAATTGTAACCCCCGATCATCTCATAATCGCTATAGGTAGCCTCCAGTTTATTGGATTTACCCAATTCCATCAAATTGAAATTAAATGGTCGGTTGGCATTGTTCACTCCATAATGAAAGGTCAAGCCATCGCGAACACCAATAATCTGTACATCATCCGTACTGCTCGCCACTTGCAACTGTTCGGTTCGTAACATCTCCACCGATATATTCCCCAACAAAATATCCTCTAACATTTTATAGCTAATATTCGGATTGGTGTATTTATAGATATAGGAAAAAGGCTTAGCGATATATTCCCCTTGCATTTTGTTCATGATCTTTACGCTGTCAGGAGTGATCATCACACGTGCAGCTTCAATACCTAGCAAGGCAGTAACTGAAATCCAAATCGCCTTTCCTCGATCAATTCTCAGGTTTAAAGTCACATTCTGGGAATCCTTACCCATCTGTACCTTTGCTTTGGCTCTGCCGCTGAATGTATGGTAATTCAAATTACTCAATTCGAAATTCTTCAACAGCTGCTCATTATTCGTTGCCTTAGGCAAGGTTGAATCTATCTTTACGGTTCTTTTTTTAGTCCCACATGCACTGATCAGCATGAGTACCGCCATAAAGAAACTTAGTTTAGTCAATATATTTCTTCTCACTTATTTTCTTTTTTAACTTATCTACATCCACCGATCCTTTGTTGGTCATGCTCAAGGCCCGCTCCCATTGTTTAACTGCTTCTTTCGATCGGCCTAATTGAATGAGTATATCTCCATAATGATCAAGCAAAGTTGCCGATGTCTCCGAATTCTTTAACGCCAACTCAATCCAATAAAGGGCTTCCTTGTACTTAGCCTGTTGAAATAAAACCCAAGCATATGTATCTTGAAATGTTCCGGAATTTTTCTCCAGTTTATTTGCCTGTTCTGCATACTTCGCTGCTTTATCCAATTTCTCCTTTCTAAGGGACAAGTAATAGGCATAATTATTCATGGCATTGGTGTTTGCACTGTCTAATTTGATAGCTTCCTCATAGGCTACATCCGATTCTGCATACAGTTTCAACTCATTGTATAAGTCTCCTAAGGAACTGTAGATCATCGATTGCACCATAGGATCATCATTAACACTTCGGTCTAAGGCAGCTTCTAAAAACTTCCTTGCCTCAGCATGATCCTTTTTCATCATATGTGCCACCCCAATAAAATAAGATAGCATCACATTTCCTGGATGACGTTGTAAGCCTTCCATTCCATCGGTAATAGCTAGGCTAACTTTGTTCATGGCCAAGTCTATATTGACCAGTTTTCGCCAGGCATCAATTAATTGTGGCTGCATGGCAACTGCTGTTAAATAAAGCGAACGTGCCTGATCCATTTCGCCTTTTTGCCAAAGTACATCGCCTTTGAACATGTGCGAATCAGCAATACGCGGATATTTTAACACGAGGAGGTTGGCTAATTCCTGCTTTTGATCGATGCTGAAATCCGCTGGCTCATTCATGACTTTAAACATCGCACGGTGCTTATCAAAGTAATTTACCGTTTCCGACTCAAAGGCCTTCTTCAGGCTTTCATAAGCTGGTTTAGATTTCTTCTGCGCCAAATAGGCATCCGCAAGATCCAAATACAGCAAGTCATCCTTACTGTTTTGCAAACCTTCTTCCAAGACAGCTAATGCATCCTTAAAATTTGAAGCATCAACATAAACATAGCTTAAGCTGCTGTACACCTGACGAATCTGGGTTTTCTTCTCTCGCCAAGGCTTTAAGGCTTCTGCCGCTTCCCGCGGACGATCCAAATCCATTAATATCTCCGCCTTTAACACATCTAAGGTGTCGGAGACACCAAATTTAGCTTTAGTCTCATCATAAACCTTTAATGCTTCCAAGGAGAGCTTGGCGGAATGCATCAGCATGATTTTTTCCCGATATAATTGCGGGTTATCTTTTTGGTCTGCTATTAATTTATCAAGAAAAACGATAGCATCCTCATAATCTTCACTGGCCTTATAGAGTTCAAGAAGGTGATTTTTGTACAGCATATTCTCCGGGGATTTCTCCACAGCCTGCTCTGCAGCAGGAATAGCTACATCAAAATTCCGTACTTGTGCATACAATAGGGATTTGGCATAATATAAATCTGAACCATTGGGGTATTGCTGCAACGTTTCCTCAATTATTGCCAATGCACTGGCAATATCACCTTTTTTCAATTGACTTTCTACCGCTGCCAATTGGGCTTTATAGCCATTATCATTCTTTAAATCCTGCGCAAATACGACCTGCCCAATGCTTAGCATTAAACCCAACAACAACGATTTGCTCCAAAAATTCTTTCTCATCGAAACGTCCAATTAACATTTACCTAATCCTTCGGCCCTTCCTAGACCTAGCTAAAACAAGGTAATAAATTAATTTTAAAGAGCACAAAAATCAAGAAAAGTTTAATGACCTCCTATTTAAATAATGTTAATTAATCGAAAAACCGCATTCGTAATGACCCTATAGATCAAAAACAACAACAAGAACAAGGCTTACGGTTTACCTCTAGTTTTCGATGATATTCCTTAGGGATGACTTCGTTACTCCAAGGGAATTCCTTTGAATCTGATAGGGATCTTGTTCGGATCTCGTTCGCTTCTAACCGAACGAGATCCGAAGGAGTTCCGAACAAGTTCCGAAGGAGATCCGAATAAGTAGCGAATAAAACCCCTGTGAGAGATGTTGAGACTACAGACAAAAGACAGCAGAAATAGATGTGAGATATAGCGGTCGATGCATGCATCGACCCTACAAACAATCGTGTTTTTATTATTCCAAACCACCGTAACTGTAGGGTCGAAGCATGCTTCGACCGCTTCTATAAAATCTCATAAAAACATACAATAACGCAAAATAAAATCAAATTTGAAATGAATGTTGGCTTTAAAGATATAGTCAAAAGTTCACTCAGCAAGCTTGGCGATGACGCTGTCTTGAGGGAGGAAGGTGAGACTCCTCGCTTCGCTCTGAGTTGCAAGGAACGTTATTTATCACCCTTTCTATCTCAAATCTCACATCTCCTATCTAACAGCGCAGTGGTCCCACTTCTCTATGTGATTAGGTTGCCAAAATAACTGAAGAAAAGGGATAAAATTTCTTTTGACAATTGAAAATAAATATTGTACCTTTGCAGACCTTATTGTAGTGATTACAGAAGGGATAAAACAATATTAATTAATTAAATAAAAGCAAGTGAATACGTTAAGTTACAAAACTGTCTCTGCTAACAAGAACACCGTTAACAAAGAGTGGATCGTTGTTGACGCTGAAGGCGAGATTTTGGGGCGCTTGGCCAGCGAGATTGCTAAGGTAATCCGTGGAAAACACAAGCCTTCATTCACCCCACACGTAGACTGTGGAGATAACGTGATCGTTATCAACGCAGACAAAGTTAGAATGACTGGAAACAAATTAGGCGACAAAGTATATGTTCGCTACACCGGCTACCCAGGTGGTCAGCGTTTTGTTTCTCCGAAGGAGTTGATGGCAAAACACCCAGAGCGCATCATTGAGAAAGCGGTACGCGGGATGTTACCTAAGAATCGTTTAGGACGTCAATTATTTAAAAACCTTTATGTATATGCTGGAACTGAGCATAAGCATGAGGCACAGAATCCAAAACCAGTTAAATTTTAAGGAGAACGACCATGTCAACAACTAACACTTCAGGAAGAAGAAAAACTGCTGTTGCCCGCATCTACTTAGCAGCTGGCGACGGAAACATTACCGTAAACGGTAAAGATTATAAGGTATATTTTCCAACATTACCTTTGCAATACATTGTTACTCAATCTTTATTGGTAGCAGAGTCTCTTGCAAATTTTGACATTAAAGTTAACGTTCAAGGTGGTGGGGTAAAAGGTCAAGCGGAAGCAGTTCGTTTAGCGATTGCAAAAGCATTAGTAGAGCTTAACCCAGAGGTAAAACCTGCATTACGCGCGAAAGGTTTAATGACACGTGATGACCGTATGGTTGAGCGTAAAAAACCAGGACGTCGTAAAGCACGTAGAAGGTTCCAATTCAGTAAACGTTAATATTAGGAGGATCAAAAAATGGCAAGAACAACATATCAAGAATTATTGGATGCAGGTGTTCACTTTGGTCACCTTACTCGTAAGTGGGATCCGAAAATGGCTAAGTACATTTTCATGGAACGCAACGGTATCCACATTATTGACTTGAACAAAACGCTTACGAAGTTAGATGAGGCTGCATCAGCAATCAAACAAATCGTAAAATCAGGTCGTAAAGTATTATTTGTAGCGACAAAGAAACAAGCAAAAGAAATTATCGCTGAACAAGCAAAAGCAGTAAACATGCCTTTCGTAACTGAACGTTGGTTAGGTGGTATGTTAACTAACTTCGCGACAGTACGTAAATCGATCAAGAAAATGTCTAACATCGACAAGATGCAAAAAGACGGAACTTACGATGTATTGTCTAAGAAAGAGAAGTTAATGATACAACGTGAGCGCGTAAAATTAGAGAGCCTATTAGGTGGTATCGCTGATTTGAACCGTTTACCTGCAGCTTTGTTCATCATCGACGTTAAGAAAGAGCACATTGCAGTAGCAGAAGCGATGAAATTAAACATCCCTACTTTTGCAATGGTTGATACAAACTCTGACCCTACAAACATCGATTTCCCAATCCCTGCGAATGATGATGCGACTAAATCCATCAGCTTAATCGCTAGTGTAATTGGTAAAGCAATCACTGAAGGATTAGAAGAGCGTAAGCGCGATAAAGAAGAGGACGCGGAAAAAGAAGCAGCAGCGGCTAAAGCAGCTGTAGACAATGGTGAAGCTACTGAAGCGACTCCAGGAAAACGCACTCGTAAAGCGAAAGACGTAGAATAATTTTATTCTAACCTATAAGCCGGATAGACAAGTGTTGGTTTCTGGAAGATGAACTTCCTTTTACCGCCCCTGTCTTTCCGGTTTTTTGCTAACAAGCAAAATCCATAAGCCCGAAATTGGCTTGAAGAAGCTAAAAAGAGGGGGAAAATATTAAAAATTAACATACTGTTGTTTTACTGTAAACAGGATGTTAACACATCAATTGTAATTTTATAAAAAAAATACTATGTCAGTACAAATTTCTGCATCAGATGTAAACAAATTGCGTCAACAAACTGGCGCTGGTATGATGGACTGTAAAAAAGCCTTAGTGGAAGCTAATGGTGATTTCGAAGCTGCTGTAGACTACCTACGTAAAAAAGGTGCTAAAGTTGCTGCTAGCCGTCAAGACCGCGATTCAAACGAAGGAGTAATCATTGCTAAGGCATCAGCTGATGGCAAATCAGGTATCGTAGTTGAAGTAAACTGTGAGACTGACTTCGTAGCTAAAAACGCTGACTTCGTAGCATTCGCAGAATCAGTTGCTGATCTTGCATTAGCAAATAACCCAGCTACTTTGGAAGACCTTAAAGCATTAGAAATCGGTGGTGTTAAAATCGCTGACGCTTTGATCGACCAAACTGGTAAAATCGGTGAGAAAATCGACGTTTCTAAATACGAGTCGGTAACAGCTGAGAAAGTTGTTGCTTACATCCACGGTAACTACCGTTTAGGTGTATTAGTAGGTCTTTCTGCAGATGTTGCTGGAGCTGATGAAGCTGGAAAAGACGTAGCTATGCAAATCGCTGCTATGAACCCAGTTGCTATCGATAAAGATGGTGTTGATTCTAAAACTATCGAGCGTGAGCTTGAAATCGCTAAAGATCAAATCCGTGCAGAAGGCAAACCAGAAGAAATGGTTGAGAAAATCGCTGCTGGTAAATTGAACAAATTCTACAAAGACTCCACTTTATTGAACCAAGAGTTCGTAAAAGATTCTTCTAAGAACATTTCTCAATTCCTTGACTCTGTAGCTAAAGGATTAACTGTAACTGCTTTCAAACGTGTACAATTAGGCGCGTAAGCTAGTAACTCATAAAAAAGCCCCCATTCCGAAAAGGAATGGGGGCTTTTTTTATGGGAGACCGCTGCGCTATTAGATGTGAGATATAAGACCGCTTCGCTGTTGGATAGATAATGGGAAAAAAGAATGGGGTAAATTAGACATTTACAACTCAGAGCGAAGCGAAGAGTCTCACCTATCCCCCACAAGATCTTGTCATCGAATCGAAGATGAGAGAACTTCAAGCTATACACGTTTTAAAGCATTTATATTTAAGCGGTCGAAGCATACTTCGACCCTGCAGTTATGGTGGGTATAAGATATTAAAATCACGAATGTTTGTAGGGTCTATCCAAGCATCGACCGACATCTAATGTATATTCAAATCTGTTTTCTGAATTCTGTTATCTAAAAAAATGGGCGGACATTCCGTTCGTTCTCGTTAGGGAATAAATCCCCTTTCCTCAAACTCACTCAGTACCGCCCCTACCTAACGTGCTACCTAGTAAGCTTGCTTTTAGGCGATTAATTGCTGCCCAGCTTCGGGCAATACTAAATTCAGTGGGATCTCTGCTTGATTTAAAATGGTATTTAATAATAGAAAATCCTTTACACTGTCTCAATTCTCACATCTAACAGCGAAGCGATCTCATATCTCATATCTCACAACTTTTCCTTATTTTGCTACTAAATTTTATGCTGGGTATGAGAGTTAAGCAAATCAACAACAATTCCATCAATCAGATCATGCTAATTACCATAATCATTTTGATCTGTATTGTCATTTTTAAGAATCTATATTATTATTTACCTGGATTCTTAGGGGCTATTACCCTTTATATTCTTTTTAGAAAGGGGTATTTTACCTTGACTGAAAAGAGAGGTTGGAATAAGATTTTGACGAGTTTGCTGTTCATCCTACTCTCTCTGGTATTTATTGTATTGCCGATTTGGGCGATTGTAGATTATTTGGTACCGCAGATAAGTTCTTTTGCGAATAATACGGATAAAATTGTTGCACAATTTAACCTGTTGAAGGAATATATGTCGGACAAGCCTTTCCTAAAGGATATCGACATGTCTGATGAGGCATTGCTGGCGATCTTACAGCGTTTTACCAAATATGTCCCGAGTATCTTGAACTCCGTGGCTGAAATTACCATCAATATCTTGGTTACTTTCTTTGTGCTGTACTTTATGCAGGTTCATGGTCGACGAATGGAACAGTATATTGTGAAAGGGATTCCATTTTCTCCTAAGAGCAAATCGGAGATTTGGACAGAGGTCGATTCTATGGTTCGATCAAATGCTATCGGTATTCCTATTTTAGGGCTTTGTCAAGGCGTTGTTGCTATGCTGGGCTATTGGATATTCGATGCGGATAATTTTATCTTGATGGGCATCTTAACAGGAATAGCATCCATTGTACCTGTCTTAGGGACCATGACCATCTACGTGCCTTTAGGGATAATCACCCTAGCAGCAGGTCAAACAGGAAATGGTATTGGTATTTTACTTTATGGCTTCCTATTGGTGGGAAGTATTGATAATATCTTACGCTTTACAATCCTTAAAACTTTGGGTAATGTCCCTCCCCTTATAACCTTATTTGGGGTGTTGTTGGGATTGAAACTCTTTGGTATGTTGGGATTGATATTCGGTCCATTAATCCTTTCGTCTGTTGGGGTACTTATTAAAGTGTATGCCAATGAGTATGGTAAAGGGAGTCCTATACTCCTGGAGGAGGATTATAAGAACACCCCATAAAGATTATCAAGAATTTGTAAGCTTTGCTTTCAATTTTCCTATTTAAGTCATAAACAGCTATAGACTGATTTATATCCTATTTTTCTAGGGATAAGTTGTTTACATTGTATAAAAAAACGCAATACTTATGAAACAACTTGATAACAAAGTGGCCATTGTGACTGGTGGTGCTTCAGGAATTGGGAAGGCTATCGTAGAATTATTCGTGAAAGAGGGTGCGAAGGTGGTCATTTCCGATGTGAATGATAAATTGGGGAATGAATTAATCAACAGCCTTGGCGATGCCGATGTTATTTTCATCAAAGCGGATTCTTCATCAGCTGCGGATAATCAAAAGATTGTAGAAGCTGCCATTGAGAATTTTGGTGCTTTACATATTGCGGTCAACAATGCGGGGATTGGTGGTGATGCTGCTCCTGTTGGCGAGTTATCCATTGAAAGTTGGAATAAAGTTATCAATATCAACTTAAACGGCGTTTTCTATGGTATGCATTATCAGTTGCCTGAAATCGCCAAAGTTGGTGGTAGTATCATCAATATGGCTTCTATCTTAGGTTCCGTAGGATTCGCTAATTCTTCTGCATATGTAGCTGCAAAACATGGCGTAGTTGGATTGACGAAAACTGCCGGTTGGGAGTATGCCACAAAAGGCGTACGTGTCAATGCCATTGGCCCTGGTTTTATCAGTACACCATTAGTAGAAAATGCCATGAATGAGGAGAGTTTAAAATTCCTGGAAAGTCAACATGCTTTTCAACGACTGGGTAAACCTTCTGAGGTTGCTGAGTTAGCATTGTGGTTAGCATCGGATAAATCATCCTTTGTAACCGCATCATATTATCCGGTAGATGGCGGATATTTAGCCAAGTAATAGTATATTAATTTTGTATATTGAAGGCATCTACCATATGGGGATGCCTTTTTTTGGCGAAGATAAAATACAGCAAGAAACGGATTTTATTTTCCTGGAAAAGGATAGAAATTTGGGTATGGAAAAAACACAACAAGAATTGAATTATGAGCGCATTGCCTCGGCAATCACATATCTTCAAGACAATTTTCAGAAAAAGCCAAGTTTGGATGAACTGGCCGAACATGTGCATTTAAGTCCATTTCATTTTCATCGTTTATTTACCGAATGGGCGGGTACAAGTCCAAAGAAATTCTTACAATTTCTTCAGTTAGAATATGCTAAAAAGCTCCTTCGAGAAAAAGAATATAACCTGTTTGACACGCATGTACTCACTGGTGTCAGCAGTACCAGCCGATTGCATGATTTATTTGTTCACATCGAAGGAATGAGTCCTGCCGAATTCAAGCAAGCTGGAGAAGGCTTAACTTTATCGTACAGCTACCAAAGTAGTCCGTTTGGGCAATGCTTATTAGCATCTACCGATAAGGGCTTATGTTATATGGCCTTTATCAAAGACAAAGAACAAGGAATCGCAGATCTCCAGAAACGATTTAAACAAGCACAGCTGAAGGAAGAACTCACACCTATTCATACCGAGGCTATGCGTATCTTCGATCAGGAGGATGGTTCATTAGCAAATATAAAACTACACCTGAAAGGCACTGCCTTTCAATTGAAAGTATGGCAAGCTTTATTACAGATTCCTACAGGAGAAGTTAGGACCTATCAAGCTATTGCAGAGCAAATCGATAAACCAACAGCTTCTAGGGCTGTGGGTACAGCTATTGGGCAGAACCCCATTGCTTTTTTAATCCCTTGCCATCGGGTAATACAGCGTTCAGGGCATACTGGAGGTTATCATTGGGAACCGATCAGAAAGACCTTAATGTTGGGCTGGGAACAGGCACATACAACAAATAGCAATGACCATGAAACTATTTAACGAGGCAGATCCGCAACGTAATTACCTGCCCTATGATGGGACAGTGAATTACTATGGCGTCATAACGGATAAACAGGATTATTTTTACGATGTGCTATTGAAGAAAGTTGCTTGGAAACCTGATCAGGCAATCATTTTCGGTAAGCATCTGGAAACAAAAAGAAAGGTGGCCTGGTATGGGGACAAACAATTTGAATACAGTTATTCCGGCATTCAGAAAGTGGCCATGCCCTGGATTGAGGAGTTGCTTGAACTCAAGGAAATGGTGGAATCGGTATCTGGTGATAGTTACAATTCCTGTTTGTTAAATCTCTATCATGATGGGTCTGAAGGTATGGCTTGGCATTCCGATGGTGAAAAGGACTTAAAGAAAAATGGTGCCATTGCTTCCCTCACCTTTGGTGCTGAACGTAAGTTTTCCTTTAAGCATAAACAAAGTAAAGAACGGATCGATATGCTGCTGGAGAATGGCAGTTTACTGGTCATGAAGGATACAACGCAAAGCCATTGGATGCATAGACTCCCTCCCACCAAACAGCTTCATGGACCTAGGATAAACCTAACATTTCGAACCATTGTCGCTCTCTAAAGACTATCGTGGCTAGCATTTAAGAGAAAATTTGTACCTTTGCCTAACACAAAGAAAAAAATCTATATGTAATATTCAGTTCTTTCCGCCCATTCACACAGTTTCCATAAAGGAAATGTTGATTGTTTTACCCTTTAGCGAAAAGAGTTATGCTGATATTACAAAAAGCCACCTATATACATCCAAATAAAGAGGTCCTTTTTCAGGATCTAGACTTTGTAGTCAATAAAAACGAGAAAATTGCTTTAATTGGCAATAATGGAACTGGTAAATCAACCTTGTTAAAGATAATTGCCGGACAATTGCCTTTAAATTCTGGGCTGTTGCAGGTTGAGGCCATTCCCTATTATATCCCTCAGAACTTAGATGCTTATCAAGATAAAAGTATCGCGGAAGCATTAAGCATTTCGGAGAAATGGATTGCCCTGCAGGAAATACTAGCTGGAGAAGCCAATGAGCACAACATGGAGATCCTCAATGATGACTGGACTTTGGAAGATCGAGTACTCCAAGCTTTAGAAAAATGGGACTTAGCTGATATTACATTGGATACTTCCTTATCCCAATTGAGTGGAGGTCAGAAAACGAAGGTATTCTTAGCTGGAATATCCATTCACGAACCTGAATTTATTCTATTGGATGAACCAAGCAATCATTTGGATAAACCTGCAAGAAAGCAATTGTATGATTTTATAGCAAACAGCAATTCGACCATCCTATTGGTGAGCCATGATCGACAACTGTTGCAGTTGATGCCCTATATGGCTGAGTTATCTCAAGGAAGCATAAAACGTTATGGTGGGAATTATGATTTCTATGTAGAGCAAAAAGAAATCGAACAAACATCCTTGAGCAATCAGGTACAGAATCAACAAAAGGAATTGCGAAAGGCGAAGGACAAAGAAAGGGAAGCGATAGAGCGTCAAAATAAATTGAATGCTAGAGGGAAGAAAAAACAGGAGGCAGCAGGAATCCCTAAGATTCTGATGGGTGCCTTGAAGAACAAAGCTGAAGGTAGTAGTTCCAAACTGAAATCGGTGCATGAGGATAAGATATCGGGTATTCGAAGTCAATTAAGTGATCTTCGCGCTCAATTACCAGAGATTGATCAGATGCAATTCAATTTTGATGAATCCGGCCTACATCTAGGGAAACTGTTGATTGAAGCAAAGGAAATCAACTATGAAATAAAGGATCGTATGCTCTGGAAGGAAGATATATCCTTGCAAATACGATCAGGAGAACGAATTCACATCCAAGGGGCGAATGGCAGTGGAAAAACTACGCTAATAAAAATGCTCTTGAATAAATTGGAACCCTCCAAAGGCAGTATTCAGTCTAATACCAGGAGATATATTTATATTGATCAGGAGTATTCTTTGGTACAGACAAATTTGTCGGTTTATGAAATGGCACAATCATTTAACAACAGTGGTTTGCAGGAGCATGACATAAAGATACGCTTAAACAGATTCTTATTTGGTAAAGATGCTTGGGACAAAAGCTGTCTGAGTCTAAGTGGAGGAGAAAGGATGCGCTTATTGTTATGCTGTTTAAATATCTCCACCCAGGCACCGGATATTATGGTACTTGATGAACCTACGAACAACATTGACTTGCAAAACATCATCATTCTCACGGAAGCTCTGAAGAATTTCAAAGGAACGATATTGGTCGTATCCCACGATGAAAATTTCATATTGGACTTACAAGTGAACAGGGAAATCAGCTTATTATAAAGGATTACTTTTCACCAATTTTGATATAGGCCGCACCAATAAATATCTTGTTTTTAAATTCGAAGGAATCCTTGTTTGTTTTCAGTGAATCCATTAAACCATTCATATCAAATCCAACCTTTTCATTTGATATTTTTTGCACCCGATAACCATAAGGTTCTAGGATTTGGTAATATTAAAACAATTTGATGATTCAACATATTTGTAAAGTAGCAGATCACAATAAACACTATGAAACATCTCTCCATTTTATCCATTGCATTAATGATTAGTATGAATTTGAATGCTCAACAGCCACTAACTGCAGAGCAATCCGACCCAAAGGTGATGGGTTGGATGCAAGGCTTTCCACCTGCAAAAGACAGGACTGTATCTCTATTTGATGGTACTTTTTTTGAATTTCCTGCATTGCGTTATAGCGTATGCCATATGCGAGAATTCTTTCCAACTAAGGTTGTAAAATCGGCAGATAATGACCGTTATCAATTTGATGAGGCTCTTGATTCTTCAATCAGTAAAATAGAGTTTATGCCCTTAGGAGAAAAGAAAGCGATGACTTTTGAGGAATCCTTAGCGAAGAATTATACGGATGGTATTTTAATCTTACATAAGGGCAAGGTAGTTTATGAGCGCTATTTTGGGGAATTAACTGCAGATGGAACCCATGCCGTCATGTCGGTTAGTAAGACTTTTACAGGAACATTAGGTGCAATGCTCTTAGCTGAAGGAATACTGGATGAACATAAGCTGGTGAAAGAATATGTACCTGAACTTGCGAATTCAGCTTTTGGGGATGCTACTGTACGTCAGGTATTGGATATGACGACCTCCTTGGATTACAGTGAGGATTATGCTGATCCAAAAGCAGATGTATGGATCTTTTCCGCTGCAGGCAACCCTACTCCTCTGCCTAAAGATTATACAGGCCCTACTAATTATTACGAATACTTGGAAACTGTAAAAAAAGCAGGTGAACACGGAAAGGCTTTTGGTTATAAAACGATTAACACGGATGCTATGGGTTGGATCATTAGCAAGGTGACAGGCAAGAGCATTCCAAATCTCTTATCAGAGCGTATATGGAGACCTATAGGCGCGAATTTCGATGGCTACTACCAAATAGACCGCGCAGGGATTGCCTTCGCAGGAGGAGGCTTTAATGCCAATCTACGTGATCTAGGCATGTTCGGCGAGATGATTCGTAAAGACGGATATTTTAATGGCAAGCAAGTATTGCCTAAAGCTGCTATAGCAGATATCCGTAAAGGAGGAAATCAGGCTGACTTCGCCAAAGCGGGATACAGCAATCTAAAGAATTGGAGTTATAGAAATATGTGGTGGATGAGCCATAATGCTAATGGCGCATTCTCAGCACGAGGAGTACATGGTCAAACCATCTACATTGACCCTAAAGCGGAGATGGTTTTTATTCGATTAGCCTCTCATCATACAGCAAGCAACACGGCTAACGATCCTTATTCCCTACCAGCCTACCAAGCTGTTGCTGATTACCTTATGAAGAAATAAGAAAGCATGGACTAGTTAACATATTCAATATTTTAGATTAAATGGACATATAGCAAAAACCTGTTCACTAAATGGACAGGTTTTTATTATATGTCCAAATATTGGTGAAAAATGAACATATAGTATAAATGTGTTCATTAATTGGACAGGTTTTTACCCAATCTCCAAGATTAGATCATCGTTCTTAACCATAGTACCCTTTTTAAGTTCCAGGTGTTTGACTACACCAGCAACAGTGGAAGTCACAGTAGTTTCCATTTTCATGGCTTCAATGACAAACAAAGGCTGATTGGCAACCACTTCATCACCTACTGAAACAAATAGATCGCACAATAAACCTTGTAATGGAGAACCAATTTCATTTGATTTTGAAGGGTCAATTTTACGATTGACCACCTGTTTTATTTGTAATTTACTGTCGTGAATTTCAATACTTCGGGTTTGACCATTCAACTTAAAGAAAACAGTTCGATTGCCCTCAATATCCGCCGGTCCAATGGAAACTAGCTTAATCAATAAGGTTTTTCCTTTATCAATTTCAATGATCGTTTCATCTCCGGGTTGCATACCATATAAAAACACCAAGGTTGGCACAACGGAGACATCACCATATTCCCGGTAATGACTCAGGTACTCTTGAAATACCTTCGGATAGAATTGGTAGCTGAGGTAATCGTAGAAGGTTCTGTCTTCACCATATTGCTTTAGGAAAGCTTGAAAATCACTATCTAAATCCAAAGGAGCAATATGTAGATTCGGCCTATTCGTATAGGCTTCCTGATCTTTGAGAATTATTTTCTGGATATCTTTTGGAAATCCACCCTCTGGTTGACCAATATCACCACGGAAGAAAGAGATGACCGAATCAGGAAAAGACATGGTGCTTCCGAAGTTTAAAATAGCATCTTCTGTCAAGTGATTAGCTGTCATAAACTGAGCCATATCTCCTACAACTTTAGAGCTAGGCGTAACTTTCACAATATTTCCAAATAGCTTATTGGCCAAAGCATAGTTCTTTTTGATTTCAGGTATTTTATCACCCAATCCTAAACTAGTAGCCTGTTGTTTCAGATTAGAAAATTGTCCTCCCGGAATTTCATGGGTAAAAACATCGGTAGAAGATGCCTTTAATCCCGACTCAAATGGCTCATAATAAGTTCTAATCGCTTCCCAGTATTCGCTATATTCGTTTAAAGATTCTTTATTGAAAGGGTTCTCCCGTTCATGGAAGCTCATCATTTCAATAACAGCATTAAGGTTTGGCTGTGAAGTCAAACCCGACATAGAACCGAGGGCACAATCAACCACATCTACTCCTGCTTCTATAGCTTTCAAATAGGTGGCTGTTTGAAGAGAAGAAGTATCGTGTGTATGTAAGTGGATTGGGATATTTATCGTATCCTTCAATGCGGTAATTAATTCCGATGCTGCATAAGGTTTTAGAAGACCAGACATGTCTTTGATCCCTAGAATATGGGCTCCAGCATTCTCTATTTCTTTTGCCTTACGCAGGTAGTATTCCAGGTTATATTTTTTATTATCCGGATTGAGGATATCTCCCGTATAGCACAAAGCTCCTTCTGCGAGACCTCCAGTCTTTTTACGGACCATAGCGATGCAGGGTTCAATATTTTCCATCCAGTTTAAGGAATCAAATATACGGAAGACATCTACCCCCTTCTCCCAACTCTTCTCAACAAAGGCTTCGATTAAATTATCCGGATAGGCAGCATATCCGACACCATTACAGCCTCGAATCAACATTTGCAACAGGATATTTGGAATAGCCTTTCGTAGATTAGCCAATCGTTGCCAAGGGTCTTCTTTTAAGAAACGAAGACAGACATCAAAGGTAGCTCCTCCCCATACCTCCATACTGAATAATTGTGGATGTGCTTTAGCAAAGCCTTCTGCCACTTGCATCATATCGTATGTTCGTATGCGTGTAGCCAATAAGGATTGATGTGCATCGCGAAAAGTTGTATCGGTATAATGTATTTTCTTTTCATTCTTTAACCAATTACAGAATCCCTCAGGCCCTAACTCGGTCAATAAATCCTTCGTCCCTTTTGGATGAGGAGCAAAACTATCCACTATCGGAATACGCGGTGACTCACTCTTTATTTCCCACTTCTCTCCTTTTAGATCCGGATTACCATTTACGGCAATATGGCCTAGAAAGGATAGTATCTTCGTTCCTCTATCTTTCTTTTTAACAAATTGAAAGAGTTCAGGGTGATTCTCAATGAAGTTTACTGTAGCACTTCCGGATAAGAAAACAGGATGTAGGATGAGGTTTTCTAAAAAGCCAATATTGTTTTTAACACCTCGGATTCTAAATTCGCGGAGTGCTCTATCCATACGCTTAGCAGCTTCTTCCAGGGAATTACCTTGGGTACTGATCTTAGCTAACATGGAATCAAAGAAAGGACTGATACGCATTCCCGGATAAACACTACCTTCATCCAATCGCACACCAAATCCTGCAGCATTGCGGTAGGTAATCAAGGTTCCATAATCAGGTTTGAAGCCTTCTTGTGGATCTTCTGTGGTGATCCGGCATTGAATAGCAAAACCATGAAGTGGAATTTCCGATTGCTGACCAATTCCTAGAATTGGATCATCAAGTCTATATTGATCTGCGATATAAAGTTGTGTTTTGATGAGGTCTATACCTGTAACCATTTCCGTAACGTTATGCTCCACCTGAATACGTGGATTTACTTCTATGAAATAGGGTTTACCGGTTTGATCCACCAAGAACTCCACTGTACCAACATTATTAAATCCAGAAGTTTTAGCGATAGCAACGGCATAAGCATAGAGCTGTTCCTTGGTTTCGGTCAATAGATTAGCTGCAGGAGCCATTTCTACTACCTTCTGAAATCGCCTTTGAACAGAGCAGTCACGTTCATAAAGATGAACCACATTTCCATGTGCATCAGCAACTATTTGGATTTCGATATGCTTTGGATTCTCGATAAACTTCTCTAAGAATACAGTTCCATCACCAAAAGCATTCAAGGCTTCTTTACTGGCACTGGAAAAAGACACCTCTAATTCCTGATCCGAACGAACAACCCGCATTCCTCTCCCCCCACCTCCGGCAGCAGCTTTAAGCATTAAAGGATAGCCTATCCTATTTGCCTCAGACAAAGCATCATTTAGGACATTTAATGGAATCTGGCTACTTTCAATAATTGGGACTTCAGCTTGCTGTGCAATTACCTTAGCTGAAACCTTATCTCCCAATAATTCCATGACCTCTGCAGTTGGTCCAACAAATTGAATCCCTTCTTCTTTACAGCGTCTGGCGAAGTTTGGGTTCTCCGACAGGAATCCATAGCCTGGATGGATAGCATCTGCATGACATTTTTTGGCAACCGCTATTATAGCTTCAATATCCAAATAAGGTTTTAGGGGTTCGTCTTGTAATCCAATCTGATAGGATTCATCGGCTTTATAGCGATGCAGCGAATAGCGGTCTTCATAGGTGTAAATGGCCACTGTTTCTAATCCTAACTCATTACAAGCACGACAAATACGAATGGCTATCTCACCACGATTTGCAATAAGGACTTTCTTTAAGTTCATAGGTGCTATATTCTTAGTTTTGTTTGTTTTATCGACGGCAAAACTAACGATAATTCCAATCCTTTCATTAAAATAATTTAACTAGACAGGTGTATAATATACACTAAATGAGCCAATTATATAAGCAAATAACCTTGGTCAAACCATTTAGCTAATGAAATTTAAAATCAAAGAAATATTTAAAACTGAAATAATTATTCGAAAATTAGATTAGGCTGAAGTTGAAAAATTGCAACAGTTTTTTCTCCTGAATAATCGATAGTACACTCAGGAAGAGTATAAAAATCAAATCATATTTTTTTCCTTAGTTGAAATAGGCTTAATAAATCAGCAGAATATTTTAAAGGCATTAAAAACGAGGGTAATATATTAATATTTGATTTACATAAATTTAATAATAACGCGTATTTATTTCATTTGACATTCAATATATTTACAGTAAATAAATCACACTATGAAAATCAAGTTATTAATAGCATTTTTAATTTTTTCAATCCCTACCTTTTCCATTGCACAGGAGAACTCGGGCATTAAAGAAATGATCAATTCATTAACAAAAAATGCCATAAGAGATAGTACAGACAAAACAATCTATCATTTAATGGATGAATTATTCCAAGAAACGCTACAGTCAGATAACCTAAATATTTCTCAGGAAACAATTGCTAAGTTGGACAAGATCGCGAAAAGTGATCAGGCCAAAAATAAACATTTGCTGATTTTGTTGCTGCTATATCAAAACTTTACAGAGCAATCCGTACGAACGGGCCAATCAAATCGACAAATTCAATTGGAAATACTCCATACCTTATCTGATGAATATTCAAATTTATACAATCAAATTCCAGTGATTATATATATTTATTTAGCCGAATCATATAAAGCAAATAAACAGAATGAAGAGGTTGTAAAAACACTTAATGTATCTAGAAAATTATATCCAGATGCTATCCCCTTGAAAGTGTATCAATTCATGGAAACAAAGGATGAAACACTAAAAGCTGATATTCTTAAAAACCATAAGGACCATTGGTTAGTAAAGCAATTCATAACTAGGAATTAGAATTGGAAAGTTTGGCGATTTTTTATTTAGTTTCAGCATAAACATTAGCTAATTAGCGGATGCTGAATTAAAAACAAAATAGATTAAAAACGGTTAATTCTATTTGGAGAGGGTCACTTGACGAGAGAAAGTCTGACGGAATAGCTGTTTTTACTATGGATTATAGATTGAACAGAAAAATCTTAATCATAATCTAACTAAATAATTTAGATTATGGAATTACCAAAATTTATATTCTGTCCGAACGTGTATAACCTTAATATTTTTGTTGAGTAAGATGGGATTTGTTCTGCATGCAATGAAGAAAGGCATCTAAAGTATGACAGTTCCTTCTACAGTGTTGAAGAGCCAGAATATATTTGTCCATGGTGCATAAAAAATGGTGAAGCAGCTGAAACTTTTGAAGGAGAATACAAAAATCTATAAAATCAAAAAAGCCCATCTTTCGATGACCTTTTTTTCCAGTAGCGGGGAGCAGGATCGAACTGCCGACCTCAGGGTTATCAATCCTGCGCTCTAAACAGCCATTTTATCCACATTTGAGTAATAAAGACTAATCAACCAGCACAAAAACAAAAGAAATATCTCGCGTGAGTCTTTTATCTTTTATTGTCATAGCTGACTCAAATTTACTAATAATAATTTTAGTCAACGGAAGTCTATTTTCTTTGACTATACCTCTTTATAGTCAAAGATTGTGTTTAATTTCTAACATGGAAAATACAACAAACCGGAATAGGGTCAAGAAGCTAAATCCCTAAGGAGAAATCGATCTTTGGAAAAAAGGTCTAAATGACATTAAAGAGTAGCTTTTTCAGACAACACTACATAAAAGGATAAAAATATTGTCTGCAAATATCGAATAATAAATTACCAGACACTAACAATTTGGATCACAGATTTTTTATTGGCATAAAAAAAAGGAGACAACCTGTATATGGTGTCTCCTTAAGTAGCGGGGAGCAGGATCGAACTGCCGACCTCAGGGTTATGAATCCTGCGCTCTAACCATCTGAGCTACCCCGCCGTTTTTCGGTATGCAAAGATAGTAATAAGGAACAACTTTCAAAGAAAATTTAAATAAAAATATGCGCTTTTTAGCCCTGTAACCAACCTCAACCTCCAAACCTATTTATAATCAAAAAGATAGCCTATTGCATTTTAAAGTATGCTTTGCACTAAAATGTTCCCTAAAACTGTTTTAGCAGGATGTTAATAAGCCCCCTTGTGTTAAAAAAAAGATGATTACTATTTTTTTAATAACGGAATAAATCATTATTATTACAGAAAGTCGGGTGCGGGGGGCACTCGCAAACCTTGATTACTAACAATATTTTAAAACGATCTACTTAGAAATAATATATGTCAGATAAAACTAAATTAAACCTTGAATATGTATTGAATTCTTCACCAAGGATTTTGTTCCCATATCTACAGGAGCCTAACGAGTTAGCGCAATGGTTTGCTGATGATGTCAACTTCCATGATGGGATATATGAATTTATTTGGGACAACGAATCACACCGTGCTAAACTCATCTCTGTTAAAGAAAACAAGAGTGTGAAGTTTAAGTGGTTGGACGATGAACCTTACTACTTTGAAATTGAAATTATTCAAGATGAATTGACTAATGATGTAGCATTAGCTGTTACAGACTTCGTTAAAGATGATAACCTCGAAGACAGAAAACAGATTTGGAATAACTCCATAGGATATTTACAAAGAGTTATTGGAGCTTAAAGCTTTTCTCTTATACCCGATAAGCCGTAAAACCCTTATCGGGTATATTGTTTCTAAACCGAAACAATCTACATCTAACCGCAGCAAAACCCATCCAATTTCCCTTATCATTAACGCTTTTATAACACTTAAAGCCTGATAAAAAATGTATCTTTGCAAAAATCCACAGCAATTTAAACATTGGAAATAAGGATTAGGCGAACAACAGCATGAAAAAAATTCATTTATTGATATTACAAGCATTCATCAAACCATTCTTGGTGACATTCTTTATTGTGATGTTTGTCTTGCTGATGTTATTCCTCTTCAAATATATCGATGACCTGATTGGTAAAGGTTTCCAATGGTATGTTATTTTAGAGTTGCTGAGTTACCAAAGCGCTGTTCAATTAAGTATGGCCCTTCCCCTATCCATGTTACTATCGTCCATTATGACTTTCGGTAATTTGGGTGAGAGCTATGAATTGGTCGCTATTAAGGCAGCAGGGGTATCCTTACGTAAAGCAATGACGCCGCTCTTTGTGGTTGTGGGACTCTTCAGTGCCGGATCCTTCTTTTTCTCCGATTACATCCTTCCTGTTGTCAACCTGAAAATGGGATCCCTATTATACGATGTTCGTAAGAAAAAAGCCGATTTCTTAGTGAAACCCGGTGTATTCAACAGTACTATCCCGGGCTATTCTATTCGTGCTAAAAGCAAAAACGAAGAAGGAACGATCCTTTACGATTTGATGATCTATGAGCACCCTTCAGGAGGAACTGCCAATAATGTCATCTTTGCTAAAGAGGGCTATATACAGAACTCGGCGGATAACAAATACATGTTGCTGGAGTTAATAGATGGTGTACGATATGAGGATAAAAATGTCGAAAACGCTAAACGATACGATCCTAGACAACAATTCACTCGTTTTCGATTCAAAGAAACAACCAAGAAGTTTGATATGGAAAGCTTTGCCTTCAACCAGACTGATAAGGACTTGTTTAAAGATCACCACCAGATGCTGAACCTAAGGCAATTGAAGCATTACTCCGACTCCAATAGGGTTGCATTAGATAGTATCTCCAAAGTAAATTATCTAGAAGGAAAGCGTTATATCAATTTCTTCTCTCCTTATTATCACGAGAATAAATCGAAGTTAGTACCTGCCAAGGTTAACCTTGCTGACCTGGAGAAAATGACAGACCGTAGATCGGCTATCAGTAATGCTATAGGACAAGCAAGACAAATCAAAGAGAATGCGGAGATAAGGAAACAGGAATATTTACCTTATGCCGATAAGGATATTAAATACGATATTGAGTGGCATAGGAAATTTACGCTGGCTGTATCCTGTCTTTTATTATTTGGTATTGGAGCACCTTTAGGTGCCATCATCCGTAAGGGTGGTTTAGGGCTCCCAGTCGTTATGGCGATCATTTTCTTCCTGATCTACCACGTTATAGCAACAGTGTCTGAGAAGGCCGCAAAAGACGCTAGTTTGGCTCCTATGTGGGGCATGTGGATGGCCATAATTGTCCTTACCCCATTAGCCATATTCTTGACGTACAAATCGACAACAGATTCTAAACTATTTGATGCCGATCAATATAAAATGAAGTTAGAGGCTCTCTGGAAAAAGATAGTCGCCTTTTTCAACAAAAAGAAACAAAATAATGAGTTAAGCAAGTCTTAACTCATTATTCTGCTTTTATAGTTTATTTTAAGACCCTCCTCGAACTCGGCTTTGCTCCTCCGAAGGTCCTTTATCTTTAGCAGGTCCTTTCAATTCTTTCCCAAGACGTAGACTTAAGGAGAAGATAAACGTCCGGGAATCCAAATTAAAGTTCTGATTCATTCTTACCGAACCCACATTGGACGTGGTTTGATATTGCATGGTTTTAAACAAATCATTGCCCACTAATTTTAATGTCAGCTTATCGTTCATTAATTTCTTTTGCAAACCCAAGGATACAAATCCAGAAGGCTTCCTTTTAAATACCCCGTCGGATTCGGCTGAATTAAACTGTCCATTCAACTCTACTGTCCACTGCTTAGGCAAGGCAAAGCTATTATTCGATTGAACACTCAAACTCCAACCCCGATTATCAATAACATCCTGATTAAAGGCCCCGAAATAATAATTCTCATACAAACTCAAATTGTTAATGCTCGTCCAGAGGTTTGTAGGCTTAAAAGAGTGATTCAAATTCATCCCCTTATTCTTAAACCCTTTGACATTTGCAACAGTACGAATAGTCAAATTCTCCTCTGGCACCTGTGTTAAAACTGAGGTCATCACATCCTTCACATCGGTATAAAATAAGGATAGGTGTAAATTATTTTTAAAACTATAGTTCAACTCATAGCCATTCGCCAATTCGGGTTGTAACAAAGGGTTTCCCACGAAATAGACAAAGGCATCCACATAATATCGAAAGGGATTCAAATCGTCATAATCGGGCCTGTTAATCCTCCTACTATAAGAAAGTTGCAGCTGATGCTGATCACTAATTTTTTTTCCAAGACTTAAACTCGGAAACCAATTTGTATATTTTTTAGGATTTTTTAATTGACTGGTCAATTGATTCCCTAGGGCATCGGTATTCTCCATACGCAGACCTGCTTGCAGACGCCAATCATTAGCCTCCATACCATAGTTCAAATAAGCAGCATGCAATTGTTCCTCATACAAGAAGTGATTGCTTGTATGTAGATCTTGTACCCACTCATTCGCCCGTAATGTGTCATTAATCGCATTATTATCTGCATTCATAAAGCTACTCTTTGCGCCAAATTCAAGTCGATGCTTATTGGATAAGTGCATCAAATAATCGGCTTTAGCAACCAATAATTTAGTTGTTGAAGGTGTTTTATTCTTTCGTTTGGACAAGTATGGATTTTGGGTAGCTGTTTTTTGAAAATCAGCAATCAACAATTGATCGGCATCAAAGTCGGCTTTCATCACATCGATATCAACACTTAACTGATCATCCCTACTGTTCATGCGCTGTTGATATCCTAGACTTAGGTTATGATTGTTCCATTTGCTCAGATTGGTATTATCTGTCAAAGAATTAGAAGTCATCTGACCATTATTCAACAAGATATTGTTATAACCTTGATTGAAGTTATCATATGTTCCAAACCCAGCAGACCAAAGGAAATACAGATTGGTCTTTTCATTAGGTATAAAATCAACACCAACCTTGAGGTTGTTCGTTTTTAGTGGCTCCGATGTTTTGGAGTATTGCTCTGACCATCGTGATTCAAAAAAGCGATCAAAACTTCGGTATTCTTCCTCACCTCTATATGCATGCTCATAAGAGCCTTGAAAATTCCATGAATTTATTTGTGCATTCATGTTAACCCCAGTGCCATAGCGCGCCTTTCTCCCAGCACCTCCAAAGCCATTCAATGAAAGGTTAATTCCCTTTCTCTTCTCCGTCTTCATCACGATGTTGATGATCCCCCCTAAGCCTTGCGCGTCAAACTTTGCTGAAGGATTGGTGATCAACTCTACACTCTGTAAGGATGAAGATGATGTACCACGCAATAAGGTTACTAATTCCTTCTGCGATAGGTAGGAAAGTTTACCATTGATCATGACCGCAACATCGGATTTCCCACGCATGATGATATTGCCATCATCATCCACATTTAGGCCAGGTGACCGTTGTAATATTTCCAGGGCGGTCAACCCATCTGATAGAACCGAATTAGCCACATTGATAACCATTCGATCTGTCTTCTGTTCAATTAGCGGCTTATTAGCCTTAATGGTGATCGCATCTATCACCTGCAAATCTGGATGCAAAGCAACTTGCAACAAATCCGTCCATTTATTTTCCGCTACAATTCCATTTATGGTTGTATCCTCATAACCCAAGTAACTTAATCTGAGCGTGTAATTTCCATTTGGTAAATTGATGGAAAACGAACCATCCGTATCGGTTGTAAGCTCTTTTACGAGTTGACTTTTATTATTTTGAACTTGAATACTTACTTGAGCCATTGGCTTATTGTCCTCGTTGACAACCTGGGCTTTTATTCCCGATTGCGCATTAGCCAAGCTGGATAAAAACATAAAAAACAAGAATAATTTCTGATGTAATAGCATAGTTTAATTAGTTTTGGCATAATAAAATCTTGTTTTTTCATAGTATAGATATTAATTCCGTACAGGTCTTTTTTTCTTCTTTCTTCTCCCCCACCAGATTAAGAAACCTGTAATTGGCAATGATGTCCCGATAATTCCTGCAAGAAAGGTAGACAGCTTCCCAAACTGTCCCCACCATTGCCCCATGTGCAGTTGCCATACGGTATTCTCCACCTCTTCGTGAATGATATAGGGCTGCTCCACATCTATTTTCTTTCCGGTATAACGGTCATAAACCACATGTTTTAGGTTTTCAGTACTCTTTAGACCACTAACACCTAGCCTAAAATCATAGGCCCCGACCTTTTTTAATCCATAGACCCATATACCAGCATTCTTTTTATCAGGGTGTTCTTCCAAGCTCTGGTAAGCCAATTGTGCATAATCAACTGATTTCTTCTCCTCCTGAACCTTGGGCAACACCTTCTCCATATGCTCAGCTGAACCACCAAAGGAGCCAACGATTAACTCACCTAAGGGATGAAAGAAAATGATCAGCCCTGTCAAGCTCAGTACGAAACAAAGGAGTAAGGAATAGAAACCATAGACATTGTGCAGATCGTAATTCAATCTTTTGAATTTAGCTTTCCACTTTACGGTGAAGCTATCTTGTCTTGTCTTTTTGGTCCATCGTTTTGGCCACCATAAGATTAATCCTGTCACACAGCTGATAAAGAAGATGATGGTCGCTATGGTGACAATCCAACCTCCTACTTTCCCCATCAACATATTGGAATGCAGATGGGCTGTGATGTAAAAGAAATGTCCTGTATAATCAATCTTCAGGATCTCTGCGGTATAAGGATTTACATAGACAAAGTTTAACTTTTCCGACTCCTTATGGAAAGCTCTCACCCGGATGGAACGACTTGGATCTTGAAAGAATACCACTTCAGATATTTGCAGATTTGAATCTGCTTGATGTATTGCCCCCAGAATTTGGTCTGAAGTTACTTTCTCTTTCCCGATGCTTACATGAGTAGCCTTTCCTGCTGAGAAATCCAACAACTCATCACAATAAACGATAATGGTTCCCGTCAAACAAACGAAAACCAAAATAAGTCCAGAAACAATACTTGGCCATAAATGCAGCCAGGCGTTTAATCTTGTAAACCATTTTTTTCCCTTTTTCTTAGCAGGGGCAGAAACCTTTGTCGCAACTGTCGCTTGCTTAGGTTTTGTTTTGAGTTGAAATTCAGGCATCTTGTTTAATGTTAAAAAGTTGCCTGGGCTTTCACCCAGAACAACTCGTACCTATGATTTATGGATTAGAATTTAAATGAGATATTTGCCAGGAATTCAAATGGCTTTTGTGGTTTCCCATAAAGATCCCAGTATTTCAAATTTGTCAGGTTATTGAATTTCAACCCCAGGCGATATTTTGCTTGATCGTAGAATACAGAACCATTAACTACCGTGCTTGCAGGGATGTAAAAATCATCCTGTATGTTCATGATCGATTCACTTTGATAGTTTAGTCCAGCGCCAAATCCCAAGCCTTTAAGACCATTGTCTAAAAACTTATAGGATGTCCATAAATTGGCGACATTCTTTGGAGACCATGCTGATCTTTTACCAACTAAGTTTGCTTCGCTTTTCGTGTATTTGTTGTCATTGTAGCCATAACCCCCAATGATATTCCATCCACGCACCGGGCTACTAATGATATCGACTTCAAAACCCTTACTGTTTAACTCACCATCTTGAGCACTCACGTCATTTAACACCGTCCTCAACTTATCCTTAACTGTAATGTCGTAGTAGCTCAGGGTCGCATTCAGTTTATCACCAAACAATTCCAATTTTGTTCCCACCTCAAATTGATAGGCTTGTTCCGGTTTCCATTTTTGTAATTCTGGAGCGGAATTATCATCCAAGGGATTAGAAATCCCTTGCGAAGGAGGGATATTTCTAAAGCTGTTCATGTAATTGGCAAAAACGGAAACTTGATCTTTTATCGGTTGATAAACTATCCCGATTTTAGGTGAAACATTCACTTGATTATAACCAGCCACTTCTTTGTAAGATGGCTTGGTCTCCTTTTGCTCGATTTTACCGTTCTCATCACGCACTTCAGGTTGTCCAGGATTATACTGGCGTAGAGATCCTTGTCGGAAAGCATTTACCCGAGCACTTAACATCACAAATAGTCGATCTGAAATATTAGTTACATTCGATACGTACGCACTGTAAACTTGGTATTTACTCTCATCTACACCATCCCCATGACTACGTTTTGGTCTAGAAGCATCAACATCCGCTCTAGTTAATGGCTTCCATACCGGATCTGTAACACGAACTGTATCCAGGATCGCAAAATATGGAACCATATACGTGCTCTTATCCGTAAATAGGGTGGCATCCAATCCCAGCAAGACTTTGTTTTTCACTTTTGCAATTTCATATGCCCCATTGAAGTTCTGCTGAATAGCTGTAAAGTTCAAGGAATAATCATCAAAAATGCGGTATCGGCGTTCCACACGTTGATCATCAACGATCATTGGCACCATAAAGACAGAACCCTTATCTCCGGTATTATTAAATAAATAAGAAGTATGTGAAGTCCAATTCTCGGATAACTTATATTCCAATTCAGCTCCAATATTGATATTGCTACGGGCTGTTGCCACATCATTTGAAGTAAAGGAGCGATCATGTGGCATTGGATATTCCTTCATATTTGTATAGGACAGCTTATTGGTATTTCGAAGTAATGCAACCAAAGGTTTGGTCGTATTATAGATATCCATATCGAAGCGTACAGTAGAACGACTATTGGCCTTAAACAACAAACTGCTGGCAAATCCCATTGATCGCTCACGTCCTTCGTTCTGGAAAGAATTATTCAATGTTCCCATCACATTGAAGCGACCAAGTGCGGTTCTGTTTTCATTTAAAGGTGTATTGACATCAGCAGTCAATCTATTCATCCCAAAGCTGCCTGTCAGGTAGCTTACTTCACCTCGGAAAGATTCAAATGGCCTTTTCGTTACATTATTAATTAATCCGCCGTAGCTTGGAGTCTGTGCTCCAAATAAAGTGGCAGACGGACCTTTAATCACCTCTACTCTTTCCAGATTAAACACCTCAGATACGGCCCTTGAGCTTACAGGCATTCCATTTCTTACCATACCCGAGCTTGCATTACTTGAATTGGTAAAACCACGCATAGTAATCCCGTTACCACTATCATTAATACCATTGGATATAACTGCTCCTGGACTCTGAGACAAGGCTGAAATATAATCCGTAGCCCCCAATTCCATCATCAAATCCTTGGTAACCACGCTATATACTTGCGGATTCTCCAAGTTTGCTAAAGGCATCTTCGCCACGCCCTCCGTTTCCTTACGGGCAAATTTATTCCGCTGTATATCCGACACAACAATCTCTCGTAATTGAGTCGAATTGGCCTGAACTACAATCTTTGCTAATTCCAGAACTGCACCCGATTTAACATCCACTTCTTCTTCAAAGACTGTATAATTGGCATAAGTAACTTGAAAAACATGATGGCCAGCTGGTACCTGTAAAGAAAAATGACCGTCAGCTTGAACCGAAGAACTAATTTTAGTATCCTTTATTCGGACAGAGGCATAAGCGAGCGCTTTACCGTCTTTGGTGATAACCTCTCCGTTAATTGTCCCTATTGATTGTCCAAACAACCAAATCGGTAATAGTGTGACTAATAAAAAAGCTAGGGAAGCTTTCAAAGTAAAAATTTTATACATAAACTTATTTAGAATAATTATAAACAACTGCGCAAAAGTATTATTTTTGTTACCGCAGGAATAACAGCTAAGGGATAAACGATAACAAATGAAGGATAATTTAAAGCGCGTAGTACTGGATGATCTATTTGGAAAAACCATCCAAACGGACATGTACCAGCAAGATGATCCTAAGAACAACCTGCATGGATGGAAGAAAAAGCAGGTGGAGAATTCCTGTTTTGATGGTCAGGTCTGGTCTTCCCAATATCCGGATTTACATATTTTCTATTATGAGTGGAACTTGGAAAACCCCTTTCAACTATTAGTTCAGCATGGCAAACCTCTTATAAAAGTGCAGTTTGAACTCGAGGGTCACTCCTATTTTCACAATTACCATGGTGAACCTATTGAAATACCGGCTAAGCATTTCCAATTCATCTTCATGGAAAACACCAAAGGCGAGTTAACTTATACGCATTCCAGAAAAGTATTGGAGCTGTATTTTAAGGAAGAGTTCCTACTTGCCTTGTTGCATTCCCAAGGATATGATAAAGACCAATTGATTAATCATTTCAAGTTGAGCAATTGTACGCTTTTTCGAAAGGCAAATCTGATTCAGCCACAACAAGAGCAAATCATTCAACAATTATTGACTCATACCTATAGATCAGAATTCGCCGTTGATTTCATTAAATCCAAAGCTATTGAACTGCTGTTATCTGTTTTCTGTGGTGCTTGCAATCGATTAAAGTTTGTGGAATGGCCTGAACAAGATCTGCGTATTCTGGAGGAAATAAAATCCTTCCTAAACATCAATTTTGCTCAAGACTTACACTTAGCTCAAATTTCCCGACAATTCGGAATCAATGAATTCAAACTAAAAAAGTGTTTTAAAGAGCTATACTCGGAAACAGTATTTGCTTATATACGTAGAAAGCGGATGGAATATACACAAGGTCTTTTATTGAAAACAAATCTAGAAATCAAAGAAATAGCTTTTCTTGCTGGATTCAAGTATCCACATCATTTCAGCAAGCTTTATTTTGATCATTTCGGTATTCGCCCTAAGGAGGTGCGGAATGCAACAATTAGCAGCAGTAAAAATAGCTAAGAGGCGTTCAATAAGCATATTTATGACAACTTACTTATAAATAAGTCCCAATTTACCGTTACCTTTGTACACTTATTTGAAACAGATGGATATCAAATTGAACACGATTGAAGAAGCAATCGAAGATATAAGAGCAGGAAAAGTAATTATCGTAGTTGATGATGAAGACCGCGAGAATGAGGGTGATTTCGTTACTGCCGCTCGTAATGCTACCCCTGAAATCATCAATTTCATGGCTACTCATGGCCGTGGTCTTGTATGTGCTCCATTAACTGAAGAACGTTGTCGTGAGCTGAACTTAGGCCTGATGGTTAACCAGAACACCGCAGTCTATGAAACAAACTTTACGGTTTCTGTAGATTTACAAGGTTATGGTTGTACGACTGGTATTTCCGCATCTGACCGTTCCAAAACAATCAAAGCCTTAATTGACCCTAATATCCGTCCTGAAGAATTAGGACGCCCAGGACATATTTTCCCTTTAATTGCAAAAGATGGTGGTGTATTGCGCCGTACTGGTCATACCGAAGCATCGGTCGACCTAGCTCGCTTAGCAGGATTTGAACCTGCTGGGGTATTGGTTGAAATCTTGAAAGATGATGGTGAAATGGCTAGACTTCCCGACTTAATTAAAGTTGCTGAACGCTTTGACCTGAAAATCATCAGTATCGAAGATCTTATTGAATACCGCTTAAAACACGACACCTTAATCCAAGAAGAGGTTGCTGTAGATATGCCAACGCTATGGGGCGACTTTAAAATGAAAGCTTTTACACAGAAAAACACTGGTGAACAACATTTAGCTCTTTACAAAGGCGAATGGAAAGAAGATGAACCGGTATTAGTACGTGTGCACAGCTCTTGTGTTACAGGAGATATCTTTGGATCATGCCGTTGTGATTGTGGACCACAATTGCATAAAGCAATGGAAATGATCCAACAAGAAGGCAAAGGAATTATCGTCTACATGAATCAAGAAGGTAGAGGTATTGGGCTGATCAACAAATTGCATGCATACAAATTGCAAGAGCAAGGTGTTGACACCGTAGATGCAAACCTTCAATTAGGATTCAAAGCAGATTTACGTGACTATGGTGTTGGAGCTCAAATCTTGCGCTATATGGGAGTTACCAAAATGCGCTTGATGTCCAATAACCCGACTAAAAGAGCTGGATTAATTGGTTATGGTCTTGAAATCGTAGATAATGTACCTATTGAAATTCAACCCAACCAATACAACGAAGAATACTTGAAAACTAAAAGAGATCGCATGGGTCATACCCTAAGCAATCTGTAAACATATAAAATGGAGGTCGAAAGCCTCCATTTTTATTTAATTCAATTGTGACTTACTGGTCACTATTTTAGTAAAACATTCCTTCTCAAAGGATGTTCTCCTTAAAAATACAGTATCATGAAAAACTCCCTTCTTATAGAGAAAGCTTACCACAATGGCTCTTTTGTTGAATCAGACAAAACTTTCGAAGTCATTAACCCTTCTACACTAAAATCCATTGGTTCTTTGCCCGATCTAACGGTAAAGGATTGTCAGAAATATATAAAAACCGCACATAAGGCTTTTAAGAGCTGGAGCACCACCCCAGTTGGAGAACGCTGTAAGATCGTTCGTAAGCTCTTCAATTTGATTAATGAACATAGAGTTGAAATGGCGGAGATCATGACCTTAGAGAGCGGAAAACCCATCAATGAGTCGCAAACTGAAGTGGATTATGCTAACTCCTTTATGGAATGGTTTGCCGAAGAAGGAAAAAGAGCCTATGGAGAGACCATACCATCATTAGCCGGAAATGCTCATCTGCAGACCATCAAACAAGCAGTGGGAGTCGTCGCAGCGATTACACCATGGAATTTCCCATTGGCGATGATCACCAGAAAAGTAGCACCTGCATTAGTAGCTGGATGTACCGTGGTATTAAAACCGGCCTCTCAAACTCCTTTTTCCGCTATTGCACTAGCGAAACTTGCGGATATGGCGGGACTGCCTAAAGGCGTTTTAAATGTTATTACTTCCAAGGACAGCAAGGGAATTGGAAAGGAATTAGCTACTAGCGAACTGATCCGGAAGATATCTTTTACCGGATCTACCGAAGTCGGAAGGACTTTAATGGAACAAGCGGCATCTACCATCAAAAGAATATCCTTAGAACTTGGTGGAAATGCACCATTCTTGGTGTTTAACGATGCTGATATAGACAAAGCAGTTACTGGTGCAATAGCCGGGAAATTCAGAAATACAGGTCAAACTTGTGTTTCTATCAATAGATTTTATGTGCAGGAAGCAGTATATGACGAATTCTGTTCCAAATTAACCGCTGCCGTTAAGAAATTACAAGTAGGCGATGGTCTAAAGAAACCTACTCAAGTAGGGCCATTGATCAATCAAGCAGGCTTGGATAAAGTAAAGGAGCATGTGGAAGATGCTATAGCAAAAGGAGCAAAAGTAGAAACCGGTGGAAAAGCAATAACAGGATTGTTCTATGAGCCTACCGTTTTATCCAATGTTAGCCCGGACAGCTTGGTGGCAGAGGAAGAAACTTTCGGACCAATTTGTGCCTTGTTTAAATTTAAGACGGAAGAAGAAGGAATAGCTTTAGCGAACGATACTCCTTTTGGATTGGCAGCCTATTTCTTCAGTGAAAATGTAAGACAATGTTTCCGAGTTGCCGATCAGCTAGAGGCAGGTATGGTTGGAATAAATGCTGGATTAATTTCCAATGCTTCTGCTCCATTCGGAGGGGTAAAGCAATCTGGATTAGGTAGAGAAGGCTCGAAATATGGCTTGGAGGAATACCTGGAAATAAAATATCTATGTTTTGGAGATTAGTATAAATCTCCAAAACATTACCAAATATGATATCTTACACCGAACATCAAGTAATTGGGTTCGGTTTTTTCATTTTTAAATTGATATTTCAATTTGTATCCCGCGTAAATAGAAAGATCGACTTCAGGGAAGTAATAGCTTAATCCTGCTTGCCCAACAGCCTTGGTAAAGTTTTCCTTACGACGAATAGGTCCTTCAACCTCACCATCTTTCGTGAACTCATAGGTATAAAAATCCTGACTGATACCAGGTCCTAAGAAAATATTGAACTTTGATTTTTCTTTATTGAAGATTTGAACCAGGTAATCTGCTCCCAAAGCGATATAATCACCGCGTCCATGAACTTGAGCTTGCAAAGATTGCCTGACATCCAGATCATAGCGTCCTTGAACACCAAAACTGGCGTCGTAAGCCGCATCTTCTAATTGCACATCACCATAAAAACCAAATGCCCATTTATGGTCCTGCGCCTTTGCCGATGCCATAAAACATAGGACAATACAGAGTGTTAAAAGCTTCTTCATATAATTTTCTTATTAAACAGCTAACTAGTCAACTTGTTCACCTTTCGATTTTCTATATCGTTTATAGAGTTTTACCAAAATCATTAATAATACGGCCAATCCTACCAATCCCGCTACAGCCACGACCCATCCTAAGGCAGATTTTAACACCACCAAGAAGACAATCGCAAAAAGGATAATGGTAGAAACCTCATTCCAGAGCCTTAACTGGGTAGATGTCCATGTGGAAACACCATCTCGAAGCTTATACATGATTTTTTGAGAAATAAAATGATAGATGATCAATAGGACAACAAAACTCAACTTCACATGCATCCACCCCATACTCAACAAACCCGGACTAACATACAGCATAACCAACGCAGATAGAACCACCAAGTACATGGAAGGCGTCGTGATAACCCACCACAAACGATTCTCCATAGTGATGAATTGCTTATGCAATACCTGGTATTCCAAATCAGATTTCTGTTTGGCCTCCGTATGGTAAACAAATAAACGAGGCATATAAAACAATCCAGCCATCCAGCAAACAACAAAGATAATATGGATCGATTTTGCGTATAAATAAAGCATTTTATGGTAATAAACTTCAAAAATAGGAATATTATAATCAAATATGATTATATGACACAAGTTTTGAAAATCTAATGATATACTAGAAAACTCAAAGGAAAGCACATACAGAATCGTAGAAAATCAACATCTATATCAAATAGATTTGAAGAGTTAATCTTTGCTGGCTTGTGTCTGTTGTCTCACGTCTAACAGCGAAGCGGTCTCACATCTCATATCTAATAGCGTAGCGGTCTCATATCTCACATTTAGCAGCGAAGCGGTCTCACATCTATTTTTAAATCGGGCAGACATTCCGCTGCGCTCAGTGCTGCCCCTACGCGTGGCGGGCTATTGGGCGGTTAGTTAATTGTATAGATAGCACGCTAGGTAGGGGCAGTACTCTGCGAGTTTGAAGAGGGGTTTATCCCCGATGAAAACGAGCGGAATGTCTGCCCGTTATTTGTTATGAAAAACAACAGAATTCAGACAATAGAATTCGGACACTGAAAAAAGATTTGAATTAAGGTATTTGGGTATTGATTATTAGCGGTCGATGCATGCATCGACCCTACAAACAATCGTGAAAATATAGGAGATAATTCCCCTAACTGTAGGGTCGAAGCATGCTTCGACCGCCTTTTAACTAACTATATTTCAACCTATTTACTTAATCTAAATGCATTGTTTAAAGTTCCTTCATCTTCGATTCAGGATGTAAACAACAAACACTAGAGGTGAGGTTTAGGATATTATCTATTAGCGGTCGATGCATGCATCGCCCTACATGAAACGGAAAATCCCAACTTATAACCCACATTTAACTCCCTTTCTATCTCATATCTCATATCTCACATTTAGCAGCGAAGCGGTCTCTCACAAGGGTTTTCTTCGTCACTTATTCGGATCTCCTTCGGAACTTGTTCGGAACTCCTTCGGATCTCGTTCGGTTAGAAGCGAACGAGATCCGAACAAGATCCGTATTAAATCCTTAGAAATTCCTTAGGGTTCTCGAAGCAAACTGAAGGAAAACACGAGGTTGATAGGGCCTTAAGTAGAAGGAATTTCAAAGGAATAGTAATCTGTACAATTCCTTAAAAGGGATCATGTTTTGTAAAATAAATGCAGCTGAAAAAAGTCGTCAGGATTTTGGGTAAAGGTATTTTTGGGGAATCCTTCAGTTTGGTTTAGAAGCAAGAAAGCTGAACCGGTTGGGGTTCAGCTTTCTTTTATTTTAGTAGCGGAAATCTTTGATAACCTCTACAGCATATTTTACATTATCAAATGGGATGTCTGGCATAATTCCATGTCCCAAGTTGAAGATAAATCCTTCTTCACCACGCATGCGTTCAAAAAGATCAAGGATTTTCTTTTTGATAACTGCCTTATCTGCATATAATACGAAAGGATCTAAGTTACCTTGAACTGCCATTCCTTTTGGCAAGGATTTTTTAATGTTCAACAAATCAGCATTCCAATCTACGGATACGACATCAGGATTTGTTTCTGCCATCAAAGGTGCAAACACCGAGCTTCCCTTACAGAAAGAGATGACAGGCACATTTTGACGATTTAAGTTTTCAATGATGTACTTATTGTATTTGTGGGCAAACTCTTGGTAATCATTCCAAGATAATGCCAAAGCCCAGCTATCGAATAATTGAAGGGCATTAACACCGGCCTCAATCTGCATATTCAAATAAGCAATGGTTACATCTGCAATTTTCTGAAGGATATAATGCGCTAATTCAGGCTCATTGTTCAATAAGGTTTTGGTTAATTTGAAGTCTTTAGAAGAACCACCTTCAACCAAATAGCTCAAGATAGTGAAAGGCGCACCGGCAAAACCGATCAAAGGCACTTTTCCATCTAAGCGTTGTTGAATAACTTGAATAGCATCGCCTACGTATTGCAATTTATCCAAACAATCTACGGAAAGGTTTTCAGCATCTTTTAAGTTTCTAACCGGGTTAGCAAAACGCGGCCCTACACCTTGCTCGAAGGAAAGGTCACCTCCCATTGCCTCTGCTGTTACTAAAATGTCTGAGAACAAAATGGCAGCATCAACACCCAATAGATCAATCGGCAACATGGTTACATCTGCCGCAATCTCTGGTGTTTTGCACATTTCCAAGAAAGAATATTTGTTCTTAATTTCCCAATATTCTTTCATAAACCGTCCTGCTTGACGCATCATCCATACAGGAGGTCTTTCCGTAGGCTGCGATAATGCAGCACGGATCAGTAGATCATTCTTTAAATTGTTCACTATATATGTTTATTTACTTCGTTTCTAATTTTTTCAATAATGGATACTTGTCTGGCGGTTAGTTTTAACTTCTCTGCTAAATCCAGGTAGGCTACTACACGTTCGTAATCTTGCTTACGCAGATTAATATTTGCCAGATTGATCAAGACCATTCCCTTTTCATTATCCTTGCGCCAAGGCAATCTGGACGCTAATTGAAAATGGTATTCCGCCTCTTCAATGCGTTCCTCTTTCAAGGCGATATTGCCCATCATAAATTCATAAAAATTACGACGCCCTTTACGCAATTGGTCCGGATTCTTGATCTCGGCTAATAGCGATTTTGTCTTTTCGTAATCTTGTTTATGGAATGCCTGGGTTGCTAAATAAACCGTACCTTCCTTGAGGTAACTCCAAACCAAATAAGCAATCCCTCCAAAGATATATACGGCAATGTTGTAATGCTTAGAATAGATCGCATACAATAGAAAAGCAATCGCTATGGCGATTACTATTTTACGAGCATTGTTCGTCATCGTCCTTAAATCTTGCCCTTAGTGTTGGTTATCTGTAAACTTATACCCTACACCACGGATGGAATGGAAATAGATCGGATGTTTCTGATCAGGCTCAAAATACTTACGGAAAGTAAGGATAAAGTTGTCGATCGTACGTGTTGATGGATAAACATCGTAGTTCCACACTGTCTCTAAAATCTGCTCACGCGATACGGCTTCATTTCTACGTTCAATCAACAGCTTCAACAACATGGTTTCTTTCTTGGTTAAAGAAGAAATCGTTCCGTCAGCATGATGCAATTCAAAAGAATTGAAGTAGATGGTTTTATCACCGATGGTGTAAGAGTTTAATTCCTTTAAATCATCACCCTTCATTCCTCTACGGATAAGGTTGCTCACACGCAGGATTAACTCTTCCAGATTGAATGGTTTAACCAAATAATCATCCGCTCCTTTTTTCAAGCCAGTGATACGGTCTTCTGAACTATTCTTGGCAGTCAAGAACATGATAGGAACTTCAGAGTTCTGTAAACGAATGGTTTCAGCCACTTGGAATCCGTCAATCTCAGGGATCATCACATCCAAGATAATCAGGTTAAAGCGTTCTTCTTTGAACAGCTTTAAGGCTTTCTTACCGTCTGTAGCTGTCGTTACACGGTAGCCTTCAAGCTCCAAATTTAATTTGATGGCTTCCAAAAGATGCTCTTCATCTTCAACTAGTAGTATACGTTGTTTAGCTTGCATAGTTTTCAAATGTTACTTCAAAGATACTTCCAGAAGGTTTATTATCCTTAACGCGAATGGAAGCACGGTGCTTTTGTAATACTGTCTTCACGATATATAACCCTAATCCAGTACCTTTAGTTTTACGAGTAGCTTCGCTTCCTACTCGATAAAACTTATTAAATATAAGTTTTTTTTCTTCATCAGGAATCCCTTCACCATGATCTTCTACCGAAAAAAGCAGGTTTGCACCCTCCTCTTTAAGCTTGACAAAGACTGTTGCACATGGTGGTGAATATTTTACGGCATTCTCAATCAGATTGGTGATGACGTTGGTGATGGCAAATTTATCGGCTTTAATTTCAATATCCGGTTGAATATCGAATTTGATAACCTGCGATTTGCAGGCATTCTTCTGCAATCGGTCGACCACCTGCGCAATCAATTCAGAAACATTGAACACCTCTTTGGGAAGTTGATAGGCACGATTCTCCAATTTGGTAGTCAACAATACATTCTCTACTAAATCATCCAAACGCTCGATATCTTTCAGGGAATTTGCTAAAAACACCTTTTGTTGCTCACGATCTAAATCGCGTTTTAGGATGGTTTGGATATAAAGCTTCACCGAAGCCAATGGCGACTTCAGCTCATGGGTGATGGCCAATAGAAAATTCTGCTGTTGTTGATTGTATTCATGTTCTTGTTTGACATGTTTTTTCAAACGGAATGCCCCCCAAATGAAAATCAGAAAGAAGATTAAGCCTTCTCCTATAATCATACCTTTACGGTCTGGTTCAAATTTGATCAATACAAATCCCCACCAAAGCAATTGGGTAATGGCGTAAAAGAACAAGAAATAAAATAGGAATAAAGCCTTTTTCATACGTATTATTTCAACCGCAAATGTACTTAAATACTGATGGATAAGAAAACAACCAAAATAATATGACAGTAGCCTTAGAATAGCTTTTGAGCTTGCTACACAAAGCCCGTATATTTGTGCATGTTTAAGGACAAACAACATCTATTTTTCGATCTAGACCACACGATTTGGGATTTTGACCGCAATGCCGAGGAGACCTTACACGAACTCTATGGTAAGTACAGTTTCAGCGAACTTTTTCAACAAGAGTCTTCGGATTCCTTTATCGAAACTTATACGGCTAATAATCACCGTTTGTGGAACTTGTATCACCATGGTAAAATCGACAAAGCAACTCTTCGTAAAGCACGCTTTGCAGATACTTTTAGTCAATTGGGCGTGGATCCTTCCATGTTTCCAGAAGCCTTTGAGGAGGAATACTTGGAGATTTGTCCGACAAAGACAAACCTCTTTCCCAATGCGCATGAAACCCTAGCCTACTTGCAAGACAAGTATCAGCTGCACTTAATTTCCAACGGATTTAAGGAAGCCTGCGAGAAGAAATTGGCACACAGCAACCTGTCTCCTTATTTCAAAACCATTGTTATCTCAGAGATTGTAGGTATCAACAAACCTGATCCCCGTATTTTTCAACATGCACTGCAAAACGGTGAAGCGAAAAAAGAAGAAGCGGTCATGATAGGTGATAATTTGGATGCCGATGTTCGAGGCGCGATGAACGCCGGACTGGAAGCGATTTTCTTTAACCCCCTACAACAAGAAAAACCCAAGGATGTGAAACATATGATTCAAGATCTTGGGGAATTGCAGAGGATATTTTAGGGGAGACATCAGAGGATTGGAGGGAGATATTTTTAAGCGGTCGATGCATGCATCGACCCTACAGTTAAATTGATGTTTTTAGCTCCATAAATCAAATCGATTTCCATTTTTTTGGATTATTTAGAATATTCTCTTTAATCTGTTCATATTCAGCACTGTTCCTAATTATTCTATCAAAAAAGCCTCTTTGCCATTTAAAATCTGGACAATAAATCTTTGCATCCTTAGAGACAGCAGATTTATACGATCGTATCGCAGTAGAGATTGACTCTTTTGGAGGGGAGATTTGATGATGTTGGGATTTTAAGGTTTTATGTAGGGTCGATGCATGCATCGACCGCGTATTCAAATCACCTTCACATTTATTTAACCATAATATTCCATGCAGATGATTTGGCATAATCTGCAATAAATCTACACGTATATTCTTATTATGTTGATCAATTTCTTTCCAATATCGATCAGCTAATAAACCTAATTCGGATAATACCATTCGCTCATTTTCAATCATCCCAAAAACATGATGAGCATCCCTGATATTAATGGTAATAAAATAGCTTGCAGAATTATCATAATCCCACCACTTTGCTCTTGCTGATTTTCTAAAAGGTAATTCTCCAAACATAAAAATGGTTAGCTTTTTGTAAAGCTAACCATTCCATATTACCTTAAAATTAACTTTTGTCTCAATAAACCAGGACACCTCTCCTTCAATCTCTCCAATAAAAACTGACAAAAAAGTCTATCATCTGTTGTCCTTCCTCTGTCATCTACCTCATCACCTTTTTCAGCAACTTCGTATACACATCCGCCAGCTTTTGCATACCGATATCATTTGGGTGGGTATAATCTACGGTACTATTGATATCCATACCGATGTCTTGAGAGCTCACCCAATAAAGGTTTTTATCGCCTTTTTTGATGAGGCTTTTAATCGTTTTTTCGGCTACAGCTGAGCTTGCAGCAAATTCCTCGTTGGTATGTTGGTTTAGAACATCCTTTAATTGGCTGGAGCTGTGTGCTGTCATGATGATTGGCGTGTTGGGATGATCCTTACGGAGTGTCCTTACTGCATTTTCAATCAAATTGGTTAAGGTATCAGCTGTACGAGCACCTTTTAATGCCAGGTTTGGGATGCAGTCTAAGATATATACTGCAGGGTCCATTCGATTAATTAAGTCCAAGATGGGTTGTTCCAATCTGCCATTTCCTGAAAATGCTAAATTGATAACTGGTTGATCAAAGTTACGCCCTAACATGTTTGTCCAACCTAATCCTGGTCGGGTGGCACATGCTCCCTGCGCTATGGATGTTCCATACACCACAATGGGTTTCTTTTCATTGGACTTGAAACTTATCGCTTCTCCGGTCTTGGTTCCTATTTCCATCCATTTTACATGGTTGTAAAGTGGCAGATACAGTCTGTATTGGTATTCAGGGTGTGAACCTATATTCAAGAAGTTATAGGTGATGGTATCCTTAAAGCTGAATTTTCCATGTGCCCATTTCCAGGATTTATCTTTAGGATCTTGAGCATATAGATCCAATCCACTCACACCAGTTGCTGGCATATGGCCCATCTCCAATTTATCTTTCACCGTATAACGAACGTAGATGTTTTCTGCTGGTGTACTAAACTCCACATACACGCCGGCATCTTGTTGGCCGAGATACCATACAGGCTCTCTTACATCTTGCTTTAATGCTGCGGGTAGACGATTATAGCCATCGGACTCTTTAAGCTCCTTAGAGCGTCCTAAAACAACTTGCTCAGTAAGCGGGTTTCTCCAGGTAATTTCTTGTGCTGAAGAAATAAAAAAGCTTAGAAAAAAAAGAGAGCCCATTAAGCTCTCCTTACTGTATTTCTTTAGATTAATCATTACAATACTTTTACAGTGATATTTTTCAACCATACATCGTCTCCATGATCTTGGAATCCAATGACACCTGATTTACTTTTTCCACCAACATTATTTAATAACTCGAATGCTAAAGGCCATTTTGCTTGAGAGAATTTGCTTGCTTGTAACAGTTGCGTCCATTCAGGAGTCCACAGCTGATATTCTACCACCTTCTCGTCGTTTTGGAAATGTGTTACCTTGCCTTTATTCACTACAATCTTTGCACGGTTCCATTCACCTGCAGGAAAAGAGTTCTGCGGTTTAGCAGGAATCATATCGTATAATGATGCCGACTTTCTATTCCCATCAACGCCCATTTTAGCATCTGGGTGATTTTGGTTATCTAGCAATTGATATTCAGGGCTGGAAACATAAATAGGTTGACCTTTTACTTCCTTAGCTAAAAAAAACACCCCTGAATTACCAGCTTTAGAGATTTTCCATTCAAACTCTAACTCAAAGTTTTTAAAGTCATGAGCAAAGATAAGGTCTCCTCCTTCTGCTTTTTGAGCACCTCCAGGGTTCTTGCTGAATTTCAACATGCCCTTGTCAATAGACCATTTGCTAGGTACGTGGTCTTTGTTATAGCCACGCCATCCTTTCAATGATGATCCATCAAATAGAACATAAGCTCCTTGGGAGTTTTTCTTAAATTCCTTGATGTTTACTTTGGATAAATTGTTGAGCTCGTAAGCCGGACTTGTTTGTTTAGATACTGTTGAATTTTTACTTGCACATGCCGAAAAGGTTAGACCTATCGCGCCTATTAAAATAAATGCAAAGTTTCTTTTCATAGTTGTAGTTGATTTATTTGTAGCGCTAAATTTAGGCAAACAAATCGTAATATCAAGAATTAAAATTGTTGGCCTCCCATATCCTCCATGTCGTTATTTTCTGAACGCTTGCGTTTGCTAACATCCTGAATTCCGAAACGATATGAAAATGACAAAGTAAACATTCTACGCATCCAACGGTGCGAAAAGTCAATTTTCTTATCTACCAGGTAGTTCTCCATTTCAAACTTACGGGTATTGAAAGCATCCCTAACGTTCAACATGATATTGGCTTTATTGTTAAATAAGTCCTTTCTCAATGCTAAATCTACTCCTGCCATTGGTTTCATTTCACCTTGTAAGGTTTTCATGCCACTGCGGTAATCGCCTCTCACTTGCGCAGAGAATGTTGGTGTGAATTTCACATTGGTTGTCAAGTTTCCGTGGTAGTTGAAACTGGATGCTGAACGAACTTCAAAATCTGCCTTAGGTGTAATATTCATGTAGAACAAGTTGGCATTCGCTGTAACATCCCACCATGAGAATACATTCACCTTGGAGATCAATTCAAATCCCATAGAATTATTGTCAGCTACATTTTCCCATTTCGAATAGGTGATATTACTACGGTCACCAACGATATCACCTATCAATTCAGAAGGATAAATGAAAGGTTGGAACATGTCATTAACACGACGATAGTATGCAGATGATACAAAATTCCATTTTTGATAGAATTTAGAGAAACTCAACTCCAAGGCATGAATATCCTGAGGCATTAAATTCGGATTACCTTGACGGTAATTCTGTTCATCAGAAATATCCAAGAATGGATTTACCTGCCATCCTCTTGGACGCTCTACGCGGCGGGTATAACTTAACTGAACTTTATCCCCTTGCCCTTGACCTACATCATAGCTTAAGAATACACTTGGGTATACTCTAAAGTAATCCAAATTACCATCTGTAGCACGTTTATCCGCTGGAACAGCTGGGTCTAAAGAATAGTAGGTAGAATTTAAATAGGCTTGTTCAGCACGTAGTCCTACCTGTGCACCAAATTTAGATGTCAATTTCTTTTGGTAATTGGCATAGAGTGCATGTACTGTACTGGTCATATCGAAATCATTCGATACCTTATAATCGGGAAGAAAAGCATTGCTCAACGTATCGAACAATTCAGAATACTGATGATCGTTAGAAGTACGGATCATCGTTCTATAGCCTGCTTCAAACTTATGGTCTTCAGCAAATGGAAGTGTATAGTCTAATTGGACATTCCAGTTTCTACCACGCTCTGAGGTTGTATTCTCACGAAGCAAGTCCTTGCGGTTACTGGCATAGGTTTGATGGAAATTGTTTGTACCATCTTCACGATCATCTCCAAAGGAGATGTTTCCTAGTAATTCCTCGCCTTCTCTTTTAAATTGCTGACGGTAATCAAATGTTAAGTCCACACCAAAGTCTTTCTCCTCTTGAGCAGACTTACGGAAGCTGTTTTCTCCAAATGCCGGAATATTCCAGTACGAATAATTGATGTCCTGCGTACGATTATTATCACGAAAACTTAAGTTTCCACCTAAGCTAAAGGTTGTCTTGTCCGTAGCATAGATATCCGTTCCTAGGCGAATGGTATGGTTGTATCCTTGACGTCTGCTATCATCTGTAGAATACGTTCTGGGACTGGCAGGAGAAATACTACCATTGATATAATCGGTGTTATCGGTATATCCGCCACCCAACATGTTGCGTCTGCTGAAGTTATAACTTCCGAAATAATTTACTTTTCCCGGTCTATAATTTAAGGTTATCCCTGCATTTGCATTCTCATAAGATCCACCTGAAGCGTTTACAGAACCATTTAATCCGGTACGGATGTTTTTCTTTAGGATGATATTGACAATTCCAGACTGACCTTCGGCATCGTGTTTTGCGGATGGGTTGGTCATAATTTCTACTTTAGCAATCGCATCTGCTGGTAATGACTGCAGGAATGCATTGATATCTGAACCTGCCATAGCTGATTCTTTACCGTCTACCAAAATGCGGACATTGGAAGAGCCTCGTAAGCTAATGGAGCCATCGCTCTGTACTTGTAAAGTAGGAACATTACCTAATAAATCTTGTGCAGATCCCCCTACAGAGACCATACTTTGGGATACATCAAATACTTTCTTATCAATCCCGATTTGCAGATCTGGAATTCTTCCTTGCACCACAACCTCGGAAATCTGCTGTCCTTGTTCTGTCAAGGCAATCTTTCCTAGATTGATGGGCTCATTGGCTTTAACAACAAAATTCTCACGAGTATAGGTTTGAAAACCAACATAACTAACTTGCAAGATATACGTTCCTGCTTGAACGTTTTCTATGGTGAAGTTACCTTGAGCATTGGTTTGCTGTCCTCGTAAATAAGCACGGGTGGTTGTCGATAGAAGACTTACGCTAGCACCTGAAGCAGGACTTACACTATCTTGTTTAACGATGGAACCGGTAATATTTGCTTGCTGTGCAAAAACGAATAAAGGGAGTAAAAAAATAAGGGAAATGGATACTTTCTTAAATAACATACGAATGTAGGATTGTGACATACATCCGCAAAAGTGCAGATTAAATAAGTAATAGAACCTATCGTAACCGCATTATTACGAGGATTTAAGGGTTTTTTACTCAATGGAGACAGTTAGTCCTTCCGACTTAAGAATCTTCCGATAGACTTCCATTTCGGTATAGGATCCTTCCAAAATGGTACACTTGCCTTTGGTATGAACAGTCCAAGCAATTTTAGATGCCTCCTCTTCGGTATATTGCAAATAATGCATCAGACAGAAGATCACATGATCGAATGTATTGATCTCATCATTCCATAAAATTAACTTATTGGATTCCTTAGTGGCCGCTAAAATCTCCTCTAGGGTAAATGTTTCCTGTTCAACCTCTACGCTCATAAGGCAAAAATAGCTTATTTTTCAAATAATTCTTTAATTTAGCTGAATTGTTTACTTAAAATAACCCTATGTTTCAATCAAAAATAGCAGGTTTGGGATACTATGTCCCAAAAAATGTATATACCAACAATGACCTTACTCGTTTTATGGAAACGAGCGATGAGTGGATCCAAGAGCGTACAGGAATCAAAGAACGTCGATATGCTGACCGCATTGGTGAAACTACTACAAGTATGGGTGTTGAAGCCGCTAAGATTGCCATAGAAAGAGCAAATACAACTGCTGAGGAGATTGACTTTGTCATCTTCGCTACCTTATCTCCAGATTATTATTTCCCTGGTTGTGGCGTATTATTGCAGCGCGAAATGGGAATGAAAGAAGTAGGTGCATTAGATGTTCGTAATCAATGTTCCGGTTTTGTATATGCTTTATCCATTGCGGACCAATTTATCAAAACCGGAATGTATAAAAACATCTTGGTGGTAGGTTCTGAAAAACATTCTTTTGCTTTAGATTTCTCTACTCGAGGCCGTGCTGTTTCCGTCATCTTTGGTGATGGTGCGGGTGCTGTTGTGCTACAACCTACAACTGAAGATGGTAAAGGTATCTTGAGTACACACTTGCATTCGGATGGTGCTGATGCAGAGAAATTAGCTATGTATTACCCTGGTGCTTCTGCAGGTTATTACTTGGAAGAAATGCCTGAATGGCCAGATGTAGAATTGGGTCAAATGCTGATGACCAAAGAAATGTTGGAGGATGGATCGGCATTCCCTTATATGGATGGTCAAGCTGTGTTTAAAAAGGCAGTAGTAAAATTTCCAGAGGTAATTGGTGAAGCGCTAGCTAAAAACAACTTGAAATCTACGGATATCAATATGCTTATACCCCACCAGGCGAATTTGCGTATCTCGCAATTCGTTCAAAAGACCTTAGGTCTTAACGATGACCAAGTATTTAATAATATCCAAAAATATGGAAATACAACGGCTGCATCGGTGCCAATTGCACTGTGTGAAGCTTGGGAAGAAGGTAAGATTAAAGATGGTGATCTGGTATGTTTAGCGGCATTTGGTGCAGGCTTTACATGGGGTTCTGCCCTGATCAGATGGTAAGGAATTATATTCACCATACAAAGAAAGAACCCTAGCTCTCGAGCAAGGGTTCTTTCTTTGTATAGACTTATGAAGGTTGTTCAATCTTAACTGATTTCACCTCATTGGTCTTAATCGATTTCTTTTTATTAAAGCCTGATCCAAACACCTTATCCCAGATGGCAGAGCTTACACCAAATCCTCGATCAGGTTCAGCATAATGATGTAGCATATGGTGGTCCTTAATCTTCTTAAACCATCCTGATTTAAAGTTAGCATGGTGCATCGCATAGTGGCTCTCATCATAGATTAAATATCCAAATAGAAAGCCTCCAAAGAATGCCGCTAAGGTAAAAGTCCCAAAAAACCAGCTGAAGATAAAGTATATGATTGCCGCCATGGGGATACTTGCCGAAAGCGGCATTACCAAACGCAATCTGTCTTTTGGAAAATCATGATGAACACCATGAAATATAAAATGGATTCTCTGCCCAAATTTAGAGCTAGGTACATAATGGAATACCCAACGGTGAAGAACATATTCGGCCAATGTCCAAAATGCCAATCCAAATAAAAAATACCCTATTACGGTCTCAACAGACAGCGCTCCTAGGACCAATGCTCTCCATTCAAAATAAATAATAACCGGAATCCAGAATATCAACGGAACAGACCAGTGTACTTTTGTCAATGACTCTAAAAAGTCATTCTTAAACATCCGAGAAGACTCGGTAGAATTCGATACGTATAACTTCTTTGCCATACTCAAAAAACCTTACGATGATTAAATTAGTAGCCAATAGTCAAACCAAGTAGGTAGACTAATAGTTTGCTTTGGTGATTACAAATGTAATAATTAGCGCTATCTAGACAAGAGGAAAACTAATAATTTGACAAATAATGGATAATAGTCAAGAATATAGTTGATGGCAAATAAAAAAGCCGTGATAAATCACGGCTTTCCTTATACAATTTAAATTCTTAATTATCCATTGGATAGTGCAGCTGCACCGGAAACAATCTCTGTTAACTCGGTTGTAATTGCAGCTTGGCGTGCTTGGTTGTACGATAGTTTCAACTGACGTAATAAGTCGCCTGCGTTTTCAGTTGCTTTATCCATGGCGGTCATACGAGCACCATGCTCAGAAGCGTTAGAATCCAATACCGCTTTATATAATTGGATTTTGATTGCTTTAGGGATAAGCTCCTCAATAATTTTTTCTTTGGATGGTTCGATGATATAATCCAATTCTGCTACATCTTCATTTTTCTCCTCAGGCAAAAGAGGTAAGATTTGCTCTGAAGTCAAAATTTGAACTGCTGCATTGCGGAATTGGTTATAAACCACCTCAACACGGTCAATATTACCTTCTTTAAACTGTTCCATCACATAGTCAGTAACTTTAGAAACATTTTCAAAATCAAGATTATTGAAAAGATCGTTATGATTACCAATTACGGAGAAATTGCGCTTGGTGAAGAAATCGTGACCACGTTTACCGATAGCAATAATGCTTACATCGCCACGTGCAAATTGATCAGCATATTTATTAGCGATCAAATTATTTGCAGTCTTAATGGCGTTAGCATTAAAAGCACCCGCCAATCCTCTGTTCGAGGTAACCACAACGATCAACACCTTTGTAGGGATACGATCTTCGGTAAAAGGCGAGTTATTTCCCTCAACTGATGCTGAAACTTGTGCCAAGATATCTCTCAATTTGTTTGCGTATGGACGCAATTGAACGATTGCATTGGTAGCACGTTTCAACTTCGCAGCCGATACCATTTTCATCGCTTTGGTAATCTGTTGCGTAGAGGATACGGAGGTAATCCGGTTTCTAACTTCTTTTAAGTTTGCCATATGTTCTTTCTAGATAAGAGACGTCAGACAATAGATAATAGACTTTATTTCCCTGAAGAGCTTTCGTCTATTATCTCTTGTCTAATATCTAATGTCTAATTAATATTTTGACGCTAATTCCTTAGCTACTTTTTCTAATACGTCTGTTAAATCATCAGAGAATTTACCTGCTTTTAAAGCTGATAATACTTCTGGATGACGTTGCTCCAATTGCGTTAAATATTCTTCTTCGAAGTCTTTAACCTTGTTTACTGGAACATTACGGAACAATCCTTTAGTACCTGCATAGATAATAGCAACTTGCTTTTCTACTGCTACTGGAGAGTATTGTCCTTGTTTAAGGATCTGTACGTTACGAATACCTTTATCTAATACCGCTTTAGTCGCAGCATCTAGATCAGAACCAAACTTCGCGAAAGCTTCTAGCTCACGATATTGCGCTTGATCTAATTTCAAAGTACCAGCAACTTTCTTCATGGATTTAATCTGCGCATTACCACCTACACGTGATACCGAGATACCTACGTTGATCGCTGGACGAATACCTGCGTTGAATAAGTTTGACTCCAAGAAGATCTGACCATCAGTGATGGAAATAACGTTTGTAGGAATATATGCCGAAACGTCTCCTGCTTGTGTTTCAATAATTGGAAGTGCTGTTAATGAACCACCACCTTTTACCAAATGCTTGATAGACTCAGGTAAGTCGTTCATGTTACGAGCGATATCATCAGAAGAGTTGATTTTCGCAGCACGCTCTAATAAACGAGAGTGAAGATAGAATACGTCTCCTGGATATGCTTCACGACCTGGAGGACGCTTCAATAATAAAGACACCTCACGGTAAGCAACCGCTTGCTTTGACAAGTCATCATATACGATCAATGCTGGACGACCTGTATCACGGAAAAACTCTCCGATAGCAGCACCCGCCATTGGCGCGTAGAACTGCATTGGTGCAGGATCTGCAGCAGATGCAGAAACGATAACCGTGTAAGGCATTGCTCCTCTTTCTTCTAACACGCGAACGATGTTAGCTACAGTAGAGTTTTTCTGACCTACAGCAACATATATACAGAATACTGGTTGACCAGCATCATAAAATTCTTTTTGATTTAAAATGGTGTCAATACAAACGGCAGTTTTACCTGTTTGACGGTCACCAATTACCAACTCACGCTGTCCACGACCTACAGGGATCATCGCATCAATCGCTTTGATACCAGTCTGTAATGGCTCAGTTACTGGTTGACGGTAGATAACACCAGGAGCTTTACGTTCAATTGGCATTTCATATGTCTCACCAACGATAGGTCCTTTACCATCGATTGGCTGACCTAAAGTGTTTACAACACGTCCTAACATACCTTCACCTACTTTAATAGATGCGATACGGTTTGTACGTTTAATTGTATCTCCTTCTTTGATCTCATCAGATGCACCTAAAAGTACAACACCCACGTTGTCTTCTTCTAAGTTCATCACAATACCTTGTAATCCGTTAGGGAACTCAACCAACTCTCCTGATTGAACTTTTGTTAAGCCGTAAATACGAGCGATACCATCACCTACTTGAAGTACGGTACCCACTTCTTCTAATTCGGCCGCTGACTTAAAGCCTGACAATTGCTCTCTAAGAATTGCCGAAACTTCATCTGGTCTTACCTCTATCATTGTTTAAATTCGTATAAGGGGTTTTTATTCTATTTTATCTTCATGCGCCAATACAAAGCTTAAATGCCTTGTACTGCAAAATGTCTTTCTAACTTATTCAATTTACCTTGAATACTCTCATCTAACTGTCTGTCACCAACTTTAACGATGAAACCTCCAATAAGGGAAGCATCAACTTTATTGGTAAGTTTTACATCAGCATTGATCTGCTGACCGATGGTTTGACTTAAAGCTTGAAGGTTAGCCTCCGAAAGAGGAGCAGCAGAAATTACTTCTGCCTTAACAATACCTTTTACTTCGTTATATTCACGGATAAATTCCTGTGCCGTAGCATAGATTAATTCAGCACGACCTTTTCTAGCCATAATTTGAAAGAACGCTAAAATCTCTGGTTTAACTTTATCGTTAAATAAAGATTTCAAGATAGCCGTTTTACGGTCTGTCTTGATAATAGGGTTATTCAATACAGCTTGTAATTCCGTACTTCCTTTAATCACACTTACTACACCTTCCATGTCCGCTTTAACCTGATCCAAATTGTTGTTTTCTTTGGATAGATCAATTAAGGATTTGGCGTATCTGGAGGCTACTTTAAAAACTGACATAGTTTAATGCTTAAAATTCGTTAACCAATTAGTTTAATTTAACATCTTTCAACAAATCAGAAACTAATGCTTCTTGTTTGTTTTGGTCTTCAAATTCTTTAGTCAATACTTTACGTGCGATATCCAAAGATAAAGCAGAAACTTGATTCTTAACTTCAGCTAGTGCCTTAAGCTTTTGATCTTCGATTTGGCGTCTAGCCTCTTCGATCATTTTGCTTCCTTCAGCATGTGCTGCAGTTTTCGCTTCAGCAACGATTTTATCCTTAAGCTCTTTTGCTTCTTTTAAGATCAAATCACGTTCTTCGCGAGCTTCTTTTAATAGCTGTTCGTTCTCATTAGTCAAACGAGCCATCTCTAGTTTTGCTTTCTCAGCAGATGCTAATGCATCAGCAATTCCTTTCTCACGCTCCTCTAAAGCATTTACGATAGGCTTCCAAGCAAATTTTCCTAGCAAAAAGATAACAATCAATAAGATAATCGCTTGCCAGAAGAACAAACCTAGGGAAAAATCATGTATTAACGCGTCCATTTATTTAATGCTATATGTGTTATTTTTTATTTTTTGTCTTTTTTTAGAAACACAACTTGCAACCAACCGTTGCAAGCCATGTTCATTTCTTTTAATCTGATTGGCTTATTTACCTAAAAGTAAAGCACCGAATGCTAAACCTTCCAATAACGCACCAATGATGATCATTGCAGTTTGAATTTTAGATGCTGCCTCTGGTTGACGAGCGATAGCTTCCATTGCGGAACCACCGATTTTACCTAAACCTAAACCTGCACCGATAACGATTAAACCTGCACCAATTAAATTGTACATAATGAAATTTATTTATAAATATTTAACAAAAAAATTCTAATTAATGATGTGCGTGCTCTTCAACCGCCATACCAATGAATAGGGACGATAACATGGTGAAGATAAACGCCTGCAAGAAAGCAACCAATAACTCTAAGAAGAATAACAATAAGGTAAGTACCATTGATACACCGATTGAACCTGGAACTGTTAATTGGTGTTGCAATAAGTAAACTACGGCTATTAATCCCATTACTACGGTGTGACCTGCTGTAATGTTAGCAAACAAACGAACCATTAAGGAGAAAGGCTTTGTGAATAAACCTAAAACCTCAATTGGAGCTAATACAAACTTGAATGGAACTGGTACTCCAGGCATCCAAAAAATGTGCTTCCAATAATCTTTATTTGCTTTGAAATTCGTAATGATAAAAGTAAACAAGGCTAAACACAGTGTTACTGAGATATTACCCGTAACGTTTAAACCTAGTGGTGTCAAACCTAAGATGTTCAACAAGAAAATCAAGAAGAATACCGACAATAGGTACGGCATAAATTCTTTGTAACGATGTCCGATGTTAGGGATAGCCATCTCGTCACGTACATAAAGTACAAGCGGCTCTAAAACACGACCAATTCCTTTAGGAATGGCATTAGCACCGTTTTTATATGTTTTTGCTAAACTAGTGAAACCTAGGAACAATAGAATCGCGGCTAAAATTAAACCTACAACAGCTTTTGTAATCGAGAAATCTAATGGTTTCTTGTTTGACGGGAAACCCTTTTCATCATAAGTGATGGTACCTGCAGCATCCGTTTTGTAGATCTTGCTGTGGTAATATTTGTAATAATTCCCTCCCTTTTCCACGACTTTCTCTCCATGACCAAACTCCGAAGCGGAGAATACATGTAATCCATTGTCAATTAAAATAACTGGAAGTGGGAAACCAAAGCTCTCACCAGTTTTTGAATTGTGGAAGAAGTTAAAGAAATAATCGTCTTTTAAGTGGTGTTGGATATGAGCATTAACCTCCTCTGCGCTAGAGGGTTTTCCTGTTGAATGACCTTCTGCATGTGGCTCTTCAGCAGCTAAACGAAAAGGATTAACAGCGAATAAAACGACTGTAAATAATAAAAGTACTTTCTTAAGACTCACCATTTTAAAGATGTTGAATTATGACAAATTTTGCGCAAAATTACAATTTATTTTCGCATTAGTCCACAAATGTTCAAACTTTTTGAAAATTTACTTGGACGGTTCTGGTTCTTGCTGATTTACAAGATAATACGCCACGAAGGCATCAAACAGTAAATACACGAAAAATACAACCAAAAAATTCAGTTCAATGAAATCATTCTCGAGGACATTTATCCCATTGTGAATGAAAATATAACTACCGATTGCTTTCAAGGTCATACCCACCAAAAAAGCAAATCCGACCTGAGTGGGCATCGCATAGTCAATACCTCCCAATATGGCCAACATCACCATCGATGATATGGCACCAAAAACATACATTCCCGTTAAACTATAACCCGTCCCTATCCACCAATGATCGTGATCATTACTCTGCAATACAACATGGTGTATTCCAAAACTAACTCCTGTAAGTAGCAGTAGCACTAGGATAAACAATACGTATTTATTCATTTTTGTTGATGTAGTTTACTTGCCTGATAAATTGATATAGTGAAATAACAACGCCTAACATAGTCAACCCTTTCATCCACCACTCCCCTTCAACTTGGTACTTTTTATCCATAAAAGTACCTAGCCAATAGAAAACATAGATGGTTATCCCCATTTGAAAGGGCATGGAGGTAAATACCAACCACTTATTAACCTTCTTTTTTTCTGGCTTTCGGTCTTTCAATCGCGTCTATTTCTTAGGTAATTGAGGCAAATATAATTAAATAACATGAGGTTTAGCATCTTGCTCTTTCCTAAATTCCAACTCTTTTCTCCCAATGCTGATCTCTGTATATTCCACACGTTGATCCATAAATTGCCTAATCTCTGAGGATGACGCATCGGGATGCTGTTTTATGGTATTAATTACTTCTTCCAATAGCTTGGAATCCATTAAATCAGTGGCCTCAATATCATGTCCTATAAAATTAACCAAATGCCCTATAATCGTTCCTTTCACCATGCTTCGTTTATGGGCTATTTCCTCAATATCCAACCCTTCCAAATACATTTCTAAGGTTATTTGCTTGGTATCTTTCTCTTTTTCATCATCTGAACTTTTGAGGTCACCATCTTTTGGTCGCTCCCAATTCAACAGTTCATCCGAAAGATCTGAATTCGACTTAGTAAGCTCTTCTGCAATAGTTTGACTATGCTTTAACTGCTCAAATTTGCGTTTAAAATCAAGTAGCAATTCCTTTAAATTGCTAATATATTTTTTCGTTCTTTTCTTGACACGCCAAGCTTCAATATGAGCCTCTAATGGTTCCAGACAATCCTTTTGAAAGTTTGGTAAAAACCAACTAACCGCAGCCTTAGATCGTTCGCAAATCTTCTCATAATCTGTATCCTCTTTTTGGGATAATAACTGATGTAATTGGGTAATAAACTTGTTGGCTACCTGTTCCTGTCCCTTCAGTTTTTCCAACATTTGTTGCAATACTTCTAAGGCCTCCTCTTTCTGTTCTATTTTCTTTCCTTCGAGGTCTACTAACAAAAGATTTAATGCTTCCGTTAAAGTATGCCAACGGAAACTATGTAACAAAATCTGTCCCAAATAGCGACGACGACTTTCTTGCAGGATTGGAGAAAGGTCGCCAATTGCCTCCATGCGTTGCATAAAATTCAATACCTGATAATCCGTACGTATCGCATGACTCGGAATCTTTGAACGGAGCACCAAGCCCTCTAGGCCTGTCAGTCTACTCAAAGCCACATATACTTGACCAGCAGCAAAGGAAGTCCCCGCATCTATAATAGCCTTTTCAAAAGTTAAACCCTGACTCTTATGAATGGTGATTGCCCAAGCCAAGCGCAATGGGAATTGAGAAAATGTACCTAATACCTCTTCCTCAATTTTATCCTCTCCCTTATTGTAAGAATACCGAATGTTTTCCCAAGTCTCTCTTTTCACTTCCACATCATCCTCCCCATTTGGAAAAGAAACAATAACCTTATGTTTGTCAATATTGATTTCCTTTACAGTACCAATTTTTCCATTATAATACTTGCGATCTTCACCTATATCGTTCTTGATAAACATGACCTGCGCCCCTTCACGAAGACTTAACAGCTCATCAACTGGATAAAGACTATTCTGAAAGTCATCCGTAATGATGGATTTAATTTGATATAGCTTAGAATCTAAGCTTTCCAACTGCTCCTGATTTATCTGATCGGCAAGACGATTATGCGAGGTCAAGGTGATGTATTGTTCTCCTTCAGGCACTTTAAAGTCAGGCTTAAAGTGACTATTTAAACTTTCCAAATCATCCGCTGTACTCTGATTATTACGGATCTTATTCAATAGATTAATGAATCGATCGTCTTGTTGACGATATATTTTCTTTAATTCTATAAGCACTGGTGGCTGTTGTTTAAAGACTTTGGCTTCAAAGAAAAACGGACTTTGATAATAGTTCCTTAAAACTTGCCACTCCCTATCCTGCACCACAGGAGGTAATTGATAAAGATCACCAATAAAAAGCACTTGAACACCACCAAAAGGACGCATATCCCGACGAACACTTTTCAAGATTACATCAATAGCATCAAGAGTATCAGCTCTAACCATGGAAACCTCATCGATGACTAACAATTCCAATTCTTGAAGAATTGCTCGTCTATTCTTTGTCAATTTAATGGTACTGAACAAACGATGCTTATTGTAAATATTTTGGTCTTGATCACCCCATTGCAAAGGATAATCCTCAACAAACGTCCCAAAAGGCAACCAAAACAAAGCATGTAAGGTTGTACCGCCAGCATTCATTGCTGCAACACCTGTAGGTGCTGTAATTGCCATTTTCTTATAACTATGCTCGCGTATATATTTTAAAAAAGTAGTTTTACCAGTCCCCGCCTTACCCGTAAGGAATATCGGTTGTTGAGTTTGGTTAACAAAGGCTACAGCTTGTGCAAAGATTTCGTTTTGCTTATCTAGAGGTGTTGACATATCAATTTTCTATTCCTACAAATATAGGGTTATTAGCCTGAAACCCTTTTTGAAATCCTTGTATTAATACAAAAGTTATATTATCTTCACGAAAGAAAACTTAATAACCATGACATATATTGATAAAAGCGATTTATTCCAGGAAATTGAAACAAAATTAGCGGATAAGGGCTTCAAGATTGAAAATGTTGACCAAAACAGACCTTGGGGCGGATTTTTTGTAATTAATGAAGATCAAGCACAAGAATTTGCAAATGCTTATTTTGAGGGCTTAGACGTACAGGATTTGAAGATATCCGGAAAACTAAGTCCAAAAGTACTAATCGTAGGACCTAACAAACGTCTTTCTTGGCAATACCATCACCGCAGAGCAGAAATCTGGAGAGTAATCCGTGGAGAAGTAGGTGTTGTAACTAGTCCTGATGATCAAGAACATGAGTTAAAAATATTAAAAGAAGGAGATACCATTCGTTTAAGCCAAGGTGAAAGACACCGTCTTGTAGGCCTTGGAAACTATGGTGTGGTAGCAGAAATCTGGCAACATACCGACGCTTCTAACCCTTCCGATGAAAGCGATATCGTACGTGTACAAGACGACTTCGGACGCGGCAAATAAGCATATTATCCTATTAAAATATATTAAGGCCAACCGAAGGGTTGGCCTTATTTTTTAGCTTATCAAACCTATATTGACTCCTAAATCGAAATGTACAAATAAGAAGTAAAAACTCTACAAAAATGCTTATTTATATCAAATATGTAAAAATAAGCACTATAGACAATGCTTATTTAGTACAATTTTGTAATAATAAGCATTTTTTGCACTAAAAACATCCTTATTTTTACACCTTACAAACCTTCATTTCAAAGGATGGCATACATCTTCAATAACAATATATGTTATTCTTAGCACCTTAAGGTAGATTAATAAGCCGTTGTTTTAGTCTTTAGCGTATAATCCCCAATATTATAAGCATAAACCGATGCGGGTAGAAAAGTAAAATTAATCCCCTCATGGATTTTAGTACCTGACATATCAATGGTCGTAACTATCGTACTTTTAAGCTGATTACTTTTGCAGAAAGTGATTAAGCTCTTCAATTCCCAAGGTGAGTTAAAATATCTGTTACTCCATTTTATCTCAACTCCCCATTTGGGTTTAAACATCTTATCATCCAACAACACCAAGTCAACTTCACCCTCTAATCTACCTTCTTTCCATCGCGCATAAGTTAAATCAAGGTTCTCCCTATGCATCCATTGAGATAATATAGCTGTTTCAACCAAATTACCTAACTCCTTATCTTTTTCCTTAACAGGAGAAAATAGAGCTGTTCTTAAAGATGGGTTAGTCAGATATACCTTAAATCTTGTGATGCGTTTTAAGCGTTTGGCGTTAATGTCGACTTTGTTGAGCACCTTTATCAAAAATGCAGACTCCAAATACTCCAAATAGCGTTTTAAAGTTTCCTTTTGAATAGCCCCCTCTTTAGACATAGTCTCATAAGAAAATTCATTTCCTGAATTGTAAGCTAGATATGTAAAAAACCGATTAAGTTCCTGTACATCTTTAATTCCATACAAACTCGGAAGATCCCTCAGGAGTACCATATCTACAATATCATTCTTCACATAACGCCCCATATCCTTTTGAATAGTTTCAGACAAAACGACTTCAGGATACCCACCAAAGTTCAGATAGTGCAAGAATTCTTTATTAAATTCAGAAATATTTGGTGCCACCCAGTAAGCAATCGATTCACCATCATATTGAATGACACTTTGTTGTACTAGATGATTCTTATTTTTCAAATGAATAAATTCTTGAAAAGTAAGTGGTGGTAACATAAAATCAGTAAATCTTCCAGCACCACTTTCGGTACTATACCACTTTAATGCAGCTGCTGCTGAACCTGAAACAATGAACTTTACGTTCGGGTAACTATCCACCAAAACCTTCAAATGTCTTTCCCAATCCTTTAAATATTGAATTTCATCAAAGAAAACATAGAAACCATCCAAATCCTTTACTCCAACCGCGCGCTGACTTAAAACCAAAATATCTTCTAAACTCCGCTGTATATAGATAGGGTTATCAATGCCAACAAACAAAATCTTTTGGGCATCTACTCCATCTGCTAAAAGTTGGTCGATACAGTGAAACAACATCACTGTTTTTCCAACCCTCCTAGGCCCCATGAGTACAACAGCTCGACGAACTTCCTTTTCTGTAACAAAAGGATAGAACAAATCAAAATACAAACGCCTTAACATGTTTTTATAAATCAAGGGAATCTCTTTACTAACCCACCATGGATTCTCATATTGAAGTCGTTCAATAATTATTTCTGTAGGAATAAGACGAGAATTTTTCATAAAACTTCTTATTTATACATAAACATACAAAATAAGCACTATACATAATGCTTATTTTTACATTTTTGTACCAAATAAACATTATAAATAAAGCTTACTATGTTTTTCAATATTCTCTCCGATCAAGACTTTTTTGTCGTTTCACAACCAAATCCCTAACCCTTACCCTACCCAATTCACAGTTGTTAATATTGTATCTTAAAAAATCGAATAAGTTTTTTATATTTTTGCGATGGTTGTAAAAAAGTAACTGACAATTTATGACAGCATATAACGAAGACAGCATACGGTCTCTGGACTGGAAGGAACACATCCGACTACGTCCAGGAATGTACATTGGTAAGCTAGGAGATGGTTCTGCTTATGATGATGGTATCTACGTACTTTTAAAGGAAGTCGTGGATAACTCGATTGACGAGTTTGTCATGGGAGCAGGAAAAATCATCGACATTACAGTCAATGAAAACCGTGTAACTGTACGCGATTACGGAAGAGGTATTCCTATTGGATCTGTTGTGGATGTTGTTTCAAAGATAAACACAGGTGGTAAATACGATAGTAAAGCCTTCCAAAAGTCAGTGGGTTTGAACGGTGTGGGTACAAAAGCTGTTAACGCGCTTTCTAACCAATTCTCTGTTCAATCTTATCGTCAAGGAGTAACCCGTATTGCTCAGTTCAGCAAAGGCGAGCTATTAACAGATGAACAAAAGGACACTACCCAACGTAATGGTACTTCCGTAACCTTTTATCCGGACGATTCCATCTTCCGGAATTATAAATACCGTTTAGAGTTTGTAGAAAACATGATTTGGAACTATGTGTTCCTGAACTCAGGTTTAACCATTAACTTCAATGGCGAGAAATTCATCTCTGAAAACGGTTTAAAAGACCTACTTGAAAGAAATGTAGAAACGGAAAGCATGCGCTATCCGATCATCCACTTAAAAGGTGATGATATAGAAATAGCCATGAGCCACGGTCAGCAATATGGCGAAGAATATTATTCTTTTGTCAACGGACAACACACGACGCAAGGTGGTACACACCAAGCGGCATTTCGTGAAGCTATTGTAAAGACCATTCGCGAATTTTATAAAAAAGAATTTGATGCTTCCGATATCCGTTCTTCTATTATTGGTGCTATTGCCATCAAAGTACAGGAACCTGTATTTGAGTCGCAAACAAAAACAAAGCTTGGCTCCCAAAGTGTTGGACCAGAAGGCCCTACCGTACGTACCTTTATCCATGATTTTGTAAAGAAAGCATTAGACGATTATTTGCATAAAAACCCTGCTACAGCAGATGCCTTGCAAAAAAGAATCTTACAGTCAGAAAGAGAACGTAAGGATATTGCTGGAATCAAGAAATTAGCAAATGAACGTGCTAAAAAAGCTTCTTTACACAATCGAAAACTAAGAGATTGTAAAATTCACTTCAGTGATAAACATGAGCGTAATCTAGAGACTACCCTATTCATTACCGAGGGTGATTCTGCCAGTGGATCTATCACAAAATCTCGTGATGTACAGACACAAGCCGTTTTCAGCTTAAAGGGTAAACCTTTAAATTCTTATGGATTGACTAAAAAGATCGTTTATGAGAATGAGGAGTTCAACTTATTGCAGCACGCATTAAATATTGAAGACGGAATTGAGGGTCTACGCTATAACAACATTGTCATTGCTACCGATGCCGATGTGGATGGTATGCACATTCGTTTATTGTTGATGACATTTTTCTTGCAATTCTTCCCAGACTTGGTAAAAGCAGGTCACGTTTCTATCCTACAAACTCCCCTATTCCGCGTGCGTAATAAGAAGGAAACTATCTATTGTTACTCGGATGAGGAAAGAATTCGCGCTATCGATAAACTAGGTGGCAAGCCTGAAATCACGCGATTCAAAGGATTAGGTGAAATCTCCCCTTCAGAATTCGGACTATTTATCGGGGAAGATATGCGTCTAGAACCAGTAATTCTTTCCAAGGATAATAAATTATCGCAATTATTGGAATATTACATGGGAAAAAACACCCCAAATAGACAGCAACATATTGTGAATAACCTTCGGGTAGAATTAGATACAGAATCAGTGCTCACTAAAGAGGCTGTATAACACATATTAAAGCCCGCTGACGCGGGCTTTTCCTTTCAGTACACACTTAAGCGCTCCGAAAAAACCAAGCCCTTACAGACGCTTAAAGTGACCAACATCATTTTTCATTACTTCTTTTTATTACTTTTTATTTGCGGCTTAATGTGCTATTTGCAGCTGTATTTTAAACGCAAATGAATCATTCCTTTCATATCCCTGTTTTAGGCCTGGCATACTCAGTCGATACTCCTATTAAGGTGGCCAAATATGGCATTTCCTCCGTTATCTCTATCGTTGATGATGAATTGTTGGAACGCCTTAGGGCATATTATAGTGAATCGGTCGGCTTAGCCTATCAAGAGATTAAGGAACAGGAAGAAGATGCTAGAGCAAGAAGGATAACCGCCTATTTGAACTTGGTTCAACGCCTTGTCAATGAGCAAATCGATGAACTGCATCAAGCCGATTTTTCCGAAAACAGAACCATTCAACAATATTTCGACCTCCTTCCTGATTTACATCCTTTAAAGCAACAATACGCTTTATGGGAGAGTATGCCAAGTGGACACAATAAGGATATTCTGAAAGAGAAAATCCGAGAAATGATTTTACCCGGATCCATTGATGTCAACATCATGTCCAAGGTTGATAAAATAAACCATGGCAAGGATGGAGAAGCATTATCAGAGATCTACTCCGATGCATCAGCTGCAGTACGCGGATTTGCCAACAGTGGATTACAATCTTCTTTGATACTTTCTGCTGGGATGAACCCTAGGTTATATGCTTATATAGCAGAATTGCCAGCATTTTTACCAGATTCTCAGGGAAGTTTTGAAAAGAAAATAACACTAAAGGTTTCCGATTACCGGTCCGCCTTAATTCAAGCGAAGTATTTAGCAAAAAGAGGTATTTGGATATCCGAATACCGCATCGAATCGGGCCTAAATTGCGGAGGTCATGCGTTTGCCACCGATGGCTTTTTATTGGGTCCGATTCTTGAAGAATTTAAAGCCAACAAACAAGCTTTAATGGATGATGTTTTTCCATTATACAAGTTGGCCTTAGAAGATATAGGTCTAGAAATTGAGCAAGTTCCTGCTGTTCGTCTTACCGTACAAGGGGGTGTGGGTACAACACAGGAACATCAATTTCTCTTAGACTATTACGACATGGATGCTGTGGGTTGGGGTTCTCCTTTTCTACTGGTTCCAGAGGCAACCACAGTCGATGAGGAAACCCTTCAAAACCTTGCCCAAGCAGATGCCAATGATTTCTACATCAGTAATGCCTCTCCTTTAGGCGTACCTTTCAATAATTTTCGAAAAAGCACTGCCGAAAAAGCTCGTTTGCAAAGGATTGCACAAGGAAGACCAGGATTTCCTTGTACCAAGAAATACCTGATTTCAGACAGTACGTTTTCCGATGAACCGCAGTGTACAGCTAGTAGAGCCTATCAGGTCAACAAGATCAATGCCCTAAAAGCTGAGAATCTAAATCCGGAGGATTACCAGAAGGCCTATGATCGCATTGTTGAAAAACAATGTCTATGCGAGGGTTTGGCAACACCTGCTTACCTGAAGTACCAAATCTTAAAACCCAGAGAACGATCAGCAGTAGCTATATGCCCCGGCCCGAATACGGCCTACTTCAATAAAGTTTATAGCTTAAAGGAAATGGTAGACCATATCTACGGTCGAATCAATGTACTTCAAGGTGTAAAACGCCCATCCATGTTCATAAATGAACTGGAGTTGTACGTGAAACATTTATCGAATTACATACAGGAAAACCTACCGGATATAGACCATAAAAAGAAAAAGTATATTCATAAATTTCAGCAACAGTTGGTTGATGGTATCAATTACTATCGGTCTTTACAAGATCGGGTAAACCAAGTTTTTGGAGAGTCTAAGGCAGCTTTCCTGGAACAGTTGACCAACTATGAAAACCAACTTAAACCACTCATTGTGTAATATTTAAATGCCTACTGTGAAAAATGTGAAAAGTGGTTGTCGTGATGACGGCTGCTTTTTTTATTTGCATGATTTCACCTTCAGTTGAAATCATGATCCTTCCATTTCCATTCTGAAAAGACAAGGTATTCCTCCAATTCAAGCAGCTTAATCGCACTAGTTTCATTCGACACTCCCTCGCATTTTAAAAGGATTTTACTCGGATCTCTTTCGGATCTCGTTCGCTTCTAACCGAACGAGATCCGAAGGAGATCCGAACAAGTTCCGAAGGAGATCCGAAGGAGTGGCGAATCCAACCCCTGTGAGAGACGTTGAGACTACAGACAAAAGACATCAGAAATAGATATGTATAAAAAGTGGAAAAGGGATAATTAGCAGCTGGACCTGTAGCGAACTAAATCACTCAGAGTTACCTTATTATATTTAAAATCGAAGCTGGTTTCAATCGCTGAACCGTAATCTTAATACCACTTACAACTCAGAGCAACGCGAAGAGTCTCTATTTCCCAACAAATCCCACGTCATCTTTCATCCGAGGTGAAAGATCTACAAACTATGCTTTAGACAACAAACACCAAACAAAAGACAAAAGATGCGGAAGAAAATGGCTGGGTATAGAATGGAAATAGATTGTACATTTAGAAAATATGGCGCCTAAAAAAACAGCCATTAAAAAATGGCTGTCTCAAAATTTCAATCAGAATATTTTTATTTGGCAAACTTTCTGAACTTTCCAAAAACACCCAATGGCAGTTTTGGGCCAGCAGTTGCCTGCAAGAACAACTCTCCTATTTCCAGGTTTTCTACCTGAGGGAAAGAGGTCTTAATTAAATTTTCTACAATAACGGAAGAGAAACCTAGGGAATAGGTATTCAAGATTAGGAAATGCTCCTTTGGATCTAATAGCTTCACCACGTCCTGCATCATTTCCATAATATGGTCTTCTAATTTCCATTTCTCTCCTTTAGGACCATGTCCATAAGCTGGTGGGTCGAGGATGATACCATTGTAGGTATTTCCACGCTTTAATTCGCGTTTCACAAATTTCAGCGCATCTTCAACTACCCAACGGATATCACTAATTCCAGATATTTCTTGGTTTTCATTTGCCCATGTTACCACCTGTTTAATGGAGTCTACGTGTGTAGTGTCTGCACCTGCTGCTTTCGCAATGAGTGAAGCACCACCTGTATAGGCAAAAAGATTCAAAACCTTTGGTTTTGGTGTTTTAAAGCCTTTTACAGATTCGGAGATATAATCCCAGTTCACAGCCTGCTCCGGGAATATCCCAACATGTTTAAAGGAAGTTAGTCCTAAGCGGAATTTTATGGCAACATCCTGATTCTTGTATTGGATATGCCAACGATCAGGAGTTTTTGGGTTTTTCTTCATCCAATCGCCACTAGTTGCTGAGCGACCTTTGAACTTGATATGATAACGTTTGTTCCATTCTGCATCGCCAAGCGCTTTAGGCCATACTGCCTGTGGCTCTGGACGAATTAAAATCAATTCGCCAAATCGTTCTAATTTTTCGAAATCACCACAATCGATCAATTCGTAATCTTTCCAATGTTGTGGTGTAAGTAATTGTATAGGGGAAATTGTGTTCAAGCTACTGTATTTTGTGCAAAGATAGCAAATTACCTAAATAAACATCCTGTTGCTTAGCGCTTCATGGTATCACGAGCAGCTTTCATAAGCGGACTGGCAAATACAAACTCGTTCAATTCTTTATTATCTGACTTTAACATATCCTGGTTCGACCCTTCCCAATATTTTTGTCCCTTGAACAAAAATAAGATGTAAGCCCCAATCCCCATCACCGAGTTCATATCGTGGGTTACAACGATGGTGGTCGAGTTATATTCCTCTGTCAGATCCTGAATCAGCTCATCAATTAAAATAGAAGTTGCTGGATCAAGTCCCGAGTTAGGCTCATCACAAAACAGGTATTTCGGGCTCATGGCAATCGCACGAGCTATCCCCACCCTCTTTTTCATACCACCAGACAATTCCGAAGGAAATAATTTATTCTTGCCAGCAAGATTAACCCTTTCTAGACAGAAATTTGCACGATCAATTTTCTCTGACTTACTCATTTCGGTGAACATGTCTAATGTAAAAATGAGATTTTGTTCCACAGTCATGGAGTCAAACAGCGCCGAGTTTTGAAAAAGCATACCTATTTCTTTACGAATTGGTACCTTTTCCTCAAAATCCATACGTGTAAATTCCTGACCATCGAAGAAGACTTTCCCCTCATTCGGTTGGTGCAAACCAACAATACACTTGAGGAGTGTACTTTTTCCCGAGCCTGAACCGCCAATTATTAGGCTTACTTTACCAGGCTCAAAGGTTGCATCGATACCATCAAGTACCAGGTTATCACCAAAAGATTTATGAATATTCGTTATTTCAATCATGAGTTTATTACAACATTAATGCGGTGATCAAATAATCACATGCCAAGATGGTAATACATCCTATTACCACCGCTTTCGTTCCTGCTTGACCTACCTCTAAAGCACCTCCCCGCACATTGAATCCTTTATATGCAGGTACCGATGTAATGATAAAACCAAAGACAAAAGCTTTCACCATAGCCACGGAAACGGTAAAACCGTTAAATCCAGAGCGAATACCTTCTGTATAATCATCCACACTGACAGCTCCAGAAAGCGAGCCGCCGACCATACCTCCAATAATAGCACAGAATATAGCTACAGTAACCAATACCGGTACCATGATGACCCCTGCAATGATTTTTGGAAGGATAAGGTAGCCTGCGGCATTAATCCCCATGATCTCCAGGGCATCAATCTGTTCAGTTACACGCATGGAACCAATTTGGGAAGAAATAGATGAGCCTACTTTTCCCATCAACACCAGAGCAGAGATGGTAGGTCCTAACTCTAAGATGTTGGAGTCACGATTAATCTGGCCAATTACCGACGTAGGAATTAAATCCGAAACCAACTGAAAGGCGATTTGCATCGTCATTACCGCCCCGATAAAAGTGGAAATAATAACAATTAACCCAAGCGATCCTACGCCTACATCACTCATTTCGTGAAGAACTTCCCGCCAATAAATTTTCCACTTCTCCGGTTTGCGAAAGACCTTTTTCAACAATAAAATGTAATCGCCGATATAATAGAATAGCATATATAGATATGATTTCGATTTTTTGAACCATTTAAGGGTAATACATTAACCCCTATCTTGCTCAAAATGTTTATGTGTGTTCAAGATAACAATTCCAAACGAATTAATTCACCGACAAATCTAATTGATTTACCGAAAATTTAGGCATCATAGCCTATTTATCCTAATTAAATTTGTAATATCGTATTAGTTTTGAACTCAACAAAACAACAAAACAATGAACAACAAAATTGCAACAGGTATCTGGTTATTATTCATAGGAACAGTTGTTCTCTTGCATAATCTACATATTATCGACTTTAACTTCTTTGCTGCCTTAAAATTATGGCCTTTATTTTTGGTCGCCATTGGTATTGGTTTCTTATTCCAAAACAGGACGTATGGCACTTGGATCATCGCTGCTAGTAACATCATCATCTGTTCCATCTTTTTTTACAAAGGAGCAACAAGTGATGAAACTATCCTAGGAAACATCAGCATTGTAAACGATGAAGATGATTCAGAATTTATCCCAGCCAATGCAGTTGGACTAATAAAAGCAGGAGATGAAGATAGAATTCGTTTAACAATTAATGGCGGGGCAGCTAAATTTGTAATGAATGATAAGATAGCTCCTGACTCGTTAATGAGAGCAAGCACAAGAAGCCAAAACTCGTCAATTTCATTAGTAAATAGTGGGGATAAGAATCAAAATTTAACATTGAACAATAAAGTTCGATCCAGCAAATCGGGCAATAATTCCATTTTAGTGAATTTGAACAATTCCCCAATTTGGGATTTGGAATACAATGTGGGAGCTGCAAATATAGATGCTGACTTTAGAGACCTAAAAATTGGATCTTTAGAAATAAATTCCGGTGCGATGAGCATGGACATGCATCTACCAGCCCCAATAGAAGGCACCAACAATATAGAGATTAGCACTGCAGCATCTAAAATCATTTTATACCTTCCAAAAGGCGCAGCTTGTCGAGTAGAAACAGAATCCTTTTTATCCAACAACAAGTTTGAAGGTGTTGATTTAAAGATGGAAGACTATCGACAATCGACAAATTATGAGCAAGCATCGAGTCGTTATCATATCAAAGTCGAGGGAGCTGCAAATTCGTTAAGCATTTTACGTTATTAACTTTTAAAAATAGCTAACTTTGTCTTGTATGGACAGTTTGAAACTAACAGGACTAGCAGGAGGATATTGCAATTCAAAAACGAGATATAGTCGATTTTTGACTCGAGAGGTACAGATTGGGGATATTCCTATGGGTGGACATCAACCCATTCGTATTCAGAGCATGACGACCGTGGACACCATGGATACCATGGGATCCGTTGAACAAACTATCAAAATGGTGGATGCTGGATGTGAATATGTCCGTATTACTGCACCAAGCATTAAAGAAGCCGAGAATCTAGCAAACATCAAGAATGAATTGCGCAAGCGTGGGTACAATGTTCCTTTGGTTGCCGACATTCACTTTACCCCAAATGCTGCAGAAGTAGCAGCTAGGATTGTAGAGAAAGTTCGTGTGAATCCTGGAAACTATGCCGATAAAAAGAAGTTTGATCAAATTGACTATACCGACCAAGCTTATCAAGCCGAGTTAGATCGTATTTACAAGAAGTTCGCTCCATTGGTGAATATCTGTAAGGAATATGGCACAGCTATGCGCATTGGCACTAACCATGGCTCATTATCAGACCGCATCATGAGTCGTTATGGCGATACGCCAGAAGGCATGGTGGAATCAGCATTGGAATTTATCCGCATCTGTGAAGACCTGCATTATTATAATTTAGTGGTTTCGATGAAATCTTCCAATCCACAGGTGATGGTCCAAGCCTATCGTCTATTGGTGGAAAAGATGGTTGCCGAAAACATGAATTATCCTTTGCACTTAGGTGTTACGGAGGCTGGTGATGGAGAAGATGGTCGTATTAAATCGGCAGTGGGCATCGGTACGCTATTAGAAGATGGATTAGGAGATACGGTTCGTGTTTCTTTAACCGAAGAACCAGAAAAAGAAGCTCCAGTTGCTATCGCTTTAGTAAATCGCTACAGTAATAGAGCAAAGCAATTGGCAGAAGAACCTACTCGAGAAGTCCTACAATTAATTGATACAGTAGAGACCAAACCTTATACTTCAAAGGAGGTCAATGCCTTTATCGGCGGCTCTTTAGTCCCTAGGATTATTGTTGACCTTTCAGAAAAGAATTTAAAGGATCCATTTATCCTATCAGATGTAGGCTATAAATACGATGCCTTATTGGACAAGTATCATATGGGCGATCAATCGGTGGACTTTGTTTTCTTGGGCGACAGTTTGCCATCCTTTACCATGCCTGGCAATCTAAAACAACTTTATCATTACAAGACCTGGTTAGGTTTAGCGAATAAAACCAATATACATCCGGTATATTCTTTACAGGAATATGTTGATGCCGAGCAAAAGGACAAATCCATGAACTTGGTATATGTTTCCAATGATGATTTAACCAGTGATTTGTTTGGTCAATTGCAAATGGATTCCACAACAGTCTTTATCTTAGAGACAGATCATATACATGGTATGGCTGATCAGCGTCAATTCTTCGCCAATCTGCAAGAGATCGGTATTGATTGTCCAGTTATCATCAAAAGAAGTTATGCCGCTGCTGAGTTTTCTGGGCCAATTGGTGACATTATGGATCCTGAAGAACCCATATCGAAGATTCAATTGTATGCTGCCACAGACTTGGGTGCATTGCTGATTGATGGTTTAGGTTCCGGAATTTGGTTGGATAGCCCTGCAACGCCGACTGATAAATTGGCTTCCATATCCTTTGGAATTCTACAAGCTACACGTTCAAGAATATCAAAGACAGAATACATATCCTGCCCGAGTTGTGGAAGGACTTTATTTGATTTACAAGAGACCACGCAAATGATCCGTAGCCGTACAAACCATTTAAAAGGTTTGAAGATTGGGATAATGGGTTGTATAGTAAATGGTCCTGGTGAGATGGCAGACGCCGATTATGGATATGTTGGTGCTGGTCCGGACAAAATAACCTTGTATAGAGGAAAAGAAGTGGTAAAACGAAATGTCTCCTCTGCCAAGGCATTGGATGAACTCATTGAGATAATAAAATCCGACGGACTTTGGGTCGAAGAAGGATTAAATTAATAGAACTATTCAAAGTACAATAAAAAGGCTCGAATGCAAGTTGCATTCGAGCCCTTTTTATTTTGAAAAATGAACTTATTTCTTTTTAAAGCTCAAAATATTACGATTCTTAAAGGACATGCTTAAGGTATCACCAGACACCGTAATCTTGTCAACTGATGCTAGTTTTTGAAAGTATAATCCTTCTCCTTGTCCAGGACATGCCATCTTGGTTGAGAAGATATCACTAAAATTCACTTCATCGCCTTTGATTTCTAAGTTACCGCCATAGTTATTACAACCACCATTTCCAGATACCTTGTTTGAACCAGCTTCAAAAGTAATAGTTGCTTTTTTTTCAGGGAACAAAGTAATTAACGGAAGTCTTGTATCGGCCATAAAACTCAATTCCCAAGTTCCTGCTAATTCAGTATCATTCGCTACTTCCTTAAATTTTGCCAAAGGAGCACGACGACCTACGTTCAATGAAAGAACACCATCGTGTAAAGTGTAGTTATCGGTTAATTTAAAAACCTCAGCCAAAGCTCTGTCAGACTCCATGTCAGGACAAGCCATCATAGTAGAAATTCCACCTGTGAAACGAAGACGCAGACCTTTATCAAATTTATATCCACCATTCATGGTATTACAACCACCGGTAGCAGAATAACGAGATTCACTTGCATGGAATTGCAAATAAGGCATTTTTCCATTGATCATACCCGCAATAGGTTTTCCTGCTAACTCGATCAATTGCCATTTTTTACCGGTGATTTTAGCAATGTCAGCCGTGTCATCAGCAGTAATTTGTTTTGATCCTCCGCAACTAGCGAATATCAAGGTTGCTACAGCTAGCATACTAAAGATTACTTTTTTCATAGTTGTACTTCTTATTTTCTTATATAAATACCATAAATAAGACGTATTGTTTGTCGATAATGCTACTTCTTGTCATTATATTGGGAAAAATAGGTTTATATACCCCAAATACTTAATTAGTTATAGTTTAAAAACTTATTGAGATACATTAATTAGAAACTTTTTTGATTAGTAAAATACGCTATAAACTTATGTTATTACATCAAAAATACAACTTAATCAAACAAAATAAGCAGCAAAAGGAGGCATTGAAAATAATAATCTACTAGACTAGTATATTTTCTATTTTTTCTGCTTAATTCATGTGTTTTCCTTATGTTTGTAGCAATTAAGAATTAATCTAAAGAGAAGATTGGGATCCATATTTATCCATATCCTTACACCGGTTGCAATATTTTTATTTATTGCTTTATTCACGCTTTTTGCTGTATATGCTGAGCGTAAAATCGCCGGTTTTGTTCAGGATAGGTTAGGCCCTATGGAGACAGGTAAATTTGGATTATTACAGACCTTTGCCGACATTCTTAAATTACTCCAAAAAGAGTTTATTTCTCCAGCTGCTGCAGATAAAATATTGTTTGCCCTAGCTCCTATTTTGATCTTTACGGCAGTATTTGTTGGTTTTTCGGTTGTGCCCTGGTCAGCAGATTTTGTACCAGCGAATACACATACAGGGCTTTTCTTTATCATGGCTGTAGTATCCATTGATGCCATAGGCATCTTGATGGCAGGTTGGGGTTCCAATAATAAATATTCACTTCTAGGTTCTATTCGTGCTATTGCGCAAATGATATCTTATGAATTGCCAGTAGGATTATCATTAATCGCAGCCGTGATGATTACCCAGACCTTAAATCTGAATGACATCGCCTATGCTCAAGGTATATTATCTACACAGGATATCTACTTCTTTGGGATATGGAATGTCACGGATATTGGGGGTATTTTTGGATGGCATATTTTTCAGGCACCTCATTTAATCGTGAGCTATTTGATATTCTTTATTTCTTCATTAGCAGAATGTAATCGTGCTCCTTTTGATATTCCAGAAGCAGAATCAGAACTAATTGGAGGTTTTCACACAGAATATGGGGGTATCCGATTTGCCTTTATCTTTTTGGCAGAATATGCGATGATGTTTTTAGTTGCCATGCTCGGTGTGGTAATTTTCTTAGGCGCATGGAATAGCCCATTACCTAATATTGGCCCTGTACGATTGGCCGATTGGACAACAGGTCTTTATTGGGGTATATTTTGGACTTTGATCAAATCACTGCTCATAGTAGCCGTACAGATATGGATCCGTTGGACCTTACCAAGGTTCCGGGCGGATCAGTTAATGGTTTTATGTTGGAAAATCCTTATTCCTTTGGCATTCGTCTGTATGGCCATATCAGGAATTTGGAGAATAACCGTTATGATTTAATGATTTTAAGGACGACCATACAAGGCTTGGCGACAGCCATTAAAGGGCTTACTTTAACAGTGAAGCACCTTTTCTCTGCGCGTAAAGCTAGGAAGACCTTGGACATTAAAGAGGAGGCCTATTTTGACAATCAAGGAGGTGTGACTACTGTACAGTTTCCAAAAGTCAAAATGCCTATCCCTGAAGTTGCCAGATATCAACTGGATGTGGAAATTGACGATTGCATAGTATGTGATCTTTGTGCTAAGGCATGCCCTGTAGATTGTATTGCTATTGAGTCGATCAAATCTCCAGATGCCATTGGAAAAACTTCTGATGGTAGTGTAAAAAGACTGTATGCAGCCAAATTTGAAATAGATATGGCAAAATGCATGTACTGTGGACTATGTACCGTCGTATGTCCAACAGAATGTATAACCATGACCGATCAATATGATCGTAGCACGCCTAATCTAGCTGATCTTAACTATTCTTTTTCAGACATGAATGAGCAGGAGATTGCTAAACGCAAAGAGGAATGGACACGCTTTCAAGCTGAAAAGGAGGCAGCCAAAAAGAAATAATGGAATTAGCCATCTTTTATGCCTTCGCTGTATTAGCAATCGGGTCCGCTTTATTAGTGGTCAGTCTTAAAAATACTGCCAGAGCTTTATTCTTGTTCTTTGTGGTGCTGTTCGCAATGGCGGGACTCTTTATTTTTGCATTGGCAGACTTTGTTGCCATTACTCAGATTATGGTATATGTTGGCGGGGTCTTGATCTTAATGATTTTTGCCTTTATGCTTTCGAATAAGGAGTTGTTGGCTGATTTGCAAAACACCTCCAGTAAATTTCTATCCATGCCTCAGTGGCAGTCCCTGCTCTTAACATTGGCTTTTTTTGGATTGATGATTTATGGAATCATCGAATGGCAAGATAACACGCCAAGATGGATTACCGAAAATTTAAACAAAGGTCAGGTCATTCAGGCTAGTGATAATAACATTCAACAATTGGGCATTAAGTTTATGACACAATACTTATTGCCTTTTGAAGTCATATCGATATTCTTGCTGTTGGCCCTAATTGGAGCAGCACATTTATCCAGAAAGGAGGATGAATCATGATTACACTAACGCATTTCTTAGTTGTTTCGGCTTGCTTATTTTGCATTGGTTTATATGCTATCCTAGCGAAGCGTAATGCCATCATGATCTTGGTAGGCATCGAGTTTATCATCAATGCTTCTATATTAAATCTGGTAGCTTTCGGTCGTTATGACAAACTGAACTATGGCGGACAAGTATTTGCATTATTTGCCATTGTTTTGGCGGCAGCAGCTGTAGCTGTAGGCTTAGCCATTATATTGAATGTCTACAGAAAATATAAAACTATTAACCCTGAAAAAATCACTGACTTAAGAGATTAATGCCATCCACGGGAACTATATCAGCTACTGCAGCAAGTTTACTTGTTGTGGCATTGCCATTCTTAGCTTTTCTTATCCAAGCTATTTTGGGAAGAAAATCCCAATCTGGTTGGGTTTCCATTCTAGCGATCTCTTTGAGTTCAATCATTTCTGGTATTTGTGTATTTGCACAAGTATGGAATCAGCCTTCTCAACACAGCAGCATCACTTGGTTTACCATAGGCGAACATTCCTTTCAAGTAGGGGTTCTTTTGAATAACCTGACAGTTTTGATGCAATTTTTGGTTTGTATAATTGCTTTACCAGTCCATATCTATTCCAAAGCCTATATGAAGGGGGATCCTGGCATACATCGTTATTGGATGTATCTGAGTCTTTTCTGTTTTGCTATGTTGGGTTTAACCATTGCCGATAACCTCTTGATGATGTATATCTTTTGGGAATTGGTTGGTTTTGCTTCCTACTTACTTATCGGTTTTTGGTTTCAAAAAGAATCTGCAGCACAGGCTAATAAGAAGGCTTTTATTATTAACCGAATTGGAGATTTAGGTTTTCTGTTGGGAATAGCCAGTATCTATAGCCTATACGGCAGTTTAAATTTAGTAGAGCTATTTTCACAAGACGGGCTATTTTATAGTATGCCAGCAGGGTCTACAGGATGGATGACATTTACAGGATTTTGTTTCTTTTTGGGTGCTATGGCTAAATCTGCACAATTTCCTTTGCACGTGTGGTTACCAGATGCTATGGAAGGCCCTACTGCAGTGTCTTCCCTTATTCATGCCGCTACTATGGTAGCAGCAGGGGTATTCTTATTGAGCACCGTATTTCCAATATTTAATAATACGGTATTGTTGCTGATTGCCAGCATAGGTACCATAACAGCTGTTATATCTGGATATTTTGCCTTAGCGCAACGTGATATCAAGCGCATATTAGCTTTTTCCACCATATCGCAGTTGGGATTTATGATGGTTGCCATAGGCGTTGGTGCTTGGGATGCCGCTATTTTTCATTTGGTAACACATGCTTTCTTTAAATGTCTGTTGTTCTTGGCAGCAGGTGCTGTAATCCATGAAATGGTTCATTTTAAAGAAAAGCATCAATTGGATATTGATCCGCAGGATATCCAGCAGATGGGGGGCTTGAGAAAATACATGCCTAAAACCTTTGTCTTGATGACGATTGCATCCTTGGCATTAGCAGGATTCCCATTAAGCTCTGGATTCTTATCGAAAGATGCCATATTGATCTCCACCTTCGAATGGGGAATTCAGCATGGCGGCTTGTACCTACTAATCCCTATCGGTTTGGTTTTAGCCAGTTTGATGACGGCATTTTATATTGGACGATTAATATTTAAGGTTTTCTTTGGTGAACTTAGACAGGATGTTTCTTCAGCTGGGATTCATGAAGCTAGTTCAAGTATGCTTTGGCCGATGATATTCTTAGGGCTATGCTCCTTGTTCTTTGTTTTCAGTTGGAATCCTATTGCCTATCATCATGCTTTTGTATTGGAAGGCTTCCAATTGAATTATAATTTCGCAGAAATCCACAGCTTGCATTTGATTTTACCGATTGGCATGACACTGAGCAGCATCCTATTATGGGTTCTGGGATATCAATGGTATGTCAAACAAAGATACCCATTGCAGGAAAACAGCTTATTAAATCGACTTTCCTTAAACCAGGGGTACTTGAATGAAATATATCAGCGTGTAATTATTCAACCTGTGGTAAGTTTCAGTAATGGCCTTTATTGGTTTGACCGAAATATTATTGATGGGATTGTCAATGCTTCTGGGTCTGTTGTTCGAGTACTCGGACAGGCAAGTGCCTGGATAGATCGAAATATAGTTGACGGCTTTGTAAATGGAATTGCTGGATCAACTTATTACCTAGGACATTTGTTGCGCTGGGTGCAAAATGGAAGGCTACAGAATTATTTAGGATTCGCTTTCACGGTTTTATTAATTGGATTACTTTATTTGATATTAAAATAAGATGGGACTACTCTCCTTACTTATCTTTTTACCCTTGCTTGCCGTCGCATTGACATTGGTTCTACCCAATCGAATCAATGGAACATTCAAGTATATTGCGCTGGGGACGACTTTATTACAGTTGATATTAGCTGGTTTTTTATATGCGAATTACCAGCCAAGTACAGCTGCATTTAACGATGTGGCGGCGTATCAGTACGTAGAACACTTACCTTGGATAAGAATGGACTTAGGTTCATTGGGCAAGTTGGAAATAGATTATTTCCTAGGTGTCGATGGGTTCTCCCTTCCCCTACTACTTTTGAGTTCACTGGTAATGCTCATGGCGGTAGGTGCATCTTGGAATGTTGAAAAAAGCAGAAAAGGTTACTTTTCCTTGTTAATGCTCCTAAATACCGCTGTGATGGGTATTTTCTGTGCATTGGATTTCTTCTTATTCTATGTCTTTTATGAGGTCATGCTCTTGCCTTTGTATTTCCTTATCGGAATATGGGGTGGAGCGCGCAGGGAATATGCAGCTATAAAATTCTTCATTTATACCCTATTCGGTTCGGTATTTATGTTGTTAATTATCGTAGGCTTATACTTTTCAGTTCAGAACCCGCGGACAGGAGCCCATACCTTCAACATGCTGTATATGATGAATCCAGCAAACTATGTTGATGGTGCATTCTTCGGATTCTTAGATAATGTCAATGAGGTATTTGGTATATCGGCGAGAATGATCGGATTTATTGTATTGTTTATTGCTTTTGCTATTAAGGTTCCAATCGTACCGCTTCATACTTGGTTACCTGATGCCCACGTTGAAGCACCTACTCCGATTTCAATTATCCTTGCAGGTATCTTGTTAAAAATCGGCGGATATGGTATCATCCGTATATGCTTAGGGATATTTCCTGATGCAGCAGCTGATGCCAATTGGTGGTTAGGGTTAATCGGAATTGTCTCCATTCTATACGGTGCATTTAATGCTTTAGCACAAACAGATTTAAAACGATTGATCGCTTATTCTTCTGTATCGCATATGGGATTTGTCCTTTTAGGTATTGCATCTATGACAGCAGAGGGTATTTCAGGTGCAGTATTCCAGATGTTAAGCCATGGATTCCTATCAGCTGCTCTATTCTTCTTGGTAGGTGTATTATACGATCGAGTTCATGACCGTTATATCTATAACTTCCGTGGTTTAGCGACTTTGATGCCTAAATACACCGCTTATGTAGCTATCGCATTTTTCGCATCTTTAGGATTACCAGGATTCTCTGCATTTATTGGGGAAGCCTTTGTCATCATAGGAACATTCAATGCAGAAAGTATGGCAACTGGGATACCTCGTTGGATGGCCATATTCGGGTCATTGGGTATTCTTTTAAGTGCCGCATACTTCTTATGGACATTACAGCGCATGTTCTTTGGGCAAACACGTCTAAGAGGTGGTGAAGAATGGGCCGTATCCTTAAAAGATCTTAGCATTCGAGAGCAAATTATCCTCTTCCCTACTTTAGCATTGGCTTTAATATTAGGAATTATGCCGGCTTTGGTATTTAGCGTGTTGAATAATTCTGTATTGAGTCTTTTGAATTTAATTAATCCCTATTTGTAAAAAAGGCACATGGAGTTCAGTCAACAGGTAAGCAGCAGTATCGATCAAGTTATACAATCTGTACCTTTAATCAAGGTAGAGCTTGTATTGGCATTGGGTTTTCTGATGAGTATTGCTTGCACACTCTTCTTTGACAAAGTATGGAAACAAAGTTCCTTTTATATCTGCCTAGCAAGTATATTGGGTGCTTTTATAGTATTGTTCTCTCAACAGTCCAGTACGGAGCAAGGTTTCTTTGGCATGCTCAGTTTAGGGAAGATTAGTTACTTTGGGCGTATACTGATTATGTTCAGTTTATTTGTTTCCAGCATTTTTATTCAGCAGCATTTTGAGCATAAAACCTTTAAGAAGCGTAAAGGCGATATATACAGTATTTTATTAGCAGCAGGCATAGGCATGAACTTCCTAACCATGACCGAGCATTGGCTTATGGTGTTTATCGCTATTGAGATGATTTCCATTTCATCCTACATTCTGGTAGGTTATTTTTCGGAGAATAAAGCACAATCAGAAGCGGCAATGAAATATGCCCTTTTTGGTTCGGCTTGTTCTGCTGTCATGTTATATGGACTGTCCTTGATTTATGGTCTTACCGGAAATTTGAATTTCTTAAGTCCCCAACATATGCAGGGATTGACTGCTGCTCCGGAAATAATGGTCAGCATTTCTTTGTTATTTATTTTTACAGGAATTGGCTTCAAGTTAAGTTTTATCCCATTCCATCTATGGGCACCAGATGTCTATGAAGGAGCGCCTACTCCAGTCACAGCCTTTTTATCAACAGTACCTAAGATAGCTGTGTTGATTTTCTTTGCTAAGCTAGCCTCCACTTGGCTTAGCTCGCCATTCTATTTTGGCGAATTGACTTTCCTATTTCTAGGAATCGTCAGTATGGTGACCATGCTTACAGGTAATTTAATCGCCTTACGACAAACTGATATCAAAAGAATGATGGCTTATTCTTCCATAGGACATACTGGTTTTCTTTTGATGGCTATTATTGGCTATAGCCATGAGCACATGGATATTCTATTGTTTTATCTATTGGCTTATAACATTATGAATTTAGCCTTCTTCGCCTTCATTGATGTGCTGGAACAAAAGCTTGGAAGTACTGCAATGAGTGCCTATGCTGGTATTGGAAAACAGTTTCCTATTTTATTTACTTGTTTTTCATTTGTAGGAATATCCCTTATCGGTATCCCTCCTACGGCAGGATTTGTTGCTAAACTGTTGGTGTTTAGTAGTATTTTTGAACAGTATCAAATACTAAATGAGCCGATGTATCTTGGTTTGCTCATTGTTGGGGCATTGACATCGGTTATTTCGTTATTTTATTATTTCAAAATTCCATTACAAGCTTTTCTAAGAAACAATACAGAAGTGCAGATTCAAGTTGCTCCTTCCAGTAAAGCCATCCTTTACATCGGCATTATACTGACTATTATGTTACTTGTGTTTGGAATATTCCCATCATTAGTATTGGATTTTTTCACGAGTTAAGCTTCAATTTTTAAGAATCTTTATTGCCAAGATGCAATTCCCATTGAATACCCACGTTTAGTAGGGTAAAAGCGTATATTTGTATATGATTAGTGCTACAGCAAACAATATCTTTAAACAGGTAATTGAAGATTACCATCAGTTTGATCAAATTGATCAGCCCATCAACAATCCATACGATAAGGAAAGCCTTGAGCATTTGTTGTATATGAAATGCTGGATTGACACCGCTCAATGGCATATGGAGGATGTAGTTCGAAATCCAGATATCGACCCCCGTGAAGGTCTTTATTGGAAAAGACGCATTGACCGTCAGAATCAAGAGCGCACCGATACGGTGGAATTTATCGACAGTTATTATTTACTTAAATTCAAGGATGTATCTTCTTTGGCTGATGCGACAATCAATACAGAAAGTCCTGCATGGGCTATTGATCGTCTTTCCATATTGGCACTTAAGATCTACCATATGGAACAGGAAACCTTGCGTTCCGATGTTTCCAATGCGCATCTGCAATCTTGTACTGAAAAGTTAAACATCTTATTAGAACAGCGTAAGGATCTTTCGCAAAGTATTGATGAGTTATTGGCAGATATTGAGGCTGGTCGTAAATACATGAAAGTGTACAAGCAGATGAAGATGTACAATGACCCTAATCTAAATCCGGTACTTTACGGTTCACAAAAATAAGCAGAGATGAAACGCATTATTGTAACCCGCTTTTCAGCCATGGGTGACGTGGCTATGGTTGCTACAGTTCTCAAAGCGTTTCAGGAACAACATAGCGATACGGAAATCATTATGGTTTCCCGATCTTTATTTGCTGCTTTTTTCCAAAATATCCCTCGCCTTAAGTTCCACCCTATTCAACCCAAAGGAATGCATAAAGGAGTATTTGGTTTGTTCAGTCTTTTCAATGAATTAAAGGCTTATAAACCTGATGCCATTGCTGATTTACACAACAATCTTCGTTCTAGAGTAATAGACGGACTCTTTAAAAGCATTCGAGTTAAAGTACGCTTACTGGATAAGGGAAGAAAGGAAAAGAAGGAATTAACCCGCACTAAAAATAAGGTTTTCAAACAGCTGAAATTAACTACAGAGCGTTATGCCGATGTTTTTCGGCAATTAGGATTCCAATTGCAATTGGATCATCAACTTCAAAAAGAATATCGTTTGATACCTCCGGGCATGATGCCTATCCTTGCATCCGATAAAAAGAAAATTGGTATAGCTGCTTTTGCACAGCATGTTTACAAGGTGCTGCCCTATGCTAAGATGGAATTGATCATACAAACCTTGGCTAACAAGGGCTATGAGGTATTACTCTTTGGAGGTGGAGAACAGGAAAAACAAATCACCGAAAATTGGGCTGAAAACTATGAAAATGTACATTCTTTGGTTGGGCGCTATAAATTAACGGAGGAATTGGATGTTATATCTCATTTGGATCTGATGATCAGTATGGACAGCTCTGGCATGCACATGGCATCATTAGTTGGCACTCGATGCCTATCCTTATGGGGTGCAACCCATCCTTTTGCTGGCTTTATTGGCTATGGTCAATCCAATTCAGACTGTATACAGGTAGATCATCCTAATAGACCAAGTTCTGTTTATGGCAATAAATCCTGCCTTTGTGATGGCGTAGAAGCTATCGACTTAATAAGTCCTTCGATGGTCCTTTCGAAGGTAGAGGAAATATTTTCTCCAAAATAAGTGAAATAATCAAGTATAATTTCATGAAGTAAATTATCTTTATGATAAGAATCCCTGATTCGATTCAAGGTAAATATTTACCTTTGTCGCCATTGGACTCCTATAAGGATTCGTAACAAGAAACAACAAAACAGATTATCTATGCTTACCATTGGCTTTGATGCTAAAAGATACTTTCTTAACCGGACGGGACTTGGTAATTATAGTCGTGACCTAATCCGCATTCTGGAAACTCAATTTCCGGAAAACAAATACATCAAATACACGCCAAAACTAGCTAAATCATCTTCGGAACTACCACAAGGCATTAAGTTACCACAGGGAAAAATAAACAGTTTATTACCTGGACTTTGGCGTAACAGACGTATTGTAGACGATTTGAAAAGAGATTCTGTTGAAATCTTCCATGGACTATCGGGAGAAATCCCTTCAGGTTTGAAGCAAGCAGGAATCAAATCCGTAGTAACCATACATGATCTCATTTTCTTGCGATTTCCTGAACTCTACAAGCCTTTAGATCGTTGGATTTATAATAAAAAAGCCCAATATGCCGTAACACATGCGGATAAGATCATCGCTATTAGTGAGCAAACCAAAAGGGATATTTTGCATTATTACCCCTGCGATCCATCCAAAATTGAGGTAATTTACCAAGTATGCCATCCTGCATTCAAAGTAGAGTACGCAGAAGCCCAACAAGAAGCGTTAAGAAAGCAATATAATCTACCCAAGAAGTTTCTATTGAATGTAGGCTCAATTGAACCTAGAAAGAATGCATTTCAAATAGTCAAAGCAATTGAGAGTTTAGAAATTCCTTTAATTATCATTGGGAAACCTACAGCATATGCCGCAGAGATTAAGGCTTATGTAAAAGAAAAAGGTATGGAAAGTCAAGTACGATTTTTGGAGGGATTCAGTATGGATGAATTGGCAACTATCTATCGTATGGCTACTATTTTCCTTTATCCTTCCCGATTTGAAGGATTTGGTATCCCCATTATAGAGGCATTATATTCAGGAACGCCAGTAATAACCAATAAATCTGGGGTATTTCCAGAAGCTGCTGGTCCTGACTCGGTATATATATCCCCTGAAAACACCGCTGAGATTAAAGAAGCTATCTTATCTTTATGGAATGATGATGCTAAAAGAAAAGCAATGGCAAAGTCAGGAATACAATATGTACAACGATTCAATGATGATCAAATAGCCGAGCAACTCATGAATTGTTATCGTAGTCTTTAATCTTCTTCCTTAACTACAGAAATACGTTGTTGTAATTTCTTCCAATGATTTTTCCGATCACGATAAATCAGCAGTTTTCCTAATCGATATTTGAACTGCATCATTCCTTTGTAGTCTGGTGCTACAACACGATGCGGAGTATCTGGATTTTCGGCTAATTCATCATTAATGGCCTTGGTATATATCGAAGGGCCGGTCGTTTTATGCACATCATGCGGGTAACGATTTTGCTCTATATTATCCACCGCATAATCGATTGTTCGTTTAAGAAACGGATGGCCTTTATCATAAATCAAGGCCCATTGTGCAAAGTATTCAGGATGGTTCTTTTCAGGCGATATAACCGCAACATCATCATTTTCCAAATGCTTATCCAATGAAACTAAAAGATCAGAATCTAAATCAAGGTAAACTCCCCCATGTATATACAACACCGCATAACGAAAGAAATCAGCTTTTGCTGCTCCGATTTGTAGCCGAGAATACGCTTTATAAACACGACTATCAAAATTCGTTTTGATAAAATCAGTTACTGCCTGATCATCAAAAAATACATACTTGTAAGTGGGATTCTTCTTTCTGAATAGCCAGATGTAGCATTTGGTCAACCAAGGAATATCGTTTGTTTTAAAGGTCTGATAGATCGTTTTTGGAATTGCCATAAAGATATTCGTTCAGTTAATTAGCTTTGCTTCAAAGATACAAAATGCACCTTTGTAATAGAAGTTTAGTTTTGGAGATTGTGCATCTTATGAATTTCATGAATATACTCCTCCCATTTATGAGCAACCATAGTTTTATCAAATGCTTGCACATATTGATGCGCTTCTCTTCCCATCTGAATTCTTAAATCCTTGTCCGCCATAAGTTGATCTAGATAATTCACGAATTCATTTTTATCATGTGCTAAAAACCCAGTTTTCTGATGCTGGATCAATTCATTTACACCCGAACAAGATGCCAGCCCTATACTCGGCAACCCAATGGACATGGCTTCTCCTAAAGCCAAACCAAAACCTTCATATTTACTTGGGAAAATAAAAACATCAGCCTTTCGCAATTCCTCCTCTGGTTTAGCCGTATATCCTTTAAAAAACACACGATTTTCAAGTCCCAATGCAGCAGAACGTTCCTTCAAATAAAGCTCATCTGGACCTTCCCCTATAAAGATTAAATCCCAATTGGGATATTTATCTTTTAGTGCAGCAAAACATTCCATAGCCAATTCCTGTTGCTTACCAGCATTGATTAAAGACCCAACATGTATAAGTTGATAGCGATCCTTATCCTGATCTAGTTTGGCTAATTGTCCATCTTCGTACTGCGGGATCGGATTTGGTATGACTTTACATATACCAGTAAATGTGTCGGGTAAATAAGCCTCATAACTTTCAAACAACACTTGAATACCCGTCAGGTATGAATAGGATTTCTTTAATAAATCCATGTCTTGAGGGCTTCTATACCAGAGGATATCGCTGTAATCGTAATCCGGACGACCATGCACGGTATTTATGATGGGATAAGCTAATGGCCCTTGATAGGTTATTTCCAACAAGGTGGAAATTGCCATTGAAATAATAATATCGGGTTTTTCAGCGGCAAAGAAAGAAGGCCAATTCTTTGATCGTACCTTTAAATTATGGATTTGTAACTCATCCATAGTACGAACTCCTTGCGCTGCCATCAATCGCTTATTATGCGCTTTATCGATTTTCTTTTGGATTTTATAACGTATCCATGAAAGTGGATTTTTACCCTTGTAATTGTATATTTTCCGAAGGACAATACAATCGTCCTTGCCTTTATAAAGGTTGATTAATCGAACTTCTGGATCTAAAGGGAATACTGATTTACCTTCCACAGGATCTTGCGTAACTATAGCGACATCATGACCCTTTTGGGAAAAGGTATTGGCAAAGAAAGTTGCCATTTTCTCTGTTCCACCTTGACTATTCAAAAAACCTTGATATTGTACTATGAGGATTTTCATGCTCCGTATTTACGTTGAATTTTCTGGCGAAATGATCTTTTGGATGCCCGGGATGGCAATAATTTACTGAGTAAATACATGCCTTTTAATTTCCATTTATTACTTCTCACAAAATCAGCATACCATTCATCATAGGCTTTTGCATCCTTTGCTTCCAAAAAGCCTAAAAACACTTGCGATAACTGATCTTTATCCGCTGGTTTTAGGTGAGCCATAACATGCTTTTCCATAAAACCCTTTATTAGACTATGTAACAATTGCTTTTGTTGGGTATCAAAGGGCATCTGCTTATAGCGCGATTCAAAGGGTTCATGTTCCATAAAACGAGCTATGTGAAGGGCCTTCTTATCCCACAATTGTTGATTATTGTAAAAAGTTTCCAGCACTTGAAACCATTTCGGTATTTGTGTCAGGATCTTCTCGGTAAACTTCCAGTTATTTGCTGTATTCTGTTCATCATGCTGCCTATAGAAATAATGTGCATCCCTATTTAAAGCTAACTTATCGGTTAAAGCAAGAATCTGATGGGAGAACAGCCCATCTTCGCAGGGTTGAATACCAGCAGGAAATACAATTTCTGGATAGCGATCAAGGAAAGCTTTTTTTACAAATGTGGCGCAGGTAGGCAATGCCATGGGATTGGGAAACCTATTTTCATAGTATTGACCACAGACGACCAAATCAGCATCTCCTTTTTGGGCCAAATGAATAGAAGTTCTTAAAAACTCCTTATCCAGTTTATCGTCTGAATCAAAAAAGTAGAGATACTTACCTTTTGCTATGGCTCGTCCAGCATTTCTAGCAACAGACACACCTGCATTTTCTTGCTCCAAATAGGTTATTTTAGCATCTTTTTCAACATATTCTCGACAGATCTGAGCAGAATTGTCCGTACTTCCATCGTTGACTAATATCAGTTCAAAATCTTGATAAGTCTGATGTATTATACTATCAATGGCTTCAGCAACATATTTGCCTCGATTATATATTGGAATAATGACAGAAATAGTGGGATTCATACTCAAAAGTACATATACGTTTTGGTAGATGCTACATCAAGTCAAAATACTAATTAAATGCATCTTTTATTCTATCCTTATCTACCCTGATTTCTGCATAATTAAAATTACCATCCTTGGTTCCTATTACCATACCAAAATCCATAAACTTGGAATCCGTTTGTTTTAGGAAGATTGCTGAACGATAAGCCAGGTAACTAATTACAGGTTTAGGATCTACTATAAAGTTTATACCATCTTTAGAATAGGCCAAATATAAAAGGTCAGAGGTATATTTCTTCACATTTCCTACAGATAGAACAAGAAAATAATAGCCTTGATCATAATTAGCATTAAGATGCCAAACAGCATTATCCGTATCTAATTCTAACCAAGGTTTGTTAAAGAAGTTGATGACCTTAGAGGACGTGAAATTCGAGAAATCCAATCCGTTTCCTGATTTACGTTGTATGACTAAAGTATGTGCATCAGACTTAATACGATCCTTATTGTTATTAAAAGTCACCTCATAACTATAAATATCCTTGTTTACTTCAACAAATGCAGGAGAGAGCACATGGCTATTTTTTGGTGAGTGGGGTGGATTACTTGTAAATGCCACTTCCAAAGGACTCCAGTTAATACCATCGGTTGAAGTTTGACGAACAATAGTACGTTGTGCATTTTCCTTGAGTTTGGAGCGATTATTTGCTGTTTTGGCTCCACGACGTTTTAAAGCGTCGGCATTAATGCAACTACCGCGGTAGTACAGTTCAAATTGACCATTGCGGTACAGCCAATCTACATCTGACCAAAAACCTTGAATCAATTCACCTTTCTTTTCCAAAAAGCTCTCTTTAAAAGACGGCGTCAGTTGAATAGGGTTTTGAATCCCTACAGGCTCAATCCAATTGATCGCATCATTGGAGACCACTACTGTTGGATTTTCATAGCGTTTGGCATAGAAATCTGTTCCTACCTTACCAAAATATGGAGTGAATACCATCCAATATTTGTATCCACGAAATCCATTGGGAAAATATTGAACATCCGGATGGCAATAGGCCGATTCGGGACCACTGATGTCAATGAAAAATCGTCCATGTGCTAAACCACGATAATTCCCATTTGCCATGTTATTAATCCTCATTTTTACAGGATCCAACAAAAACTCTTCGTTTAAAGCTATGGGTTCTGTTAAATCAAGTCCTGGATCGATTTCAGGAAGAAGATCTCCTTCATTTGTATTACAAGAAAGTACCAGTAAAAATAAAAAAGCAAGTAAGTTTCTATTAAGCCAATTCATGTGTTAGTATATCACTAAATTCGTCTCCCTTATATTCTATTTAAATACGAATTTTTCGACTGCAAAGCTACTATATTCTAATATATTTTTTCATGATTTTTATAGCTTAACAATTTATTAAAATACCATGACAAAAACCTACCTGTCAAGGATATAAGGCACTTTCTTCTAACCTGAAATCCGTATTATATATCGATAAAAAATTACTCAAAATATGGAATAATCAATTCCTTAATAATTTCCTAACCTATGGAGCGTTAATTAATATTATATTGGATGCATAATCTTAGATTTTGTACATATGAAGACACTAATTCTCATTCGTCATGCTAAAGCAGAGGAACACAGTCTTTCCAAGAGCGATTTTTTCAGAGATCTTCAACCCAAAGGCATTGAACGTGCTAAACGTATTGCTGAGAGTTTAAGCAATAAAATAAAGGTTGATAACAAAACCTTAGTGATATCCTCTACTGCAAATCGCGCGATACAGACTGCTGAAATCTTCTGCCCTATCCTCCAATATCCAACAAGTGAAATTCTGCAAACAGAAAACATCTATGAGGCTCATTTTACGGAGATCTTAAACGTTATCAACGCTGTTGATGATCAGTATGAGCAAGTTCTTGTTTTTGGTCATAACCCTGGACTTTCCAATTTGACAAATTATTTAAGTCATTCCGAAGTTGAACTTGCGACCTCCAATGCTGCGATCCTAAAACTTGAAGATGGCATTAACTTTTCTATGCTTTCTGGTGGAACAGCCACATTGATAGGTTTAGTTAAGTAAAAAAAATTTTTACCTTAGTAAGGTATGGGAAACAAATTACAGACAGAACAGTCCCCTTATTTAAAGCAACATGCCCATAATCCGGTGCATTGGTATCCTTGGTCTGAGGAAGCCCTTCAAAAAGCAAAAGCAGAAAACAAATTAATACTGGTTAGTATTGGTTATTCGGCTTGCCATTGGTGTCATGTCATGGAACGAGAAAGTTTTGAAAACGAAGCTATTGCGCAAACCATGAACAAGTTTTTTGTTTCCATAAAGATTGACCGGGAAGAAAGACCAGATATTGACCAGATTTACATGATTGCCGTTCAGCTCATGACAAACTCTGGTGGATGGCCGCTAAACTGTATCTGCTTACCTGATGGCAGACCAATCTATGGTGGCACGTATTTCAAACCTCAGGATTGGCAACAAGTTCTTCTACAGCTTGCCAAGATGTGGGAGGAACAGCCTGAAGTAGCTTTAGATTATGCAGAACGATTAACCCAAGGCATTCAGAAAGCTGAAAAATTACCTATTCAAGCTATTCCTGAACAATATAGCCTATCCGATATCCGTGAGGTAGTCATACCTTGGATTGCACAATTTGATCCCAAAGATGGAGGATATCAACGCGCTCCAAAATTCCCATTACCCAACAATTGGCTATTTTTCTTGCGATACGGCACCTTAGCAAAAGACCAAGCGGTCTTGGACCATGTTCATTTCACGTTGCGTAAAATGGCAAATGGAGGCATCTATGATCATATCGGTGGTGGTTTTGCCCGATATTCTGTCGACGGACAGTGGCATGTACCACATTTTGAAAAGATGCTTTATGATAATGGTCAATTGATCAGCCTTTATAGCGAAGCATACCAAGAAAGGCCTATGCCCCTATATAGATCCGTGGTAGAGGAAACTGTTAATTGGGCAGTTCGTGAAATGCGTCATGAAAATGGTGGCTTCTTCAGTGCATTAGATGCCGATAGCGAAGGCGTTGAAGGCAAATATTACACTTTCGATTATGATGAGTTTGATATTTTAGGTGCAGATGCTGAACTGGCAAGGCAATATTACAACATAGCCAAAAGTGGCAATTGGACTGAAGAACAGACCAATATCCCTTTTGTACGTGGTGATGATGAAGAACTGATCAAAGATGTTGGTTTTGAAACCACCCAATGGGATGAGTACCTTCAGGAGATCAAAAAGAAATTATTAGCCTATAGGGAACAGCGCATAAGACCAGGTTTGGACCATAAACAATTAGTCACTTGGAATGCCTTATTCCTTAAAGGTTTGATTGATGCCTATCGCGTATTTAGAAAGGAACGCTATTTAGAATTAGCCTTAGGCATAGCTAAGTTTTTAGAAGAGCATGCCATGGATGGCGCAGATATGCTACATCAACCAGCTGATGAAAACAGAAGTATCAAAGGATTCTTGGATGATTATGCATTTACCATAGAAGCATTTATCGCTATATATGAAGCTAACTTTGACGAATATTGGTTAGATCAAGCAAAACGTTTGGCAGATCGTGCTATTCAACTGTTCTATGATGAGGAGCAACATTGCTTTTACTATACCAGTTCAGAAGCAGAAAGCCTGATAGCTCGGAAGTCCGAGATCATGGATAACGTAATACCTGCATCTTCCTCAACCTTCATTCGTCAATTATTTAAATTAGGTCTTTTATTTGATGAAGACCGATTTACACAAATCGCTGAACAGGTATTTGCCAATGTCTTCCCACATATCAAGAGTTACGGTTCAGCCTACTCCAACTGGGCTATTCAACTTTTAGAATTACACTATGGACTTTGGGAAGTGGCTATTACAGGAGAAGAAGCAATAGCTTGGCGAAAAGAGCTTGATGAGAACTACATTCCAAATAAAATAACACTAGGGGGAACAAAAAGTAAGCTTCCTTTGTTAGAGCATAAAGCAGGTATGGATTCAAAAGCATACCTTTGTCAACGAAAAACATGCAGTCTACCACAAGAGTCGATTGCAGCAATCATAGAATTAATAAATAATAAACAGGGATAATATCCCATAACTTAATCAGAATGGCAGTAGAAAACAACAACGTTGTTACCTTAAATTACGTTCTTCATACAATTGGAGATGATGGAGAGAAGACATTTGTAGAGCAGACAACAACAGAAAACCCATTAACATTTTTATATGGTGTAGGTATGATGCTTCCTAAATTTGAGGAGAACATTGCAGGCTTAAACGCTGGAGATAAACTCTCTTTTGAATTAGAAGCTGCTGATGCCTATGGTGAACGTGATGATCGTGCAGTTGCACAATTACCAGCAGAAATGTTCCAAGAAATTGGTCTTCCACCAGTAGGCGAAGTTATCCCATTGCAAGACAACCAAGGAAACCAATTCCGCGCTGTAGTTACTGAAGTAACTCCAGAAGCAGTAATTGCAGATTTGAACCACCCTATGGCTGGTAAGAAATTAAATTTTGACATCGAAATCCTAGACACTCGTGAGGCAACAGCTGAGGAATTAGCTCATGGTCATGCACATGGTGCTGATGGAACCGAAAGCCACTAAAACAAAGAAAATGCTGAACAAATGTTCAGCATTTTTACTTTAACTACTCATCACTATACTATTACTAATTTTTCTATTTCGTCAATTCCATCCGACTACATTGATTTGCAGTGACGTTAATAGTTCCATTCCAATTATACTTGCTACAGCTAGCTGTGAAACTATAGGTTCCTGGATTAAGGCTATAATTTGCTGAACCATTTGCCCCACAATTTGGTGTAGAACTGTAATAAGAACTAATCGACTGGGATATATTATTCAGCTTAACGGTAATAACCCCACAACCGATATCAGATTTGGTCCAAAACATGGCATTTCCTTTGCCCGATCCACCACCGGTACCTCCGCCAGTTCCTCCCCCTGTTCCACCACCACCAGAGCTACAGAAGTTATTGCTCTTTAAATAGCGTTGCGCGTTATGCGTATTAATCGCCTGATCTGGAACTCCCACTAAAAGCGATGTACTACTGAATTTCAATGGAAACTTGATGGTATTTCCTTGAATAACAAAGGTCATAGATGGCTCACTCGCGTTAAATGTCCCCGTGGTTTGGGTACCATTGACACAAGTTACCGCAGTAGATCCGGAAAACTTAACAAATGTTCCAGACGCATTCTCGCGAACCCAGTTCCCATACATTCCAGAAGTGGAACCACCTCCTCCTGTACCACCTGATCCGTCATCCTCTGTATCAGTATCTTCCAAGCCTAAAGCATCACAACCAGGCACAACTGCCAAGCTGATCAAAAGCAACAACAGTTGCATCGTTCTTTTTAATATTTTCATGTTAATAATTTTTGGTTAATGTGTTTCCTATTCGTTTCGTTAAGACAAAATTTCAAAGAATTAACCAATCAGAAAATACCGCATATAGGGTATTTTATAGTTATTGATATTACAAAACCTAAAAATCACATCCTTCTTGCAAAAAGAATCAGGCTAAAATCTTAATTCATTCACCAAAATAAAGGTCAATCAACTCTTAATTAACCTTTTATTTTCCGTCTATTTCCATCCTATATTAGGATGTTAGGACAAGACACTGTTGTCTTTTGAATATTGTCTGTTGTGTAATGCAAAGTTTAAAGACCTTTCACCTTCGTTAAATGATGACGTGGAATTTGCTGGGTAATAAAGACTCTTGGCGTAGCTCAGAGTTGTAAGTAGCAAAAAGATTGCTGTTCAGCGATTGAAACCAGCTTCGATTTTAAATATAATAAGGTAACTCTGAAAAACTTAGTTCGCTCTAGGTACAACTGCTAATTACCTCTTTCTCACTTTTTACACACATCTATTTCTGATGTCTTTTATTGTGTCTCCATGTCTCTCACTAGGGTTTCCTTCGACACTTATTCGGATCTCCTTCGGAACTTGTTCGGATCTCCTTCGGATCTCGTTCGGTTCCAACCGAACGAGATCCGAACAAAATCCCTATCAGATCCAAAGAAATTCCCTTAGAGTAACTAAGCAAACACCTCGAAAATACCCATGAATTACAAAGGAAAACCAAAGCATCATTAAGCTTTGTTAGGTGCAATTTATAATAGTAAAGATGATAATCATTCAGTCACTTTTAACAGCAGCTAGTGGATCAGAAAAATACCCAACTGAAAGAAATTCAGAAGGCTTAGCTACATCCGAATTTAAATTACTTTGAGATTAATAGGGTATTTTCTAATTTTAGAATATCAACAGACAACCTGAACCCCCAACAAATGAAACAATTCTTAACCTGCATCATAATTACCATCAGTTGTATAAGCTCCCTTTTTGCGCAAAAAACAAACCCTCAGCTTCCCAATATCATCGTCATATTTATGGATGATATGGGTTATGGAGATTTAGGAGTAACCGGAGCACTGGATTATGAAACACCTGTTTTGGACGCCATGGCGAATAAAGGAATTCGATTTACCAATTTCTTAGTGCCACAGGCGGTATGTTCCGCATCCAGATCGGCTTTATTGACCGGAAATTACCCGAATAGAATGGGGATTCAAGGAGCCTATGGTCCCAATGTAAAAAAAGGATTAGCGAGCGAGGAGATCACCCTTGCCGAAATGTTAAAGAGTAAAGGCTATGCTACGCAGATGATTGGAAAATGGCATTTGGGAAATGAACCTCAATTTCTTCCTACCAAACAAGGGTTTGACCATTACCTCGGTCTACCCTATTCCAATGATATGTGGCCGGTTGAATTTGATGGAAGCCCTTCCAAACCTGGAAGCCAATACAGTCGTTATCCAGTATTGCCTTTGTTGGAGATCAACAGTGAACAAGTCGTTCCAGATACTATCCGCAAGATTAAAACCCTAGAGGACCAAGCTACATTAACATCGACCTATACGCATGCTGCCGTCGATTTCATCCAAGCGCATAAAAAGAAACCCTTTTTCTTATACTTGGCACATAGCATGACGCATGTTCCCATTGCAGCTTCAGAGCGCTTTCGTGGAAGTTCCAAACAAGGTTTGTTTGGTGATGTCATGCATGAGGTAGATTGGTCCATGCAGGAAATACTAAAAACTTTAAAACAGAATAAAATCGAAGACAATACTTTAATTGTTTTTACGAGTGATAATGGCCCTTGGTTAAACTTTGGAAATCATAATGGATCTCCTGCAGGTTTCCGTGAAGGCAAAGGCGCTGGTTGGGAAGGTGGTGTTCGAGTGCCTTGCATCTTGTATTGGCCAAAGCAAATAAAAGAAGGCCGCATAAATAATCACCTGAGCAGTAGCATGGATATATTTGCCAGTATTGCGGAATTGGTAGGTTATGATCAACATCCGCATAAAATTGACGGCATCAGCTTTCTATCGACCATCTACAATGCTAAAGCAGGACCGCATCGAGATAGGATGTATTATTATTACAATCGCAATGATCTTGAGGCCGTTCGATTGGACAATTGGAAACTCGTCTTCCCACATCAATATCGTTCTTATGAAGAGGTGATGCCGGCAGACAATGGTTTTGCAGGGAAATACAACAGTAAACGTACGACTGAACTAGAATTATATGATTTACGAAGAGATCCAGGCGAACGCTATAATGTGATTACGATGTATCCGGAAATTAAAGAAAAGTTATTACAAATTGCCGAGGAGGCACGTGAAGACTTAGGAGATGATTTGACCAAACGGTCTGGGAAAAACCGCCGACCGGTAGGTCAGCTTCCTTAAAATCATTACAGCTTGGTAGCACGCAGCATTTCACGTTTTCCAGGTGCACCTGGGGCCTTTTCTATTTGAAAGCCTAAGGACTTCATGGCACGTTTTAAATTGCCTGTAATGGCATATGTTACAAAAACTGCCCCTGGATTCAGGAATTGGCTGATGTGGCTTAAAGTTTCCAGTGTCCACATCTCCGGTTGATGTATTTCTGCAAAGGCATCAAAATAAACCACGTCAAAGCGATCTACTGTTTCAAAGTCCATGACTTTATCAACAGCCACTTTCCATTGTATATCACCTGAAAACTGGACTTTATGATTTAAGGCTTGGGGGTATTTTTCTAAAAAGAAATCCCAAATAGTTGTTGCAATATATTCGTTGTACCCCGATTGGGCGATCAATTCTTCCGTCAAAGGATAGGCTTCAATACCGACATAATCCAATGTAATTTGATTCTGCGAGGTCCAATCAGCGGTATTTAGGAAATTTAAGCCTGTTCCGAAACCGATCTCCAATATGGCAACATTCGTTTTGCCCGACATTTCCAACCAATGACGAAGACCCGTATTAAGGAATACGTGTTTACTTTCTTGCTGTGCACCATGCTTCGAGTGATAGTGTTCTCCAACTTCTGCGTGGTAGAGTGTTTTCGATCCATCAGCCGTTTGTACAAATTCCATGCTTGATTATTTTGAGCAAATCTACAAGAAACTATCAGGGCAAGCGAATTATTTTATGCTTTTCCTTACTACATCCAGCAGCTAAACCCACTAAAATTAAAGTTGACATTCTGAAAAAAACCGTTAATTTAGCCTTACAAATTACTTAAATGAACAGCATTCTAAAAAATTACGGAAGTATCATCCTACTTCTGTTAGGAATAACCATTGGAAGCCTGATCGGTCGTTTTACGCCACAATATGTAGATATCCTGAAACCTGTCGGGGATATCTTCTTAAACCTATTGTTTGTATCTGTAATTCCACTATTATTTTTCGCCATATCTTCTTCGATAGCCAATATTGAGGACAGTAATAAACTAGGTCGTACCATCATCATTATGACGATTGTATTTATTAGTACCATCATCATCGCAGCCGTACTGACCATTGCCGGATTATGGGCTTTTCCAGTAACAGCAATTAGGGATGCTTCCGCTGCCCTAGACCCCCTGACAGGCAATGCCAATGAGACTTGGGGCGATCGAATCGTACGCTTTTTGTCAGTAGATGAATTTGGGAATTTGCTTTCACGTAAAAGTATTTTGGCCTTTGTCATTTTTGCTTTATTAGTCGGTGTTGCTACCCGTAAATCTGGGGAAGCAGGCAAGCATTTCACTGCCTTCTTAAATGCTGGTAATAAAGTGATGGAGAACTTATTGACCTTGATCATGAAGGCTGGACCTATCGGTTTGGGTGCTTATTTTGCTTATCAAGTTAAAACCTTAGGCCCGGAACTGTTTGGTTTTTATGCTAAACCATTGGGATTTTATTACGCCTTTGGAATGGTTTTCTTCATCGTCATTTTCAGTGTTTATGCTTTTTTAGCACGAGGAGGCAAAGGTGTTGGATCCTATTGGAGGCACAACATCTCCCCTTCATTGACAGCACTAAGTACCTGTAGCAGCTTGGCAACATTGCCTGCCAATCTATTAGCATCCAATAAAATGGGCATTCCTAAGGAAATATCCAGCATTGTCGTGCCTTTAGGAAACACACTCTATAAAAATGGCTCTGCCATTTCCTCCATATTAAAAATCTATGTAGCTTTTTCAATTTTAGGTTGGAACTTCTTTGAACCAAGTACGTTAATTACTGCAGTTGGAATTACCTTACTGGTATCTATGGTTGCAGGCGGTATTCCTAACGGCGGATTTATCGGTGAGATGCTGATGATCTCCATTTATGGTATTCCAAATGAAGCTGTGCCTTCTATTTTAATTATCGGCGCTTTGGTTGATCCATTGGCTACCGTATTAAATGCTACTGGCGATACGGTTGCTGCTATGTTAGTCACTCGATTCTCAGGAGAAAAGTTTAAAGCGGATAGTATAGAAGCTTAAAGACATCGGCTAAAAACACTTGATTTAGTTTAATGGTTAACTTTTTTTACTATATTCGAAAAAAAACATTAAAATGGAGCTATTAAACAAGAATTTATTTAAGTGTATTTTACTTTTGTTTCTTTTTACATCGTGTGGGAAGGGCGATATTCAAATTGTAGATGAACCAGAGCCATCAGCATTAAAAGCTAACATTTATACATTCGATCAATCACAGATTAAAACGGATGAAAAGTTTAGCATATTGGGTTACAGCTATGATGTTACCAAGGAATATCTTGCTAGCACATCTTATAAAAAACCGGTGATTGATGTACAGAAGTTAGATGCCGCATTAAAGACTTCCATTGTTATCAATCCAGAATCAGGATCTCTTAATAATTCTTATGCTGGAATAAATGCCAATGAATATTTGTTGGATATAACGAATAGATCTGGTGTAAAATCCAAATTGGAATTAAGCAACCCTAAGCAACTTCTTTTTACAGGTAGTATTACTGAAAACAAAGCCTTAAAAGATAACAAACATCAATCTAATGATGTCGGTTTAGCTTCTACAGATATCGTTCGATACATAAAATCCTTACATATCGAAGAAACGCCTTCTACTATTCAACAATATGTTACAGCTGCTTTTCTGAAAGATTTGGAAACATTGTCTCCAGATAAGTTTGTCGAAACTTATGGTACACATGTATTAACGAACATTTCAATTGGTGGGAAACTACGTGTTTTATATAAAAATAATGTTATCAAAAATTCAGATTCAGCGAATAAATTAAAGGATTTAATTGAGCAATTTAGCGGTTTACTAAAAACAGCGAAAATAGATTTATTCGTCGCAACCAAAAGTAAGAGTGAGTCGCTTATTCATAGAGAAAATTATGATGAAGAATTCTACTTTATTTCTGATCGGGATGCTGGAATAGGAATGGATTATAACAAAGAGCTAAAAACAAATATCCCTAATCTTCAAAAATTAGAATGGGAAAAGTCCATTACGAATGCAAATGCTACTTTAGCGGATGTTGATTGGGAGAAAACCTATCCTATTTATGATTTTATTCCTCAATCTCATCAAAAATACACACAAGCCATTAAAGCGGCCGTGATCAAATACATCGAAACAAAAAAATTGTAAGCTTCCAGACGGAACTGAAGAATAAATCGAGCCGATTTTGATTGTATAACACAAATTATACAATCAAAATGGGTTCTTGATAGCAGAAACACAAACTTAAATCCTTCAGTTAAGCCATCCCCACCCAACCCTCCTCCATTAAATTTCATCTTTTCTTTAAAATGCTTTCATCTTTAATAGGCAGAATAACCTAAGCAATAATCACTTACACGCAAAAGCAAGAGTAAATTAGAACAATTCTAAATAACTGCAAATAATTGCTAATTTCATTCCTTCCCTTAGTATTTCGTAAATTTGCAGTTGGATAATAGTATTTAGAAGATAATGAAGAAGAGTTCTATCATTTTAATGGTAATCATTGCGGTAGCAATTGCGATGATTTTAGTGATTTACACCGACTCCAGTACGTATTCTACTTTTACGGAAGCAAAGGAAAAGAATACGGAATTGTATGTTGTAGGTGTATTGAACAAACAGAAGGAATTGACATATGATCCTGTGAAGGATGCAAATCATTTTTCTTTTTACATGTATGACAACGACAGTACAGAGTGTCAAGTGGTATTCAATGGTTCAAAGCCACAGGATATCGAGCGTTCTGAACAGATCGTATTAACTGGTAAAATGGAAGGTAATACGTTCCATGCGAGTAAAATATTGATGAAGTGTCCTTCGAAGTACAATCAAGATCAAATGGAGGTTCAAGAGATTACCGCAGAGCCAAAAACAGCATCAGTAAACTAATTCAATAACAGTTAACCATATATGGACGTCAATTACGTTGGGGAGAATCTCCTTCCTGGAAAGATTGGGCAATTCTTTGTTGTATTATCATTCGGAGCAGCCTTATTTTCCTTAATATCTTATTTCTTCGCCGCGAAACAACCTGAGGATAAATCCTGGAAAACACTGGGACGCATAGGTTTTTGGCTTAATGCCTTATCCATCCTCGTTATCGGATCTACTCTTTTCTACATTATCTACAATCACTTTTTTGAATATCATTACGCTTGGTCGCATTCATCAACGACCCTTCCTACGCATTATATCATTTCTGCTTTTTGGGAAGGACAGGAAGGAAGTTTCTGGTTATGGATGTTTTGGCAAGTCATCTTAGGAATAGTATTGGTTTTTAGAGCGAAGACTTGGGAAGCACCCGTTATGACTTTTGTCATGCTGTGTCAGCTTTTCTTAGCTTCCATGCTTTTAGGTGTTGAGATCTTTGGCTCACGTGTGGGTAGTTCACCCTTTATCCTTTTACGTGATGCCATGGACTGGCCTTTCTTAAAAGACCCTAACTACTTAAGCATGATTAAAGATGGTCGTGGCTTAAATCCATTGTTACAGAACTATTGGATGGTTATCCACCCTCCTACTTTATTCTTAGGATTTGCCTCGATGATTGTTCCTTTTGCCTATGCAGCAGCTGGATTATGGCAAAAACGCTATAAAGAGTGGATTAATCCTGGATTACCATGGGCACTTTTTGCTGTTATGATCTTAGGAGCAGGTATTATCATGGGTTCTTTCTGGGCTTATGAAGCATTGAACTTTGGCGGTTTCTGGGCATGGGATCCTGTAGAGAATGTATCCATTATTCCATGGTTTACATTGATTGCAGCGGTACACGTTATGATTGCCTTTAAAAATACAGGTCATGCATACTTTACTTCGGCATTCTTATGTTTGATCAGCTTTGTGCTGGTTATTTATGCTTCTTACCTAACACGTAGTGGTATTCTGGGAGAAACTTCAGTTCACTCCTTTACCAGCTTGGGTATGTCTGGACAGTTGATACTTTTCAACTTGACATTCTTAGGCATCATGATCTTTTTCTTGACAACGCGTAAAAAGCAGATGCCAAGTACACAAAAAGAAGAAGAAATCTATTCTCGTGAATTCTGGTTGTTTATCGGTGCATTGGTATTAACAGTTGCCTGTGTGCAGATGATCGCGACAACCTCTATTCCGGTATTCAACGCTTTATTTGGTACTAAGGTCGCTCCACCGATTGACCCTATTCCACATTATAACAAATGGCAGGGTGCTTTTGCAGTTGTTGTTATGTTATTGACGGCATTTACACAATTCTTAAAATACAAACGTTCTGATGTTAAGAAATTCTGGGCAGCAACGATCGCTTCATTAGTATTTGCTGTTTTCATTTCAGCAGCCATCGTTTACTTTACGAAGGTTTACACCAACATCATGTACATCCTCATCACCTTCTCTGCGGTATTTGGTATTCTTGCCAACTTACGTATTCTAGGTGATGCATTCAAAGGCAAATGGCGTTTAGCAGGTTCTGCTGTATCCCACATTGGTTTTGGGTTATTATTAATCGGAGCTTTGATCGCTGCGGCTACCAATGAGGTTATTTCTGTAAACAACAGTAATTACATCGCCGTTGCAGGTTTTGATAAAGTTGAAAAACCAGGTGAGAATTTATTCTTGACAGAAGGTGAGCCCGTACAGATGGGCGATTATAAAATTACCTATGTGGGCGATTCAATAGCTGCTCCGAACGTATTTTATAAAATTAAATACGAAAAGATTGACGAGGAAACAGGCAAAGTATTGGAATCCTTTATTCTTAGTCCATTTGCACAGAATAATCCGCAAATGGGAGGATTAATTGGAACTCCAGGTACGAAGCATTTCTTGACACACGATATTTATACCTTGATTACTGCTGCGGCATCTGATTCACAAGCTGGTGTTACACCGAAAGAAGAAGGTAAAGGCACGAATTTGGAAGAATATGATGAGCCAGCTACTTATCAGGTGGCGGTTGGGGATACCTTGAGATACCGTAATGGTTATTATGTGATCGAGGGTGTTGACCACAATGCGAATGTAGAAAACATGTCCAAAGGGGCTAATGATCTCATGGTTAAAATGAAGATCAAGATTGTCGCTGCTGATGGAAAAGAATTTAATGCAGACCCTGTATTTGTATTGAAGAACAACAATTACTTTGACTTCCCGAAAACGGTTGAAGAACAAGGGTTGATGTTCCGCTTCACGAAGATACTTCCTGCAGAGAAGAAGTTAGAACTAATGGCTTACCAGAAGCCATTACCTCAAAAGAAATGGGTGGTATTTAAAGCAATTAAATTCCCTTACATCAACTTCTTCTGGTGTGGAACGATCGTGATGACCATCGGTTTCTGTATGGCAATCTACCGTCGTGTAAAAGATGGAAAAAACAAAGGATCTAAAGAATTAGCTTAATGAAAATTGTTCTGATTGGAAGTGGTAATTTAGCGACCCATCTGGGTAAGGCTATCCTGAAATTAGAACAGCATCAGCTTATTCAAGTTTATAGTAAAACATTAGCCAATGCTGAAGCATTGGCTAATGTTTTATCCGTACCTGCGATTGCTGATCTAGCGGATCTCCAAACAGATGCAGATCTTTATATACTGCCGGTAAGTGATGCTGCTATTGCTTCCGTATCAGATTCTCTTCCTAAAGATTTAAAAGGAATAGTTATTCACTGCTCTGGGGCTACTCCAATGGAGCAGTTGCAAAACAATCTTAATCATGGGGTTATCTATCCTATTCAAAGCTTCTCAAAAACAGTGGATGTCGATCTACAGCAAGTTCCATTGGGCGTAGAAGGATCTTCAGATTTAGTAGAAAGCAAACTTACAGCATTCGCCAAAGACCTATCGAATCAAGTATTTCCATGTTCAACAGAACAAAGACTTGCAATTCATGTCGCTGCAGTCTTTGCGAATAATTTCACGAATGCCCTTTTCCAAGTGTCATATGAGCTCATGGAACAACATGGATTATCCTTTGATTTGATACGTCCCATCATTCTGGAGACGGCAGAAAAGGTTCAAAAACAAGTCCCTGCCCTTGTTCAGACAGGTCCTGCTATACGAAATGATGAAATTACGATGCAAAGACATTTGCAGTTTATTAGCAGCAATCCAGATTGGCAACTTATTTACCAACAAATATCAACCCTTATTACAAAAAGAAAAGGGAAAAAGGACGAAAATTAGAAAATCATTAAATCTTCAATACAAAGGTTAATTCTTTTCATATCATCAACTAACTTACTAATTTTGCACTTTAAATAACCGGAGCTTGCTGGCTATGAATTAATAATGGCACATTTATAGCAGCATTTGTAAAAGGTATTTATAAATTTAAATTGGATTAAGCACAAGATAAACATCATGCCTGTAAGAAATCTCATTCTCGGTATTATTATCGTAATCAACCTGATTATTATTTCATTTGGGTTAATCTTTACCCCAAGTTGGTTTTGGTTACTTATTATCCCTCTGCCTTTATTGATTGTCGCAATTTACCACGGCTTCCAAACAAGCCATGCAATCTTGCGTAACTATCCGGTAGTAGGTTATTTCCGTTACTTTTTAGAATCTATCCGTCCAGAGTTACGTCAGTATTTCTGGGAATCGGATACAGATGGTCGTCCATTCAACAGACGCCAACGTAGTATTGTTTACCAACGTGCGAAGAACCAACGTGAGACGGTTGCATTTGGTATGCAGTCTGACCCGCAAACCATAGGTAACGAATGGGCTGCGCACAGTATATTCCCTGTCCACATCGAAGATCATAACCTTCGTACTATGGTGGGAAACAGCGCTTGTAAGCAACCTTATAGCTTAAGTGTATTCAATATCTCAGCAATGAGTTATGGTGCCTTGAGCCGTACAGCAATCACTGCATTAAACAAAGGTGCTGCTTTGCAGAACTTTGCGCATAATACAGGTGAAGGTGGTATCAGCCAATACCATATTTCTGGTGGTGACTTAATTTGGCAAGTAGGTACAGGATATTTCGGTTGTCGTGATGAGCACGGTTACTTTGAACCAAATTTATTCCGCGAGAAATCAACTCGTCCGTATGTTAAAATGATAGAGTTGAAACTATCTCAAGGTGCTAAACCAGGTCATGGTGGTATTCTACCAGCGGCTAAAAACACGCCAGAGGTAGCAGCAATCCGTCACGTAGTACCTGGAACAGATGTGATGTCTCCTCCTGCTCACTCTTCTTTTACTAATCCGGTAGAGATGATGCACTTCATCCAAAAGATGCGTGAGTTATCAGACTACAAACCAGTTGGTTTTAAATTATGTATTGGAGATAAGCAAGAGTTTATTGACATCTGTCAAGCCATGCAAGAGACGCAAATCATGCCTGACTTTATTTCGGTGGATGGTTCAGAGGGTGGTACAGGTGCTGCACCATTGGAATTTACCGATAACTTAGGTATGCCTTTATATGATGCTTTGGCATTTGTGACCACTACGCTAATTAATTTCGGATTAAAGAAACATATTAAAATCATCGTTTCCAGTCGTATCGTTACAGGATTTGACATCCTAAAGGTTATTGCATTAGGTGCAGATGCTTGTTATTCTGCACGTGGAATGATGTTCGCTTTAGGATGTATCCAAGCCTTGAAATGTAATGAGGACGTTTGTCCAGTAGGTGTTGCAACGCAACGTCCATACTTATACAAAGGATTGAATGTGGATGATAAATACGTACGTGTTGCTCAATTCCACAGAAATACACTTCGTGCTACGGTGGAAATTATGGAAGCCTGTGGTTTCAAAACCTTAGACGATGTATCTGCGGATAAATTCTTCCGTAAAGTGGATAGCCAGAACACCTTGAGTTTCCAAGATATCTATTTCAAATCTACTGGTAAATTAGTGAATAGCCGTAGCGATTTCGCACCAGAGGTATTTGATTAATAGAAAGATGATCAAGAAATAGGACCTATTTTAGGTTGTTAAAAACTATCTCTAAAAGTTGTTGAGCTTGTTGCATGGATTTCTTATCCACGCCGCTCATCGCTTCGGAGATAGTTTTTTCTGCTTGTAGCATACACTTGTCTTTCAACTTGTGCCCTAAAGCAGTCAAATATATCTGGTTGGTTCTTTTGTCGCCTGAACTACATACGCGAACCAATAGCTTTTGCTTCTCTAAATTAGAAATCAATCGAGACACCGAAGGCTTATCTCGGAAGGTCAATCTGGCCAAATCTTGTTGACTTAATCCCTCTGCATCCCATAGAAAATAAAGAATACTCCACTGCTCTGCAGTGATATTCAATCCACTCTCTTTAAAATTTCGTTGTAGTCTTCTGCCAATGGCCGTAGACACTCTCCCCGTTAGGAAAGAATAAAATTCATCCGCGTAACGCGTCTCATCACTCATCATGTAAGGTTAATTTGGTGGCTAAGTTGCCTTTGCAATAATAAAATAAAAATATATAAAAGCAAATTATTTTAGAAATACACAAGCTTTTGCTCGATTAATTCATTATATTTAGACTATGGAAAATCCATTTGGAATAGGTCTATTGATAATTGCTGGTATTATTTATAAGGTTTATAAATCATTTCAGGAGGAACAGAACAAAGCTAAGGAGCGCATGGAAAAACTAAAGCGTCAGCAGCAGACTGTAACGAAACAAGCCGATATTCCTATGCCAAAACGTCAAATGAGGCATCCTGCACCTAATATCCCTCATCAAAAACAAGAAACTGTTCAACAGAAACCTAGGTTTGAAGATTACCCAGAATTTAGAGAAGTTCAGAAACCTATCGTTAAAGAAGATGTCATCTACAGGAAAGAAATGCCTGAAGAAGTGGTGCATATCCAAGAAATGAAGCGGATCCAAAAGGAGCGATATTCAACCCAAAAAAGTAAGGATACGACCAATAAGCTTAAGCATGTAGAATTACAGCCTTTGGAAGAACATGGCTTTGACCTGAGACAAGCAGTTATTCAAGAGGCCATACTAAGAAGGCCCTATCAAGACTAAGCCGCTTTTAAACTAATTCAGCTATTATAAGATTTTAAATTGATCCTGATCGTTCAAGAAAGGGAACTGCGCCCTATTGTCTTCCAAATCCTTTGGATTCAAGGTAAAAGTATATAGATCTTCATCCTCTGGTTTATAATAAACCACATCTCCACTTGGGGCAATACACATTGATCCTCCAGAATAGTAAACTTCTTTACCATCATGTCCTACCCTATTAACACCAATTACGTAGGACTGGTTTTCAATTGCACGAGCAGGGATTAAAGCTCGCCAATGTGCAGAGCGTTTATCTGGCCAACTGGCTGTGTAAACTAATAAATCATATGCTGCATTTTGGTTTCTTGACCACGCCGGGAATCGGAGGTCATAGCATACCATTGGACAGATACGCCAACCTTTTAATTGGAAAATGATACGGGATTGACCTGCTGTAAAGATTTTGTCCTCTCCGCCCATACCAAATAGGTGCCTCTTATCGTAATGTACAAAGCTGCCATCCGGAGACATCCAAATAAAACGATTGTAATACTTGCCAGACTCCTCGATTATCAAAGAGCCTGCAACCACACATCCAAATTTCTGCGAAGTCTCATACAACCAATGCATGGTCTTCCCATTCATGGTCTCTGCACACTTCTCCACATTGGTCGTAAAACCCGTATTAAACATCTCTGGCAAGATGATTAAATCCGTTTTTTCACGTAGTGAAGACAACCTTAAACCGAGGTTCTGAAGGTTCTTATCTACGTTCTCCCAAAATAGGTAAGCTTGAAATATGGTGATTTTTAATGGCTCCATTCGAATTACGATACGCTATATGCTACAAAATAAAAAAAACTCTACAAATAAACTAATTTTACTTAGCTCGATGCATCAACATATCGGCTAAAGCAAATAGTTCTTCTTTACGCGTTGCGTCTACATTCAATTGTGATAATTGTTCATAGGCTAAATGCATATAACGTTGTTTTACCCCTTCAGCGTATTGATCAACATTTAATTTTGCATATAAGTTTTTCATACGGTTCACCTTGTCCTCATTACTGATGTTCGAATCTTGAATCAGCAACTGGAATTCCTCCTGATCTGCATCTTTAGCAAGGTGCTGAGTATGAATATGTAGTATGGTTTTTTTGTTGGCCAGGATATCTCCACCTACTTGTTTACCAAAGCTGGAAGGATCTCCATAGACATCTAAGAAATCATCTTGCAATTGAAAGGCAATTCCAAGGTTAACACCAAAACCATAAATTAAATCTTGTTGCTCTTTAGTAGCGTTGGCCAATATAGCCCCCATTTGTAAAGCGCCGCCCAAGAGTACAGAAGTCTTCAGCTTGATCATTCGAAGGTAATCCTCTTCTCTAACCTCGAGCTGTTTCTCAAAATCCATATCCAACTGCTGCCCTTCACAGACTTCAATGGCTACTTGATTGAACACAGTTAGTAACTCTGCAATATGCTCCTTCGGACTTTTACCCAATTCCTGATAAGCTTTTACCAAAAGACCATCACCTGATAATATAGCCACATTGTTGTTCCACTTCTCATGTACCGTATCTTTTCCACGACGTAGAGGAGCATTATCCATAATATCATCATGAATCAAGGAGAAATTATGAAAATACTCAATGGCAGCACTGGCAGGTAAAGCTTTGGACATATCTTGCTCTCCAAATAACCTTGCAGACATCAAAACCAGCATAGGTCGGATGCGCTTACCCGCTAAGGAAAGAATATACCGAATAGGATCGTAAAGTTCCCGAGGCTCATTTGGAAATTCTGCTTGCTGAATATAATTGGAGATTAGTTTACTATAGGGATTTTGCTCGAACATATTTACTAAAAATTGGTACGAAGATAAGCAATTTACTGCGAAATGCCTTTTGAATATTCGCTGTATACTGTGTAAATTGCGGAAATTAGACCCCCAATATGCGCATATTAATCGTTCATAATGAGTACCAACATATAGGTGGCGAGGACTTCGTCGTAAAACAAGAAATGGATGCCCTATTAGCTAACCATGAAGTGGAGCGTTTTACGACTAAAAATGTGAAAGGATTGGCGGGTTATCTACAATACCTTACCTATCCCATGAACTGGAAGGAGACTAAGCGCTTAAAAGAGAAGATTAAGGCTTTCAAACCCGACATTGTTCATATCCATAACATGCATTATGGATTAGGTCCCCTATTTATCTTACACATCAAAAAACTAGGTATCCCCATGTTGATGACATTGCATAATTTTCGTTTGCTATGTCCTTCGGCAACACTTTTTTACGATGGAAACATCTTCCTAGATTCTATTTCGAGGAACTTTCCTTGGTTAGCGGTACGCTTAAAAGTGTTGGAAAACTCCTATATCAAGACCTTTTGGACGGCCTTTACTTATTGGACACATCGAAAAAGAGGATCTTTCGATATGATTGATCGTTACATTGTACTTTCTGATTTCTCTAAGAGGTTATTTGAACGCTCTACTTTTCCGGTTAAAATTAAGAAGTTTAGTGTTAAGCCCAATTTTGTGGAGGACTTCCCGGCTGTGGAGGCAGAGACCGGTGATGAATTTGTCTATGTAGGTCGTCTATCAGAAGAAAAAGGAATACTTCCATTACTGCATGCATGGAAAGCCAGTAATTACAAGTTGAAAGTCTTTGGAACAGGACCCCTGCAGGAAGAAGTTGAGAAGATTTGTCAGCACAGTGCCAATATTCAATATTTTGGTTTCCAGAATAAGGACATCCTTCGCAAGCATATGGCAGCTGCCAGCGCAGTAATAGTTCCATCAATATGCTATGAATCAATGCCTTTGGCTGTTTTAGAAGCTTATTCACTAGCTGTTCCAGTGCTTGCTAGCAATGTTGGTATTTTAGGCGAAATGGTTGTACCTTTGTATACAGGAATGTTATTTGACCCTCATAACCATAGCCAACTAATCCAAAAGCTTGGCGAATGGACAGCTTTAGATCCTGAGAAAAAGCAAGAGATTAAAGCGAATTGTAGAGAAGAATTCCTCAAAAAATATCAGCAGAAGATCGTCATGAAACAATTGGAAGCCTGTTATCAGGCTGTTTTAGATGAAAAGGCTGCTGCCAATAATTAATTTAGAAAGGAAACAAACATGAACATTATCGTAATGGATAGATTAGGTCTTGCTCCTCAGATTGAGGCTGCATTGGCTACTGTATATGATCCAGAGTTAAAACCAGCTAATATATTAGATCTAGGACTGGTTTATGAAATTATTACCAAAGAAAACAGACAAGCTAAGATAGTAATGACCTTGACGGCTCCAGGATGTCCTGTTGCTGGTGAGTTGATGAACGAAGTACAACAAAAAGTATCGGCTATTGAAGGGATCGATGAGGCAATCGTTGAATTGACTTTTGATCCACCTTGGAATAGAGATATGATGAGTGAAGAAGCTAAGCTTGAACTAGGCTTCCTTTAGGCTCAATTCTGAAAAATACTGTCGAAGTGCTTGTACCTGTTTAAGGTTAAGCACTTTTTTTAGGTCCTCATCAGAAGCTTCACGTATTTTCTTTACCGATCTAAAAGTCTTTAAGAGCTTCTCAACCGTCACCTTTCCAATTCCGGGTATATTGTCCAACTCAGACACGAAAGTCTTCCTACTGCGTTGATTTCGGTGAAATGTAATACCAAATCGGTGCGCTTCATCTCTCAGGTGTTGAATAATCTTTAGCGTCTCCGATTTCTTGTCTAAATAAAGTGGGTATTGGTCTCCCGGATAATACAATTCTTCCAGTCGCTTAGCAATACCAATCACCGTTACTTTCTTTTCAATGCCCAATAGCTTTAAGCTCTTCAAAGCAGCTCCTAACTGTCCTTTTCCGCCATCAATTACAATAAGTTGAGGCAATGACTGGTCTTCATCTAATAATCGCCTATAACGTCTAAAAACAGCCTCCTCCATGGTTGCAAAATCATTCGGTCCCTCAACTGTTTTCACATTAAAGTGCCGGTAGTCTTTTTTAGATGGTTTGGCATCCTTGAAAACCACTATGGCAGATACAGGATAATTACCTTGAATATTGGAGTTATCAAAACATTCAATATGTCTTGGCATTACAGGCAACCTAAGGTCTTTCTGCATTTGTGTCAAAACACGCTCTGTTTTAACTTCTGGATTTAATTTTTCGTATTGTAGGAGTCGCTCCTTCTTAAAATAGGCGACATTCTTAAGCGAAAGCTCCAATAGCTTCTTCTTCTCCCCTAACTTAGGAATGACAAATTTTATCTCCTCGTTTCCTTCGATATCCAATTCGAAAGGAACTATAATTTCTCGGGAAAGACTACGATATCTCGATCGAATCTCAGGAATAGCAATAGCCAGTAGCTCCGCATCAGTTTCATCCAATCGCTTCTTAAGTTCTACTGTTTGAGTTTGTATAATAACTCCATTGACCACCCTTAAGAAATTCACAAAGGCATAATTATTCTCCGAAGCGATGCTAAACACATCAACATTACTGATGGAGGAATTTACTACGGTAGATTTACTTTGGTAGTTCGCTAATTTCTCCAGTTTCACTTTAAACTTATGCGCACCTTCAAAATCCATAGCTTCCACTGCAGCTTGCATCTGTTCTTTCAGTCGATTGGTCACTACACCTATTTTTCCATTTAAGATATCTTTGATATCGGAAAGATTCTGATCGTAATCTTCTTCTGTCTGGTATCCCTCACAAGGTCCTTTACAATTTCCAATCTGATATTCTAAACAAACCTTAAACTTCCCTTTGGAAATGTTTTCCTCTGTTAAACTCAGGTTACAGGTACGTAGAGGAAACAGCTCCCTTATCATATCCAGCACGATATGCATCATACCTACAGAGGCATATGGGCCAAAATATCGAGAGCCATCCTTAATGTATTTACGTGTCCAGAAAATTCTTGGGAAGCGTTCATTCTTAATGACAATCCATGGATAGGTCTTGTCATCTTTCAACATGACGTTGTAGCGTGGCTGATGTTTTTTGATCAGATTATTCTCCAATAACCAGGCATCAATCTCCGTATCCACAATAGTAAAAGCTATCCGATTGATCTTGCGAACTAATACCCGAGTTTTACTATTAAGTTGTTGCGGATTGACAAAATACGAGCTTACCCTATTTTTAAGGTTCTTTGCTTTTCCGACATAAATCAGGACATCATCTTTATCGAAATATTGGTAGACACCAGGTTTATGGGGTATTTTGCTTAATTCCTTTTTATAATCAAATTCCATCATCTCACACAAAAAAACCAGACCAATCGGTATTATCCGTACGGGTCTGGTTTAAATTTATTAAAGTTAGGGCTAAAATCCTAACCGATCATCATCTAACTGTTGTGAATCGGATTGTGAGGGTTCATTTCCATAGAATTTGGAATAATTCGAACAATCCATTTCAAAACGGGTAATACCCCCCTCAGGTTTAGGGAAGTCTTCTTGCGAATAGTTCAAGTTCTTATCCGCATACACCTTTCGCATAAACAAACCAAACACTGGCATGGCTGCTGCCGCCCCTTGTCCATACTGCATACTGCTAAAGCTAATACCACGGTCTTCTGCACCTGTCCATACTCCAGCTACCAGTTCCGGTGTGATACCGATAAACCAAGCATCGGAGTTGTCATTCGTTGTACCTGTTTTACCACCGATTGGATTTTTCAATCCACCAAAGTTAGGATCCCAACGTAAGCGACTACCTGTACCACCATCGACTACACCTTTCAGCATATCCACCATCGCATAAGCCGTTTCTCTGTTCAATACCATCGATACTTTTGGTGCCTTCTCATAAATCGGCGCACCATTTTTATCTTCAATACGCAAAATCATCGTAGGCTCTACATAAGTACCTTGATTTACAAAGGCAGAATAAGCACCCACCATGTCAAATAAAGAAGCATCGTAAGAACCCAATGCAATCGATAAGTTATTTGGGATATTGGAATTCACGCCCATTCTTTTCGTGAATTCGGCAACATTAGATGCCCCAACTTCTGAAATTAAATAAGCAGAAGCATAGTTCTGTGAGTATTTTATTGCATTCTTTAAAGTAATAGGGTCACCACCTTGAACGGTTCCCTTAGGTGTCCAATCGCCATAAGTCTGCATGTGGTTAGGTATAGACACACATGGACCATAACCATTGTCAATAGCATAAGCATATACAAATGGTTTAGCTGTTGAACCCACCTGGCGTGTTCCTAAGCGTACTTGATCATATTTAAAATGCTCAAAGTTAATACCACCAACCCAAGCTTTGATATAACCTGTTTTTGGTTCCATCGCCATCATGGCATTTCTTAAGAACAATTTCGTGTACTTAATAGAATCCAATGGCGTCATCACTGTATCCACTGAACCCTTCCAAGTAAACAGGGTCATTGGAACCTTTTTCTCAAACTCCTTTTTGATTTGATCCTCAGTCATACCTTCAGATTTTAAAGTATGCCAACGATCAGAACGCTTCATACCGGTAATCAGAAGATTTGCATTCTTTCCAGTAAAGGCATTTCTACGCTTCCACTGTTTATCAAATTCACGTTGCAGACGAGTCATCCATTCCTTTTGAGCATCTTCTGCATATTGTTGCATCTTATAATTAATCGGCGTATAGATTTTCAATCCATCACGATCTAAATCATAAGGAGTACCATCAGGTTTAGTGATAGCTAAACGTTGAAACTCTTTCTTAATCTCTTCTTTTAATACCGCACGGAAATACGGAGCTAAACCTTCCCCATAGTTTGAAATGGTTAATTTCAATCCTAAAGGTTTTGCCTTATTTTTCTCAAACTCTTCACTACTGATGAAGTTTTGATCACGCATATTCTGCAACACCAAGTTACGGCGAGCCAAAGCACGTTCAGGACGACGTACAGGAGAATATTCACCTGGACCTTTCAACATCCCAACTAATAAGGCTGCTTGATCTGGTGTTAATTTCTCCGGAGTCGAATTGAAATAAGTACGAGCTGCGGATTTAATACCAAAGGTATTATAAGCACCAAAATCGACGGTGTTGAAATACATCATCACAATCTCTTCTTTGGTATAATTTCGCTCTAAACGTACAGCAGTAATCCATTCTTGGAACTTCTGCATGATACGTTTTAAGGAATTCTTCGCGCGACGCTCTCCAAATAAGTTTAATGCTAGCTGTTGGGTTATGGTACTACCCCCCTGTTTATTTCCACCAAGCGTTAAAACTACGGTTGATAAGGTACGGGAATAGTCAATTCCGGAGTGCTCGTAAAAACGCTTATCCTCCGTAGAAACCAATGCCTGCACTAAAGAAGGCGATAATTCACTATATTTTACATTTGAACGATTATGAACATAATACGTACCTAAAACTTTGTTATCATCAGTTATTATTTCTGAAGCCAAATTACTCTTTGGGTTCTCCAGATCCTTAAAGGTTGGTAATTTTCCAAATATCCCCACACGGACACTAATGAGGAACAATACAGCAAAAACAATTAACCCGATTAACAGCTTCCAATAATTTAGGCTATACCGTTTTACATCTTCTTCTGTAAGTTTGCTATTCTTTGATTCTCTCTTCATTTGCTATTTAACGAATAATCCACTTATTATGGACCTGCATGGATTCCATAATATCAGTAAGTGTGCCAATTGTTTGTTGAACGCTACAAAAATACCATAATTTTCTAGATGAATAGAAATGTTACTAAACTAGAATTCAATTTTCTTTAAAACATCAGCTAATCAGGCTTTAAAACCCATTTCCTACTCCAAAATTTTCTACATAAAAACCCGTATTTATAGCAATAAAAAAATAAAACCTAAAAGATGCTGAGCTGTTTATAGCGTACTAGAAGATTGTGCTTCAAAATAATTACCTTCGTTATATCTTATGCCGAATACTAAATCACAAGCAGGACTTCTTTTCATCTTCATTACAGTTGTTTTAGACTCTATTGGATTGGGAATTATCATCCCAGTAATGCCGGCATTAATCAAAGAGCTGATACATGGTGACTTGAGTCAAGCCTCCTCCTATGGTGGTTGGCTCACCTTCTGCTATGCCTTTATGCAATTCTTTTTTGCAGCAATATTGGGCAACTTATCTGATCATTTTGGACGTAGACCGGTATTATTGTGTTCCTTATTTGGTTTCACCATCAATTACTTGCTCATAGGCTTTGCCCCTTCCATCTTTTGGCTGTTTGTAGGTCGTTTGGTAGCCGGTATTACTGGTGCAAGTCATACTGTTGCTGCAGCTTATATTGCCGATGTCAGTACAGCAGAAAACAAAGCTCAAAACTTTGGATTATTGGGAGCAGCCTTTGGTTTAGGCTTTATTATTGGTCCTGTATTGGGTGGTGTACTTGGGCATTACGGCTCTAGAATTCCATTCTTTGCTGCCGCCGGCCTCTCCTTCTTGAATTTCCTATATGGCTATTTCGTAGTACCTGAATCTCTAAAAAAAGAAAACCGTAGAAACTTCCGTTGGATAAACGCCAATCCAATAGGTAGTTTTCGGCATATTGGGAAATACCCACAAATTCAAGCCTTGGTCATCTGTATATTCCTGATAAACGTGGCAGCCCATGCCGTACAAAGTACCTGGTCTTATTTCACCATGGAGAAATTCCATTGGGATGAACGAATGGTGGGCTATTCTTTAGGCTTTATAGGCATATTACTGACCATAGTCCAAGCAGGATTAATTCGCATAATAATTCCAAAATTAGGAATTCCAAAAGCCATTGTATTGGGTCTACTCTTGAACAGCATATCACTTTTAGCTATGGGTATTGCTCCTAATACCGGATGGCTGTACGCAACGAGTATATTTTATGTATTCGCTGGGATTGCCGGCCCTGCCATTCAAAGCTCCATATCCAATCAGACACCTGCTAATGAGCAAGGGCAAATTCAAGGAGGGCTAACATGTATCATCAGCCTGACAGCCATCATTGGTCCATTACTGATGACCAGTTTATTTTCTGCATTTACCAAAAAGAACGCCTCGGTATATTTACCGGGCGCTCCATTTTACTTAGGCAGTCTGCTAGCATTTATAGCCGTCATCCTTGCCATTAATTATTTTAGAACAAAGTCGGAAAATATCGACTAAGCTTGTTTTTCCAATAGGCAAACCGCATAGGCAACAACACCTTCTTCTCTTCCGATGAATCCCATTTGCTCGTTTGTAGTCGCTTTGATAGAAACATCCTCCAAAGAAATACCTGCTGCTTCAGCAATATTAGCTTTCATTTGAGGGATATATGGTTTAATCTTAGGCGCTTCCAAACAAAGCATTCCATCGATATTGCCTAGTACAAAGCCCTTTTCTTTAATCAAAACGATGCAGTGACGCAATAGATCTAAACTGTTGGCATCCTTCCAACGCATATCCGTATTTGGAAAATGATAACCGATATCTTCCAAATTGGCAGCACCAAGGATGGCATCACAAATTGCATGTGCCAATACATCCGCATCGGAATGTCCAAATGCACCAGCATGGTGATCTAAAGTTACGCCTCCAACAACAAAAGGATGTCCTTCTTTCATCTGGTGGACATCAAAACCAAAACCTACTTTAATTTTCATTGCCAATATTGTTATTTAAATCTGCATAAAGATGCTCAAATAAACCTGAAGCACATAAAAAAGGCTTTAAGTTTTATGCTTAAAGCCCTTTTTCTAATCTTCTTGCTCATCTTAATGAGATGCAGCTTATATTATTTTATATATTCTAAATCGTATTTCGATTCTTTGAAGAGCAGCTTAAGCTGAAACCTCTTCATTTACGAACTCATCATAAAGTTCGCCGAAAGCATCATAATCCTCATCTGAAGCAGGTTCAAATGTGCGAATATTATGCTCTTGAATATAAGCATTGATTTCCGGATTGATCCCTTCATCGCATTTGATCACTACGTCCGTAAATGAAAGCGCACCTTTACAGATATCTACATAAGAACCTGAAGCATAATCTTTCAATTTTTCCGCGTCGATGTCCACTTGTGAAGCCATCTCAGCATACTTACTTCCTAAGCTAGCGTTTTCAAAATCCTCTTTGAAGAGCGAGTAAAACACCTTAGCATCTTTGAAAGTAGGATCATTCTGATAAACGGTTTTCAAATAAGCAGGAACCATAGCGGTAAACCATCCGTGGCAGTGTACCACATCAGGTGACCATCCTAGTTTCTTGACAGTTTCCAAAGCACCCTTACAGAAGAATAAGGATCTTTCGTTATTGTCGTCAAAGAATTTCCCTTGCTCATCACGGAATACTTTCTTCCGTTGGAAATACTCTTCGTTATCCAAGAAGTACACTTGCATTCTTGCCGCCGGCAAGGATGCTACCTTAATAATTAGCGGATTATCATTATTGTCCACCACAATGTTCATTCCCGACAACCTTATCACTTCATGAAGACGATTTCTGCGCTCGTTGATGTTTCCAAAGCGTGGCATTAGAATTCGAATCTCGAATCCTTTTTCTTGCATAGCATGTGGTAACTGGCGTGTTATTTCAGAAATTTTACTTAATTCAAGGAAAGGCGACATTTCATGGGTAATAAACAAGATTTTCGTTTTTGCCATCTCCAACTGTTTTTTTATTTATTGAATAGTAAAATCGGTCTACAAAGATACATATAATTTATCAATTTTACAATTGATTAAAAATCATCGTTTTATAATTTAAACTTTATTCCTCATTTTTGCAGCTAATTTCTAAATTTTTGACGTGAAAATAGTACGTACTAAAGCCGAACTGCAGGAGATTCTCCAGCAAGTCCGTCAGGAGAACAAGACCATTACCTTAGTCCCAACTATGGGCGCTTTGCATGAAGGTCACCTATCGTTAATCGAATACGCAAAGCCGAGAACTGACATCACTGTTTGCAGTATTTTCGTAAATCCCACACAGTTTAACGACCCCAAGGATTTGGAGAACTATCCCAGACCTATAGAAAATGATATCGCTTTATTGGAATCTGTAGATTGTGACATTCTTTTCCTACCTAGTGTAGAGGAGATGTACCCTGCGAATGATCCAGAATGGCATATTGATTTGGGAAATCTAGACCGCATCTGGGAAGGAGAACATCGCCCAGGCCATTTCCAAGGTGTTACACAAATCGTCTATAAACTTTTTTCTTTAGTGAAGCCAGATCAAGCGTGCTTTGGTCAAAAGGACTTTCAACAAGTGATGGTCATCCAACGCATGATTGACATCAAAGAATTGCCCATTAAACTATTGATTTGCCCTACTGTCCGTAGTGACAAGGGGCTAGCCTTAAGTTCTAGAAATGCAAGGTTATCGGAAGAAGGCAAAGAAAATGCGCTATATCTTTCTAAAGCCCTGCGTTACATTAAAGATAATATTCATCAACAATCGGTAGAAGTACTACTGAAAAATGCGATGGACTTACTTGCTAGTAATCCAGCATTGACATTAGAATACTTGAGCATTGTTGAATCCAGCAGTCTTGAACCGGTAAAAAGTATTCAACCTGGAATTGGTTATGTAGCCTTAATCGTTGTTTGGGTAGAAAACGTACGTTTAATAGACAATATCATCTTACAGGAAGCAGATTCCACAAAATAATTTACAAAGCATTTACATCGAAAAGCCTAACTTTGCAATATGTTTATTGAAGTAATGAAATCAAAAATTCACCGCGCTCGTGTTACACAAGCGGAGTTGAATTATGTAGGAAGCATCACCATTGATCAAGACTTAATGGAAGCTGCTGACTTAATCGCCAATGAAAAAGTACAAGTGGTTAATAATAATAACGGCGCCCGTCTGGAAACATACGTTATCCCAGGAGAACGTGGCACTGGTACCATCTGTTTAAACGGAGCCGCTGCACGTCTTGTGCAAGTCGGTGACATCGTCATCATCATCTCCTACGCAACTATGGAACGCGAAGAAGCCAAAGCCTTCAAACCTATGGTGATCTTCCCGGATGAGAATAATAGGTTGCTTTAGGAGACCGCTTCGCTATTAGATGTGAGATAGGAGATGTGAGATAACAGACACAAGACAACAGATAAAAGACGTCTGTAGGTCAACTCAGAGCAAAGCGAAGAGTCTGAGCCCTGCGGGCAGTATATAGTCGATAGCATAAAGTAGTTAGACCAATTGGCGAGATAGTTTTAAGGAATTATTTTGATGCGGTTGAAGTATGCTTCCATCTATTTAGATCACTGCGATATGAGATTTGAGACTGATAAGGTTGATTATGTTATTTACAACTCAGAGCGAAGCGAAGAGTCTTTTCTCCACCCCCACAAGAACCCGTCATCCTAAATCGAAGATTTAGGAACTTTAAACTATATCTTTAAAGCCAACTGCCATTTCAAGACAGTTGGTTTTTTTATGCCGTTATTTTTTGTCCTTATGAGATTATTTAGAGGCGGTCGAAGCATGCTTCGACCCTACAGTAATGGTGGTTAGGATTAATAAAATCACAGTTGTTTGTAGGGGCGATGCATGCATCGCCCGCCATCTAGAATCAGTTTTTAGATGTCTATTATCTGTTTTCTATTATCTTTTGTCTAAAATTAAATTAAACGGGCGGACATTCTGTTCCTTCTCGTCGGGGATAAATCCACTTACCTAATTAGACCGCTGCGCTATTAGATATGAGACGTGAGATATGAGATAGAAAAAGGGATATAAGTCATCTCTAACTTAGAGAGCAGTGGAATGGTTGCCTGGTTTTTAAAATAATAAATAATAGACAGTCTATTCGCCAAAGAGTTGAGTTCCTTTCTATTTCATATCTAATAGCATCGCGGTCTCCTATCTCACTCCTCCACTTTCCTTCGTGAACCCTACGGATTTTCCAAGGATCTGATAGGGATCTTCTTAGGATCTCGTTCGCTTCTAACCGAACGAGATCCGAAGGAGTTCCGAACAAGTTCCGAAGGAGATCCGAATAAGTACCAAAGAAAACCTCTGTAAGAGACGATTAGACGTCATATAAAAGTCAAGGAGAAAACAAAGTATTATCACAGAAAATCTTGCTTGAAAAGTTAAAAATCCTGCGTAAAACCCGCTTGTCAAACTTCCCAAAACTCACTAATATTTTCGCTGTTTTAGGGATGAGTAAACTTATGGTTAGCGGGTTTTCAGTAATGTTGGGAAATAGTTCAGATCAAGGAATTGCGAAAACTTCATATATTTGTTGTTAACATAGAATTCATTTGGATGTGTCGTAACAAAATCGCTAATTTTGCGGAGGATACGTCCTAAGCTACATGAAGTTCATCCGATCATATCGCCAATTTATTGCCCATTTCCTGTTTTACTGGATGGTGGGAATCATTATTAGTGGCGTGGTGTTTATGCACAAGGAGGTTACTTCAACTGGCGAGATCGTCACCCACATTCACCCTTACAACCTAGGGGAGAAACATCACCACAAACACCACTCGGATGCGGAGATCAGATTTTTAGATATTGTCTTTCAAGGCAGTTATCTGAACTGGGAATCGCAGACATTTTCAGCTCCTATTCAGCAGGTTTTAACTGAAATTGATTATGCCGAGCAGGTTTTTGCGGAAATCAAACAAGTCCTAGCCTTCTACACTGGTCTGGATCCTCCCAGCTATTTAGCGTAATATATCATCATTTTAATGCCCATGAACCGCGATTCACAGGGCTAACTGTATTCGTATGTCTTATCCATTATGGATACCCATACATTATTTATTATTGCTAATTATCATATGACATTAAAAATCTTCAGGATAGTCCTGATGGTGTCCCTATTTGTTGTGGGCACTTTAAACATACATGCCCAAATTCGTGGCACAGTAAAGAATCAAAAGAACGAACCAATAGCAAATGCCACTGTTCAAGTGGATGGTACTAAACAAGGGACGGCTACAGATAGCCTTGGGAATTTTCATATTGAAGCTGTGAAAGCTCCCGTTAAGAGTTTAAGCATTAGTGCTATAGGTTATCAAACCCTTAAAAAACAGGTAAGTGCAACTGACCAGCAACAGCCGATTCACATTAACTTGCATGAAGATAACCTGAATTTAAGTGAAGTGGTGGTTAGTGCGTCACGATATGGCATGGAGCGCAAGAAAGCACCGGTTATCGTCAATGTGTTGAGTCCAAAACTATTCAACGCAACACAATCTGTGGCGATGTCTGAGACATTAAATTATCAGCCAGGCGTGCGGGTAGAAAATAATTGTCAGAATTGTGGCTTTAGCCAAGTACGCCTGAACGGTATGGAAGGTGCTTATTCACAAATCCTAATCAATAGCCGTGCGGTATTCAGTGCACTAAATTCCGTTTATGGATTAGACCAAATCCCGACGAGTATGATTGACCGTATTGAGGTTGTCCGTAGTGGTGGATCTGCCTTGTTTGGTGCTAATGCGATTGCAGGTACCATCAATATCATCACCAAAGATCCGGTAGAAAACGACTGGCAATTGAAATCGACCAATGCCATCATCGGTGGAAAATCATGGGATAATACCATCGATTTTAACAGTTCCTATATTGATAATGATTTGAAAACGGGTGTGACATTTTATGGAATGCACCGCAACAGAGAAGCTTATGATCATAATGGTGACGGGTTTTCTGAGATGACTAAATTGAAGAACCTGACCTTTGGTACCAAAGCCTTTTACCGTCCGTCGGATTTCGACAAGATTACCTTGGATTTAAGCGTATTGAATGAGTTCCGCCGTGGTGGAGATCGAATTGAAGAAGCACCACATTTTACGGATGTTACAGAGCAATTGCGCACAAACTCACTTATTGGTGGATTAACCTACGATCATTATTCAAAAGACTATAAGCATAAAATTTCCCTTTACGGATCGGCACAATTTACTGATCGCGAAAGCTTCTATGGAGGATTAGGTGGAGGAAGAACCCATCAGGACAGTGTGTTGGCAGCCAATTCTTATGGTGATACCGATGATTTTGCCATGGTTGCCGGTACGCAATACACTTATACTTTTGAGCGAGATGTCTTAACTGCCGGTGTGGAGTTCAATAACAACCATACCAAGGATAAAATTCCGGGATACCAACGGACTATTGACCAAAAAACGCATGGCTTAGGCAGTTATGTACAATACGAATGGAACATCTTAGAAAACTTGAAGTCCTTATTGGGCGCACGTTACGATTATACCTATGTTGATGGCAGTTATAGCCTTGCCGGACATAACCGAAGCTCATCAGAGAGCTTTGGGACATTTAGTCCACGCTTGACCCTACTCTACGACATTACCGACTACCTACAATTCCGTGGTGGCTTTGCCCGCGGATTTAGAGCCCCTCAGGCATTTAACGAAGACATGCATGTCACTTCTGTTGGGGGACAGCAGGTCTTCGTTTTAATCGGTGAAAACCTGAAAACAGAGTATTCGAATGCTTACACAGGTTCATTCAACTTTACCAAGAATTTTGGAACAACCCAGACCAGTTTATTACTGGAAGGTTTCTATACCCAATTAAATAATCCTTTTACTACCGTTATGACTTCGGAAGAAGAGAATCTTATTATCGAAGAGATGCGTAATGGTACAGGAGCAATGGTTTATGGAACAAATATCGAATTGAATGTTGCCCCTTCGGCAGATTTAAGTTTCCAAGCAGGAGGAACGATTCAACGTTCGGAATACAAGGACGATCAGCTTTTATTTGAAGGACCAACCGCTGCGGAGAATATCAGCAGCAAACGTTTTGTTCGTACGCCGAATGTGTACGGGTACCTTAATGCCAATTGGAAGCCGGTGAAGCCATTTAGTGTGGATTTAACTTCCGTGTACACAGGATCGATGTTGGTGCCCCATATGGTTGCCCCAGAGTCTATGGTATTGAAAACAGGTAAGGAATTCTATGAAATCAATTTACGTTTAGGCTATACCTTCCAGGTGAAGAAAGAATTTAGTGTTGAGGTGTTCGGTGGTATTCAGAATATGTTCAATGCCTTCCAGAAAGATTTTGACACTGGAGCCCTTCGAGATTCACAATACATTTATGGACCATCGCGTCCAAGAACAGTAACATTTGGTGTTAAACTAGGACATTTTCATTAATGAGACTATTAGCATTTATCCTACTTCTTGCAGGATTATCCTCCTCCAAACTGTGTGCACAAACACACAGTAAGGAGGAAATCCTTTGGTTGAGTTTCGAGCAACTAAGCGATTCTTTGGCTGAAAATCCAAAGCCTGTCCTTTTGTTTATTCATACGGACTGGTGTGCTTATTGTAAAAAGATGCTTAACGAGGGGTTCCAAGACCCTCAAGTGGTTAAAAAGGTAAATGCTGATTATTATGCTGTTTCATTGGATGCCGAGACAACAGATACGTTGTTTTTCGAAGGTCAAGCATTTACGAATCAGGTTCGAACTAAAAAAGTTGGTCAATACCATTCGATCGCAGAAGTATTTTTAGGGAAAAAGGAAAAAGCAGTTTTCCCCCTCACGGTCCTACTAGACCCTGATTTCAAGGTCATAATACGTCGATCGAATTATCTCAGCACAAAAGAAATGTTAAATATTTTAAAAATTTAACACTTTCTTTGTAGCGTTTACGGTTAACGGAGCGTTCATGACTGTAATACTTATAATACTAATAACGACTTATGAAAAATTTCAAATTACTTATTATTGCCCTACTTGCTGTTGGAACGATTACTTCATGTATGAAAAATGATTACGTGGATGATTTTGACTATGAGAAAGAGAAAGCACGTATTGACTCGACTTTAGAAGCACAAAAAGATGATTTAGCGGCTTATGCTGCGGAGCATTTCTCTTCCAATATGATATACAATGAGGTAACCGGAATGTACATGGATACCTTAGCAGCAGCTACAGATAGATCCTACAACTGGGTTGTTTCAGGAAATGGCTATAACGTCCCAAAAATCACGGTTAAATACACCGGAAGATTGTTAAACGGAACAGTATTCGAAGATGCTTCAGCTACAGCGCAAGCATTCTTAATGCGTCCGGACGCAAACATCAATGTGACCAATGCATGGATTCGTGCATTCCTTCCTAGAACAATAACAATCAATGGAGAGAGTCAAGTTTTCGGAATGATTGCTGATGGTGTTAAAAAAGGTCATAAATTCAAATTTATTGCGCCTTCACCATACGTATATGATAACAAAGAGCGTAAAAACTCTAAAGGAGAAGTTATTGTACCGAAAGATTCACCTGTAGAGTACACTGTCGAAGTAATCGACATCGTGGACCAAATGTAATTAGCTCAACAATTACTTATACTTATATAAAACGGCATCTACCAAAGTAGGTGCTGTTTTGTTTACAACAGCTGATCCTTAACCGATAAGCAAAATAAATTCGCTATTTTAGCACCTATAATACCGAAATAACGATTAAACCTTAAAAATTTAATAATAAACTATTCCATGAAACAGATTAACCTTTTGTTTATAGTCTTATTTGCCACAATGGCGATGAGCTCTTGTATGAAGAATGATATTGTAGATAACTCCAAAGATCGCGAAAAAGAACAAGCGCGAATTGACTCTACGTTTGATGCACAGGAAGAAATGCTGGAAACCTATGCGAAGACACACTTTACTAATCCAAAATTTAATGAGAAATCAGGGATTTGGTACGAGATTCTAGCAGAACCAACAGATATTTCTTACCAATATGTTATTTCCAATGGTGGTTTTGTAACCCCTACGGTTGAGTTGATGTATACTGGAAAATTAATGAATGGGACTATATTTGATGCAAGTCCTGAAAAGGTAACTTGGAAGATTAACTATGGTAATCTAATTCCGGCATTTCCGTATTCCTTCTTCCCAGAAACAGTGGTTATGGGTGGTGAGACGTATTATACCGGCTTAGTAAAAGATGGTTTGAAAAAAGGTCATAAGATCCGATTTATCGCTCCCTCACCATTATGCTACGATAATGTACCTCAGTACGACAAGGATAAAAATTTAAAAATCCCGAAGGATTCTCCTCTAGATTTTACAATCGAGGTATTTAGCATTAAATAAATCCAATTTTGGAATTATTTCTGTACAAAATGATTTTACAAGTAAACGGCTTCCTATTATAGGGAGCCGTTTACTGTTATATGCTATCAGTATGGTTCATGGATTTGCAAAAAGGCATGTTAATTGCCTAAATTCAACAAAAAGGAATAAGGGAAAAGCAGAATTTATCGTTAATTTTACCATAAATAGGGAAACATGAAAATTGCACTAGCACAACTCAACTATCATATCGGGAATTTTGAAGCGAATAATGCAAAGATTATACAGGCTATTGAGCAGGCCAAATCGGCTGGTGCTGGATTAATTGTATTTGCTGAATTGGCTATCGGAGGTTACCCAGCGAAAGACTTACTACGTAATTCCGCATTTTTAAAAGCATGTTATGCCAGTATTGAGGAAATTGCCAAGCATTGTATGGATATTACCTGCATTATTGGTGCTCCTGTTCCTAATAATGATGGGGAAGGCAAATCCTTATACAATGCTGCTTTGGTATTGGAAAACGGCGAGGTAAAACAAGTCGTTAAAAAAAGTCTTTTACCAGATTATGATGTCTTCGATGAGTATCGTTATTTTGAACCTAGTCGCTCGGTTTCCTGCATTGAAGTACAAGGCAAGACTGTTGCGCTCACAATTTGTGAAGACTTATGGGATGATGATGGTCCAAATTCATATGTAGGAGACATTATGCAAGATCTAGCTAAGCAACATCCTGATTTGATTATTAATATTGCTGCGTCACCATTTTCCTATACTCATTTTGAAAACCGTAAAAATGTATTGAGCAGAAATGTTATCAAAGGAAATGCCCCATTAATTTATGTCAATCAAGTAGGTGCGCAATGTGATATCATTTTTGATGGACGATCATTGGCGTTAAACAGAAAGGCAGAATCTATCCTGGAAATGAAGAGTTTCGAGGAGGATTTGCAATTTGCAGAGTTTCAAGGGAATGATTTGGTTTCTGAAACAAAAACCGATGAAAAGCAATATTCGGAAATTGCATTGATTCATGATGCAATCGTATTGGGATTAAGGGATTATTTTCAAAAATCAGGTTTTAAGAAAGCAGTTCTAGGTTTATCGGGCGGATTAGATTCGGCATTGGTAGCGGCCTTGGCATGCGAAGCATTAGGTGCTGAGCAGGTATTATCCGTTTTGATGCCTTCCATATATTCGACAGATCATTCCTTAAAAGATGCCTTAGACTTGGTGGAAAATACTGGATGTCAAAAGCTTATTTTACCTATTAAAGATATCGCATCAGCCTTTGATCATACCTTGGCTGAAGCATTTAAAGGTCTAAAACCGGATACAACAGAGGAAAATATACAAGCCAGGACTAGAGGTACACTATTAATGGCACTATCCAATAAATTTGGAAATATCTTATTGAATACCTCGAATAAAAGTGAAGCTGCAGTAGGTTATGGCACTTTATATGGTGATATGGCAGGTTCTTTAAGTGTCATTGGTGATGTGTATAAAACGCAGGCTTATCAGTTGGCAAAGTATATCAATCGTGATCGAGAGATCATCCCTTTGAATACTATTGTCAAACCACCATCTGCAGAGTTGCGTCCTGGTCAAAAAGATTCAGATTCACTTCCGGAATATGACATATTAGACAGCATTTTATTTCAGTTGATTGAGCAAGAAAAACCATATACAGATGTCATAGCTTTGGGCTTTGATGAGGCAACAGTTTTAAGAGTAAATAAGTTATTGAATAATGCGGAGTTTAAACGCTTTCAAGCACCTCCAATCTTACGTGTCAGTCCTAAAGCATTTGGCCCTGGGAGAACTATGCCTCTGGTTGCAAAATTTAACTTTTAACGTTAAACCTTTTATTCGAAATTTTGTCTAACCCTAAAATGCTGATTATGAAAACGCTTAGGATATTACTTTTTGCTGGGATCATCTTATTCCTTGCCTCCTGTGCTTCGTATAATTATAACATGACGAGGGTTCAGAAAATAGATTTCTCACAGTATAAGACATACGGTTGGTTAACACCTGTAGACTCCTTATCAAAGAATTATTTCAATAACGATATTGCGAGAGAGAATATTCTCTCCACTGCGAATGCTGAATTGACCGCTCGAGGTATGCAATACAGCAAGGAAAATCCGGATATTTTATTCCGATATATCTCTATTGTAAACAATAAAAGCCGTTTAGTATATGGCAATACCACTTGGGGATATCCTTGGGGATGGTATCGTCCTTGGGGTTGGGGATATTATGGAGGACCATCCTACCCTGTTGGTAAAGAAAAATACCGTTATTCGCACTTGATCATCGAAGCACTAGATCGTAAAACAAATACGGTGGTATGGCAAGCACGTGGATCTGGTGAAGTTAAAGCTCCTGAAAGAGCCATTAATGAATTGCCTGAGGTTGTTCAGGGAATTTTTAAAGAATATCCAGTAAAATAAGAAACAAGTATTTGTTGAATAGGAATCCAAGTCAACATACATATATTTCCTGACTTAAGGCCATGGAAATAAAAGAGGGAAATCATTTGAAGATTTCCCTCTTTTGTTTTTTCGTAAAATATTGTTTGATCAATAATTCTAATTCCAATTAATCCAATATTCTGGTAAAGTGATTGTTCAAATGTACTCTCATGGCTTGACGATAAGCTTCGGCATCTCTTTTCTTAAGTATTTCTACTAATTCTTTATGGGATATGAAGTCTACCTCTCCAACTTCTTTTTCCAAAAGTCCACTTTGATGCACGTATTGGAAGATAGGGTAAAGCATTTCTTGCAATTCCATCAACATTTTGTTTTTAGAAATCTTGTAGAGTCTACCGTGAAATTTTATCTCATCATCAATTTGCCAAGCGGTATTGGCATCGCCAGTACCTATACCTTCAGCAATCTCTTCGAGTTCGGCAATATCCTCATCTGTGATTTTATTCACAATAAAATCTGCCATTCCTACCTCCAATGCAAGGCGCATTTCAAACATGTCTCGTAAAGTATTCTGATCAAGGATAGAAGGATGGTAAACCTTGCGTAAAGAGCCCAAAACATCAGGATTTCTTAAAACAGCACCTTTATGTTTTTTGGATTCTATTAGGCCTACCGTCTTTAAACGAAGAAGGGCTTCCCGAATTACAGTACGGCTGACCCCAAGACTACTTGCTAGATCAAGCTCCTTCGGTAAAACCTCACCTATTTCTACATTATTCTCGCGAATATATTGGATGATTTTCTCTTCGGCTTTATCAACTAAACTGGAAGTATCGATACTTCCTATTTTACTGAAACCAGTGTTATTACTCATAGTTATACTCTATAAGGATTAATATAAGTTGCAATTATATCAAAAAATAATTTGTAAGTAAAACAATATATAGTACATTTGATTGCTCAATATGTCTGACATAATCAATTACAACAGATTACATGCTCGTTTAAAAAGATAAACGACTGACTAATAGCAAAATGTAAACCAAACAATAAAACGTATTGTTAAGATTATATATTTTAAAAAAATGTTAAATAAACCTAAATAAAAATATATTACTCTAAAGTACAGCATAGATAAATGAATTAACTTAATACCATATAATTTACCAAGGCATGTTAAACCAAAAAATTGAAGGCTTAGTTGCGGCACCATTTACTCCTTTTGATCAGGATGGCAATTTGAATTGCGAATTAATTCCGTCCTATTATGAGTTATTAAAACAGAATAAAATAAAAGGAGCATTCATTTGTGGTTCTACTGGGGAAGGAGTTTCCTTGACATTTGATGAAAAAGTCAGCGTATTAAAAGCATGGACCGCATTGACAAAGCAAGATGATGAATTTAGTTTAATGTTTTTCCTAGGTGGAACGAATATCAAAGAGTGCATGGAGTTAGCCAAAATAGCTGAGCGTGAAGGTGCTGATGCTATTTCCTTTACCTCACCTTATTATTTCAAGCCCGCAAACGTTCAACAATTAGCAAAATGTTGTGAAGAAATTACTGCCTCAGCACCAAACACAGCATTTTACTATTACCATATTCCTGTATTAACCGGCGGAAATTTTAGTATGATCAATCTTCTAAAAGAGGTTGATGGAAAAATTCCGAATTTCCGAGGAATTAAATACACCCACGAGGATTTCATGGATTTTCTGTCCTGTTTAAATTATGCAGATCGAAAATACGATATGCTTTGGGGAAGAGATGAAAACATGTTGTCGGCATTGGTTTTAGGCACTAAAGGTGCAGTAGGAAGTACCTACAATTATGCAGCTCCATTATATCATGAACTGATGGATTGCTATGATAAGGGGCAGTTAGAAGAAGCGAATAAATGGCAACAGAAATCTATCGATATGATTCAGCTATTGGGCAAATATGGTGGAATTGCTACAGGAAAGGCCTATATGAAATTGGTGGATTTAGACTGTGGTGAGTTTAGATTACCTATTGCCAATATGGACGAGCAGCAATTTGCTGCCTTTAAAACGGATGTCAGCAACTTAGGATTTGACCAATTTAAATCGAAAAAATAATGCGTAGGCATGGATTGCTTTTATTAACGCTTCTAACAGCGGCATGTCACTCGACAAATTCGCCTATAGTAATACATTGGCAGCAGTCGAGTCAATTGCCTGATGAGGGAAATGGAGCTAACTTAGGTATTGCTGGTCCTATCACCGGAATATTGAAGGACTATCTAATTATCGCTGGGGGCGCAAATTTCCCAGAGGATAAACCTTGGAATGGAGGTGCTAAGATCTATCAGCAGCAAGGATATTTATACCGTATTCAAGACAAGCAGCTGCATTTTGAAAAACATATTCATGTACCCTATGTGAAAGCATATGCTGCCAATGTCAGCTATGAAAACAAATTATTCGTATTAGGCGGAGAAGATCAACAAGGACCTTCTGCCTCTGCCGGATATTATAGTATAAATGAGAAACAAGAATTGGAATATCACCCATTACAAAACCTTCCAAAGCACTTGAGCAATACCGGAGGAGCCTATCTCAACAATTACTTGTATGTAGTTGGCGGTGATAATAGTGAGGAGGTATCGAATATGGTTTTTCGTTTAGATGTAAGCAAAGAAAACAGCCAATGGGAAGAATTTATGGAACTCCCCTATTCGCTTAGCCATGCTGTTGTGTCTGAAAATGGGAAAGATTGCATCTATGTAGCAGGAGGTAGAAAAAGAAATGTACAAGCACCAAGTACATTTTATCAAGATGTATTGGCAATACAAACCAAGGATAGAAAAGTCGAGAAAATTGCGGAACTACCAGTAGCTGTATCTGCTGGTACGGGCATATTTTACAGGGATCATCTACTATTATTTTCTGGAGATGATGGGCAGACCTTTCATCAGGTAGAAAAAGCATTAATAAACATAAGTCAAGCAGACAATTTGCATAAAAAAGACAGTTTAATTGCATTAAAAAACAATATCTTAGAGCAACATCCTGGATTTACCAAATCCTGTTGGAGCCTAAACCTTAAGGACCAAACTTGGCGATCTGTAGAAGCAATTCCTGGCATGGGGCCAGTCACTACGACGGCCATAAAACATCAGGACATGCTGATCATACCAAGTGGTGAGGTAAAGGCGGGAGTGAGAACAAACCAGATACTAACTGCTACCTTAAAATAAGTCAATTCGCATGAAAAACAGCAAATATCCTTGGATCTTAGTTGGTCTACTATGGTTTGTAGCTTTACTAAACTATATGGATCGGCAAATCTTGTCGACCATGCGTCCGGCTATGTCGGTGGATATTTTGGAGTTGGAAAGTGCAGCAGTATTTGGCAACCTCATGGCCATATTTTTATGGATCTACGGATTTATGAGTCCAGTGGCTGGTATTCTTGCAGACAAATGGAGTAGGAAATGGCTAATCATTGGCAGTTTATTCGTTTGGTCTGCAGTTACCTTAGCTATGGGTTTTGCACAAAATTATGACCAGCTTTATGCCCTTCGCGCGATCATGGGTATGAGCGAAGCATTATATATCCCTGCAGGATTATCTTTAATCGCCGATTACCACAGTGATAAGACCAGATCATTAGCAATTGGTATTCATATGACCGGATTCTATTTTGGTCAGGCACTAGGTGGTTTTGGAGCAAGCATTGCAGCCAATTATACTTGGCATTATACCTTTATTCTTTTTGGCTTAGTCGGTATTATTTATGCATTAATCCTATTATTTACCTTGCGAGAGGCACCACATCGACATGAAGAGAAAACTACGCCAAAGGAAACCATCCCGCTGTGGAAAGGACTATCTGTACTTTTTTCCAACATCTCTTTTTGGGTAATCTTAATGTATTTTGCAGTACCAAGCTTACCAGGATGGGCGACCAAGAATTGGTTACCGACCTTGTTTTCGGAGAACTTAAATATCCCAATGGAGCAAGCAGGTCCATTAGCGACCATTAGTATTGCGGTCTCCTCTTTCTTTGGAGTAATCCTTGGTGGGATTCTCTCTGACCGTTGGATACAAAAAAATATTCGAGGACGAATTTACACCAGTGCTATAGGATTAGCTTTGACTATTCCCGCCGTCATATTGATTGGCTATGGGCATCATATCATCGCTATTGTAGCTGCAGGTCTGTTATTTGGATTTGGCTTCGGTATGTTTGATGCCAATAATATGCCTATACTCTGTCAATTTGTAAGTGCTCGCTATCGTGCTACAGCTTATGGCATCATGAATATGGTAGGTGTATTTGCAGGGGCCTATATCACCAAAATACTAGGTGCATCAGCGGACGAAGGTAATTTAGGCACACACTTCGCCCTATTGGCTGGAATTGTTGCGATTGTCCTTTTGATACAATTAATCGTTTTAAAACCTAAAGCACATGTGGAGGGCTCTTAATTTCTTCTTCATAGGTCTATGCTGTATCAATTTCTTATTTGCTCAGGCAAAAAAGAAGGTTGCCTGTATTGGCGATTCGGTAACCAAAGGTTTTGGACTAAGCAATGAAGACAGCTATCCTTCCCAACTACAGGAGCTTTTGGGATCAGCATTTGAGGTGGGGAATTTCGGACGTAATGGGGCAACTTTATTGGCGAATGGTCATAATCCGTATTTAAAATCTAAAGAACTTCAAGACGCATTAGGCTTTCAACCGGACATCGTCATCATCGCATTAGGTTTAAATGATACAGATCCTCGAAATTGGCCAAATTACCAAATAGACTTTCAGAAAGATTACCAACAGCTGCTGAACTTATTTCGAACACAAAATCCGAAAACAGCATTCTATATCTGTATAATGAGTCCAATATTTTGTGGTCACCCAAGATTTCTTTCCGGTACTCGAGATTGGTTTCAACAAATACAACAAAAAATAAGAGAGGTAGCAGCAAGTAATAAAGTAACTCTTGTTGACAATCACCAAATTTTATCTTCAAGAATCGATTTATTTGATGATTATATACATCCATCGGCAGAAGGTGCTCAATTAATCGCACAGCAGCTAGCTCAATACATCAAACCTAATCACATTCCCCTACAGATCGCTGAAACGTATAATTCCCATATGGTTTTGCAAAGAGACCGAGTAAATAAGATAAAAGGAAGGGCAAGTTCGGGAGAAATCATCAAGCTTTATTTCAAAGATCAGGAATGGAAAGGACAAGCTGATGTATTGGGGAATTGGGAAATTGAACTCCCAGCCCAGAAAGCTGGTGGGCCATTTGATATTCGGGTTTCCACAGGTACAGAAGAAGTCTACTTAAAAGATATTTTATTCGGCGATGTGTATCTGGCATCAGGTCAATCAAACATGGCCTTTCCAATGAAAGATGCAAAGGATGCGCAACAGCTCATCGAGAAATTAAAGAACAACAAATACATAAGATTATATCACAATCAGGTAATCACTGAAACCACGAACCAAGCTTGGGACACCAACAGCTTAAATCAGATCAATAAACTCCAATATTTCCATGGAAAATGGGAGTTGCCATCAGTGCAATCATTAGCTAATTTTTCAGCAATCGCATTGGCTTTTGGGGCGGATATTCAAAGCGAAATGAATATCCCAATCGGTCTGGTTCAACTAGCTGTTGGTGGCTCAAATACCGAGTCTTGGATTTCCCGTAGTGACTTAGAGAAAGATAATTTATTAGCAAGTTATATTCATACATGGCGTAGATCGGATTTTATTCAAGATTTCTGCAGGACACGAGCTGCCGAGAATTTAAAGAACAGCTCGGTTAAAAATCAAAGACATCCTTATGACCCTTCCTACAATTTTGAGGCAGGTGTTCGGAAATGGCTGGATCATCAATTTAAAGCAGTACTATGGTATCAAGGGGAGAGTAATGCACATAACAAGGAATTGCATGAACTATTGTTTCCAAAATTAATCCAATCTTGGCGAGGAGCATTTCAACAAGAACTACCTTTTTATTTTGTACAGCTTTCCAGTATTAATCGTCCTTCATGGCCTGCATTCCGAGAAAGCCAGAATAAACTTGCGTCGATCCTACCGAAAACTTATATGGTGGTGAGTTCTGATTTGGGACATCCACAGGATGTGCATCCAAAAGATAAAATACCTATTGGTATTAGGTTAAGTAATCTTGTCAAAAAACACAGTTATCATTTAAGAAATCAGGCTGATGCACCGCAACTCCAAAAGTTGACACAACGGGACAAGAATACTTGGGTACTAGATTTTAGAAATTGCAAGCAATTTCAGACAAAGAATGGAGAAGAAATCAAAGGATTTCAAGTAATGGATACGGAAGGAAATGTTTCAGCAGTTCAACAGATCAAGGTCAAGAAATCTACCCTAGAAATTAGCCTACCTGAAGGAAGTCAGCGGATTTACTATGCGTACGAGCCATATACAAATGCAAATTTAGAAAATGAAGATTCCGTACCTGTATCAACCTTTTCCATTGATTTGAAAAACACCTCAAACTAAATCTTAAAATAAAAGAAGGGACAAACATCATTCCTTCGACATCAGTAGTAAATAAGAACATGTTAAGTACAAAAGAAACTTTTAGACAAATTGAACAGGATAAAACCTTATCTGAGTATGCTGAATTTTATAAGCATCAGTTATTAAAGGATACGGTTCCTTTTTGGTTCCCAAAGTCCTTTGATAAGGAATTTGGAGGATACTTGCTTATGCGAGATGCTGATGGGAGCATCTTGGATACGGACAAGGCTGTTTGGATTCAAGGGCGGGCATGTTGGCTGTTATCTACCCTATACAATACTGTCGAGCAACGTGAGGAATGGCTGACAGGGGCAAAATTAGGATATGAGTTTTTAAGGGATAAATGTTTTGATGCCAATGGTAAGATGTACTTTCATGTGGACCGAGAAGGCAATCCTATTCGGATGCGTCGATATTTCTTTTCAGAGACCTTTGCGGTTATTGCATGTGCTGCTTATGCGAAAGCTAGTGGTGACCAAGAAGCAGCCGAAATGGCAAGATCGCTTTTTACCATTTGTTTGGAATATGCCAAAGGTGATCGACAAATAGATGCAAAGTATGAAAACACCCGTCCGAGTAAAGGAATTGGCATTCCGATGATTATGATCAATACAGCTCAACAACTTAGGGAAACGATTGGTGATCCACGTTGTGATGAGGCGATTTTAGCTTGGATACAAGAAATTGAAGAAAATTTCGTGAAGGATGATATCCGCTGCGTGATGGAACAAGTGGCCTTTGATGGATCCATTATAGATCATTTTGATGGTAGAACCTTAAATCCAGGTCATGCTATTGAAGGAGCATGGTTTATCTTGCATGAGGCAAAATACCGAGGTCATGACCCAAAATTAATTGATTTAGGCTGTCGAATGTTGGATTATATGTGGGAAAGAGGCTGGGATAAAGAGCATGGGGGGATTCTGTATTTCCGGGATGTTTATGATAAACCTGTTCAGGAATATTGGCAAGACATGAAGTTCTGGTGGCCCCAAAATGAAGCCATCATCGCTACTCTATTTGCGTATTTAATGACCGGAAATGAGAAATATGCTGAATGGCACAAACAAATTCATGATTATGCTTATGCTCATTTTCACGATAGGGAGCATGGTGAATGGTTTGGTTATTTGCATCGTGACGGGAAAATTGCCCAAACAGCAAAGGGGAATTTATTTAAAGGCCCCTTCCATCTTCCAAGACAAGAGTGGTATTGTTGGAAATTAATTGAAGACTTTAACCAAAGTAGTCATGATGATTAGGTTAGTATTTGTTCTCGTTCTATTTTTATGCAACAACAGCCTTTATGCTCAAAATAAAGCATCTGAGGCACTAATCCCCTATCCTACTGAAATTTCATGGAATACAGGACAGCTAAATGTCGCAGATGGTATTCGCTTTGAAGGATCAAAAAAAGGGATTGAAAAGGAATTAGCCATAGCCAAAACTATTTTCACAACGAATGGTGTAAACCTCTATAGTAATGGGAAAAAGCAAAAGTTGCATTCGATTAGCTTAAAGGTAGACCAAAAATTAAAAGATGACTTGGGTGATGAAGGTTATTTTTTGGATATAAATTCCAAAGGTATAGCCATTCGGGCGTTCAGCAATAAAGGATTATTTTACGCCTTACAAACCTTGAGGCAGTTTAAGTTTGAAAATAAAACCCTTCCTTTTGTATCGATAAAGGATGTTCCTCAATTCTCCTTGCGTGGTTTTTTGGTCGATGTGGGTAGAAATTATCAACCATTGGACATGTTGAAGGAGCAGATCGACATTATGTCTAAGTATAAGTTGAATTTGCTACATTTTCATTTTACAGAAGATATCGCTTGGCGACTGGAGAGTAAGAAGTTTCCGGGATTAATAGATGCGTCAAACATGACGCGTTGGCCTGGGAAATATTACAGCATAGCTGAATTTAAGGAATTGATTCGTTATTGCCAGGAGCGTCATATTCAATTTTTACCGGAGATTGATATGCCAGGGCATAGTGCAGCCTTTGAACGGTATTTTGGTTATTCTATGCAATCAGAGCAGGGCATTGCCCGGGTTAAGGAATTATTGGTTGAGTTTGCCGATCATTTCCCTGAAATAGCTGAGCTACATATTGGTGGTGATGAGGTAAAAATTACGAATAAGCAATTTATGCCTGAAATCACCAAATTTGTGGAACAATTGGGTTTCCGCACTTACGGTTGGGAACCTGGAAGTAATTTAGAAGAACAGACCATAAGGCAATTATGGATGGGTGGCGCGCAGAAGCTCGATCCGAAATCAAATAGACAGTATGTAGATTCCAAGCATCTTTACATTAACCATATGGACCCTTTAGAGACTGTAAGCACGTTGTTTTTTAGACGATTTGCAGAGGAAGCTAAGGAAACCGACCAACTAAGGGGCGCCATATTATGTTCTTGGCCTGATCGCGCTGTTGCAAAGCCTGAGGATATGTTTCTACAAAGTGCTATCTATCCGAGTATACTAACTTTTGGAGAAAGATCTTGGCAAGGAAATGGAGAATTAGGCTGGAAAGCAAACCTTCCAGATGAAAACATGCCTACCTTTAGGCAATTCCAAGATTTTGAACAACGATTATTGACGCATAAGGCGCTATATTTTAAAGATAAACCATTCCCGTTTGTGGCAAATAGCCACATGCGTTGGGAACTTATTGGTCCATTTGATAACGCTGGAGAAACTGCTCGAACATTCCCAATTGAAGCTAATCCTTTTGCATCAGATATTCCAGTAAACAAAATTGCACGAGGTGGTACAATTATTTTAAGGCATTGGTGGGCGGATGTCCTTCAAGGAACAATAGAAAATCCAAAACAAAACAGTACTTGGTATGCTCGCACAAAAATATGGTCTGATGAAGAAGGAATTAAAAACTTTTGGATTGGTTTTAATAACCTCTCTAGATCCTATGCGTCAGACAGCCCATCCTTGGGTACCTGGGATGACCTTGGAAGTCAAGTTTGGGTGAATAAACAGGTTATTCCTCCACCACATTGGAAACAAGCAGGACAGAAAGGCGCGATGGAAACCCCATTGATTGACGAAGGTTATTCATTTCGTGAGCCCACAGCTATTACCTTGAAAAAAGGATGGAATGAAGTATTAATCAAATTACCTGTTAGCAAATTATCTGGCAAAGATTGGGGGAATCCATTGAAATGGATGTTTACCTTTGTCCCATATCCATAAAACCTACAATTTACTTATATGAAAAATTTACTTTTAACCTGTTTAGCCGTTCTAGTTATCTGCACGATTCAAGCTCAAGAATCAGTGGTTTTCCGTTCAGGAGAAGATGGTTATGCGAGTTACCGTATTCCGGCACTTATCAAAAACAAAAATGGTGATTTAATAGCTTTTTCCGAAGGTCGAGTAGATCATGCTGGGGACTTTGGAAATGTGGACATTGTCTATAAAATCAGCCAAGACCAAGGTAAGACCTGGAGCAAACTGTACGTAGCTGCTGATTTTGATAAACTTCAAGCTGGTAATATGGCTCCTGTGGTAGACCTGACAGATCCTGCCTATCCGAAAGGACGTATTTTCTTATTTTACAACACCGGTAATAACCATGAAGGAGATGTCCGAAAAGGAAATGGTTTGCGAGAAGTATGGTATATTACCTCTACGGATGGAGCTAAAACATGGTCTGCCCCTGTAAATATTACGACTCAAACGCATAAACCGAAACAACCGGGTTTTAATCCGGATTATAATTTCTCCGAAGATTGGCGTACCTATGCAAACACTCCTGGTCATGCCTTTCAATTTGTTTCTGGTCCTCATAAGGGAAGGATATATGTAGCAGCAAATCACAATGCTGGTGATCCTAAACCGCAGGGAAAGGATTGGAATGCGCATGCGTATTATTCTGATGACCATGGAAAAAGCTTTAAACTAAGCCAAGATGTTTTATTTCCGGGCACAAACGAGTCAACTGCAGCACAAATTGGAGATAACGAAGTTTATATGAGTTCTAGAAATCAACAGATCACGCCGAAGCAACGTATTATCTCCCGTTCAACGGATGGTGGTGAAACTTGGGTATCTTCAACTCCAGATCCTAATCTACCAGATCCAATTAACCAAGGTTCTGTATTGTCTTGGAAAAAAGGAAAGAAATTTATCCTTGCTCATTTGAATGCAGCAGATCCAAACAATCGAGATAATTTGACTTTAAGACTTTCCAAAGATCAAGGGAAAACTTGGTATTTGAATAAGGTGATTGCTAAAAGCCCTGAGGGATACAAAGGATCATACTCAGCCTATTCCGATATGGTTCTTTTAAAGCCTAAGGTAATGGGAATCGTATATGAAAAAGATAATTATAAAGAAATCGTGTTTTTAACAGAAAAGCTTAAGTAATTTCTATAACAAATACACAAAAAAATGCCGCTAGCATAGCTAATAACCTAATTATTAGCAATTTTGCTAGCGGCTTTTTATCATTTTAGGGATTTGACTCTTTCAAAATGTTTGTTACAAACTTTCTCAACTTTATAAAAAATTTAGAATAATTATCTAATAAGAAAAAGGGCGAGTCATTATAATTTAAAGGGATTATTAGGCTAGTTCGTGTACGGAAGAAACTAAGATTTAAATTATTGAATGAAATTTATCCGTAATTTTGATTTAAATAATCAATGTGCAATCAGCCAATTTTAGAATTGCTGATTGATATTCTCGAAAAAGCTAATAAGCTTCGTGAAATCTACCTCATGTATTTGGTTTTTCTTAAGATAAGCTAAGGTGGTTTATATCGGATAGAAGTTTATTAGCTCGCAATTCTCAACCGGTCCTATAATCACCTTAGCGCATTAATATACTCTAGGGTATATGGTAAAATGTTCATTTCCTTGTATAACAAAGAAATGAACATTTTGTTAGATTGCTCGAATTACACCTAATTCCAAACCTCTTAATTCTGCTAATCCACGCAGTCTGCCAATAGCTGAATAGCCAGGGTTGGTTGTTTTCGCCAAATCATCTAACATCTGATGACCATGGTCTGGACGAAAAGGGATAGGTATTTCACGTTCTTGATTTTCCGCTACCAATCCTTTCATCACTTCGTACATATCCACATCGCCGTCTAAATGGTCCGCTTCGTAGAAGCTTCCCAATTCATCACGTTTTACATTTCTTAAGTGTACAAAATGTACTCGGTGTTTTACTTTATCAAAAATAGCCGGAAGGTCATTTGTTGGTCCTGCACCCAATGAACCGGTACAAAAACAGATACCATTAAATTCCTTGGGTTCTTCTGTAATTAAATACAATAAATCAGCCTCGTTGCTCATCACCCTAGGAAGCCCCAGGATTTGATATGGAGGATCATCGGGGTGAATGGTCATCTTAATTCCTTCGCTCTCACAGACCTCAGCTATTGCGTTCAGAAAGCTGATTAAATTCTTTCTTAAGCCATCGAAACCAATTTGTTTATAGGTTTCAATACTTTGTTGTAAGGATTCTAAAGATATATCACCTTCTCCGGGTATTCCCATCAAGACATTCTGTTGAAGATCAACTAAGGCTTGCTCATCCATTTTCTGGAATCGCTGTTCAGCTTCTGTTTGAATTTGCGAGGAGTAGTCTGCACTTGCATCTGGTCTTTTTAAAATATGAATATCAAAAATTGCCAGATCAATCCAGTCAAAATAGAGTGCTTTGGAACCATCCTTCATAAGTAGGTCCAATTGGGTTCTTGTCCAATCTAAAACGGGCATGAAGTTGTAACATACTGTTTTTATACCACATTGTGCAAGATTCTTAAGCGACTGTCTGTAGTTGATTAAATATTTTTCTGCATCTGCTGAGTTGGTTTTGATGGCCTCATGAACCGGTACAGATTCTACTACTGACCATACCAAACTTGCCTCTTCAATGATTTGCTTACGTTCAAGGATGTCCTCAATTGGCCATACTTCTCCATGTGGAATATGGTGTAAGGCCGTCACTATACCAGTAGCACCAGCTTGTTTTACATCATCTAAGGAAACCGGATCATTTGGACCATACCATCTCCAAGTTTGTTCTAAAAATTGCTTCTCTTTCATGTTATTTTTATACGCCGCACCATGCATTAAACCCACCATCTACAAAGATAGTCTCCCCTGTTACGAATGCAGAAGCATCACTTAACAGGTAGACTAATGTCCCTTCTAATTCTGAAGGATCCCCTAGACGACCGTAAGGAGTTCCATTGATGAACTTCTGCGCACGCTCAGCATAAGTACCATCTGGGTTGGTCAACAAGTTTCTATTCTGTTCGGTCAAGAACACACCAGGAGCAATAGCATTCACACGTACTTTATCGCCATAACGAATAGCTAATTCAGTAGCCATCCATTTGGTGAATCCATCGATACCATGCTTCGCAACCGTATAACCCAATACTCGAGTCAATGGGCGGCTAGCCGCTAAAGATGATATATTGATGATAGAACCTTTTCCTTTATCGGCAATGATTTCGCCAAATATTAATGTCGGAATAATAGTTCCATACAAGTTCAGCTCAATAGCCTTGATGGTGTCTTGGATTTTATTATCAAAAATAGATTGTTGTTCACCGATTGTTGCTCCAGGGATATTACCTCCTACGGCATTAATTAACCCATCGATACTGTCCCATTGTTGGAGTAAACTTTCTTTGGCAGCTTGCACTGAATCTTCATTCATGACATCTGCGACAAGGCCTATAGCTTTGGCCCCTAAGTTTTCAGCAGTTTGGACTGCTTCTTTAATTTTGTCTTCGCTTCTTCCAAGTATACATATTTCTGCGCCAGCCTCTGCAAGGGCATGGACAAATGATTTTCCTAAAACGCCTGTACCACCGGTTATAACGATTTTTTTGCCTTTTAGTGAAAATTGATCAAGAATTCCCATAGTTTGTGGTTAGATATTCTCCAATATTAATGAAATATCCTCAAAAATTAAGGGAAAAAGAAAATTACTTGGCAGTAATTGGGGTGATTTAGAAAAAAGAATTAAATTGCAGTACGATATTACCAATGAACAAGATACTATCTTTTGGAGAGATCCTAATTCGAAAACAGAGCATAGGGAATCATTTTTTTAAGAGTCCCGATAATTTACTGAAAATCTACCCTGGAGGCTCCGAAGCCAATGTGGCGGTATCATTAGCGCAGATGGGTGAAGAAGTACAATATGTATCCGCCTTCCCTGAGAATAAACTAAGTGAAGAAATCCTAGACTTTGTAGCAGACCTTGGTGTAGACAACAGCAAGGTTATTTGGTCTGGCGACCGCATAGGCAGCTATATCCTATTATCAGCAAATGGCTTATCATCTGGAGAGGTTATTTACGATAGAAAATATTCTAGTTTCAGTTTATTAAATCCAAATGATTTAAACATTGCTCAATTACTGGAAGGGGTCACATGGTTTCATTGGTCGGCTCTTACCCCTGCCTTGAATGAAAACATGGCAAAGCTCATGAAGGCTATTTTAGAAGAAGCAGCACATCGCGGCATTTATATTTCTGTAGATCTGAATTACCGAAGCAAACTTTGGCAATATGGAAAGCAGCCTCTTGACATAATGCCGGAGCTTGTAGAATATTGTGATTTGATTATGGGCAATATCTGGGCATCCAATAAAATGCTTGGCTCTTCAATTGATGAGCAATTCAATAGACAAACAAGTCAATCAGCTTATTTTGATTTTGCTAAAGGAAATTCAAAAGAATTGTTCAGCATGTTTCCAAAAGCAAAGCTGATCGCTAATACATTTCGATTCATTGATCATCCTCAGCATAACTTGTTTTATGGCACCTTGCATACCAAACAAGAACATGTGATCTCTAAAACTTATGAAACCCAAGAAGCAGTAGACCGTATAGGTAGTGGTGATGCTTTTATGGCTGGGCTCATTTATGCTTGCCGTCAAGGAATGAGCAATCAAGATATAATTGAAACCGCTACAGGAACTGGCTATTATAAGTTATTTGTAGAAGGTGATTTTGGTAATGGTAAATACAAATAAAATGAAAGAACAACTTTTAACAAATATCTTCAATTACCCTGTAATTCCTGTTTTTTACCACGATGACCTTCAAATCTGTAAACAGATTATGAAGGCATGCTATGATGGGGGCATTCGTACATTTGAGTTTGTAAACCGTGGTGCAGAAGCAAAAAGTAATTTTGCTGAACTACTCACTTACCGCAATACAGAATTCCCAGACTTAAAATTGGGTATTGGAACTATTTTGGATGCACAAACAGCGGAGGAATTTGTAGCCTTAGGAACAGACTTTTTAGTAAGCCCTATCTTTAATTCCAGCATAGCAGCAGTCGCTAAAAAGCATCGGTTACTCTGGATTCCAGGATGTATGACGCCGTCAGAAATAGCGCAAGCTCAAGAAGCGGGTTGTACTTTCATTAAATTATTTCCAGGGGAAACTTTAGGTCCTTCCTTTTTAAAGAGTATAAAACCTCTATTTCCGAAGTTGAAGTTCATGCCTACAGGTGGTGTAGATACAACAGAAGATAATATAAGAACTTGGTTTAAAGCCGGAGTAAGTGCAGTTGGATTAGGGTCTAAATTATTCAGTCAAAGTGATGCTGGATATGATTATGATCAAATTCAAGTCAATTGCTCGAAACTATTATCCTGGACGAAATAAGTTAGTTTATACTTCCTATAAACTAACTTCCAAGAGTTTTTTATTCTCTAATAATCGTTTTTCAAACTTGCGGATATTATCCTTATTGATCAAGACCTCCATGGTGATGGTTAGCTCGTCTTCAGTCAATAAAATATTCTTGATTTTGATCTGTTTTACCAAAGGGCGAATGGAATCTATGATTTCATCCTTTGCCGCCACATTATCGCGATGAAGAGTAAGTGTTGCCATTCTACCGATATTACGAATGATGTAATGGTTGATAAGCTTACCTGAAATTAAGATGATGAAACAAGCAAATAAGAATATAGCCGCTGTCAAGAAAACACCAAATCCGATAGCCATACCAATAGCCGCAGACATCCAAATAATACTTGCTGTGGTAAGACCATTGACATTGACACCATCTTTAAAGATCACCCCTGCCCCCAAGAAACCTATACCGGAGACAACATAGGAGGCAATCCTGGTAGCATCTTCTGATTCCCCAGCACCTAGCTTATAGGACAATAGCGAAAATAAGGTACTCCCAAGACAAATAATAGAAATGGTTTTAAATCCCGCAGCTTTATCCTTCCACTCCCTTTCAAAGCCTAAGACAAATCCCGCCAATAAGGATAAGACAGCTTTTAAAAGGTCATTCCATTCCCATTCAAATTGGTTAAGTATTAAATCTAAACTCATATTTCTTTTTCTTAAATCAATAAACAATCATGCCGTAAAAAGGTTAGTGCAGCATGTAAATTCATAGGTTTCTCTGTAAATATAAAAAACAAAATGGTCTGATTTCATATTGAAACCAGACCATTTTTGAATATGTTATTGAAATTCTTGTTAAGCCTTAGCTAGGGAATTCCAACGTCTTAATTATTAATCTTCTTCTTTAGAAGCTAATAATTGATCGTACTCTTCACGTGAACCAACAATGATGTTGCTGTACTGACGCAAACCTGTACCTGAAGGGATTAAGTGACCAACAATTACGTTTTCTTTCAATCCTAATAGGTTATCACGTTTACCAGCGATTGCTGCTTCGTTCAATACCTTAGTTGTTTCCTGGAAGGAAGCAGCTGAGATAAATGACTTCGTACCTAATGAAGCACGGGTAATACCTTGTAACAATGGACTTGAAGTAGCCGGGATAGCATCACGAACTTCTACAAGTTTCATGTCTTGACGTTTCAAGCTAGAGTTTTCCTCGCGTAATTTACGCATAGCAATAATCTGTCCTGGACGTAAAGATTTAGAATCACCTGCATCTACAACAACTTTCTTGTCGTATAATGAGTCGTTCTCTTCCATGAAATCCCATTTGTTTACTGCTTCTTTTTCTAAGAAACGAGTATCTCCTGGATCTTCGATATTCACTTTCTGCATCATTTGGTGAACGATGGTTTCGAAGTGTTTATCGTTGATTTTTACCCCTTGTAGGCGGTAAACTTCTTGGATACCATTTACGATATATTCTTGTACTGCAGAAGGACCTTTGATTGACAAGATGTCTGAAGGAGAAATCTGTCCATCGGATAAAGGCATACCTGCTTTGATAAAGTCATTATCCTGTACCAAGATGTGCTTAGAAAGTGGTACTAAGTATTTTTTAACTTGGCCATCACGAGACTCAATAGAGATCTCACGGTTACCACGTTTAACACCACCTAAAGATACAACACCATCGATTTCAGTTACAACTGCAGGGTTTGAAGGATTACGAGCCTCGAATAACTCCGTTACACGAGGAAGACCACCCGTAATATCTCGGGTCTTACCTGTAGAACGTGGAATCTTAACTAATACCGCACCTTCTTTCACTTTTTGACCGTCAGAAACGGAAACGTGAGCTCCTACTGGAATGTTGTATGAACGGATGATTTCACCTTTATTATCTAATACCTTGATAGTAGGGTTTTTCGTTTTATCACGAGTCTCGATAATTACTTTCTCTTTGTGACCAGTTTGCTCATCAGACTCTTCACGGAAGGTAATACCTTCGATGATCGCGTCAAATTCAACTTTACCGGCAAATTCAGAGATAATTACCGCGTTATATGGATCCCAGTCTACCAACTTAGTTCCTTTTTCTACTTGCTCGCCTTCTTTTACGAAAAGGTTTGAACCGTAAGGAATGATTTGTTGGTAAAGAACTTTACGATCTTCATTTACAACTTTAATCTCACCTGAACGACCTAATACTACTTGGAAAGGACCATCTTCACCTTCTTTTTCAACAGTACGAACATTTTCAAATTCGATCTTACCGTCGTATTTAGCGATGATAGAAGATTCTGCAGCAATGTTGGAAGCCGTACCACCGACGTGGAACGTACGAAGTGTTAACTGCGTACCTGGCTCACCGATGGACTGTGCAGCAATTACACCTACAGCCTCACCTAATTGAACACGCTTACCTGAAGCTAAGTTACGTCCATAACAACAAGCACATACTCCGCGCTTAGACTCACAAGTCAATACTGAACGGATTTCCACGCCTTCGATTCCAGCGTTTTCAATAGCTTCAGCAATTTCTTCTGTGATATCTTCGTTTGCAGCTACAATTAGCTCTTCAGTTTCAGGATTAACAACATCGTTCAACGGTGTGCGACCTAGGATACGGTCATATAATGGTTCAACGATATCATCATTATCTTTCAAGGCAGTTGTGTAGATACCACGAAGACCATTACAGTCTTGCTCTACAACAATCATATCTTGAGCCACGTCATGTAAACGACGAGTTAAGTAACCCGCATCCGCCGTTTTTAACGCCGTATCCGCAAGACCTTTACGCGCACCGTGGGTCGAGATAAAGTACTCTAATACGGATAATCCTTCTTTAAAGTTCGATAAAATCGGGTTTTCGATGATTTCCCCTCCAGAAGTACCTGACTTCTGTGGCTTGGCCATCAAACCACGCATACCACATAACTGACGAATCTGCTCCTTAGAACCACGAGCTCCTGAATCCAACATCATGTATACTGAGTTGAAACCTTGGTTGTCGTTTGAAAGGATATCCATTACGTGTGCAGTCAATCTGTTGTTGATACGTGTCCAGATATCGATGATTTGGTTGTAACGCTCGTTGTTGGTAATGAAACCCATGTTATAGTTGTTCATTACTTCTTCTACTTCATTCGTAGCTTGAGCAATCAAATCAGCTTTAGCAGCAGGGATATTCAAATCTTGCAAGTTGAAGGAAAGACCTCCTTTAAATGCAGTTTGGAATCCTAATTCTTTCATATCATCCAAGAATTTAGCCGCACGTGCCATACCAGTGTTCTTAACGATTTCACCGATGACATTACGTAGGGATTTCTTGGTTAATAATTCATTGATATATCCTACTTCTTCCGGAACGATCTGGTTAAAGATCACACGACCTACTGTAGTATCAATGATAGCGTCTTTAAATTCGCCTTCTTTTGTTTTAATACGAGTCTTAACCTTGATGAATGCGTGAAGATCTACTTTTCCTTCGTTCAAAGCGATGATAACCTCTTCTGCAGAATAGAAAGTACTTCCTTCACCTTTCATTACTAATTTATCATCAGTTTTACGGCCTTTAGTGATGTAGTAAAGACCCAATACCATGTCTTGAGATGGTACAGTAACTGGCGAACCGTTAGCTGGGTTAAGGATGTTGTGTGCTGCCAACATTAAGATTTGGGCTTCCAAAATTGCAGCATTACCTAAAGGTAAGTGAACTGCCATCTGGTCACCATCAAAATCGGCGTTGAACGCTGTACACACTAATGGGTGTAACTGAATAGCTTTACCCTCTACTAAAGTAGGTTGGAAAGCCTGAATACCCAAACGGTGAAGCGTAGGAGCACGGTTTAGTAATACTGGGTGACCTTTCAATACATTTTCAAGGATATCCCATACTACTGGATCTTTGCGATCTACGATTTTCTTAGCAGATTTTACCGTCTTTACAATTCCTCTTTCAATCATCTTACGGATGATGAACGGTTTGTAAAGCTCAGCTGCCATATCTTTAGGAAGACCACACTCGTGTAATTTCAAGTGAGGACCTACAACAATTACAGAACGTGCAGAATAGTCAACACGCTTACCTAATAAGTTCTGACGGAAACGACCTTGTTTACCTTTTAAGATATCAGACAAGGATTTTAAAGCACGGTTACCCTCTGTCTTAACTGCGTTTACTTTACGCGAGTTATCGAATAAAGAGTCTACCGCTTCTTGAAGCATACGCTTCTCGTTACGTAAGATTACTTCTGGTGCTTTGATCTCGATCAAACGTTTCAAACGGTTGTTACGGATAATTACACGACGGTATAAGTCGTTCAAATCCGAAGTCGCGAAACGACCACCATCCAAAGGTACTAATGGACGTAATTCTGGTGGAATAATAGGAACGATTTTCACGATCATCCACTCAGGGCGGTTCTCGATGTGATCATTAGCACCACGGAAAGCTTCAACTACGTGAAGACGCTTTAAAGCCTCATTCTTACGTTGTTGTGAAGTTTCATTAGCTGCTTGGTGACGAAGATCGTACGATAATTGGTCAAGGTCTAGACGTTTTAATAAATCCTCTAGTGCCTCAGCACCCATTTTCGCTACGAATTTCTGTGGATCAGTATCATCCAAGTACTGGTTTTCTTTTGGAAGGGTATCCAAAATATCCAAGTACTCTTCTTCTGTTAAGAAATCCATGTAAGAAATACCATCATCTTCTTTGATACCTGCCTGAATAACAACATATCTTTCGTAGTAGATGATCATATCTAATTTCTTAGTAGGAAGACCTAATAAGTAACCGATTTTGTTTGGAAGAGAACGGAAGTACCAGATGTGTGCTACAGGAACCACCAAGTTGATGTGTCCCATACGCTCACGACGTACTTTCTTCTCAGTAACCTCAACACCACAACGGTCACACACGATACCCTTATAACGGATACGTTTGTATTTACCACAGTGACATTCGTAATCTTTTACAGGACCGAAAATACGCTCACAGAATAATCCGTCACGCTCAGGCTTGTAAGTACGGTAGTTGATGGTTTCTGGTTTAGTAACTTCACCACTTGAGCGCTCCAAAATAGTCTCTGGAGATGCTAAGCTGATCGTAATCGATGTAAAGTTACTTTTGATTTTATTATCTTTTTTGTAAGACATACTTAGTAAAAAGTTAAAGCTGTATGTGAAAGCTTAAGAAGGTTTAAGGCCTTCTTAAGCTCTATTTGCTTGATTAATCCAATGTGATATCTAAACCTAATCCGCGTAGTTCGTGTACCAATACGTTGAACGATTCTGGTACTGATGGTGTAGGAAGGTTGTTACCTTTTACGATTGCCTCGTAAGTTTTAGCACGTCCTACTACATCATCCGATTTCACGGTCAAGATCTCTTGAAGGATATTTGATGCACCGAATGCCTCTAATGCCCAAACCTCCATCTCACCGAAACGCTGACCACCGAATTGAGCCTTACCACCTAATGGCTGTTGAGTAATCAATGAGTATGGTCCAATTGAACGAGCGTGCATTTTGTCATCTACCATGTGTCCTAATTTCAACATGTAGATTACACCTACCGTAGTTGGTTGGTCAAAACGCTCTCCAGTTAATCCATTGTACAAGTATGTACGACCAGATTTTGGTAAGCCTGCTTTTTCTACCCACTCTTCTACTTGATCCATTTCTGCACCATCGAAGATCGGAGTAGCAAACTTAACACCTAATTTCTGCCCAGCCCATCCTAATACAGTCTCATAGATCTGTCCAAGGTTCATACGCGAAGGTACCCCTAGTGGGTTCAACACGATATCTACTGGTGTACCATCTTCTAAGAATGGCATATCTTCATCTCTTACGATACGAGCAACAATACCTTTGTTACCGTGACGACCAGCCATCTTATCACCAACTTTCAATTTACGTTTCTTCGCCACGTAAACCTTAGCCATCTGAACAATTCCTGATGGAAGCTCATCCCCTACAGAGATTGCGAATTTCTCACGTTTGAATGCACCTAACTCCTCATTTACTTTAATGCTGTAGTTGTGTAGTGCATACTTGATCATCTCGTTCTTGTCATCATCAGTAGTCCATCCTGTTGGATTTACATTGTTGTAGTCAAGATCTTGAAGGATCTTCTGTGTGAATTTAGCACCTTTAGCTACTAAAAGTTCTTTGTATACATTGTAAATACCTTGAGAGGTTTTACCGTTTACAATAGTGAATAATTTATCCACTAAACGATCTTTCAATATTTTGATGTTTTTATCGTGTGCTACTTCTAATTTCTCTAAAGCTTTACGCTCTACTTCTTTAGACATTTTCTTCGCACGGGAGAATAATTTCGTGTCGATAACCACACCTTTGATAGAAGGTGGAGTTTTTAAGGACGCATCCTTAACATCACCGGCTTTATCACCGAAGATCGCACGTAATAATTTCTCTTCTGGTGAAGGATCAGACTCTCCTTTAGGAGTAATCTTACCAATTAAGATATCACCTTCGCCAACCTCAGCTCCGATACGGATAATACCGTTCTCGTCTAAGTCTTTTGTAGCTTCTTCAGATACGTTTGGAATATCAGCAGTTAATTCCTCTTCACCACGTTTTGTATCACGTACTTCCAATTCGAACTCTTCAATGTGTAAAGAAGTGAACAAATCTTGAGATACAACACGCTCAGAAATTACGATCGCATCCTCAAAGTTATATCCTTGCCAAGGCATGAATGCAACTTTCAAGTTACGGCCTAATGCTAATTCTCCGTCTTCTGTAGCATATCCCTCACATAATACCTGACCTTTGCTTACTTGCTGACCTTTTCTTACGATAGGTTTCAAGTTGATACAGGTATTCTGGTTGGTTTTCTTGAATTTCGTTAATTTATAGACTTTAACGTCCTCATCAAATGATACCAAACGGTCATTCTCAGTACGGTCATAGCGGATATGGATTTCTTGAGCATCCACGTATTCTACTACACCATTACCTTCTGCATTGATTAAGGTACGTGAGTCTTTAGCCACACGAGCTTCCAATCCTGTTCCCACAACTGGAGCTTGAGGACGTAATAAAGGCACTGCCTGACGTTGCATGTTCGATCCCATCAAGGCACGGTTAGCATCATCGTGTTCCAAGAAAGGAATCAATGAAGCCGCGATTGAAGTAATCTGGTTAGGAGCAACGTCCATATAGTCTAATTTCTCAGGCTCGATAATCGGGAAATCACCCTCATAACGTGCTTTAACTTTCGCATCTAAGAAATTACCTTTATCATCATATATCGCATTCGCTTGCGCGATTGTTTTATCATCTTCATCTTCTGCCGATAAATAAACTACAGGCTCATCAACAACAACTTTACCGTCTTGAACTTTACGATAAGGTGTTTCGATAAATCCTAAGTTATTGATCTTAGCGTGTACCGAAAGGGAAGAAATCAAACCAATGTTTGGACCCTCTGGTGTTTCAATCGTACATAGACGACCATAGTGCGTATAATGCACGTCACGAACCTCGAAACCAGCACGTTCACGAGAAAGACCACCTGGACCTAAAGCTGAAAGACGACGTTTGTGCGTAATCTCCGCTAATGGGTTTGTTTGGTCCATGAACTGTGATAACTGGTTAGTTCCGAAGAACGAGTTAATCACAGAAGACAAGGTACGAGCATTGATCAAGTCGGTTGGAGTGAACACCTCGTTATCACGAATGTTCATACGCTCACGAATGGTACGAGCCATACGCGCTAAACCTACACCGAATTGAGCATATAATTGCTCACCTACTGTACGAACACGACGGTTTGACAAGTGATCGATATCATCCACTTCCGCTTTCGAGTTGATCAAGTTGATCAAGTACTTCACGATCGCGATAATATCTTCACGAGTTAACACCTTCGTTTCCGAATCTGTCTCTAAGTTTAATTTACGGTTGATACGGTATCTACCTACATCACCTAAATCATAACGTTTGTCAGAGAAGAATAAACGGTCGATGATACCACGAGCAGTTTCCTCATCAGGTGGTTCAGCGTTACGTAATTGGCGATAGATGTGCTCCACAGCCTCTTTCTCTGAGTTCGAAGTATCCTTCTGTAATGTATTGTATATAATGGAATAGTCCGCATTGTTTGATTCATCTTCTTTGGTAAGGATGATGGATTTTACGCCAGCATCAATGATCAAGTCAATGTGGTCTTCTTCTAAAACAGTTTCGCGTTCAAGGATGATTTCATTACGGTCGATGGATACTACTTCACCTGTATCTTCATCAACGAAATCTTCCGTCCACTTGTTCAATACCCTAGCCGCTAAACGACGACCAACGTATTTCTTCAAACCAGTTTTGCTAACTTTTACTTCATCAGCTAAATCGAACAATTCTAGGATATCTTTATCCGAATCAAATCCGATTGCGCGTAACAAGGTAGTAACTGGGAATTTTTTCTTACGATCGATATAGGCATACATCACGTTGTTAACGTCTGTAGCAAACTCGATCCAAGAACCTTTAAAAGGAATTACCCTAGCAGAATAAAGTTTAGTACCATTTGTATGTCTACTTTGACCGAAGAACACACCAGGGGAACGGTGTAATTGAGAAACGATTACACGCTCAGCACCATTGATTACAAAGGTACCTTTTGGAGTCATGTAAGGGATAGTTCCTAAATATACATCCTGTACAATAGTTTCGAAGTCTTCGTGTTCTTCATCATTACAAGACAACTTCAGTTTTGCCTTCAAAGGCACGCTGTAAGTTAATCCACGCTCAATACATTCTTGGATGTCATAGCGCGGCGGATCAATGAAATAATCCAAAAACTCGAGCACAAAGATGTTTCTTGAATCAGAAATAGGGAAGTTTTCTGCGAAAACCTTGTAAAGCCCTTCCTGATGGCGGTTGTCCGAAGTAGTTTCTAATTGAAAAAACTCCCTGAAAGACTCTAATTGTACATCCAAGAAATCCGGATAATCGATTACCTTCTTACTGGTTGCAAAATTTACTCTTTCTTGTTGAATTTTATTGTTTGCCAAGGGAATAAGTATTTAGTTTTAAAAAACTGAGCTAACATAGCTGATTTGGTCTTCCGATCTGGTCTCAGCGAAAACGCAGATCCATGTTGTTGCTAATAAACAGGAATAGACTCTGACAGGAAACCTATCAGAGTCTAAGTTTTTGGCGCTTTATGCGAGATTATTTAATCTCAACTACAGCTCCAGCTTCTTCTAGTTGTTTTTTCAAAGCTTCAGCTTCGTCTTTAGAAACACCAGTTTTTAATTCTTTAGGTGCACCGTCAACTAAGTCTTTTGCTTCTTTCAAACCTAAACCAGCTAAATCTTTAACTAATTTCACTACAGCTAATTTCTGACCACCAGCTTCTTTCAAGATAACGTCAAATGAAGTTTTCTCTTCAGCAGCAGCAGCGCCATCACCAGCAGGTGCAGCAGCAACAGCTACAGCAGCAGCAGCAGGCTCAATACCGTATTCGTCTTTTAAGATATCAGCTAATTCTTTAACTTCTTTTACTGTTAAGTTAACTAACTGTTCAGCAAGTTGTTTTAAATCTGCCATTTTATTTTGATTTTTTGAATGTACTTTAAAAAATAATTGTTAATTAAATTGCAACGATCTTTGTTTCGAAAGAGTGATCGTTAGCCTCTTTCTTCTAATGCTTTTACTAAGCCTGAAATTGTATTTCCGCCTGATTGAAGTGCAGAAATAACGTTCTTCGCAGGAGACTGAAGTAATGAAATAACGTCCGCGATAAGTTCCTCTTTAGATTTAAGATTCACTAATGCATCAAGTTGGTTGTCACCAATGAACGCAGTTTCTTGAATATACGCTGCTTTCAATACTGGTTTTTCACCTTCTTTACGTAATTGTTTGATCAATTTTGCTGGAGCATTGTTTGTCTCAGCAAACAATAATGTAGATGCTCCTTTTAATACGCCAAAGATCTCTTCAGAGTCAACACCTGCTTCTAACAATGCCTTCTTGATCAAGGTGTTTTTCACAACTTGGATCTCGATGTTTTGCTCGAAACATTTGCGACGAATGTTATTCACTTTATCAACAGATAAATCCGCAGTATCGGTAATATAGAAACTACCGTAAGATTTAATCTGCTCTGCTAAAGCTTGAACAATTTCATGTTTAAGTTCTTTTCTCATGATTAAATTCCTACTACTGATTTAGTTTCTACATGAATACCTGGACTCATGGTTGATGAAATGTGAATACTCTTGAAGTACGTTCCTTTAGCTGCAGATGGTTTCAAACGAGCTAACGTTTGCAATACCTCTAATGCGTTATCATAGATTTTATCTGCATCGAAAGACACTTTACCAACTGAAGTGTGGATGATACCGGTTTTGTCAACTTTGAAATCGATCTTACCAGCCTTAACTTCGGTAACAGCTTTACCAACTTCGGTAGTTACTGTACCAGTTTTAGGGTTAGGCATCAAGTTTCTTGGACCTAAAATACGACCCAATTTACCTACTTTCGCCATAACACTAGGCATAGTGATGATAATGTCAACGTCAGTCCAACCACCTTCGATTTTGCTGATGTAGTCGTCAAGACCTACGTAGTCCGCACCTGCTGCTTTAGCTTCTTCTTCCTTATCAGGAGTACATAAAACTAAAACACGAACTGTCTTACCAGTTCCGTGAGGTAATGTTGCGATACCACGAACCATTTGATTTGCTTTACGAGGATCTACGCCCAAACGAACGTCGATATCCACTGAAGCATCAAACTTGGTATTGGTGATTTCTTTAACTAAAGCCGAAGCTTCTTTTAAAGTATACGCCTTACCAGCTTCAATTTTGGATAGTGCCGCTTTTTGATTTTTTGTTAATCTAGCCACTTTCTTAAACTGATTTCGTTAATTAATTTTTCCAAGGAGCATCACCAGATACGGTAATACCCATACTACGTGCTGTACCTGCAACCATTTTCATAGCTGACTCAACGGTAAATGCGTTCAAATCCGGCATCTTATCTTCTGCGATAGTCTTTACTTGATCCCAAGTAATGCTAGCCACCTTCTTACGGTTTGGCTCTCCTGATCCAGATTTTAATTTAGCTGCGTCTTTTAATTGAACAGCCACTGGTGGAGTCTTGATGATAAAATCAAAAGATTTGTCGGCATATACAGTGATTACAACAGGTAATACTTGACCTGGTTTGTCTTGCGTACGAGCGTTGAATTGCTTACAGAAATCCATGATGTTAACACCTTTAGCACCTAATGCAGGTCCTACTGGTGGAGATGGATTCGCAGCACCGCCCTTCACTTGTAATTTTACTAACGCACTGACTTCTTTTGCCATTTTTTTTGTGATTTAATTTGTTAAATGTTTGTTAGTAAGTTGGAAGCATAACGTAACATTTACTTTCTCGATGGCTTTCAAACGTAGTTTTACAACCAAACGAGGTGCAAAGATATATATAATTCTGATAATAAAAAAGTATTTTTCACTTTTTTATCACAGCATACTCAGAGCCTTAAAAAGAAAAGCCTCGATCGTATAATCGAGGCTTTATATCTTGTTCAGGTAAGATTACTCTTTTTCTACCTGCATGTAGTTCAACTCAAGTGGTGTCTTACGTCCGAATACTTTAACCATAACGGTAAGTTTCTTCTTATCTTCATGCACCTCTTCGATTTCACCGGTGAAACCATTGAATGGTCCATCGCTTACTTTCACTGTTTCCCCAACATAGTAAGGAACATTGATCGATTCGCCTTGCTCAGCCATCTCATCCACCTTACCTAAAATACGATTTACCTCAGCTGGACGAAGTGGGATTGCATTACCTGCTTTATCGCCTAAGAATCCGATGACACTGTTCACATTTTTGATTGCGTGTTCAATCTCACCATCTAAAGCCGCTTCGATCAAAACATATCCAGGGTAATAGTTACGCTCTTTAGCAACTTTCTTTCCATCACGCATTTGGTAATATTTCTCCATTGGAATTAAAACCTGCGTTACTAAATGCTGAATACCCAAACGATTGATTTCAGCTTCAAGATATTGCTTAACTTTTTTCTCTTTCCCGCTCACAGCACGTACCACGTACCATTTTAAACTTTGATCTGCCATAATTATCTATTGGAATTAGAAAATTAAGAAGCCGTATTGTATAACAACTCCATGATGTTGCTCGACGCTTTATCCATTACGAAGATTAATAAAGCGATAATAAGTGATGCAACAAGCACAATCACAGCATGACTCTGTAATTGCGACCAGGTAGGCCAAGTCACTTTCTCAGTGATCTCTGTATAAGAGTCCTTAAAAAAACCGAATACTTTTGCCATTTGAATTTTTTCTAAGTTTATTAGCACGGGCACCAGGATTCGAACCCAGATCAAAGGTTTTGGAGACCTCTATTCTACCATTGAACTATGCCCGTGTAGATTTTTTTGATGTTGCAAATATAGCTTTTAAACCGTATTACAACAAATATTATTTCACTTTTCTTGCGATTTCTGCAAGCTTTCTTGGTTAGAAAAAATAAGCTAATCAGCCTGAGCTAATTAGCTTATTTTCTATTTTGATAATCGATATAGATTATGCTAAGATTTCAGTTACCTGACCAGCACCTACTGTACGACCACCCTCACGGATAGCGAAACGTAGACCTTTTTCCATAGCGATAGCGTTGATCAACTTAACAGTGATTGTAACGTTATCACCTGGCATAACCATCTCAGTTCCTTCTTCTAGAGAGATCTCTCCAGTTACGTCTGTCGTACGGAAGTAGAATTGAGGACGGTATTTGTTGAAGAATGGCGTGTGACGTCCACCTTCTGCTTTTGATAATACGTAAACCTCAGCTTTGAAGTCTGTGTGAGGAGTTACTGAACCTGGTTTACAGATAACCATACCACGACGGATATCAGTTTTCTCAATACCACGTAACAATAAACCTACGTTATCACCTGCTTCACCGTAATCTAAGATTTTACGGAACATCTCAACACCTGTTACTGTAGATTTCAAGTTCTCAGCACCCATACCTAAGATCTCAACTGGATCACCAGAGTTGATTACACCTCTTTCGATACGACCAGTTGCAACAGTACCACGACCAGTGATCGAGAATACGTCTTCGATAGGCATCAAGAAAGGAAGATCTGTCAAACGTGGAGGAATTGGAATGTAGTTATCTACAGCGTCCATTAATTCCATGATTGAATCTACCCACTGAGTCTCACCGTTCAATGCACCTAATGCAGAACCTTTGATTACTGGAACATCGTCACCTGGGAATTCGTAGAATGATAACAACTCACGAACTTCCATTTCAACTAAGTCTAATAACTCAGAGTCATCAACTAAGTCAACTTTGTTCAAGAATACTACTAACGCAGGAACACCTACCTGACGAGCTAATAGAATGTGCTCGCGAGTTTGAGGCATAGGACCATCTGTAGCAGCAACTACGATGATAGCACCGTCCATCTGCGCAGCACCAGTTACCATGTTCTTAACGTAATCGGCGTGTCCAGGACAGTCTACGTGTGCATAGTGACGGTTAGCTGTTTGGTATTCTACGTGCGAAGTGTTGATTGTGATACCACGCTCTTTTTCTTCAGGAGCAGAGTCAATTGAATCAAATGAACGAGCTTCTGAAAAACCTTTATCAGCTAATACTTTAGTGATAGCAGCTGTTGTAGTTGTTTTACCGTGGTCAACGTGACCGATAGTACCAATGTTTAAGTGCGGTTTACTACGGTCAAATTTCTCTTTTGCCATGTTTATGCGAATTAGTAATTATAAAATATTTCCTTTAATTATCTTACAAAGTTAAATAAAACTATTGTATTCGAGCCAAAGATGGGATTTGAACCCACGACCTCTTCCTTACCAAGGAAGTGCTCTACCCCTGAGCTACTTCGGCTTAAAAAACCTTTATCTACAGATATAAGCCTCTACCCTTTTAATATTCTGATTGAAAAAGAAGAGAGACCTAGATTTGTTTTATAAATTGAGCGGAAGACGAGGTTCGAACTCGCGACCTATAGCTTGGAAGGCTATCGCTCTACCAACTGAGCTACTTCCGCTTGTTGTTCGACACTCGAGAATATAGAGTTCAACTCTACGGAATGCAAACATCATTTGATGTGGAGGGAGAAGGATTCGAACCTTCGAAGCCGAAGCAACGGATTTACAGTCCGTCCCATTTGACCGCTCTGGAACCCCTCCAGACCAGCAACTTACGTCGCTTTTGAGCCTCCTATCGGAATCGAACCAATGACCTACTGATTACAAGTCAGTTGCTCTACCAGCTGAGCTAAGGAGGCGTATTTTTAATTTAATAAAACTCTCTGTTAAAGAACGGCTATCTCTGGATAGCGAGTGCAAAAATCTAATATTTATCTGATATTCGCAAGTTTTATTTTTATTTTTTTTTCTCTTTAAGAACATTCAAAACTTTCGACCCGTTGTCCCCGTTTTGATGATGCAAAGATAGCTAACCAATGAACATATCAAAAATATTTAGTCATTTTTTTCTCCCTTGAAAATCATATCCTTGATATGCAAGTAAATAATTTTCATTTTTCATTCCTTTCTATACCCTATATTTGTGCATGATTCATACCTTTTACCAAAAATATTACCGAAAATTTATCGTAACATCTCTATGTTTACTGCTCACTGTACCCCATTTACAGGCACAAGAGCAACAAAATATCGTTCAAAAAATCATAAAAAAATTCGTCTCCGCTAAAAAAGACTCCTCCAGGTCCGCCAGTTTTATGGTTCTCCCAGCAATTGGATATGCTCAAGAAACCGGATTTGAATACGGCATCGCCGGAACTTACGATTTCTATATGGACAAAGAAGATCTAATGAGCAGGACTTCCAACCTCACCCTCATCGGAACTTTAACCACCAAAAAACAAAAAAACATCAAATTGACCTCCGATCTATGGACAAAGAATAACGATTACCATATTCTTTCTGAACTCCGTTATCGCGATTGGCCATTTAATTTCTACGGATTAGGTAATGATACCTGGAAAGATGATGAGGATTACCTCGATCAAAAGCTTTACCGTATTAAGGTTGATGCCGAACGCAAGATTATCCCCAATGTATATGCCGGATTGAATGTCACCTATGAGCATTTCAAGTTCCAAGACATGGAAGCAGGAGGTGTGTTTGAATCTCCCGAAGTTTATGGAAAAGATGGCGGACAATACCTAGCTCTAGGAGCGTCTGCACTTTATGATACCCGAAATTTCACGAACTACACCACAAAAGGTCTGTATGCGCGGATTAAATATGCCTACGCACCAAAATTCTTTGCCAATGATGATTTTACAGGTAGCCAAACTGAAGTCGATATCCGCGGCTTCTATCCCATCAGCAATAAATTCACATTAGCCGCTCAAGGCCTCTATCGAGGTACCCACAGCAAGAACGTGCCATTTTATGTCATGCGCGACCTCGGAGGCGATATGACCATGCGTGGCTACTACCTAGGCCGCTATAAAGACAAAAACTACCTTACAGGACAAGCGGAAATCCGCTATAGAGTACACCCAAGAATAGGTGCTACAGGCTTTGTCGGTGCAGGGAGCACCTTCTCCGACGAACATAAAGCAAGAGTCCTCCCATCCTATGGTGCAGGATTACGCTATTTCTTTAGCCTAGAACACAACAGCAGCATCCGTTTCGACTATTCCTATGGAGAAAAAAGACCAGGTGAAAAAAGACAATCTGGCTTTTACCTGAGCATTAGTGAAGCATTTTAAGAGATGTGAGACCGCTGCGCTGTTAGATATGAGATAGGAGATAGTACGGGTGTTAGGATAAATTAACTTTTCACTTAGTACATTTCCCTAAACCCCCAGTAAGTCTAAATTCTGGTGTCTTTCGTCTGTTGTCTTTTGTCTTTCATCTACCTTCTATCACCTCAACAAAAAATGCTCTTTCCTTTGCCCATTACGGTGAAGTAAAATACCGAAGGAGAACAAATCAATAGAAACAATCACCTCTTTTTGCTGCCATAAAGCTTGCCAAGGTTTAAAATGTTTTTTTTTGTGGGGTTGATCAATAATCAGCATCTTTCCCGCTCGAATAGCCTTCAGAAGCGTTTCAGGCTCATATTGTTGAATATCTTTGATCCAAATAGCTTGAGCATTCAAATCTTCTAGATCATCAGAAAGCCGATCTATTTTCCAATAGCTCAGAATTTTATTTAATAAAGCCTTATACTTCGGATTAAAACCTTCGGGATACTGAACTTGATGGTTTGACTGAAAAGACTTGTTATAGATGGCTTCATCGGCTAAGGCATACACAAAAGGCGAATGCGTGCCGTGCCGGCTGTTGGATACCAGATAATGACGAATGTATTTTAGGAAGTACCACATGGATGCCTCAAAAATACAAAAAGCTTTAGAATTGCAAGGTGAATGTACTTCCTGCACCTTCCTCACTATCCACCGAAAGATTGCCTTGGTGCATCAGCATAATCTGCTTACTTAGCGTTAAGCCTACACCTGTACCGGTTTTCTTAGTCGTAAAGAATGGCGTAAATATCTGCTCTTGAAGCTCCTGACTCATTCCGACACCATTATCCTGAATTTTAATCTGAACAGAATCTTTTTGCTCCACAGCTGATAAACTGATGTATGGGTTCTCCTTATCTTTCACAGCCTCTATCGCATTCAACAACAAATTGATGATGACCTGTTCAATCAAGTTGATGTCTGCCTGTATAACCAAACGCGTATTTTTGATGATAATATCCAGGTCGATATTCTTTTGCATCAAGGTAGGTTCCAATAACTGATAGATACTTTCAAAGAGCTGCAGCACCTGAATATCGCCATATTGCGGCTGATCAACCTTATTGATCATACGGTAGCTTTTCGCAAATTGCAGCAGTCCTTCGCTTCGCCTCTTAATGGTATAAATCCCCAATTTTAGGTCTTCCAAGTCTTCTTCCGCAGTCCAATGTTCTAAGCGCTGATGCAATGTTTCGGCCAATGAGCTGATTGGACCAATGGAATTCATAATCTCATGCGTCAATACTCGCAATAATTTATGCCAAGCTTTGGTTTCTGTCTCATCAATGGCCTCATTAATGTTTTGGTACACCACAATCCTAAAATTCCCCTCTTGCGTTTCAAAACCTGAGCTTTGCATCAATAACTTAATCTTCCCCTTACTGGAATGTACCGTATCCATTTGATGTTTTCCAACCCGCAGTTGCATGGTCTTCTCATACAATTCTCCATGACGCTTCTTCATGCCGGAAATATTTCCCAAATGTGGAACCTGGAATAATTCCTTAAAGGCCTCATTCAACCAAATCACCTTACCGCTCTCCGAATGATAAAATAAGATGGCTGTATCCAGCATATTGATCACCTTATTCAAATATTGGTGCTGCAAGGCTTGATCAATGCTGATATGCTTATACACCTCATTGATCTGATTGAACGCATGAAACAGTTTTCCTTCCGTACTTTTTTGGTTTTTTACCACAAAACGGCGGGTGAAATCCTTATACTTCACGGCTTCAGAAAACTCCAGCAGTTGTTTAAAGAGAAAGCGATGGGAAGAAAATATGTTATAGGCGAATATGGCCAGAACAAAAAACAAGAAGATAGCATAGGTATAGAATCCTTTAAAGAAAAGGTATCCGACCGCAACAGCCGCAGCCATAAGGACCAACATTTTCAAAAAATCGGTTACCGCTAGGCGCATAAATATTACAGGTTATATTTTTCCAATCGACGATATAAGGCAGCCCGAGTAAGGCCCAGTTCTTTTGCAGCTTTACTAATGTTGCCATTGTACCGGTCAATAGCCGACTTAATAGCCTTCCGTTCCATCTCTTCCAAGTTATGCGATGAAAAGACATCAGTAGTAGGCTCTTCCACCTGTTGCTGCTCTATCGGCGAAAACAAAATATCCTCCCCACGAATACTGGACCGATCCGACATAATCACAGCTCGCTCAATGCTGTATTGCAATTCCCGCACATTGCCCGGAAAATGATAGGTCTTCAACTTAGCAATAGCATCCTGCTCTAATCCAGCAATATTTTTGTGGTACTTGCTGTTGTAGAAACTCAAGAAATGTTCGGCTAATAATGGGATATCAGAAATCCGCTCCCGCAGGGGTGGTACTTGAATTTCCAAAGTATTGATACGATAGATTAAATCTTTCCGAAATCTACTTTCATCTGCCAATGCTTTCAATGGGACGTTAGTCGCACTTAACAAGCGTATATCAACTGGAATGGATTGGCTAGAACCCAATGGCACTACTGCCCTATTCTGCAGAACTGAAAGCAATTTAGCCTGCTGTTGTAGGCTGATGTTTCCAATCTCATCCATAAAGAGTGTTCCACCATCAGCATGCTCAAAACGACCCTTACGATCCTCACGAGCATCGGTAAAAGCACCTTTCTTATAACCGAAAAGCTCACTCTCGAATAATGTTTCCGTAAGTGAACCAACATCCACCTTTACATAAGCTTGTTTATGACGCAAGGAACGCTGATGAATAGCGGAAGCAATCAGATCTTTACCTGTTCCATTCTCACCCAAAATAAGAATATTGGCCTCTGTGGGGGCAACCTTATCCAACTTATATTGCAAGTCTTCCATGATGGCAGATTTGCCAATAATGCCGTGTTGGTCACGTGAAACGTTAATAGGATTAGGTTTTTGAACCGGTTTATTCTCGTCTAGTGCGGCTTGTATCGTTTGTAGAAGTTGATCGTTTTGCCAAGGTTTCACAATAAAATCCGATGCTCCTTGTTTCAAGGACTTCACTGCCAGATCTACAGCTCCGTAGGCTGTGATCATAATGACATTGATGTTCGGAAATAAAGATTTTACCTTCGACAACCAAAAAAGTCCTTCATTGCCCGTATTGATGGCACTTTTGAAGTTCATATCCAACAGGACAACGTCCACAGGATTTCGCTCCAAAATATTGATCAGCTTTTCTGGATTATGCTCCACCAAGACTTCCTTAACATGGGGTCGTAAGAGAATTCGCGAAGCAGTTAATAAATCTTGATCGTCGTCTACAACTAAAACAGTAGCCTTTTTCATACCCTCGCTAAGTTAATTATAATTCCAAAGAACCTGCGTAATAATCGTTGATATATTTCTGCATCAACAATTCATACTGCTTGATGATCAATTGACTCTTCACCTGATCCATCTTATTTTTTGCAGTAAGGTATAATACGGAATTGCTATTTCCAGCTTCAAAATGAACTGTCGCAATTCGAAAAGCCTCCATAAAATTGACGTCCTGATCTTTAAGATTTCGAACTTGCTCCTGTGTCATTTGCAAATCAAACACCGCTTGTGCTGTCTTTACCTGAAGGTCATTACGCATAATCTCCACATTAAATCCTGCCTCCTCCAAATCCACTTTCGCCATCCTAACTTGTGTCCTTGTTGCTAATCGATTGAAAATTGGAATACTTAGGTTTAAGCCTATCCCTTTATATAAATTGCCTTTATATTGCGAAGAGAAGGACCCTCCCTCTCGACTGTAGTTAGTACTTAGGCCACCAGATAAGGACAATGATGGAAAATAATCTGACTTCGCTAATTTCACACCTTCTTCCATTTGCTTCTTCCGCCAATCCAAGGCTCTAAATTGAGGCATTACCGATAAGGATTGTTGAAATAGATTTTCAGCAGAAACAACAGGATAGGCAGATGGGATATCCAATTTTACTACAGCCTTCAATTTGCTTGGATCCATGTTTAATAATCCAGCTAGACCAAGCCTAGCTGTATACAATGCTTGTTTGGTCTGTTCGATAGAATTCAATTCGGCACTGAATTGTCCTTTAAGGTCATAATAGTCACCAGGGGCAATATTTCCTTCGCGATTCATCACCTCAGCGCGGTGCAACTGTTCTTTGGTGACTTCAACTTGTCCTTGGATTTGTTTTAACATATCCTGAGCTGTCAATAGCTTGATATATGCCTCAATCACATCCAATTTTAAATCATTGCTCAATCCTTCATACTCCAATTTACCCGCATCTTTCGCATTTGACTGCATACGGATATTATGAAGTATCGCAAATCCATTGAACAAAGGCACATTCATGTTTAAGGACTGTCTACCCGAACTGTTATTATTATCAATATATTGATTGGTTGTTGGGTCGATGGCCCTTCCTTGGGTCAAATCATGGCTGATATTTCCTGATAAAGCCGGTAAGCGATCATATTGCGCTTGCTTATACCGCAAATCAGCTCGATTCACCTGCAATTCCCCACGTTTTAAGCTGGGATTGTTTTTTAAGGCCAAACTGATGCAGTCGGCTAAGGACAGGATGCTGTCCTGCCCTTGAACCCTGCACACTAAACAACAAACAAAAATTATTACAACGATATATACTTTTCTCATGAATCAATTTTCAATATGCATCCACAGCGTGTGCCAAACAACAACACAACTGAATAACAAGCACTTATGAATACCGTTGTTTTAAAATTGTCCATAGACGAACAGCCAAGTGTTCATTAGCGAACAGTGTGTAAAGCTTCTATATCGAATTGATAGTCCAAATATTACACCGGTATTTGCCTTAGGTATTGGTATATTTTGCGTCCATTTTGCTTCGAGACTCGAAGGGAATTTCTTATGATCTGATAGGGATTTTGTTCGGATCTCGTTCGGTCGGAACCGAACGAGATCCGAAGGAGATCCGAACAAGTTCCGAAGGAGATCCGAAAGAGTGGCGAAGAAAACCCCTAGGAATAGATGTGAGATATCAGACCGCTACGCTGTTAGATGTGAGACAGTGGAAAGGAAAAAGTGGAAAGTAGAAAGGGGAAAGACAACAGATTTTAGACCAGTAGGCGGGTTAGGGAAATCGAGGAATAAATCAAGCTGTCAGGATAAACTTAGACTGCTTGAATATTACCAGGAATAGTCTTCTTTAATTTTCAAATTTATACTAACTTTTATTGATAACATATTTATTAATCAATGGAATAAATTCTTGAAATTTAAGAATGCGGTGACTATCATCTACAAATATGCTCTCAACATTTTCTCCAATTTTAACTTTATTTTGATCAATCACTTCATCAAACCTACTTCGTAAAATAAAGCAATCATCAATAGTTGTAATAGTTTGAAGACTTTTAAGGAGTTCTTTAGGAAACGGAAAGTCTGCTATTCTATTAGAAACATCTAACAAAGGGTTTAGCAAAACAAGTTTAACAGACTTATACGTTTTCCCCAGCATCCTTCTAAATTGATAGGCATAGTTTCCACCAGTTGAATCACCTATAATTACGAGGTTACTTACCTTACCATATTTAGAAATTAGGTCAATGAAAAATTGTGGAAAGTCAGTGTTTTTATCCCAAAATGCAAAATGACAGTTATAGATATTTCCTAGTGACTCTTCGATTATTTTAAATTTTCTAGAATTTATATCGGATCCTAAGCCATGAATATATACTAATTCATTCATAAAGTTTGAATTTGAAAGAGAATTGGTTTGAGTAAAACGAAACGAATATTTTGTTTGAATATTTAGACAAGTACTTCATCAGTTTTAATTAGAATATAATTATTCAATAAATCGTTTGTTAACTCTATTTCCTTCATGAATAATTCCGCAAATTGTTTTGGACTAAGCTCCCACCAATGCCTAATCTCTCCTAAGGATGGCTCCGAAAAGGACATTATATTTAGCGGCTTCGAAACGGAACAAAGTGCCTTACTTATAGGTGAATTCACTCGTTTAGTGTAACCAAACTGAGGATGTTGTGTTTGAATATTTTTAAAAAGTTCTAATATTTCTTGTGGTAAGTCGTTTTTATTTGATCCAAAATAATCAGTAGAAACGCAAAAGGTTTTGACTGTTCCTCTCTGGAAATCCAAGCCAAAATTAAAATACTTCCCATTTCCAAGCCTTCTTTCTGGAATGGTAATAATACCTAAGATGGCATCGCCTCTAGTCTCGTTAATATAATAATAACGTTGTGGCGGTAAATTCTTAAGGACTTCTCTAAAATATAATTTTTGGAATAATGTTTCCAATTGGTTTTCACGAATAAACAATTGTAATTCATTCTTTGTATCCATTATTGCCCGTTTTTGAGATTTTTTCAAATTTGCTTCTGAAAACACATTAGGCATGGATTTTGGCTCTTTTAAAAATAAATCGATAGCACCAGTTAATTTCTCGAGTGTATTAATATACTCTTTAAGTATGAAACCTTCTCTCTCTTTAAAGATATGTTCATCTTTTTCCAATTTATTTAAAACTGAAAGCAAATCTCTAAATGATTTATTAATCCAGTCTTGGTTTTCAGAATCTTCATCAATTAAGGTTAAGTAATAAAAACTTCTTTCAACATCACCATAGTGTGAATCAATAAAATTTTTGTATTTATTAAGTTGATCTGAATGTTGGGATGATTTCAATTTGTTTTCAATACATAGAACGATATTGTCTAACTTGATTAGGATGTCTATTGAATCGCTCTCCGTGGATATTTCCACAATATCTTCAGGGTCCTTTAATCCAAAGAAATTTATTAATATCTCTTTTCTACAATAAACAGGATCTTTAAAACCTTGAAAATCCTTGGACAAAATCCAGGCAATCATTTGGGAATGAATTAACTCAGCGTCTGCTAGGCTGATAAATTCAAAGAATGTTCTTTTTGAATACATAAATAATTGTTTTGAAATATAGTAGTTAATTAATGAATTGGTTAAAGTATCTTCGTACTTATTTGTTGTTTATCAATTGCCCCAATCTAGCAAATAACTCTTCAAATGCATAAACGAAAATCAATAAAAATATGATGGGCAATTTTGCTATTAAATGAACGATTTGAAAAAGGTAAAAAACAATAAAAAGTATTTGTTTATTCAAAGAGGTTAACATAAATATTAATGCTATTAATTTTTAAGGGAATAATATAATATGCTATAAAACAAAAGAGATATCTCAAAACTAAAATGGTTTAGTCCCAAACTTTTATTTTGTTGTATAGAATTTGATGAATTATTTATTGGATGAGGTAGCATAGGAAAAGAATGCCTTTCCAATTTATTTAATAAAACAGCGCTTATTATTTGAATAAATAACTGGATAAATAATCCAATTATTCCATAAAAGAGCCATCCCTTTTCTTTTTTCAAATAAAGAATTTGTAGCCTAAATAGAATTTTATAGAATTGATTTTGGAGGGAGAACAGAGCCAAGTTCTTATACCTAATGTATTGTGCAAGCATATCTATCAATTTTTTTTCGATATTATACTCTTATAAGAACAAAAGTTTCATTTGCGAACGAAAAAAATAAAATTCTTTCTAAATCGTGAACACTCTACTTGAGGAACCCAATATAGACCAATTTTATTAAAAACAAAGTCTTAATATTCAAGAATGATATTAGAAAATTGATGAAACTACTTTTTATTTATAAAATAATTATAAGTATTGTTTCATAGCGGTCGATGCATGCATCGACCCTACAAACATTCGTGAATTAATTGATTCCTTTCACCATAACCGCAGGGTCGAAGCATGCTTCGACCGCTAATACGCTCAAAAAATCTATCCCGCCAATAGGTCTAAATACTTTATACTATCGACTAAATATTGCCCGTAGGGCAAATCACTCATCCCTCAGGCTCTTTACCGGATTTGCTTTTGCGGCAAAGTAAGTTTTGGAAAGCAGTATCAAGGTTGCTACTAGTAGTAATCCTAATGCAGATAATGGGAATAGCCACCAGTTAATATCCATCTTATAAGTAAAGTTTTCTAGCCATTTGCTTCCAAAGTACCAAGCGATTGGGAAGGCGATAAGGCAGGCTATCCCCACCAATGACAACAGGTTCTTCAACAATAGTGCAATAATCTGTGATATGGAAGCCCCTAAGACCTTGCGAATACCGATCTCTTTGGTTCGTTGATTGGCGGTAAACAAACCTAAGCCGAAAAGTCCTAAACCTGCTATTAGAATTGATAAGCCCATTGCCCAGGTTAACAATTTAGATAGTTGCTTATCTTTGGTATAGAAGCTTTCCACCGTATCATCAATAAATTTGAATTCAAAAGTATCGTTTGGAAATACTGCATTAAATTCCTTGGAGATTTTATCTGTTGCTTTGGACCAAGTTTCAGGATGCTGCTTATCTAGCCGTACATGAATCACATAACCTTCGGACGATCCATAATAAATAATCGGGCGATTAGTCTGGCGGGCGGTGGTCATGTCAAAATCTTTCATAACCCCTACAATTGTCATCTGCCCTTCATTTAAAGTTTTCCCTAATGCTTCTTGTGGATTTTGGAATTTGAAGAATTCTAAGCTTCGTTCGTTGATCAACACCTCCTGAAGGGAATCGCGGACAATAATATTGCGTCCTGCAACTAAAGGGATATCATAAACGGAAAGGAAATTCTCATCCCCATTGCGCATATCGATTTGTTTGGTGTCCTTTTCATCGGACTGATCCAATACAACAGAGGTGGTCATTTGTCCCATAACCGCTGGAGAATGATTACCAAAGCTTACTTTTTGGACTTCGGGTATCTGTGCGATTCTGTTCTTAAGTACATTTCCCTTTGCTGCGTTTTGGTAGGAACCGGGAATAAAGAAATTAAGTACAGCATCTTTCTCAAATCCCATATCTCGTTGGGATACATACTTCACTTGCTGAACAACGATTAACACACAGATCAAAAATACTTGCGCTAAAGCAAATTGAAAAACAGTCATCAACTTACGAACCCAATTACTACGACTTAGATTGCTGTTCTTGCCTGCTTGATTTTTCATGGCAAGTACAGGAGAATAGCCTGTTAATATCCATGCAGGATAAAATCCAGCCAATAGGGTCACAATGATCAATTGCCCCAAGAGGAATACAATAGCAAGGGGAGTGAATAAATTCGCTAATTCTAGTCCTTCAGGTATAAATCCATCGAACGCTTTTAATAAAATCGGAGTTAACACAATGGATAATAAAGTAGCAGTTAAAGCGATGAGGAAGGTTTCAACAAGAAATTGCATTGTCAGTTTTCCCTTAGTGCTTCCCAAGGTCTTACGAATACCAATTTCTTTGGCTCGTTCGGTAGATTGTGCAGTGGAAAGATTGATGAAATTGATTACACCTAGGGCAAGTAAAAACACAGCTAATAAAATAAGGTTTCTTAATGTCTCCGGTTTACTAGCGTTATAATTGAAATCTGAATTAAAATGTACATCAGCTAAGGGCTGAAGCATAAACTTATCCTCAAATCCCTCATTCATTTTCTTATTCTTCTTGGTCAATTCAACTATTGTTTTTTCGACATCTGCGGGTTTAGTTCCTTCAGGTATCTTAACCAATACGTTGTTGATATCGTTATAATTCGTCCAAGAGTCCCAGGCAAAAATAGTTTTTAGAGAAGGGAACATCGGAATAGTAGGCATGGAGATAAAACCCTGAAAACTAAAATCAGAATTCTCCTTAAAGTCAGCGACTACACCGGCTACTTGTAGGTTTATCGAATCCATAAATATAAGGGTATTCCCAATTACATCCTGTGACGTTTGTCCAGGGAAGAAACGATTCTTATTGCTTTCTGTCAATACGATTTTTTGCGGTTCATTTAGTTGTTTGGCATCACCAGCTAACCATCTAGAAGGATATAATTCAAAATATTTACTATTCGTAAAACCTAATTTATTTCCTTTATGGAATACTTGTAAATCCTCAGACTTTGCTTTGGGAACAGCAATTTTCTCCAAGTAGGTTTTAATAACAGGTACGACCAACTCGATATTCGTAGCCTCTTCTTCCATGGGTTTAATCAATGGAAGCATCACCCCAGGAATCTTAAAAGTTCCTACGCTATTTACACGATAAACCCTATCCCCATTGGGAACATGCTTATCAAAACTATAGTCGTGCTGCACAAAAAGAAAAATTACCAAGGTGGCACTAATGCCTATTGCTAAGCTGACCACATTGATTAAGGTCATTAACTTGTGCTTCTGGATATTGCGAAGGGCGGTTTTGAAGTTCATGGTTAGAGTTTTTAGACAACAGATATCAGACAACAGATTTTAGACTTTTTCGGTCAATACTGCTATGTAGATATCTATTGTGTTGTTTTAATTTATTATTTCTTTCTTTATCCTGTTTAATATCTGGAGTCTGTTGTCTGATGTCTCTCGTCTGATGTCTCCCTCACTCATCCCTCAAGCTATCCACCGGATTTGCTTTTGCAGCTTTGATGGACATCAGGCTCATTGTGAATAATGCGATAATAATAGTGACTACTGCCGGAACAATGAAAAGCCACCAACTTAAATTTATCTTGAATGCAAAATTTTCAAGCCATTTGTTCATTGCCCACCAAGCAATCGGCGTGGCGACCACAATAGAGATGAAGATTAATTTGATATAATCTTTGGAAAGAAGACCTAAAATACCGGAAACAGTACTTCCCAATACCTTTCGTATACCGATTTCTTTCGTACGTTGCGCTGTGTTGATGGTTACTAAACCGATTAGACCAAGACAGCTGATCAGAATGGTGATAATAGAGGACAGGTTGATGATGTTGGAGAATCGATAATCTTGCTCGTAAAGGTTCTTGATCCGTTCATCATAGAATTTATAATTGAATTCTGAATTAGGATAAAATATTTGCCATTCCTTTTGAATGGTTTCAATAGCTTTATTCCAAGATTTTGGATCAGAATTTAGCTTAATGGCTATTCTTCCCAATGAACCTCTATTTATAGATGGTAAAAATGCTGCAGCCTCTAATTGCATGTGCAGATTCTTAGTATGGAAGTTTTTGACAATTCCAGTAATTTGACGTTGTTCTCCACTGACTGTTACTGTTTGACCAAGAGCCGTCTGAGGAGATTTAAATCCTAATCCAGAAATGGCCTTTTCATTTAAGATGATTCCGGTACTTGTATCCGCAAGAGTCAATGCACGACCAGCCATCAACTTAAGACCATAAGTTTCCATATAGGTATCATCTACCATTTTAAAGGGCATATTTACTTTAACAATCCCTGTATCAGAAGCAAATTCAACATTATTACCCCAATGATCTGAACTTAGTGGAAAATGCCCTAAGGAGGTTGAGTTTATTTCAGGATGTTTCAGCAATAACTTCTTAAAAGAATAAGGGTCCTTCTTACCATCAACACCTTTATACGGGAGATCCAAGGTAATTAATGCCTGTTTATCAAAGCCAAGATCGGTCGACATCAAATGCTTTAATTGAAATCCGATAACAACCGTAGCGATGACAAACAACTGTGCAATAACAAATTGGAATACAATCAAAGCTTTTCGAAGTGAGATGCTTCCTATTGAAAGCTTACCAGTTTTATTGCTTTTTAAAACATCTATAATTTGTACTTTATTGCTTAAATAAGTTGGGTATAAACTCGATAAAATTGTGATTCCTAAAATCAGTAACAGCAAGAAAATAACGGTTGTTCCCAAATAATCATAATCATTGATTTGTCCAGGGAAATAATCCTTAAAGAAATGTTCAAACAATATACTCAATGGCCATGAAAGCAATAATGCTGTACCGGTAATTAGGAATGTTTCGCTAATAAATTCTAGGGTTACTCGTCCATTTCTTTGACCTAAGGTTTTACGAATACCGATTTCCTTCGCTCTACTTGGTATTAATGCGGTGCTTAAATTGATATAATTGATGCTTGCTAAAAGCAATAAGAAAATACCTATTCCTATCATACCGTATACAATTTTCTTGTCAGTATGATTATTAATGTTCGGATGAAAATGTAACTCACTTAAGTTTACCGGTTCAAAATAACCTGTGATATCGTAATCTTTCCAAGCTACTTTTGTCATTTCCTCTAGTTTCAGCTTCAGATTCTCCTTGATTATGGGCAATTGATTAGGATCTTTGAGCTTGATAAAAAGTTGATTGTTTGAACTAGACGATGACCAAGATTCTTCTTTCCATTGTGCATCTTGAACTTGTATAAATTCAACACCTTGGAAACTACTCGGGTAATCCAAATCTTTAACAACTCCGGATACAGCAAATACCTTATCATCATAATTGATCTCCCGACCAATGATATCGGTAGGTTGAACATTTGGGAAATAGAGTTTAGCCCGAGATTCGGTTAACACGACCTGATTAGGCGCATTTAAAGCCGCTTGTTTATTACCCGCCAACCAAGTATATGGTACCAGTTCAAAGTAGCTCTTATTAGTTGCATAGATGTTGATATCAGAAGAAAACTCTGCCTTTGAATCATCCGCTTTCTTGATGGTAATTCCATCATAGTACATGTTGAATAAAGGAACTGTTAATTCAACCTGAGGCAGATTGTTTTGTACATAATCCCAAGTAGATGAAGGAACACCATCAAATCCACTCGCTTTACCCTCAAAGGTAATATTGCTGATTAATTTGTAAATCAACTCCTTATTCGGATGTTTCTGATCAACACTAAATTCATAATTTACGATCTTAAATACGATCATACAAGCACTAATACCAATGGACAAACCAAGTATGTTTAGCAATGTAAATAGCTTATTTTTCCAAAGCTTACGGAGTATGTGTTTGAAGTTCATCTCGTCAGTTTTAGACAACAGATATCAGACAACAGATTTTAGACTTTTCGGACAATACTGCTATGTAGATATCTATTGTGTTGTTTTAATTTATTATTTCTTTCTTTTTCCTGTTTAATATCTGACATCTGGAGTCTGTTTTCTGATGTCTCCTCTCCCTACTCATCCCTCAAGCTATCCACTGGATTTGCTTTTGCGGCTTTGATGGCTTGGTAGCTAATGGTGAGCAATGCTGCGAGGATGGCTATTAGACCACCTAATACAAATGGTATCCAGGTAATTTCAATGCGATATGCAAAATCGTCCAGCCACTTGCTGCATATCCACCAGATAATGGGTGATGCTATAAGAATGGCTAATAGGATCATGATGATAAAATCCTTGGACAACATGCTTACAATCCCGGATACTGATGCGCCCAATACTTTACGGATACCGATCTCCTTGCTTCGTTGAAATGCGGTAAGTGTCGCTAAGCCAAACAAGCCTAAACAACTTATCAAGATGGCTATACCTGTACTGATATTGCTGAGCTTAAATAACTGCTGCTCTTTCTTATACATTTCAAGGATACCTTCATCGTAATATCGAGCGGAAAATTGATCTGCCGAAAAGAACTTATTCCAGGTTTGGTGAACTTGTTCCAGTATGGTTGGCCATTCTTTATGCTTAGCTGAATTTAAACGAATGCTATAGGTTTGCAAATTCCTGTTTTCATAGCTCAAAGCCATTGGATCAATTGGTTTATAGAAATTCTGTGCATAGAAATCCTTTACCACAGCAACGATTTGTTGCATATCATCTGATTGACCAATAAATTTTCCAATGGCCTCTTGTGGGTTTTTAAATCCAAATGCTTTTACCGCAGTCTCATTGATGATATAGCCGTTTGTGGTATCTGATGGAATTAAAGCAGTACCCGCCAATAATTTCATATCGTAAAAATCCAAGTAATCCGGATCAATGGTCTTAAAGAATACATTCTTGGAGATAGGTTCTTGTTGATCATTTGGAATATATTGCAGCTGATTGGAAGAAAAGCTATTATTCAAGGGCATTTCGCCCATTGTTGCTTTTTCTACTCCTGGTATTTTCTTGATTTCCTCAAACAAGGCCATTTTCTTACTTTGGAAATTTGGGGTCATGAAGGTCTTATAGGGAATTTGAATAACTGCCACATTTTCTTTATTGAAACCAAGATCGGTATGAACAACATATTTCAATTGCTGCCCGATGACTATAGCTCCAACAATGAAGATTTGAGCAATGATAAATTGGAATACAATCATCGCCTTACGTAGGCTCATTTTTTCAGATCCAACTTGTACTTGTCCCTTATTTCGGAAAATATCCACTGCATTGACGCGACTCATCATCCATGCAGGATAAAGACCAGCAACGATTATACTCCCGAGGAGAATAATCCCCATTACGCCAATATATAAACCAATATCTTGGTAATTTTTGGTGTTAACAGAAATTAAATCACCTAGCAGAAAAACACCTAATTGGGAGACAAATATGGAAAAGAATGCAGCAACCAAAACCATCATGGCAGTCTCTGTCATCATCTGCATTATCAGTGATCGTTTTGAGCCTCCTAAGGTCTTACGGATACCGATTTCTTTATATCGTTGAGGCATTTGTGCTGTCGTCAGATTGATGTAATTGATGTAGGCTAAAATCAGCAAGAATAACGCCACGCCAATTAGGGAATAGATGACCTTATAACTTGTTTTAACTAATGCAGCTTCTTTCATATGGGTAGAGAAATGCGATTCTTGAATGGGCATAGTCTCTAAGGTTCTGATAAAATCAAAACTTACCAATTCTTGTTTTTTTATGGCCTGCCATTTAGCATCCAGTTCCTTCTGTGTCTGGGCTAAGGCATGTTTAAGGGTCTGCTCATCTTTTGCCTTCAAATAGATATTGTCAGCGCCATTTGTATTTGACCATGCCATCATAGTCTTATCACGTTCTCTTTCTTTAATTAAGATAAATTCCTGACCATTAAATTCCGATGGATAACTCAGGTTTGCCACAATTCCTGATATGACTTTCTTAATCGAATCGTTATAAACAATTGTTTTCCCTAGGATATCCTGTTCCGGTAATTTAGGGAAATAATGCTTAGCCCTTGATGCTGTCAAAACAACTTGATGAGGTTCATTTAATGCAGTCTGTGGATTTCCTGCTAACCAATTGTATTTAACCAAATCAAAGTAATCTTTGTCGGTTTCAATAAATACTGTTTCACCAGCCTTTGGTTCTTCATATCGTTTCTCTTGACCTGCCACCTCAGGAATAGTAACGGATTGATAAAAAAAACGATAATGTGCCACAACCTCATCTAATCCCATTGGATTTTCCTTTAAGAAGGAATATACAGGACGTGATACACCTGAAAAAAGCTCATCCCTACCATCTGCCTTAAAATGGCTCAGTAAGCGGTACACTTGTTCCTTCTGAGGTAGATCTTTCTCAAAGGAAAGCTCATAACTGACGTATTTATAAATCACCCAACAGGAACTAATTCCTATGGTTAATCCCAGGATATTGAGGATGCTGAAAAGCTTATGCCTCATAAGTTGGCGGAGGCTATTTTTTAGAAGCATGGCGGAAGGAGATATGAATTTGGAGACAACAGATGATAGACATCAGATAATAGATTTTTCTGGTTAAATCTATCGTGAAGTTTTATATTAATCTTATGCATCATTTTTGTTGTGTTTAATTTCCAAAATTGTCTGGTGTCTAATATCTTAAATCTGGTGTCTGTTGTCTTATATCTGTCGTCTCCCTCACTCATCCCTCAGGCTATCCACCGGATTGGCAATAGCGGCTTTGATGGTTTGGAAGCTGATAGTTAAACCGGTTATGATTAAAGTGATGGCTGCTGCTAGAGCAAATACCCACCAATGGATTTCAATGCGATAGACAAAATTACTGAGCCATTCACTCATGAGGTAATAGGCAATCGGTACGGCGATGAGGAAGGCAATGATGACTAATAAAACATAGCTTCCTGAAAGCATTTTACTGATGTTGAATACCGATGCTCCTAATACCTTGCGGATACCAATTTCTTTGCTACGCTGTTCTGCAGTAAATGCTGCTAAGCCCATCAGTCCTAAACAGGCAATACCAATTGCCAACACCGAGAATCCGATGATGATTTGATTGGTTCTACGCTCCGTTTCGTATAGTTTATCTACATAGCTGTCCACGAAAGTATAGTCGAATGCAACATCTGGAATATGTTTCTTGAAGGATGATTCAACTTGATCTAGATAAGCTTTTTGTTGATTTCCTTCATAACGGATCAACAAATTACGCGTACTTTCCGAGGCTCGATTCATTCTGGAATGATAATAGCCTCCTACTTTTTCTTTTAAACTGCTGTAGTTAAAATCGCGCACCACTCCTTTGATTATGGTGTTCTTTGCAGATTCTGTTCGTACAAGTTGACCAATAGCATCTTCTGGATTTTTGTACCCTAAGTAAGCTAGTGCAACTTCATTTATGAGGATATAATTGACCGTATCAGTTGGACTCAAGGTCTTCTGTAAATCTGACCCGGCTAGTAAATGCAAACCTAAAGTTTTACAGATTGGTCCATCGACTGTATTTGTGTAGACAGGCATCCCTTCTGAGTCTGGAGCGTTAGATTTGGCAATACGTTTTCCACTTTCATTTGCACCGGGAATTGTTTGTACGGCTGTTGTTGATACAGTTGCCGGCAATTGTTGAATAGCATTTACTAAAGCCGTATAGTTAGCTTCTGATTTTATGGATTTATTACTGATGGACAACAATTGCTGTGGTTCATATCCGATATCTTTTCCTTCAATAAACTTTACCTGTTGGATCATGATAATCACCGAGATGATCAAGATAATTGAAGATGTAAATTGGAATACCACCAATCCTTTTCGCGCAGGTTCTACTAAGCCGCTATTCTTTCCTTTTCCTTTACCCATTAAGTTTAATGAGCTGATGCTGGAAAGATAAAATGCAGGGAAACTACCAGAGATTAAAGTAATAGCAAACCACACCAATAGCACCGTAAGCAGCACCAAAGGATTGAATAAATATGTCCAGGTTAAGTTTGCACCAGTTAATTGATTGAAGAATGGTACAACGAGAATACTGATTACAAGTCCCAATCCAATGGATATGGTACTTATTAAAAAGGTCTCTGTAAAGAAACGCATACGCACTTGACCTTTACTGGCACCAAGTACTTTATTGACACCTACTTCTTTTGCATAATTGGTCGTACGTGCAGTCGCCAGATTCATGTAATTGATACAGGCGATTAATAAAATTAAGCCTGCCAAATACAGTAAGTTCTTCACCGTTTTGAAATCTCCAGTCTTACTACTTATCCCTTCACGCAAATGAGCAGAATGCAAGTGTACTTTCGTGATGGGCTGTAATTGGAATTCTACAAAATACTGGTCTTCCTTTTTGACATTCTTATCGATCAAAGCAGTTGCTAAATTTGCTACTTGATCTGCATGAGTTGTCGCATCCAATTGAATGTAGGTTTCATAACTGGCATTGGACCAATAAACATTCTTACCCATCCAAGAGTCCATGATATTGTAAACCATCTCACAGTCTAGACTACTATTCGTAGCTAGATCTTCATATACACCAGTCACCCGTAGGGTATCACGTTGATTTAAATAAATGAGTTGATTGATAGCAGGACCCGTTCCAAAGATTTTCTCTCTCTTGGATTGAGAGATCACAATACTTTTTGGTTCTTTGAATACGGAAGCCTTATCCCCTTCCACAAATTGGAAATCAAACATGGAGAACATACTTGAATCTGCCAAATAGATCCCTTTCTCTACAAAATTCTTATCCCCTACTTGAATGGATGCATTGGCACCAAAGTCATCACGTACCATACGTGCATTTCTAATGACACCAGGAACTTCCTGCTGAATTGCAGGACCAACTGAATTAGGCAATTGCGGCCAATACTCATCATTATACTCCGGACTAGTTTTCATCGTCACACGATAGATATCATCCGAATGCTTATACATTTTATCAAAACTCAATTCATAAAACGAATAACCAATCAATAACAAGGCAATCCCCAAACTAACGGATAAGCCTAAGATATTTAAGGAAGAGAAGAACTTATTCTTCTTTATACTTCGCCAAGCAATTTTTAAGTTAAACATGTTTAGAGGTATTAGACAACAGATATCAGACAACAGATTTTAGACTTTGCAGTCAGCTCTGTATGGTAGATTGCTATTGTGTTCCTTTTTTTTAGACAACAGATATCAGATAACAGATTTTAGACTTTTTGTCACCTCTGTATTGTAGATATCTATTGTGTTGTTTTAATTTAGACATCAGATATCAGACAACAGATTTTAGACTTTTCGGTCAATACTGCTATGTAGATATCTATTGTGTTGTTTTAATTTATTATTCTTTCTAGTTCCTATTTCAATGTCTGACATCTGGAGTCTATTGTCTGTTGTCTCACATCTGTTGTCTCCATCACTCATCCCTCAAGCTATTCACTGGATTAGCGATAGCGGCTTTAATAGATTGATAACTAATACTTAACAAGGTGATCAATATTGCGCCGACTCCTGCAAGGACGAATATTCCCCAGCTGATGTTGATGCGATAGGTATAGTCTTCCAAGTATTTATCCATTGCCCAATAGGCAATTGGAAATGCGATAATGCAGGAAGTGATTACCAATATTAAAAATTCCTTAGAAAGCATTCTGGTCACACTGAATACCGATGCTCCCAACACTTTACGAATACCAATTTCCTTGGTACGACTTTCCGCCATGTATGCTGCCAGTCCAAACAGGCCAAGGCAAGAAATAAAGATCGTTAAGCCGGCAAATAAGGTCGCTAGTTTACCTGTCTTTTCAATTTCCTTAAACTTCAAAGCATAGGCTTCGTCGACAAAACTGAATTCAAATGGATATTCTGAATTGAATTCCTTAAAGACTTGCTCCGTACGTTCCAAAGCTTCTTTGGTTGAAAGCTGCGGATTGAAACGAATATGCATGGTGTTCATCCAGTGCGAAGCACCTTCAATAATTAATGGTTTAATGGGATCAAATGGTGACTCCTGAACAAAGTCTTTGATTACACCTATAACATGAAATTTATCGCCACTATCATCAATGATTTTTCCAATAGGATCTGTAAATCCCATTTTCTTAGCTGCGGTTTCATTAATGATGGCAGCAGATGAATCTGTAGGAAATTTACTAAGGTCAAAATCTCTACCCATTACCAATTCAAATCCAGCGGTTTCCACTACCTTATCATCGGCTGTTTGCCTATTGAATTGGGTATCATCATTAGGATCCTTTCCTTCCCATAGAAATCCACCCCAACCACTCCAACGTTCCGTTATGGGAGACATCATACGCGTAACTGATGTTGCAATATTACGACTCAATAAGGCTTGTTTGATCGACACCGAATTATCTGCAATCTTACCTACCTCCGATACATAGATCAGGTTCTGTTGTTCAAACCCATAATCTCTATCCTGCGCATATTGCACTTGCTTGCGGATAACCAATGTACTAACGATTAAGACAATGGCCACACAGAATTGTGTAACTACTAAAATCTTTCTTGGATTGATTTTATGTTGAATCTGACGAAATCTTCCTTTCAATACTTTTATTGGTGTAAATGAGGAAAGGAAAAATGCAGGATAAATACCCGCCAATATCCCTGTCAATAAGATAAAGCAAAGGAATAAAGCCCAGAATTTATAATCAGCGAATGGTATTTGGAATTTCTGCCCTACTAGATCATTGAAGCTTGGAAGGGATAAGGCCACTAGCAGTAAGGCTATGACACCCGAAATCAATGCCATCAATATGGACTCAGATAAGAACTGGAAAATCAATGTCTTTTTCTGTGCGCCTACTACCTTACGAATACCTACTTCTTTGGCTCGTCTTTCACTTTGAGCAGTACTTAGGTTCATAAAATTGATACAGGCAATTAAAAGGATAAAGCCAGCAATCAGAATGAAAGTCTTCACCATGCTGATCCTTCCTCCTACTACCTCTCCATTTTCATACTTGGAGTATAGATACATATCTGAAACTGGTTTAATGAATGTCTCTACCTTAATTTCTGAATGTCTCGATACAATATCTTTCAGCTTACTTTGAATAGCTGGAATATTAGCTTGTTTCTCTACTTCCACATAGGCTTGTACTGAACTATTTCCCCAATGGTTATCCGATAGTCCTGCTTTTTCCATAAAGGTCCATGGAAGGAAATAAGAATATCCTGCAAATCCGATTTCTTGTGGAATGTCTTTTAATACTGCAGATACGGTTAATAAAGCTGTTGAATCTAATCGAAGTGTTTTACCAACCACATCGGTACTCCCAAAGAGATCATTAGCTAACTTTTCAGTCAGTACGATTTGATTTGGATCCTTCAATACTTGCTTCACATCACCAGTAAACACCGGTAAATCAAACATGGATAAGAAACTGGAATCCACAAAGGCACCTACTTCTGGGAATAATTTCTTTTCACCAGCAGTAAATAAAAATCCTGTTGCTGAACTCAGACGTGTCATATCCTTGATTTCAGGAATATCCGATTTAAGTACTGGACCCAATGGTTTAGCAATAGAAAACCAAGTGGCAATACCATTGTCAGATGGTGCTTTAGTACCAACTACAAATAATTGATCCACCTTCGGAAAAGTTCTATTGACACTGAATTGAAAATTCACCCACAGTAATATCAATAAGGCAGCAGCCATACCAATGGCTAAACCTATCATATTGATAGCAGTAAATCCCTTGTTCTTCTTCAGATTGCGTATGGCTATTTTAAGGTTCATATTTGAGTAGTATTTAGTAGTTAGTATATAGTAGTTAGACCTTTGAAAGAAGTTATAGTCATTGATTTATAAGACATTAAGCAGCAACAAACCTCCTTTTATTCGATATCTCAGTCTATCTATTGTCTGAAATCTGTTGTCTTTTGTCTCATATCTAATAGCGAAGCTGTCTCATATCTCAAATCTAAACTACGGCAGTCTCCATAATCACTTGACCATCTAGCATACGGATAACGCGGTCAGCAAACTTGGCATCATGCTCCGAGTGAGTAACCATGACAATGGTTGTTCCTGTTTCATTTAGTTCGGTGAGCAATTGCATTACTTCATTACCATTGCTAGAGTCTAAGTTACCAGTAGGCTCATCGGCTAAGATTAGCTTTGGGTTATTGACTACGGCACGAGCAACTGCTACACGTTGTTGTTGACCTCCGGATAGCTGTTGTGGAAAGTGATTTCTCCTATGCATAATCTGCACTTTCTCCAACACCTCCTCTACTCGACGCTTACGTTCTGCTGCTGGAACATTGGTATAGACCAATGGTAACTCGACATTTTCAAATACCGTTAATTCATCGATCAGATTAAAACTCTGAAATACAAATCCGATGTTATGCTTACGTAAGTCTGATCGCTTGCCCTCTTTGAATTGAGCAACTTCAATATTGTTAAAGAGGTAACTACCCTCATCTAAATCATCCAATAGGCCTACAATATTCAATAAGGTAGACTTACCGCAACCCGAAGGCCCCATTACGGCAACAAATTCACCCTCTTTAACATGGATATTCACGTTGTTCAAGGCCACCGTCTCTACCTCTTCGGTACGGTAAAACTTTTGCAGGTTGGTTATTTTTATCATGTGTTTCTATGTTTATAATGATAGGTATCTAATTATTCGTTTCTTAATGTTTTTGTCGGGTTGCTCCATGCTGCTTTTAAAGCTTGCGAGCTGATGGTCAGCAAGGCAATTCCGATGGCTACCAATCCGGAGATTAAAAATATAGCCCATGGTATATTGATATGGTATTGGAAGTTCTTCAACCAATCGTTCATGTAGAAATAAGCTATTGGAAAGGCAATTAAGCAAGAGATTACTACCAATAGAATAAACTCCTTATTCAGCATCTTTACCAATCCAAATACGGAGGCACCTAATACTTTGCGAATAGATACTTCACGAGCTCGTTGCTCGGCAGCATATGATGCTAATCCAAATAAGCCTAAGCAGGAGATAATAATGGCTAACACGCCAAATAAGCTAGCTAATTTTTGAAGTAATACTTCTGAGAAAAACATTTTATTGAAAGACTCATCCAGGAAGCGATAATTGAAAGGATATCCAGGACTTTGTTCTTTTATTACGGTCTCTATTTTCTGAATAGCCTCTTGAATATCTACCCCAGCTTTTGTACGAATATTCAAAACACCTGCTGTCTCATAAAACGGAAACAAGACTAATGGTTCTATATTGGCATAGACATTATTATACACATAGTCCTTTACGACTCCAACAACGGTTATAGGCTGTCCATTCATTTGGATAACCTGACCTGCAATTTGCCCATCCGGTTTCACCAATTTGGCAAATGATTCATTCACTACTACAGAGGTGCTATCACCAACATTCTGCATATTAAAGTTACGGCCATCTGCCATTTTCATACCCAAAGCAGGAATAAAATCTCCATCAACCACTGTCCAGTTAATTAGAATAGATTGATCTTTATTTTTTCCATCCCAGTCAAAATTGCTTGTGTTAGATCCTGTCCTTAGTGAGCTTTCCTTACTAACGCCGACAGCTTCTACAACTCCAGTAGCTATTAATTTATCTTTGATATAAGGTAAATGCTTGGTCATGTCACTACGTAAATTCGTCGTGATAACCTGACTTCTGTCGAAACCCACATCCCTATTCTTTGCACTATTGATCTGCAGGTAGATAATGGAAGTCGCAATAATCAATATGATGGCAGCAGAGAATTGTATAGCTACCAATATTTTGCGAACAAGACCTGCTGATAGCGATCGACTAGTACCACCTTTCAGGGTATTCAATGGTTTAAATGAGGATAAGAAAAACGCAGGATAACTACCTGCTACTAATCCGCAGAGCAAGATAATTCCTGCAAAAAATCCTAAGTGTAAATTAGAACCTAAGTTCAATTCCAATTCTTTACCGATTAAGGTATTAAATGGCTTTAATCCTAACCAAATAAAGAATAAAGCCAGTACCCCTGAAACAAAGGCATATATTAACGACTCTCCTAAAAACTGTAAGATTAATGAACGTTTAGTAGCTCCAACAATTTTACGCATGCCTACTTCTTTAGCTCTTTTTTCAGAACGTGCTGTAGACAAATTCATAAAATTGATACAGGCAATGATGAGAATTAACCAGGCGATGGTACTAAATAAACGAACATTCTTAATGGCTCCATCTTTTTCAATTCCACTGGAATCAAAAACATCATATAAGTGCCAACGCGACATTGGGTACAGAAAATTCTCGGAGAATGTCACCTCGCCATTGGTCTTCTTCTCTACAAATTTCAATAGTTGCTTGTTTATCTGTGATAAGTCAGCATTCTCAGTTACTTGAACAAGGGTTTGAAGTCCATTGCTGCCATAACTCTTGAGCCATTCATTTGCTACTTCAAATTTTTTAAAATCAAGCAAGAAATCATAACGTAAATCGGCGTTATCTGGAAAGTCCTTTGTTACAGCTGATACGATATATGACTCCCCATTGCTTAGCTTTATTGTCTTGCCTAGAGCCTTTTCTCCAGCAAAGAACTTCTGTGCAACAGATTCACTTAAAACAATATTATTCAGTTGTGTAAATGCTGTTTTATGACTGCCTTCTACAAATTCAGGGCTTAAGATTTCCATAAAACTAGGATCTACATAATAGCCAAATTGGCTTACCTTATCTTCACCATTATTAAAGAGCATATTGTCCCCCCAGGTATAACGTGCAGCATGCTTAATACCAGGGATCTCTTCTTTAATAGCTGCAGCAAGTGGACCTTGTGTGGCTCCAAAAACAAAAGTCTGGCCATCGTACTTCTGAATGGATTTTACGATATAAATATCCTCTTGGTTTTTAAAATTAGCATTGTAGGTTACTTCATCTTCCACCCATAAGAATATAAACGCGGTAACCGCAATCCCTAAGGCAAGTCCAAAGATATTCAGAAAACTATAGCCTTTGGTTTTCCATAAGTTTCTAAAAGCCGATTTAATGAAATTACTAATCATAATTATTCGTTTCTTTAGATTGGTTATCTGGTAAGTTCTTTACTTCTTAATATTTAATTCCTGTATTTTATCGTAAGTTTCGTAGCTGGAAACAATAACCTTATCCCCAGGTTTTAAGCCACCCATTACTTCATAATATTGTGGATTCTGACGTCCTAATTGAATATCAGCACGATAGGCTGTATTTCCATTTTTATCCAATTTAAAGATCCAATTACCTGCAGTCTGTTGGTAGAAGCCTCCTTTAGGAAGTAATAGCGCTTTGGTCTCATCGCTTAATGCTAAACGGATCGATAGCGTCTGTCCTCTACGGATACCCTCTGGTCTTACACCCACAAACTCCATATCCACTTGAAAACGGCCATCCTTTACCTGCGTATAAACCTTCTTGATGCGCAAGTCGTAAGTCTTATCACCTATTGTAAATTGACCCTGCAAATCAGGGAAAATACGATTGATATAGTGCTCATCGATATCTGCACGAACTTTAAAACCACTCAATACATCAATTTGCCCTAAACGTTCACCAGCTTGTTTGCTTTGACCAATCTCGGCATCAAAGGAAGTCAACTGACCATCAACCGGCGCCCGAAGAATCAAGTCTCCAACCTTCTGACGGGTTAATTCCAAAGCACTCTGCGTACGCTTGTATGTCTCTCTATCCTGCGTTAATTTTTGCTTATTTGAGATCTCATCTTGTTGTAAGATCTGTTTGGTCAATACTACACGCTCCTTTTGATAGTTATATTCGTTTAGAGATTTTTGATATTCTTGAGATCCAATAGCCTTTTCAGCCAATAATTTCTTGTTTAAGGAATAAACACGCTCTGCTTCTTTTAAAGCTTGCTCCACATCAGCCATCTGGTTTTTGTTATTAATGGAAACCTGTTGCGCATTGGTCTGTGCAATCTGCGCTTGTGTCAATAAGTTTAAAACCTGAGTCTCTTGTTGAATTAGTCCCAATTCCATATCTGTATTCGACAAACGCATGATAGGATCTCCTTTATGCAAGTGAGCTCCATCCTCCACATATTTTTCTTCTACACGGCCACCAACAGATGCATCCAAATAAATACTGCTGATTGGTTGAACCATCCCATTAATCGGAATAAACTCTTGAAAACTTCCTTCCTTGATCTCTACAATGCTGATACGCTCTGCCTCCACATTCAATTTACTATTGCCACTGGTAAAGTAATAACTAGCACCAATTAGTGCTATAATTCCCACTATACCCGCAAGCATCATGATGCGTTTTGAATTCCAGGTCTTTTGTTTTATCGGTCTGTCCATTGATTAATTTCCTTGTATTTATAAATTACATAGACAAGGTTGTGCCAAAAACATAAAACACTGTAAATCAACACTTATACTGTCCGTTGAAATATTTAACTGTTCGCTATCGAACAGTAGATGTGCGCTGGCGAACAAAAGATTTTTCACTTAAAAAAATCCCCTCAGTTTATCTAAGGGGATTATTTACTGGAAATTTGGTTTGCATCTCCAGCCTCTTTTCAAATTAGTTATATATTGGTATTATTCATCTCTTAAGCTGTTTACCGGATTTGCTCTAGCGGCACGGAATGTTTGCCAAGCAATGGTACTCCAAGCTATAATAACGGATATGACTGCTGCCAATGCAAACATCCACCACTGAATTCCTACTCGATAAGCATACATCTTTAACCAGCTCTGCATTAGGAACCAGGCAAGTGGAGCCGCAATCAGAAAGGCAATTAAAACCAACTTCATAAAATCCTTTGACAACAACATAATCAAACCACCTACCGATGAACCAAGTACCTTACGAATACCAATCTCCTTAATCCGTCTATTAATAGTTAGCAATGCCAAAGCAAATAAACCCATACAGGATATAAAGATCGAAATCCCTGTACCTGACATTACGATATTGGAAAACTTACGCTCGCCTTCATACAAATTCTGTGTATTCTCATCCAAATAGCTAGGCGATATGCTTGCCTGAGGATTTATTTTCTTCCATATCTGGTCAATATGCTCAAGTGTCTGCGCTAAGTTATCTGTGGACACACGAACGAAAATATAATCCACTTCAAAAACACTAGGATTAACGGAAATCGTTAATGGTTCTACTGTTTTCTTTAGATTCTGAAAATTGAAATCATCGATGATGCCAATAACCTGTGATTTACCATTCAAATCCAGGTACTTTCCAAGCACTTTATCTACACCACCCAACTGCATAGCCATCTGTTTATTGATGATGATGGCATTGCTGTCTGTCGCAAATTTCCGATCAAAATCACGACCTTCCAGCAATTTAATATCCAATGTTTTTAGGTAATCATAGTCTATTCGCATGTAATTGGTGGAATACTCCCTGTTATCTTGTGTAAATCCAAATACACTATTGCGAGAGGTTCCATCATTTCCCATTCCCATGTTGATATCTGAACCTGATACATACTTGACGCTGGACTCTTGAGCCAAAGCAACACGCATCCGTTCCAAAGCATCCTGATGATCAATCCCTTTTCCAATTGGAATGGAAATAACTTCCGACTTATTGAATCCCAATGGTCGATTAGCGATATAATGCAACTGGGAACTAATAACGATGGTGGAAACAATCAATAGTATCGCAATACTGAATTGCAATACAGTAAGTGTATTTCGAAGCTTTGAAGACTTCACAGAAGAGCCACCTTTAAGGGAATTTATGATATTACTATTCGCAATTTTCCAAGCAGGATAACCTCCTGCCAATAAGGTGATCAGCAAAAACATCCCTAAAAAGAGCATCAAATTCGAAGGACTAATTAAGTCCATCAAACTCAAGTGGTATTTCATACTGGCATTAAACTCTGGAATAAGTAAGCCTGCCAATACCAATCCTAAGCCCAAGGCAATCAAACAAAGTAAAAAAGCTTCTGTCCAAAGTTGCATAATCAGGTGCTTCACTGTTCCACCCAATGTCTTCCTAGTTCCTATTTCTCGACTACGAATCAATGAATTGGCCAAAGAAAGGTTGATAAAATTAGAACAAGCAATAAATACCAATAAAGCTGCAATCCCCAATAAAATCCAAGGGTAATAAGCCGGAGGCCCATTTCCAAAACCAAGATCACTTAAATGATAATCAGTAAGAGGGATTAAATGTAAGGAATAGTAGTTTCCATCCTTATCAGCAGTTGCCCCATCTCTTTTCAAGTTGTTGATGGCATCTTTATAATATTGTTCTGTAAATCCTTTAACTTCTTTACTGAACTTTACATCATCAACTGCGGCATCTTTTAGTTTTACAATAACATTATGGCTTGAGTTATCCCAAGCATCCCTTTCTTGAGCATAACCCGGTTTCGCCTCAAAATTTATTAAGCTATTAAACTTGATGGTAGAATTATAAGGAGGGGTTTCCAATACAGCCGTTATAGTCTTTGGCACCCAAGTATTGTTTTCTAAAACCTCAACCTGCTTACCTAGCACATCCTTTTGACCAAATAGGCGGGTTGCCATGTCTTCATCCAATACAATGTTTCCTATGTCATTTAATGCCTTTGCATCACCTTGCAACATCGGAAAGCTTAAAATGGATAAGAAATCATCATCCACATATTTATTGATAGATTCCAATTGCTTCTCCCCATTTCGAAGGATAACATTTCCATTAGCCACCCTACTTGCCAAAGCAATACTTGGGATTTCCTCCTTTAACCGAGGTGTTAGAGGTGCTGGCATGGAGATATTGTATTTAATTCCTCGCTCGGGCTGACTCTTACTGTACAATAGACCAATGTGCTCAACATCCTGGTGAAAGCTATCGTAAGAAAGCTCAAATCGAGCAGTAAGAAACAGGACAATGGCTGTTGCTAAGGCAATAGCTAAACCCAATATATGGATGAAACTTAAAGACTTCGTCTTCAAGATGCTCCGCCAAGCTGTTTTAATATTGTTTGTAATCATGTTTTATCAAAATTAGATATCCATTGTATTTTGCCATCCCTATTGCTACATTCCATTCAAATTCAGAATACAAAATTTATCATCCCTATTTAAATGCCACAACAGTAATAACCTATATTTCAAAACATTACAACTAACACTCCCACTTAACAATGTTCGAAATCGAACAGTTTTCGTACGATTATGGACATGCAATAAAAACCTTAAAAAATTAAATCATTCTTCGTTAGTTAATTTCATGAACTTTAAAAAAAATACACATTTCGGGTTATTTTCTCGCTAGTAGAACGAGCTTATCTTTGAGTTAAACAAACCCGTTATGAAACATCCAACACTTTATCGCTCTCAGATTATTTATTTAATCAGTTTATTTTGCATGTTCATATCCTGCGACAAAATCAAGGATGCTCTAGGTGACGACCAAGATGCCAGAGGTCTAGAACTGTTCTTTGAACGAGATGAATATATGCAAGGAGAAATTATCGAAGTATCCTATGAAGGTTCCTTTTCAAAGGATCGCATGAAAGTTAATATTGCCGGAAAGGAAGTGGATTTAATACATCATAACAATAAATTCTTAATGATGGTACCTCTTGATCAGAGCGGAGAGATAACCATTCAAGGCAAGGAATTAACACGAACTTATAGAATACAAGTGCGTTCCTCCGGTCCAGCAGAACCTGATCCAGATAAGTATGTTGAAAAAATACTTGCTAACCAAGCTGCACAGATGGCCTCCTTAAAAGAGGGGCTTGATAGTTTGGTTTCCTTTGGAGTTTTAACCCAAGCCCAGGCCAATCAACAATCTACTGTTTATACAGATAGTCTAGCTAAAAAGAAAACAGATTTTGCTAAACTATCAGCAGATCAAAAACAAATTGCAGTCAAATTTCTGAAAGCCAATTATCAAAACATTAAGGAAGTTGATGATTTAATCATGAAACAATTAAGACCAGCGATTATGCGAATTGGTCAACTCGCAAGAAATGAAAAATCAGCTTATTCTTATCAAACGAGTTGTCAGCAAACAGATTTCTTCCAAAAGACAAACTGCATCATCTATAATGAATTAATCCCTTTAACATGGAAAATATCAAGCGGTATTCTCCTCAGTTATGCGGCAGTAGAATTCTCATCCTTATCTGGTTGGGGTGTAATACCAGGGCTAGCAGTCGCGGGATCTTTGTTCTATTTTCATATTATCCCAGCGACCATACAATTAAAATCAAGTCTATGGGAAATCGGCTCCACGACGATGATTTATGTAGGTGAAGTATCAGATGAAATCCTTGCTAATTCTAACTTGCTACATGCAGGAATTAAGGGGCTAAAGGCTGAAGGACCAGTAGGTGGGCAATCAGCGAGTGAATTTCACCATTACATCAAAAAGAAATTCAACTTTAAGCTGAAAGCAAGAAACTTACAACCACAATTGGACCAAGAAAAATATGGCGAATTGTTCCAAGCATTCAGCAAATTCCAATCGGTATGGAATCTACCTTTTGCAAGTAAAATCTTCGGAAATAAACCTTCTTGGCCTATTGAAAGAAGTAAAACCATAAATCCACCGGATATAAAATACCTTACGCTATATATTGATAACGCTAAAGTACAAGGTAAAATAACTGGCACCAATAACAATATGGAAATACATTTTTACTCAAAAGAACTAGGAGATCAAAATTTCAATTATAAAATAAATTATAACGATGGTTTTTCCACAATCACGTCCAAAGATAAGCCAGCAAAACTATTGTTTTTAAACCCTGATTATCAATTGGAGGTTTACCATAGATTATTGGAAGTAGTGCCATATAATTATAGCGTATATAACTTTACTAGAGGTTCATTGATAACGACACTAAAGCCTGGAGATGCTTTTTCATATTATTTAGGTCAACAACTATTTGTAAGGCTAAAGTATAAAGGACAGTATGTTCAAATCGCCAAGGAAGGTGATCATACTTTCGGTTTTTATAACAATAGTGATACCATCAGGTTTAGAGAAAAAGATTACTACCTGAATAATGCTGTGATGGTTTTGGAGGATTTAACCAATGGGCATCCTATCGTTTTTCCTATGAACCTTAACATTTCCAATGCAGCCTACCGAATGGTAGCAGGGAAAAAATTGGTCTCGACTATGCCTTCGGGTGGTAAAACTACCTATACTTTATTAGGCAATGGTAAAATCCAAGGTGGTGGACCAGAATATACTTGGTCACTTTCTTACAGTGGTTCAAGTCAAATAAAACAAGATTGTCAAGTTGGATATGATCCTAGATTAAATTTTGGAGGAATCACTTCTGGCGAAGTGATTGGTTCTATTCTTTTATCCTATACCAATGGTAGTCCATGCTGTGTTCCAAGAAATCCAGTTGAAATTTTCAAGGACGGCCGGATTGCGGAACTTCGAAATTGCACTTTAAAATTAAGCCTTCAATAACATTCAAATTCACTTCTATAAAAGATAAGAAAAACCACTGCATCTCTATTGTCCACAACCGTACGCCTACTGTTCACTATCGAACAGTAGGCGTACGGCGTTTTACATCTACTAACCTACTTACCAATTACTTACATTTATGGCAAAGTACTTGAAACAGCTAGTATAAAGATCATAGAACTAACCAAAAGAATAACAGCACGATATATCAAACCATATGAAACAGCTTGCATTCCGAAATATCTTAAAAAACAAAACCTATAGTATCATCAACATTATTGGTTTGAGTATTGGTTTTGTTCTATGCTATTTAGTTTTCTCGGTAATTATCGAGGAGAATTCTTACGATAAGAGTTGGTCCAAGTCTGAGCAGATTTATCGCATTATCACAGAAGATAGCAGTCTTGGTCAGGTTAATAGTAACCCACAGGCATATATCAACTTTGGCTATGAATTGCAGAAGAATTTTCCAGAAATCCAATCCGCTTCTCATATTCGTAATAACAGTGTCTACTTAAACTTGAATCCTGCAGATCCGAACACCAAAGAATTTGAGGGTTTGGAAGCAGAAGAGAATGTTTTCGATTTATTAGATATCCATGTGTTAGAAGGAACTCCTAAAAACAGAATAGCAGGAAAAAGGAATATCATGATTAGCAAATCGTTCAAGGATCAATATTTCCCAAATGAAAATGTAATTGGTAAGATCCTATTATCTGCTGACCCATATGCCGAAGAACAAAAAGAATACATTATCACTGGTGTCATGGCTGATTTGCCTTATAACTCCGTTCTTCGCACTTCAATCATTCAACTCATTGGAAGACCTAATATGCCCCTGAATGCCGATGGTGGTGGATTCTATTTCCAACAGTTTATCCATATTAAACCTGGAACCGATATTCAGCAGTTGACAAATAAAGTCAACAAATGGTATAGTGAGTTTTTAACAAATGACGCCCATTTAAAAACACATTTTAGCCTTCAACCCTTAACGGATATCTATTTGGATCCTCTAGGAGATTCGAAAATAAGTGGAAACCAAAAGACCAATATGATATTTCTTTCCGTGGCATTATTGGTATTGGTACTTTCCTGCATCAATTATATAAATATCTATGCGGTCAGAACCATCAAGAAGGTAAAATCCATACATCTACATAAGGTACTCGGTGCGAAACGTAGTCAATTAATCAAATCACTACTTCTAGAAACTTCTATCATCTTTGGAATTGCCGGAATCATCTCCTTTGGCCTTTTTCTGCTTATACTGCCGGTATTAACTTCCTACTTAGATTTTCAACTGGTTTTTGTAAAAGAAAAGCTGTTTTTACTAGCAGGCTTAAGCCTTTTTATTATACTATTCCTAAGTCTAATAATCGGATGTTACCCTGCTTTTATGATTTCCAATATTAAAATAGCCGAAGCTTTAAGGAATAAAATCAAAACAGGCAATCAATCCGAAGTATGGATAAAAAGGGCGCTTATTACCCTACAATTTTCTATTTCATTGATCGTAATAATTGGTTTAATAACCATAAAATCCCAAATCAGTTTAGTTCAACACAGTGACTTAGGTATAAAGACAAAAAACATCCTAGGCATCAATTACTTTTCATTAGGCAAACAGGTACATGCTGTAAAAGCAGAACTAGAAAAGATAAGTGGCGTAGAACAAGTCAGTATTACACGTTGGGTTCCCAGCCAAGGGACAGGTCATTTTTCCAAACAGATTCCAGATCCTCAGAATGAAAGCAATAGAATAGATGTCAATTTCATTACAGCAGACCAAGATTTACCTGATATTCTTGGATTCAAATTGCTAAAAGGTCGAAACCTGACCTCTGCTGATTACGATGGAATTAGTGAGGGCAAAGATGATGGAGAAGAATATAAAATACGAAAAGTACTGCTTACTGAAGGTACAGCAAAACGATTAGGCATTACCGAACTAGGTTTCCTTCATCCTCAACTAAAAGTTATTCCTGTAGGCATAATAGCAGATTTTCATAGCCAATCTTTACACAAAGCCATCGGCAATACAGCTGTTGTAGCAATGAATTTGGAATCTTCAGGGAGCATTTTAATTAAGTTAAAAGCAGGTCAAGAAACTACTTCCTCGAAAGCAATAGGTGCGGTGATGGATAAATTCTACCCGAACCGAATGTTAACTTATGAGTGGATTGACGATCTTTATCAACAAGCCTACGCAAAAGAAACTAAACAAGCGCAGCTTTTTACTTTGTTTTCCGGGCTGGCACTTTTCATCTCTGCTTTAGGGATCACAGGATTGCTGATGCAAAGTGTAGAACAACGCAGCAAAGAAATCGGTATCCGTAAAGTACTAGGCGCATCAATAGCGAATATCAGTAACCTATTCGCTAAAGACTATGTCTTGATGGTGCTATTGGCAACCCTACTTGCTAGTCCATTAGCATGGTACCTCTCCAACAAATGGCTGGAAGATTTTGCCTATAAAATAGAAGTAAAATGGTGGTTTTTTGCCCTTAGTGGATTAACTGTTTTGATAATCACTTTAATCACCGTTAATCTACAAACCATTCGAGCTGCCATGGTCAATCCTGTAAAAACATTACGTGACGAATAAGAAATACCTAATTATTAAACTATGAAAACAGCATGGCGCTTATTTTTCCGCAATAAACAAGTAAATTATATTAATCTTCTTGGACTGTCCTTGGGATTGAGTATGGTGTTTATGCTATTCTGCTGGTCCTTAAACGAGTGGAGCTTTGATCAATACCATCAAGATACCAATCGCATATTCCGGTTAACTGCCGAGAATAAAGAAAAGGAAATTATTGATCGTCAACCGCTTCCTTTGCGGGATAAGCTAATCCATAATATGGATGAAATCGAGACCGCAACAGCTATCCGTGGAATTACCGGCATATTGCCAACCATAAAATCAGGTGATAAGCTGTGGAAGGAAAAACAAGTAGCCTATATTGACGAGAACTGGTTTAAGGTCTTTGATTATCAATTTATTGCTGGAGGATTCGAATCATTCAACAAACAACCGCATTCCGTAATACTTACTGAAGATAAAGCTAAGCTTTACTTTGGGCCAAATACAAATCCAATTGGAAAAACAATTTATATCGATTCAGAACCCTATGCTGTACAAGCAGTATTAAAAAATAACCCCAGCAATTCCAGCTTTCAGTTTCAAATTTTCCTACCTATTGCTGCAAGGCACCTCCATACATTTTGGAAAGAAAGAGATCAATATGATTTCATTCCAAGCTATAGCATCTTTATTAAATTGAAGCAAGGGATTATCCAAAACGAAGGCTTAAACCAAGCCATTCAAAACCAAGGATCGGATCAATGGAAAGCATCTTATAAAAACTACCTGACTCCCTTAAGCCAGATACATACCGAAAAGGGCATAACTACATCAGATATAACCAATCGTGGCAATAAAAACCTAGCTAATGCCATTTTCATTTTGGCTGTTTTAATTATGTTATTAGTGGCCATTAATTACATCAACCTGAGTACCGCCAAATCTTTCTCAGCCGCCAAAGGAATTGCTTTAAGAAAGGTCATTGGCGCAAGCCGAATCCATATTATTAAACATTTGATATCAGAGGCTTCCATCATAGCTACGCTCTGCTTAGTATTGGCAAGCCTGTTAACTTTTTTCTTATTACCTCTATTCCAAGATTTATTGGGCATTACCATCCATGTAGGGTTGTATCAGGTTTTAATGGGAATAGGGCTGTGGATTCTTCTCTTATTCATTAGTTTCACCTATCCTATTCTACTCTTCTCAGCCATCCCTGCCTTAGGCAACTTAAAAAATATCGAGAAGATTAAATTGGGAAGTACATCCAAAAGATCTTGGTTAGTCGGATTTCAACTCGCCTCAGCCATGTTATTGATTACTTGTAGTATCGGAATTGCCCAGCAGATGAATTACATCAAATCATCCTATGAGAAATACGATTACCAGCAACTTGTGGATATCTTATTGCCTTTTTATTCTGGTGAATCAAGTCTACAGAAAAAGCAACTCTTCTTAGAAAAAGTCAGTGCATTGCCGGAGGTACAAATAGCTAGCTTAAGTTCCACCATCATTGACGAATACAACGAAGACAACAGCCTTAAATGGACCGGTAAATCAGATACGGCAAACTATCAGCTCAATATTCTACCCGTTGATGAAGCTTTTCAAGCTTTGTATGAATTACAAATTCAAGAAGGGAGATGGTTTGAGGACAACAGAAAGACTGACCAAGCCAATTTCATTATAAATGAAACTGCTGTTAATCGTATGGAATTGAAGCAACCAATTTTGGGAACAAAGATCAATTACGATGGAAGAGAAGGTCAGATAATTGCGGTAGTAAAAGACTTTCCATTTCAAAAAATGCAGCATAAAATACAGCCTTTAGTATTAATCAATGATCCAAACTATAGCAATACCATAATCATACGGACGAATCAAACGGGTTTACAAGAAACAATGGAAAAACTTAACCCCATTTACGAAGAATTATATCCAGAGGAACCTTTTCAATATCAATTCATCAAGGAACAAGTGGAAGCGGTTTACCGAAGCGACAACAATGTAATGAAATTAGCCTGGGCTGGTACTATTGCAGCTATCCTTATCTCTGCCCTTGGTTTATACGGTATTTCACTATTCAATCTGGAACAAAGGAATAAAGAAATTAGTATCCGTAAGGTTTTAGGCTCATCTGCATGGGAAATCTTCCAACTGCTCAGTAAAAACTACTTGATCATACTTATCTTTAGTCTGTTTGTCAGTATTCCAATCGCCTGGATTCTATTGAATCAATGGCTACAAAATTTCGCCTTCAAAATTCAAATAATTTATGGAGTCTTTATTCTAGCTGTAGTCCTACTCACGGTTATATGCATGTTGAGCATAGGATTTCAAACTTGGCGAGCAGCGAAAGCAAACCCCATAAAAACATTACGTAATGATGATTAAACAAAAAATAATTCAAAAATAAATTAAGCATAATACTTATAACATGATCAAATTAGAGCAAATTTTCAAGTGGTACAATGTCGGAGGTACCAAGTCATTTATATTAAAAGATATCAATCTAGAAATTGAAGAAGGGGATTTTATATCCATTATGGGGCCTTCCGGATCAGGGAAGTCTACCCTATTGAATGTAATCGGTATGTTGGATGAACCCAATGAGGGAAAATACTTCTTTATGGATGAAGATGTATTAGAAATGAAACCAAAAAAAAGAACCCAACTTTTTCAATCGCATATAGGCTATGTATTTCAATCCTACCACTTAATTGATGAGTTGACGGTTTATGAAAACATTGAAACACCTTTGATCTACAAGAATATTTCCTCTTCAGAACGCAAGAGCATCGTCAGTGACCTGCTTGATCGCTTTAACATTGTTGGGAAAAAGGATCTTTTCCCGGCACAGCTGTCCGGAGGTCAACAACAGATTGTAGGGATAGCCCGTGCATTAGCTGGTTCACCAAAATTATTATTGGCAGATGAACCTACAGGAAACCTGAATTCCAAGCAGGGCGAAGAGATTATGGCACTTTTCAAGCAATTGAACGAAGATGGAGTGACCATTATCCAAGTAACGCACTCCGAGAAAAATGCCGAATATGGAAAACGTATTATCAATATGCTGGATGGGCAATTGAAGCAATAATTTTAGCCAATTTTTGTGATGTGCCTTTATTTTCGTAAATTTCGTTGTGAACGAAAAAGAAATAAAGGCACTAATTTATCTCTTGGACGATCCTGATGCGGATATCTTCCGGGAAATCGAACACAAACTTATCACCTGTGGTCCTGAGGTTATTCCCCTGTTAGAAAGCTCTTGGGAATCTTCTTTTGATCCACTATCCCAAGGTCGCATCGAGAATATCGTCCATAAAATCCAATTTGATCAAGTCAAGAATGACCTCCAACTTTGGAAGTTGAACAATGCTGAAGATCTGTTGGAAGGCCTTTTAATTGTCAATCGTTATCAATACCCCAACCTGAACGATGAACAGGTTTATTTCCAACTTGCCGAATTAAGACGCAATGCTTGGTTCCACCTCATGTATGATATGAGTCCTGTGGAAAAAGTAAAATTGCTGAACAATATCCTCTTCCGCGAATTTGGTTTGTCCGGAAATACCAGTAATTACCATGACCCTCAAAATTCCTTTATCCATAAGGTATTGGAATCTAAAAAAGGAAATCCAATTAGTCTAGCCTGTATCTATGCTTTGGTAGCTCAAAAGTTGGATATACCCATCTATGGTATCAACCTGCCCAAACATTTTGTACTTGCCTATGTAGAAGGCGAAAACAACGATAAAGTATTATTCTATATCAATGTATTCAACCGAGGACAGATTATGCGCGAGGAAGACATCTTTGCCTTTCTGCGCCAACTGAATCTTCCAATATCGGATGAGTACACCCTACCATGTGACAACCTGGCTATCATTAAGCGCGTTCTAAGGAATCTTATTGCCGCTTATGACCATATTGACAACGCCGAGAAAAAACTCGAAGTAGAGCTCCTATTGTCGCTTATAGAAGGTGGAGAGTAATGGCATTTGTGGAGACAACGGGTGATAGGGAAAAGACAACAGATGATAGACAATAGACATCAGATGATAGACAATAGACATCAGATTTTAGACAATAGACATCAGATTTTAGACAATAGACATCAGATTTTAGACAATAGAAAAAGACCTGTTAAGCTGTAAAGATTTTATGGTTGGGCGGGCGATGCATGCATCGCCCCTACAAACAATCGTAATTTTATTATCCCAAACCACCATAACCGTAGGGTCGAAGCATGCTTCGACCGTTTCCCCCTTTCTATCTCCCATCTCATATCTAATAGCGCTGCGGTCTCATGTCTACTTTCCACTTTTTCCTTTCTACTTCTGATGTCTTTTGTCTGTTGTCTCTACGTCTCTCACAAGGGTTTGATTCGACACTTCTTTGGATCTCCTTCGGAACTTGTTCGGAACTCCTTCGGATCTCGTTCGGTTAGAAGCGAACGAGATCCGAACAAGATCCCTATCAGATCCTTAGAAATTCCCTAGGGTTCTCGAAGCAAACTGGAGGAAAACATACAGCAAACTCCTATTGGAATCGGAGCAACTAGCATGAATAAACAAGTTCTATACAACAAAAAGGATCTTACTGTGCAGCAAGATCCTTCATTATAAATATTCGTTTAAGGTCTGGAAGTATTCCGATTAATTTCTGGCATCTAAGGAGAGGCTGATAGGGCTTAATCCGGAGCGTTCAAAAGTAGCGTTCGGGGCAACATCGCCTTCGGCATTTTTATCAAATCGGTAAACCGCTTTGGATACTGGATCAGCCACGTACAGGTATTTGCTATCCTGACGAAAATCCAAGTCCACATCCGTAGGTCCTTTAAGTTTGGTATTCGCACCTGTGATGATACGTGTTGGCGTAATTGTTCCACTAGCTTTGCTGATTTCCGAGAAATTTTCGAAGATCAATATTCGGCCAACCGGATCTCCCGATGTTGGCGTGGTATAATCGGTCATTGCTAAAACATTATTGACTGTATCAATCGATACCCCTTGTATATTATTGGCACCAGTAACGGTCAATGAACGCGTAGGTTGAATATTATTTAATGCAATATCACGAGCACTAATTAATTTCTCGAAGATATCCAATCCACCATTAGCCCCTTGGCGGCTCAAAATTAAGTTGCTGTTGACAATGGTCGCATCAAAATACAGTTTAGAACCTGCGAATTCAAAAATCTGGCTTGGAATAATCTGTCTATCGATTCCTCTAGGGCGATCATATACCAAGACGGAAGGTGTTCCATCTAACATTTGAACGACATATAATTTGTCCAAGAAAGGGTGGAATACCAATCCCCTCGGGCTAACCATTCTTTCATAAATGATCTTCCCTCTATTGGTCAATTGACCTGTTTGGCCGACGTACATGCTATAAACCGTTGAATCTCGTTCGGTACGGTTTAAAGAAGATTGGAAGACGGTTTGTGCACCCGGGTGAAAATAGATAGCGGATCCCCCAGCTGCAGGAGATAAGAAGTCTAGTTTTAGTAATCCAAAATCGGATGAATCGGCATTGGATACAATGGAAACATTGTAGATTTTGGGCTTATTAATATCAAATTGATAGTCACTGTAGGAAACATATAATCTAGAGATAGCGCTACTTTTAGCAGGCTCATCGTCATTCATTTCACAAGCGGTAAATAATGTAAGTGCACCTAAAAAGACTAGGGGTAATAACCATCTATATGTCATAGAGAAAATATTTTATTACAAATGTATAAAAATATCCCTTTCAGCGCTCGTTAAGGGATGTTAAGATTGATAATTTGAATAAATACATCGTTTTTTGTAACATTGCAGAATAGATTTTAGGCCCCATGGAGAATAAAGAATTTGAAAGAGAGAAGCTTTCCTTGCCTAAAGAAGGGAAGAAGTTGTTGCTACATTCCTGCTGCGCACCCTGTTCAGGGGAAGTGATGGAGGCATTGATATCCTCCGACATTGATTTCACCATTTATTTCTACAATCCCAACATTCACCCACGCAAGGAGTATGATTTGCGCAAAGAGGAGAACATCCGATTTGCAGAGAAGCATAATATTCCATTCATCGATGCGGATTATGATGTTGACCATTGGTTTGAATTAGCCAAAGGAATGGAGAATGAGCCAGAGCGTGGTAGCCGTTGCACGATGTGCTTTGACATGCGTTTTGAAAAGACAGCAGAATATGCTGCTGCCAATGGCTTTGATGTGATTTCGAGTTCCTTAGGGATTTCGCGCTGGAAGAACATGGAGCAGATCAACGATTGCGGCTTAAAGGCGGCATCCAGACATCCGGAAATGGAATACTGGACCTTCAATTGGCGTAAGAAAGGTGGATCGGCTAGAATGCTAGAGATCAGCAAAAGAGAGAAGTTCTATATGCAAGAATATTGCGGTTGTGCTTACTCCTTACGCGACACGAATAAGTGGCGTATGGCGAATGATAGGCCGAAAATAGAACTAGGTAAAAATTATTACGAATAGCCTGTAGGATTTTTTAAAAATAAATTTCATTTATACTTAATTAATCGTTACTTTTGCAGGCTCAAATGCAAGATTGTGAAGTATCTAAAACAGTATAGAATACCCTTCTCAGGACTTTCGACAGGTAAACACAGTTTTGACTTTGAAATTGATGAGAAGTTCTTTGCTTGTTATGAACATTCCTTAGTGCAGGAAGGCGATCTGAAAGTGGTTGTTGACTTGCAGAAACAGGAGAACATGTTGGTGGCAAATTTCAACATCCAAGGCACAATAAAATTGACTTGTGATGTTTGCTTATCCAGCTTTGATTATCCGGTTGAGATTAAGGAGCGTGCATTGGTAAAATTCATAGAAGAGGATTGGAATGAGGACACCGAGGAGGTGGTTGTACTTTCCAAGAGCGACTATGAGTTGGATATTGCGCCTTTGTTGTATGAGTACATCAATGTTGCAGTTCCTCCTTACACGAAATGTTCAGAGCAGGGTGTTGGTGTAAATTGTGATCCGGTTATGTTAGAGCGGATTCAGAGCGAAAACGAAGAAGACTTATCAGGTGGAGAAGATGGCAACATTGATCCACGTTGGGAAGCATTGAAAAAAATTAAAAATAACTAAAACAAAAATACGAGATGGCACATCCAAAACGTAAAACTTCTAAATCTAGAAGAGACAAGAGAAGAACGCACTATAAAGCAGAAGCACCAGGCTTAACTGTTTGTAAAGAAACTGGCGCGGTACACAGACCACACCACGCTTATACAGTAGACGGTAATCTATACTATAACGGCAAATTAATCGTTGAGCATACTGCTGCTGTCTAAAGACATCTTTCAAAAAAACATCCCAGAAAAGTATAATATTTTATATTATTCACTTTAACTTGGGATGTTTTTTGCGTATTATTGACTAATATAAATAATAACGAATGAAGATTGGATTAGACGTGTTGGGGGGCGATTATGCACCAGATTCGAATATCAAAGGTGCTATCGAGGCTCAGAAAATACTGGAGGACACGCAGCGTATCGTGTTATTTGGCGATGAAGAAGCCATACGTAACGCCCTAACTGCGGCCGGTGCTGACCCCAGCAAATTTGACTACGTTCATGCTCCTGAGGGCATCAGCATGCATGAGCACCCGACAAAAGCGATCACACAAAAACCAAATTCCTCCATTGCAAAGGGATTTGAACTATTAAAAAGCGGAGCGATCGATTCGTTCTCTTCCGCGGGTAATACAGGGGCCATGTTGGTGGGCGCCATGTTCAGTGTAAAGACTGTTCCTGGGGTCATCAGACCTGCCATTGCAACTAATGTTCCCAAACTAAAAAGCGGCTTCGGCATCCTATTAGATGTTGGTGCCAATGCCGACTGTAAACCCGAGATGTTAAACCAATTTGCTGTACTTGGAAGCTTATACGCTGAACATGTCTACGGCATTCCTTCACCAAAGGTTGGGCTTCTCAACATTGGTGAAGAAGAAGAAAAAGGGAACAACTTAACCATTGCGACCTATCCCCTCCTGAAAGAAAACAACAAAATCAACTTTATTGGAAATGCCGAAGGGCGAGATTTATTCTCTGACCATGCCGACGTCGTAGTCTGTGACGGCTATACCGGTAATGTAGTCTTGAAATTGGCAGAATCTTTTTATGTGGTGACCTTGAAAAAAGGTATTAAGGATCAATTCTTCGATCGGTTTAACTATGAGCAATACGGGGGCAGCCCTATTTTGGGCGTAAATGCACCTGTCATCATTGGCCATGGAATTTCAACTCCGGAAGCCATTAAGAATATGGTTTTATTGTCTAGAGATATGATTGCGTCGCAGTTTGTGGACAAGATCAAATCGGCCTTTAATTAAGAAATATGTCAAAAATACATGCAGCCATTACCGCTGTAAATGGTTATGTCCCTGACTATATCCTAACCAATAAAGAGTTGGAGACTATGGTTGACACGAACGATGAATGGATCGTTACGCGCACCGGAATTAGTGAAAGAAGAATATTAAAGGAACCTGGAAAGGCGACTTCAGACCTAGCCGTACCTGCGGTAAAAGGTCTTTTGGAAAAGCGTGGCATCTCGGCAGAGGAAATTGAACTGATTGTTTTCTGTACAAGTACTCCAGATATGCTTTTCCCAGCTACAGCAAACATATTGGCCGATAAAATCGGCGCTAAAAATGCTTGGGGTTTTGACCTGCAAGCAGCTTGTTCCGGATTCTTATTCGGCTTAACAACAGGTGCACAATTTATCGAATCTGGAAAACACAAAAAAGTTTTGGTTGTTGGAGGAGATAAAATGTCCGCTGTAGTCAATTATAAAGATAGAAATACCTGTATTTTATTTGGCGATGGATGTGGAGCGGTATTATTGGAGCCAAATGAAGAAGGAAATGGCGTAATTGACTCTGTTTTAAAAACAGATGGTTCCGGTGGCCAATTCTTAAATATCAAAGGTGGCGGATCATTAAATCCAGCCAGCTATGCAACTGTAGATGCAGGTTTACATTATGCCTACCAAGAAGGACGTACGGTATTTAAATTTGCCGTAACGAATATGGCTGATGTAGCTGCAGAAGTGATGGAGCGTAATAACCTGACATCAGAAAATGTCGACTGGTTAGTTCCACACCAAGCAAACAAACGTATTATTGATGCCACTGCAGAGCGCGCTGGGCTTCCGGAAGAAAAAGTGATGGTTAACATCCAGAAATACGGAAACACCACAAGCGGCACCATCCCATTGTGTTTATGGGAATGGGAAGACAAGCTAAAGAAGGGCGACAACCTGATTTTGGCAGCCTTCGGTGGTGGGTTCACATGGGGCTCAATTTATTTGAAATGGGCGTACTAATACGACATATTTTATTACCTTTATAGCTAATCATTTTTACAAAAAATTAAACAAACCTGCTAGCATATGAGTATGGATATTAAACAAATTCAAGATCTGATTAAATTCGTTTCAAAATCAGGTGTGAATGAAGTATCGATTGAAGAAAAAGATTTCAAGATTACGATAAAGACGAACCAAGAGCCAACGTACGTTACGGCTACAGTTCCTGCAGCAGTTGCAGCAGCGCCTGCGGTTGCTCCAGCAGCAGCACCGGTTGCAGCAGCATCGGCAAGTCCAGCAGCAGCGCCTGCAGACGAAAGCTCGAAGTATATCACTGTAAAATCGCCAATCATTGGTACATTCTATCGTTCTCCAGGACCTGATAAAGGATCTTTTGTCAACGTAGGTGATGAAATCGCTCCAGGAAAAGTATTGTGTATCGTTGAAGCCATGAAATTATTCAATGAGATTGAATCAGAAGTATCTGGTAAAATCGTGAAAATCTTGGTTAATGACGCACAACCTGTGGAATACGATCAACCTTTATTCTTAGTAGACCCTAGCTAAAGGCTCGGTGATAGTATCACCGAAGACAAAAACAGCTACACTATTGAAATAAAGAGTTACATTAATCAGCATTATGTTCAAAAAAATATTAATTGCCAATAGAGGTGAGATTGCACTTCGAATTATCCGTACCTGTAAGGAAATGGGGATTCAGAGTGTTGCTGTATATTCTACAGCAGACCGCGACAGTTTACACGTTCGCTTTGCGGACGAAGCGGTATGTATCGGCCCTCCTGCAAGTAAAGATTCCTACTTAAATATCCCGAATATCATTGCTGCTGCGGAATTAACCAATGCAGATGCCATTCACCCGGGATATGGATTCTTATCAGAAAACGCCAAATTCTCTGCTATCTGTGCAGAATACGGCATCAAGTTCATTGGTGCTACCGCCGAGCAAATCGAGAAGATGGGTGATAAAGCTTCGGCTAAGGATACCATGAAAAAGGCCGGTGTACCAACGGTACCTGGATCAGTAGGTTTGGTTCCTGATGTGAAAACAGGAATGAAATTAGCGCATGAAATGGGTTATCCGATTATCCTTAAAGCTACTGCCGGTGGTGGTGGTCGCGGGATGCGCATTGTGTGGAAAGATGAGGAGTTTGAACCAGCTTGGGATTCAGCTCGTCAAGAAGCAGGTGCAGCTTTCGGTAACGACGGAATTTATTTAGAAAAATACGTAGAAGATCCACGCCATATTGAGATCCAAGTAATTGGTGATCAGTACGGTACAGTATGTCACCTTTCTGAGCGTGACTGTTCTATCCAGCGTCGTCACCAGAAATTGGTGGAAGAGGCTCCATCGCCATTCATCACACCAGAATTGCGTGCTGAGATGGGTAATGCTGCTATCCGTGGTGCTCAAGCCGTAAAATATGAAGGTGCTGGAACCATTGAGTTCTTAGTGGATAAACACCGCAACTTCTATTTCATGGAAATGAATACACGTATTCAGGTGGAACACCCTGTAACGGAAGAAGTCATTAACTTCGACTTGATCAAAGAACAGATTAAAGTGGCTGCAGGAATTCCTATCTCTGGTAAGAGCTATGAACCGACCATGCATGCTATCGAATGCCGTATCAATGCGGAGGATCCGTTTAACAACTTCCGTCCATCTCCAGGAAAGATTACAAACTTCCATTCACCAGGTGGTCATGGCGTTCGTGTAGATACGCATGTGTATTCTGGATATACGATTCCACCGAATTACGATTCGATGATTGCTAAATTGATTTGTGTGGCACAAACACGTGAGGAGGCAATCAATACCATGGAGCGTGCATTAAGTGAGTTTGTCATTGAGGGTGTGAAAACAACCATTCCTTTGCACTTACGGTTAATGCGTGATCCAAACTTCAGAGCAGGTAATTTTACCACCAAATTCATGGAAACTTTCGACCTTACGGAGTATCCTGATGAGGAAACTGTATAAAATTTACTTTACATAAGCAAAACATGCCATTCTTCTGCCGAAGAATGGTATTTTTGTTTTCTAACGATTCAACATACCCTTAGAAAATTACATGTCTAGGAACATTAAACTTATTCAAGCCATAAAGGATAAAGGAAAAAACATCGAGGCAGAAATGTCTTTCTTCGATCACCTGGAAGTCCTTCGTTGGCATATCATCCGTTCTGTCATTGCAATCATCGTATTTGCCATCATAGCCTTCACCTTTTATGACTTTGTATTCGAGGAGGTCATCATGGGTCCTAAGAATTTAGATTTCTGGACTTACCGCATGATGTGTAAGGTAGGGCATGCCTTCAACCTCGAGGGATTCTGTGTGGAGAAGATACCATTTAACTTGATTAATACCGATCTAGGTGGTCAGTTTATGTTGCAGATTAATTCATCTTTATTGATGGCTATTGCCATGGGCTTCCCCTACCTCCTATTTGAGGTATGGTTGTTCATCAAACCGGCCTTAACAGACGTCGAGCGTAAATCAGCGCAAGGCTTCGTAGTATATGCTACTATCCTGTTTTTAATTGGGGCATTATTTGGATACTATATTGTGGTTCCATTATCGGTCAACTTCTTAGCCAATGTATCCCTAAGTGATGAAATTGTCAATCAAATTACGATTGACAACTATTTATCGACCATAGCAACCCTAACCTTGGGTTGTGGAATCATCTTTTTATTACCTATCTTAATCTTCATATTATCGAAGTTGGGCATTATGACACCGCAATTCATGCGTGCAAGTCGTCGTTATGCTATCGTGATTATCTTGACGATTGCCGCGATCATTACACCAACTGCAGATATCATAACCTTATTGACGGTAAGTGCGCCAATGTTCCTGTTATACGAATTGAGTATCATGGTATCGGCGAACGTGAAGAAAAAGAAGGATTTAGCAGAACAAGAGTTTTACAACACAAAATAACACATCATGTCTAAAAGAATAGCAATTGGCAGTGACCATGCCGGAGTAGAATACAAAGCAGCGTTAATTCCTTTCTTGGAGGAGCTTGGCTATACGGTTCAGGATTTCGGACCAAGCACAACTGATTCGGTAGATTACCCTGACTTTGCGCATCCAGTTGCGAGTAGTGTGGAGAGCCAAGAGAATGACTTAGGCATTTTGATCTGTGGTAGTGCAAATGGTGTAGCCATCACGGCAAATAAACACCAAGGCATTCGTGCAGCGATCTGCTGGTTGGAAGAAATTTCGGCTTTAGCACGTCAGCATAACAATGCTAATATTGTATGTATTCCTGCTCGTTTCATTGACTTGGAACTTAGCAAACGTATCGTTCGCACATTCTTGACAACGGATTTTGAAGGTGGCCGTCATGCCAATCGTGTGAACAAGATTTCCTGCGGATAACCAATTTTAAATCACCATATGAAAAAGTATCTTTTAGTATCCTTGTTGATACCGACCTTATTCAGCTGTTCGGTAAATCAACAAACCCTTCAGAAAAAGTATGCAGACTTATTAACGGAAGAATCTGCAAGAGCACATCTGACAACCTTAGCCTCTAAGGAATTTGCCGGTCGTGGAACTGGACAGGAAGGTGGAAAGAAAACCGTAGAGTACATAGCCAAAGTCTTTCAAGACCTTGGATTAAAACCCGGCTTTAATGGTTCATATTTCCAACCGGTATCACTTGTAAGGACTTCCTATGTGGTTGATAACTTCAGTATCAACAATAAACCATTGGTAAATGGTACAGACTTCTTTGTGCAAGGAAGTAATACTACGAAGACTTTTCAGGCGAGCGATATTGTCTTTGTAGGCTATGGTATTCAAACCGACAAATACAATGATCTAGCTGGCTTAAATCTAGCTGGAAAGGTTGTTTTAGTTCTGAATGAAGGCGAGCCAATGGACAAAAATGGCAACTCCCTAATCACAGGTAACAGTAAGCTTTCTGACTGGTCGACCTCGCGTTCTAAACGTCTTCAGGAGATCATGAAACAACAGCCTGCATTAATTCTTGCTACTAGCTCTCAAGCAGCTGATATCATCAAGCGCTTCGGATCTCGTATGTCGGGAGGAAGTTTTCGATTGAAATCATCAGATACAGGCAACAATAATAATAGCACCGCAGCACCAGTGGTTAATATTCCAGTGGCTACAGCAAATGAGATCTTGGCTGCTAAAGGAAGCAGTTTAGCCAATTATAAGGCTGCTGTTACAAGTACTTTAAAGCCTAATTCTTTCGTTATAAATTCCGCTGTCAATGGGACGATGGGTGTTAAGAAAGAAGACTTCTTTGACCCGAACGTATTGGGTGTTATCGAAGGAACAGACTTGAAAAACGAAGTGTTGGTCATCACTGGTCACTATGATCATGATGGTGTGCTACCTGATGGAACATTCTTCCCAGGTGCAGATGACAATGGTTCTGGAACTGTTGGCGTAATGGAAGTGGCTAAAGCTTTTGCAGCAGCTAAAAAAGCAGGTAAAGGTCCTCGTAGAACCATCCTATTCATGGCTTATGCAGCAGAAGAAAAAGGATTATTAGGCTCGGCATTCTATGCTGATAATCCTGTTTATCCTTTGGCTAATACCGTTGCTAGTTTAAATATGGATATGATCGGTCGTATCGATGATAAACATTTAAACGGCAACCATAATTATATCCATGCGATTGGTTCTGATATGTTAAGCTCTGAGCTTAAGGTAATCAATGAAAAAGCCAATCAGCAATTCACACAAATGGAATTGGATTACATGTATGATGATCCTAAAGATCCAATGCGTATTTATTACCGCTCGGACCAATACAATCTAGCGAAGCATAATATTCCGGTTATTTTCTATTTCTCTGGATTACACCCAGACTACCATACCCCTAACGATACGGTAGATAAAATTGATTTTGGAATGATGACCAAGAGAGAGAAATTGGTTTTCCATACTGCATGGGAAATCGCAAATCGCGACAAAAAATTAGTCGTAGATAAGACACCTGCACCAGCTAATTAATACACATTAAGACGAGCTAGTACAGTTAAAATTTTAATAAAAGCTTATAAAAAAGCCTTAGATTATTCGATAATCTAAGGCTTTTTTCATTTTTATTTATCACTAAAAACAGTGTTCAAATAGGCATAAAGGCTATATTTTTAATTTTATTAACTGTCTTAGTAAAATTATTTTACTTTTTTTCTTGGCAGTGTGAAAACAGTACCTATATTTGTGGTGTACTAATATACTAATACACTTAAATTATTAGCCTATGCTCAAATTACATGCTGTATCCTATGGGTATACAAAGAAAAGGCAGATTCTGAGAGATATAACTTTAGACTTACATCCTGGAAAGATCTTTGGATTATTGGGTTTAAATGGAGAAGGGAAAACTACCTTGATAAAATTGATGGAGGGAATGTTGCTTCCTCAGTCTGGAACCATTGAATATGCTGGTATTCCTAGTAAGGAACGTGCAGCAGCCTACCACGATCAAGTTTTTTTCCTTCCTGATGAAACGAAATTGCCAGCAATGGATTTATTGGATTTTGGAAAAACTTATGGTTCTTTCTATTCCAAGTTTAATTTCGAGGAATACCAAGAATATTTGGAGGCATTCAATATTCCACAACCTAATAAATTGGATTCACTATCCCTGGGTCAACGAAGAAAGGTGCACATTAGTTTTGCCTTGGCATGCAACACAGCCGTATTGTTAATGGATGAGCCAAGTAATGGATTGGATATCCCTTCCAAAAGTATCTTCCGAAAATTGATTGCTAAAGCCATGAATGATGAAAAATCCTTTGTGATCTCAAGTCATCAAATCCGGGATATTGACTTGCTTTTAGAAAACTTGTTAATTCTTAAAGATGGACACCTACTAATCGATGATAGCATTGAAAATCTGTCTCAGAATTATCAAATCACAAGCAGCATTCAGGAAAATGATGAGGTAATTTATCAAATGGATGAACTCAATGGTTCCACCTACTTGATCAAGAACAAAAATATGGAGGAAAACCGATTTGATATTGAATTTTTCTTCACGGCTATTAACCAATCCAAACAAAATATAAAATCATGAATATAGCGATCAGATATACCCAGACCATCTTGAAAGGGAATAAGTATCTCTTGCTGAGTGTTCCCATCGTCGCCTTAATTGGCTTTGTTGGTTTATTTGTTTTATCCCATAGTGGAGCTTTACAACAAATTGCTTTATTATCAAACGCAATGGGACAGGAGCGTAGTTATTTGTTGATGCAATTAGCATCTGGTCGATTCTATAACGAATCTGTAGCATTAGTACTAATCCTTCCTTTTTTGCATTTGTTGTTTTTTCAACAACTATATACGAGACCATTGGATTTCAATTTACCCATTAATCCAATGGCCCGCTTTTGGAGTTATATACTGACCTCAGCTTCAATTTTTGTATATAATTGGATTATTATTATACTTCTCAACCTACTCTTACAATTTTATCTACAATTCAACTATCTAGATGAAATACGAACTACATATGAGGAATTTGGTTATTTGTATACTCAAATCCCAATAAACAGCATTTTATTTAATAGTGCCATTATTCCATTTATTTCTGTTTTGGGTTTATCATTCTTTGCATTTCTTCCAATTTACCTGGTTGGGATACTTTATTTTAAAAAGCATAGCAGGGTAAAAGGTCTATTGATAGCGATTTGTATCGTTTCAATTTCTGGCTATATCAGTCGAGCTTTATGGACAGGTACTGAAATATACATCAACAATAAATTTTATTTACAGAATTATCCCTTTTTAATCGTTTTCATTATATCCATTCTATTTTATTCAGCCTTTTTTCAGTTAATTAAAAACAAGGAGGTTTAGATGAAATTCAATAACGAAAAACCGATTTACCTACAGATAATTGATATGGTAATGGAGAAGATCCTCAAGAAAGAATGGAAAAATTCGGAAAAGATATTGTCTGTCCGTGATTTAGGGAGCAGCATTGAGGTGAATCCAAATACAGTTATGCGGGCTTATGATAAACTTCAACAAGATGGAATTATTTTTAACAAACGTGGACTTGGATTTTATGTTGCTGAGGATGCTATTGATAAAATCTTACAAAACAAGAGGCAGCATTTTTTATCAAATGAAGCCCCGTTATTCTTTCAGACTGCGAAATTACTTCAAATAAGTAAAGAAGAGTTAATTGAATTATACCAAAACTATTAACAACATGAAAAAGGCAAATTATTATATACTTACAGGCATCCTAGTTTTCGTATTGGGTTTTTATGTATTAAAGCCACTAAGCGGCAAAATAAATGGTTCCTATAGAACAGAAAAAGATGGACAAGTAACCCTATTACCAAAAGATCATCTATCTGATTTTATGCTCCTATTCAGTAAGAAGCAAACCGCAAAACCAATACCATTAGATAATATCGATCATATTGTATTAAACGGTATAGTAGAAAAATCAAATTGGTTATATAATCCCATAGCAGGAAATCTTGAAATTCATACGGATGGAGTGAATAAGATTCAATTTAATAATCGTCCATATCTTGTTGAAGTTGATCATGAAGTTAAAAATCGCACCCTATATATTCAATTAAATACGGATGCAATTTTCGGAATGGAATTACACTTGGGAAAAACACCATTACAGTCTTTAACGATAAATGGACAAGACCTAGATATTTTTTATCAGGATATAGACACAATCAGTCCTGCTTTGCAATCTTTCATCATTAATAAAAAATCGAATGTTTCCTTTGGAAGCGGCAATATAAGAGGAGGCTCTAAATCTGAAAACTCCTTAAATATCCAAGTAAATGATGAATCCACGGTAAATCTCAAAAACTCAAGAATTAATAGGTTAAACGTTAAACTCAACAATAGTTTACTCGTTCTAGGTGATATTATGAGATTGGATACCTTACATGCAGATTTAAATGGGTTAAGTCATATTCGAGGTGCTAGAAAACTCGATTATGATGGCAAGACCAGTATCAAATTAACGGGAAATTTGGACTATTATAATGCACACTAAACCCTTGACTTATGATCTTTAAAATGCTTTTCCGATTTATCATGCTCACTTTATTATCCTTATTGGGATTAAAAGCATCCTTAGCCCAAGTTACTAATGGGGATTTTGAGCAAGTCAATGAAAACAACAAGGCTATTGGTTGGAATTTCAGCAATTCAGACAGTGCCAATAACTTCTTGGCAATTAGCAAAGAATCACCCTATGCTGGCAATTACAGCTTGAAGATGGTTAAAAAGCAAGAAAGAGCCATGTTGATCGCCAATACAACGGTCCATATAGAAACGGATAAAACAGCAAAGCTGAGGGTAAAAGCGATGGTGAAAAGCTCTGCAGAAAAGATTATTTCTAATTTCTACATGCAATTATTTGATGGACAAAAGAAAAGGATTGGTGGTGAGGATGGCGTTATTGATTTAGATCCAGCAAAAAAAGGTCAATGGCAAGAGGTCGATTTCTCTTTGATGATTTCGCCAGAAGTTAAAAGAGGCGTTCTTTTTATTTCGCTTGGAAACCATGATCTTGAGATAGATAATATAACATCAGAATGGGTCACAGGACCAGCTGATAAACAGATTACTGCTTTTGCAGAGGAGGTAGTCAAATTATTAAAAACCAATAGCATAGTTAAAGATAGTGTAAACTGGGAAGAAGTAAACAAGAATCTCCCTGCTGCATTAGTTGGCACTCAATATGGCAAAGATGATGCATTTATAGTCAATTACTTACTTTCTTATTTACGAAAAGAAAAGGATATTCATAGTTTTTATTATAGCCCTTTCAGTTATAAAAATTTGAAGTCATATGCTGGTAAGCAAGGGCAGGGTCCTCGTAAAACAGTCTATCCTACAGGTAAGTTATTAGAAGACAATGTCGCCTATGTGGTTGTTCCAGCATTTTCTTCCTACAATGCTGAAGGGATTCAGGAGTATGCAGATAGCTTAAACGCTATCATCATGAATCTACAATCAAAGAATCCTAAGGGTTGGATTGTAGATTTGAGCATGAATCATGGAGGTAATATGTATCCGATGATTGCAGGATTAAATGCATTAATCCCTGAAGGAAAGGTAATGAGCTTTGTTCGAAAAGATGGTGAGAGCAGTGTGTATTTAAAGGGAGGAACATTTGGGAATGTGAAGCTAACAAAAGTTCCTAAGAAAGAGAAGGACAAAAAAATAGCCGTTTTTACAAGTACTAGGACGGCTAGTAGTGGAGAGATGACCAGTATAGCCCTATTGAATAATCCGCTGGCAAAAAGCTTTGGAATACAAACAGCAGGATTAAATTCTGCTAACGCAACTTTTCCATTATCTAATGGCGGTGCAATTGCTTTAGCGTCAGCCTTAGTTAAAGATCCTAAAAATAGAGTTTACCTAGGTCCTATTGAACCAACAGAAAAAGCACATGCAAAGAGTTTTGATGATCTCATACGAGATGCTAAGGCATGGATATTGGAAGATAAATAGATCTACTTTATAAAAAGCTACAGGCTTTAAACTTAAAAAAAGCAGCTTGACATGATATTCAAGCTGCTTTTATATTAAAAAAATAGTATATGGGCTTATTCGGGATTATCCGCTGTAGACTCCCGTGCTAAAGTTACTTCATCAGGAGCATCGCCTAGGAATTTATCTAATGCAAATAATGACTCATCCGAAGCACGGTCACCACCAGCAATCTTCAATTTATCAATCAGCTCTAATGCTAATTTCTCTTCTTCAATTTGTTCTTTCACGAACCATTGCGCAAAATTCCAAGTAGCCCAATCCTTTTCATCCATGGATTGATTTACCAGGCTATAAATAGCGTTCGTATTGTCTATTTCATGTTGCAGAACCATATTGAAACATTCGGTCATGGATTTAGGTAATTTAGAAGGAGCTTCAACAGCCTCTACTTTAGGTGTTCCACCTCGTTCCAGAATATACATCATGATCTTTATCATGTGGTTTCTTTCTTCTTGAGCATGGCGAAATAAAAAATTGGATACTCCACCGTAACCTTGTGAATCTGCCCAAATTCCTAATGCAAGATAAATCTGTGAGGCTTGATTTTCTTTAGTCATTTGCTTAATTAGCGAAGCCTCCATCGCTTTCGAAAGTCTATTGGTATTCATAGTTATCCTTTTTCCTTTAAACACTTCAGCTGTCGCATTGTTTCCACAAATTCGACTTTACATTTTAGGCATTTGATTGTACATTTGGTAATAGGGAGCTATAAACAAATCCCATTCACACTTGTTCTTATTTTAAATCAATAGATAACATGGCATTTTTAGACTATTACAAAGTTCTAGGATTAGATAAATCAGCCAGTCAGGATGATATTAAGAAGGCTTATCGAAAGTTAGCTAGGAAGTACCATCCCGACTTAAATCCAAATGATGAGGATGCAAAGAAAAAGTTTCAAGAGATCAACGAGGCCAATGAGGTACTAACCGATACGGAGAAACGTAAGAAATATGATCAGTATGGTGAGAATTGGAAGCATGGGGAAGAATATGAGAAAGCACAGCAACAATACCGTCAGTCGCAAGGTGCAGGTGCTGGACGAAATCCATTTGAAGGGTATGACTTCAATTATTCCGGTAATTACGATACTGGAGAATATTCGGATTTCTTTGAGGAACTATTTGGTTCGCGTTTTGGTGGAGGACGAAGTTCTGGACGTCGAGGTTCCTACCGTGGGCAAGACTTTGAAACAAGTCTTGAATTAACCCTTCATCAAGCTTCTGAAACCCACAAGCAGACCTTCACCGTTAATGGCAAGAATATTCGTATCACCATTCCTGCGGGTGTGGAAGACGGACAAAAAATCCGTCTTAAAGGTCAAGGTGCCGATGGTGTAAATGGTGGTCCAAAAGGAGATTTGTATATCACCTTTAGCATTAAACCTGACCATCGATTCAACAGAATAGGAAATGACCTATATACCAAAATGGATATAGATCTTCCAACAGCATTATTAGGTGGCGACAGTATTGTCGAAACGTTGACCGGAAAGATTAATGTGAAAATCAAAGAAGGGACACAAAGTGGCAGTAAGGTGAGATTAAAAGGAAAAGGCTTCCCTATCTATAAAAAAGAAGGGGAATTTGGAGATCTATATGTAGAAATTCATGTAAAGATTCCAACTCATCTGAACGAAGAACAGAAGAAATTGGTTCAACAATTAGCAGATTCAATGAAATAGACTATGGAAAAAACATTATTTAGAGTGATCGATATCTGCCGATCTAACAATATCGAGCAAACATTCATTCAAGAATTACATAGTAATGGATTGATAGAAATCATCTACCAAGAAGAACAAGCTTTTATCGAAGAAGATCAAGTATTGATCGTTGAGCGCTTTTCTACTTGGCATTATGAATTGGAGATAAATGTTCAAGGCATTGAAGTAGTGCAACAGTTATTGGAACGGATTGAAGCCTTACAATCTGAGATTAAAGCATTAAAAATAGGTCAGTAAATATATTATGGTTTTCTTATTAGGGAAATGAACTACTTATAATTAGGCACAAAGCTTATTTTTTAATATTTTCGTCCCAATTAACTACAACCAGCATGGAAAAAATCTATCAAGGAAAAACAAAAGATGTCTATAGCTTAGGCAAAAACGAAATTTTATTACAATTTAAAGATGATGTCACTGGAGAAAACGGCGTGTTTGATCCGGGAGCTAATACTGTAGGCTTAAGAATTGAAGGTGCTGGTCGATCAGGATTGAAAATGACTACCTTCTTTTTCAATAAGTTGAACAGCTTAAATATTCCAACTCACTTTATTGCTTCCGACCTAGACAAGGTTACTATGACCGTGAAAGAAGCGGAAGTATTGGGCAAGGGATTGGAGGTAATATGCAGATATCGTGCCGTAGGGAGCTTCCTAAGACGCTATGCGGCTTATTGTGAGGAAGGACAAGCACTGGATAGTTTTGTAGAAGTAACCATCAAAGATGATGAGCGTGGAGATCCTGTTATTTCAGACGATGCTTTGGCTATGCTGGGCATCTTGAACAGAGAGCAATATACTGAGCTTAAGGAATTGACGAAAATGATCTGTGGTATTGTAAAAGAAGAATTAGCGAAAAAAGATTTAGAGCTTTACGATATCAAATTAGAGTTTGGACATGATAAAGCTACTGGAGAATTGATTTTGATTGATGAAATCTCCGGTGGAAACATGCGCGTTTATAAGGATGGTAAATATGTAGCTCCTTTGGAATTAGAGAAACTATTTCTTTCTTAAGAATTATTCATAGGATATTAAAAAGAGCGGTGATTTTGTTAAATCACCGCTCTTTTTATATTGAATTTCCACTAGTAACTTATTTGGAGTGGAATGGAATATTGTACATGAACAGGCTCGCCATTTTTTGTCGCTGGTTTCCAGGTGTGTTTTTTAGCCAATTGTGTTAATACACGCACTAATTCATCCCCTGTCCCAAAGCCTAAATCTTTGGTCAGCTCGATATTAGTCATTTTACCTTCTTTATCTATTACAAAAGTCGCTTCAAGTCTCCCTTGAATTTTTGAAGTATAAGCTTTTCGAGGTATTCTATACAAGCTTGCCACCTCTTGTCTAAAGGCAGTCATTCCAACGGCTATATTCGAATGTTCAAAACCTTCCCTATGAATCAAGTTATCCTTCTTTTTAAGGGTATCAACTTTTTCCTGAGCAGACACTGTTTGGGAAGCTCCTAGTATAAGACAAAATAAAAGGAACGAAATAAGGTAATTGATGTTTTTCATTAAAAAAGCTTTAGTGTGAGTTAATATTGAATGCAAAAATAATAATATTTCTAATTGATTGGAATAATAGACTGCTGATTTGTAGGTTCCATGACTTCCTCTTTCAAGATTTGTTCCTTTTCATTTAAAAACTGAACCAGAAATTTTCCGGGAGGAAGGTTAATCTGCAAGGGATTAGGATCCTTATTTGTCACTAAATGAAAATAAGATAATATCCATTCCTTGTTTATCTCCTCAGAAACCATAAGCAACAGCTTCTTCTCCTTTTTAAATAACTCTTGAGGGACAGTTATCCTTGCTTTGTTATTGGGTGATTCATCCATACCGCTGATTCTCCATGACATCCGATAGTTCTTTTCCAATTGTAAAGCAGCAGCATTAATCTTTGCCAAGTAGTCAAATTGATTAAATGGTTTAAACCTGCTCTCTTTCTTGGAAATGTAAGAAAGCATACTGATGGATTTCTTATTAGCAACCGGAATGTAATAGTGTCTCAATAAGAACTTATCAACTTCTAGATCCTTTTGATAGTATTTGCTATCACCGTTCTTAAGCATTTGATATCCTTCTAAATTTTTTATTGGATTATCATGCTGTAAAACTAACATATTGTAATAAGGCGGATTATCAGGAACAACCGAAAACATGACTTTGTTTCCCTTTTTTAAGAGTCCTGCGTTTTTGAGCATCTCTTTATCTTGAAGATACAGGCTTTGAATTTTCAGTCCCATCTGTCCTGTCTCTCTTGGTCTAAAGTTGTAATAAACCCAGATATTGGTTTCTTCTTTTGGATTAAAATAACGGTCTATCCCGTTTAGAAAATAGCCTCCTTTTACAAACTTAGGGCTCGAACAGGATGTTATAAGTCCGAGCCCTAAGATGATACCAAGTTTTAAGATAGATTTAAACATTACTTTGCGTGTAAATCAACTCGAATTGGTAAAGAAAATTTAACTGAAACGGGCTTACCATTTACTGTGGCAGGAATCCATCGCTCCGAATTATCTAAAACTTTTATAAAAGCGTCTCCTACACCATAGCCTAAATCTTTATCTACTTTAGTATCGACAACCTTTCCTGTCGGATCAATAACAAAAGAAAGCTGTATAACTCCTTCAACTCCAACTTCGATAGCTTCCTTGGGATATTCCACTTTGCTTACAATCTGCTCACGAAACGCTTTAATACCTCCAGGATATTGAGCTGGAGTATCTGTATCATTGTAATTAACGATTTCGGAAGATGATTTCCCCTTAAGAACAATCCTAGCTTGATTCCCTCCAGTAGCTGATTCTTCCTTATCGGAACTTTGAGCGACAGCTAACGTATTGGCTTTTCCCTTTAATTTAATGTTAATTGGAGCTGTAGACTCCTTCTTATTTTCTTTGGGCTTTATTGTATCCGTTGAAGCAATACCTTCTGCCACTGATATTCCTGGAAGCTTAGCTAAAGCAGTTGCCAAGACATTGCTTTCTGATGCTATACTTTGCTCCACATTCTCTTTGCAATTAACAGAAATAGTCATGAGCAAAAGCACAATTGGAAGCACCGATAAATAGATAAATAAGGTATTTGATTTTGAATTTTCTTTAAATAACATGTTAATCCTCTCTTTTAAAAATGATTGATTGGAAAACTCATAACTCAAGGATGAGGTATCTGTCCGCATGGCATAGGCCAATAACAGCTCAGCATACTGCACTCTATCCTTTTTAAAATTTTGATCGACCAGACACTCATGCAATAGCTTTAAATCCTTCCGCAATAGATAACATACTGGATTAAACCAATTGAACAATGTGACGATATCCAATAAGAGTAAGTCGTATGCATGCCCTTCTCGAACATGAATTGATTCATGCTGTTCCATGACATCGTTGCCTTGAACCTTCTCTCCCATTACGATCTTTCCAAAGAAAGAAAAACTATCGTTTTTATCGGGGCTATCTATACGTCTTTTTATCTTCCATAAGCTATGCCCTAGCTTTATTAATCCTAGGCACACCCCTATCCAATAAATGATGGTCAAATATTCTGCTATAGTCCATGCTGATGTAGAATCCTTGATTACCGTGCTTGTCTTTTCAGGGTTTAGCTGATAAACAATTTCAGGTATTTGGACGATCATAGCATCAGGCACTTCATATTGCAAATACATGCCTATCGGGAGTACCAAGGAAAACAAGAGGATACTATTCAAGTAGATCCGATTTAATCGGAAAAAGGTTAGTCTCTTTAACCCAAAGCGATAAAGCAGGTAAAAAAGTACTAATGCGACGTTGACTAATAGGATATAAATCATAACGATTCGATTTTATCAAGATTTATGTTTCTGGATCATCTTCATGATCTCATCAAGCTCTTTAACATCTAACTTCTTATCTTCTATAAAGTAAGAAAGCATACTGCTCGCTGAGTTCTCAAAATAACCTTGTAAGAGTTTTCCTGTAATTAGTTTCTTATATTCTTCTTTCTGAATCTTTGGGAAATAGCGGTGGCTTTTTCCAAAGGACTCGTGATCCACAAAACCCTTGGTTTCGAGAATCCTAACAATTGTAGATACCGTATTATATGCAGGCTTAGGTTCAGGAATCTGATCAATAATTTCCTTTACAAACCCAACTTTCATATCCCATAAGATATGCATGATCTGCTCCTCTGCCTTGGTGAGTTCTTTTAATTCGTTCATATTGGTATTAATTATAAAAAAGACAATATTGCCTATAATCGATTATACAACGAATATATAACTAAAGTATTAGTTTTCAAACTAAACACTTAGTTTATTAACTAATAAAACACATAAAACACTGATTTACAGTGATATTATTTTAATAAAAGATAATAATCAATGGCTTACTTTGTAATAAAGACAGGAAATATTAGGGTTTATATTTCCATTGCCTATCGGATTTCTTACTGGCTAGTTTTTTCTTTCTATCCAGTCTTTCCAACACGATTCGCTTTGGTATTTTAGTGGGAATTCTTGGTTTATCGGGTATTAGCGATTCATTAATGAGGTTCAAGAAACGCTCTATTACGATTTCTTTATTACGCAATTGACTACGGTCTTCTGAAGATTCCAATTGCAGCATATCATGTTTTGTCAAGCGATTAAACAGCCGGTCTTTCAATAAAGCTTTTTCTTCTTCATCAAATACATTGGAATTCTGCAAGTCCCAAATAAGTAAAACTTTGGAGGAAACTTTATTGACGTGTTGCCCACCTTTGCCTCCCGAACGAGCTGTTTTAAAAGACAACTCCGTCATTAAATCTTCAGAATTATAGTTCATTTGTAATAAAATTAGCATAAAAACTAAACGAACAAAAATTTTATAAAACTATTCTAAAAGCATCCTTATCTTTAAACCAACAAAAAACAGCTTATGAAAATAGGAATCGTATGTTATCCTACCTTTGGTGGAAGTGGTGTTGTGGCAACAGAATTAGGTAAAGCCTTGGCCAATAATGGTCATCAAGTACATTTCATCACCTATAGCCAACCTGCACGCTTAGACTTTTTCTCTGAAAATCTATTTTATCATGAGGTAGCGATTAATCAATATCCTTTATTTGACTTTCCTCCTTATGAAACTGCCCTTGCTAGTAAGCTTGTTGATGTAGTGCGTTTTGAAGGCTTAGACTTGTTACATGTACATTATGCTATTCCGCATGCTTCCGTAGCATTCTTGGCAAAACAAATCTTATCAACCTATGGAATTGATATTCCTGTAGTAACCACACTTCACGGAACGGATATTACCCTTGTTGGTAAAGACAAGAGTTTTAGTCCTGTTGTTACATTCTCTATCAATCAATCCGATGGAGTGACGACCGTATCAGAAAACCTGAAAGAGCAAACCTTAAGCTATTTCCAGATTACTAATTCCATTGAGGTTATTCCAAACTTTATTGATCTTCATCGATTCCACAATAAGAATCATGAGCATTTCAAGAAAGCTATAGCTCCTAATCAAGAGCGTATCATTGTTCACACTTCCAACTTTAGAAAAGTTAAGCGTGTTGACGATGTTGTCAGAATCTTTGACAAGATTATCAAGGAAGTTCCTGCCAAATTATTAATGGTTGGAGATGGTCCTGAAAGACGTAGAGCTGAAGAGCTAGCAAGAGAATTAGGAATTACAGATTGTATTCGATTCTTAGGTAAACAAGATGCTATAGAGGAAATCTTATCCATTGCTGATCTTTTCTTGATGCCATCGGGTTCAGAAAGTTTCGGATTAGCAGCATTAGAAGCTATGGCTTGTAAAGTACCGGTAATTTCTTCTAATACGGGAGGACTTCCGGAGCTGAATGTTCAAGGATTTAGTGGTTATTTAAGTGATGTGGGAGATATTGATGATATGGCGACCAATTCAATTAATATCTTGAAGGATTGCGATGTTTTAAAACAGTTTAAAGAGAATGCATTGCTTCGTGCGAAGGATTTTGAACTGAGTAAAATAGTCCCTCGATACGAGGAATTTTATGCGCAAGTAATTGAAAAGGTAAAAAAAGGTAATAAATCTCACTAAACGCAAGCAAAAAGTCATATCTTTGGCTTTTGGAAATATTCCAAAAATCAAATATGAAATACAAACGTATCCTCCTTAAACTCAGTGGCGAAGCTTTGATGGGTGAGCAAAGCTACGGTATTGACATTAACCGTGTTCAACAATACGCAAAAGACATTCAAGAACTTCATAGCTTAGGTATGGAAATCGCCATTGTAATTGGTGGTGGAAATATCTATCGTGGTCTAAGTGCTGAAAAAGCAGGTATGGACCGTGTACAAGCAGATTACATGGGAATGTTAGCTACCGTGATCAACTCCATGGCTTTACAAGATGCATTGGAAAAAGTGGGCATTAAAACCCGTCTTTTGACTGCGATTAAAATGGAACAGATCTGTGAACCTTTCATCCGCAGACGCGCAGTACGTCACTTAGAAAAAGGACGTATCGTGATCTTTGGTGCTGGTACTGGTAACCCTTACTTCACTACAGATACAGCTGCATCATTGCGTGCAATTGAAATCAATGCTGATGCTGTTCTAAAAGGAACGCGCGTAGATGGTATCTACACTGCTGACCCTGAAAAGAACCCGGATGCGAAGAAATTTGACCACATATCCTTCACCGAAGTATATGAAAAAGGCTTGAACGTTATGGACATGACAGCTTTCACGCTATGTCAGGAGAATAACCTTCCAATTATTGTATTCGACATGAACAAACCAGGCAATTTATTGAAATTAGCCAACGGTGAACATGTTGGAACTGTAGTTAGTTAATAAACATTCACGAATATATATAATCAAGATATGAACGAATTTATATCCCTTCAACTGGATGAGTGCAAAGAAAGCATGATTAAGGCTGTTGCACATACGGAATCGGAATTAACGAAAATCCGTGCAGGTAAAGCTACCCCAGGAATGCTTGATGGAATTTATGTAGATTATTATGGTAATTCCACTCCATTAGCTCAAGTGAGCAATATCAATACTCCAGATGCGCGTACCATCGTTATTCAACCATGGGAAAAACCAATGCTATCAGTTATTGAGAAAGCGATCATGGACTCCAATATTGGTTTAAACCCACAGAATGACGGTTCTATTATCCGTTTAGCTGTACCTCCATTAACTGAAGAACGTCGTCGTGACTTAGTGAAAAAAGCGAAAGAAGAAACTGAAAAAGGTCGTGTAGCTGTTCGTAACATCCGTAAAGATGCTAACGAATCCATCAAGAAACTTAAAAATGATGGTGTTTCAGAAGATGAAATCAAAACTGGTGAAGCTGAAGTTCAGAAATTAACTGATGCTTATATTGCTAAAGTTGATCTATTGGCTGAATTGAAAGAAAAAGATATCATGACTGTATAAGTTAGTTATCCAATTCTTAAGAAATATCAAAAAGGATTCTCTAACAAAGAATCCTTTTTTTATTCATGGCTGAAACCCATGTTATACTTGGGAAAATTTATATTCGTTACTTAAGCTTATAGCATAAATCAATTTTCAACAGCCTACAGAAGTTTACGGGCGTTTCTCCTCAAAGGAGATGAAAAATTAAGGCTTATTTTTTAAATAATTTGTCTATATTCAATAAAGATAAGAACGTATTCTATGATGCAATCAAGAAGAAATTTCATAAGGCTTGCAGGACTAAGCATTGCGGGTGGAATAATAGCCCCACAGTTCCTAGCATGCGACAATAAACCAACCGACCTTGGCTCCCCTTTAAAAAATATCGGATTACAACTCTTCACTCTTCGTGACCTTCTAGCTGAAAATCCAGAGGAAGTACTAAAACAGGTTTCCAAAATCGGTTACAAGCATGTAGAAACTTATGGCGCTGACCCTAGTACTGGAAACCATTGGGGAATTACAACCGATGCCTTAAAGAAAATCCTGAACGACAATAACCTGAAAACACATAGTGGTCATTATGATATGCAGAAGTACCTTGACAAAGACGCTTCTGACAAGGAAAATATTGAGAAATATATTGAGGTTGCCCATAACTTGGGACAAGAGTTTATCATTGCCCCTATCCCACCACTAAACAAACTTAATAAGCTTGGCATACCAGAATACCAATACATGGCAGAACAGCTTAACAAAGCCGGGGAAATGTCTAAAAAAGCTGGTATCAAAGTAGGCTACCACAATCACTATTGGGAATTTAAAGAGTTTGGAAATGGCACCAAGGGATTGGATATTCTTTTAGCCTTTACAGAACCTGACCTAGTAACCTTTGAACTGGATCTATTCTGGATCACCAAGGCAGGAGAAAGCCCGCAATCTTATTTTGATAAATATCCTGGTCGTTTCTCTCAGTGGCATATAAAGGATATGGATCGTGCGAACTCCGTACCATTGGATTTAAATAAATTTGATGAAAGAACTGGCAAACGTGATAGTATTAATTTAGATGAAGTCACTAAAACAACCAAGTATGCTGAAGTGGGTTCAGGTAGCATCGACTACAAAAACATGGTAACTTTTGCCAATGAAAGCGGATTAAAATACGCCTACGTAGAACAGGATGATATCTATATGCCGGATAAATATGCTAGCATTAAAAAGTCCTACGACTATATGCAGAAGAATTTCAAATAAAACATAAAGACATAAAAAAAGCTCGGGATATGAATAACACATTCCGAGCTTTTTTTATGTCGTATTTCTTAAAACCTTAAACGTTCTACCTCTTCAGCAGTTTCTTCAACTTTTTCACGAAGTTCATCTTTGAATGCTTGAACTGCAGCCACCAATTTCTCATCCGAAGTAGCAAGAATTTGAGCCGCTAAAATACCTGCATTCTTTGCAGCATTTAGCGCTACTGTAGCTACTGGAATACCATTAGGCATCTGTAGAATAGAAAGAACTGAATCCCAACCATCAATGGAGTTTGATGATTTCACAGGAACACCAATTACAGGCAAGGTTGTAATCGAAGCTACCATACCAGGTAAATGGGCTGCCCCACCTGCACCGGCAATTATTACTTTGATACCGCGTCCTGCAGCTTGTTCTGCAAAATCAAACATACGTTTTGGTGTACGGTGTGCCGAAACAATCGTTACTTCAGTCTCTACACCTAAATATTTCAAAACTTCAATAGCATCTTGCATCACCGGCAAATCTGATTTGCTTCCCATGATGATACTTACTTTTGGGTTTTCCATCTTATATTCTTAATTATCCTAATTATGCAATTACTTTGATTAACTGTTGTATTTTACGGGCATTCTCAATCGCCAAGGAACGATCAGGATTCACAATACATACATGCCCCATCTTACGGAATGGCTTGGTATATTTCTTTCCATATAAATGGATATACACTCCATCCATTGCTAAAGCCTCCTGAATACCTTCGTATTTAGCTAAGCCTTCATATCCCTCTTCACCCAACAAATTCACCATAATCGCATTTGAACGTGACTCCGTATTTCCCAAAGGTAAATTAAAGATCGCACGTAAATGCTGAGCAAATTGGGAGGTATAATTCCCTTCAATGGTCTGGTGACCACTGTTGTGCGGTCTTGGGGCCAATTCATTCACTAAAATATCACCATCTTCTGTCAAGAACATCTCCACGGCTAATAAACCTACAATCTGCAAGTCGTTCGCAATTTTCTTAGCGATGCTCTCCGCTTTGGTTTGAATATCGAAGGAATAAGTCGAAGGTGAAATTAAGAATTCCACCAAATTGGCTTGAGGATTGAATTCCATTTCTACCATTGGAAATGTAGCCATATCCCCTTTATCATTACGAGCAACAATAACAGCGATTTCTTTTTCAAACGGCACTAACTCTTCAACAATGCTAGGCTCATCAAAAGCTGTTGCGAAATCTGCTTGAGAACTGATCTTCTTAACACCCTTACCATCATAACCATCCTTACGCAATTTCTGAATATAAGGCAATGGAATCTGACAATTCATTAAGCCATCCTTATTCGACACAAATTGAAATGCCGAAGTAGGAATGTCATTCTGTTTGAAGAATTGCTTTTGAAGACCTTTATCTTGAATCAAACGTATCACTCTTGATTGTGGATAAACCAAGACACCTTCATCTTCTAAAGCTTCTAAGGCATCCACATTTACCTTTTCGATCTCGATAGTGATCATGTCCAAATCTTTTCCAAAATTATAGACTGTTTCAAAATCTGATAATGAACCCACCTCAAATTGGTTACACAATTTCTTGCATGGTGCATTGGGGTCTGGATCCAGTACGTGGATATTTACATTAAAATTGATAGCTTCCTGGATCAACATACGACCCAATTGACCGCCACCTAGGATCCCTAAACGCAGGTCACCATAAAAATCTTTTGCCATATTGTATTCTATTGCTCCACTGCGACAGGAAAGATATCCCCTTGCAATAAAGACTGTTGTTCAATTTTTTTCTGTAATTCTAAAAACGCCCCGATTAAGGCTTCCGGTCTTGGAGGGCAACCTTGAACATATACGTCTACCGGAATAATCTTGTCCACTCCTTTTACCACATGATATCCATGTTGCCAATATGGTCCCCCACAATTGGAGCAAGATCCCATCGAGATCACATATTTTGGATCAGGCATTTGTTCATATAGCTTCTTAATCCTATCAGCCATTTTAAAAGTGACTGTACCAGCAATGATCATAACGTCAGATTGCCTAGGCGAAGGACGAGGAAATACACCCAATCGATCTAAATCATACGTTGCAGCCATAGCACCCATCATTTCGATTGCACAGCAGGCAATACCAAAACTGATTGGCCACATCGAAGATAATCTTGCCCAATTAAGCAAATCATCCATCTTGGCAATGATAACACCATTATTTTGCTGTAATCGTTGATCTAAACTCATGCGTCTGTATTAGGCTTTTTAAATCTTGGTTTAAATCCAACCTTTACCGGTTCAGCAGCTTTATTAGCTAATTCTGCTTCTATACTTTGTTCCTGATAATCACGAAGGCTGTAGCTCTTGTTGTTTATTGCTTCATAGGCAGAGGTTGGAATATTTACCGACACCTGCGGTGTTTTATGTTGCGGTTTTATCCAACTGATATCCCCACTTTTCCAAACATAAATCAATCCTACTATTAATATAGCTAAGAATATCCCCATCTCAATCAGGGAAAACCATCCCCAACGTGAATCTGCTGCTATGAACTCTGCTTGACCGAAGACCGTTGCCCAAGGAAATATAAAGAGCAATTCCACATCAAAGAGTAGAAAAACCAAGGCAATCACATAAAACCTAGGGTTGAATTGCACCCAAGATGTACCTCTTGATTCTTCACCACACTCATAAGTGCTTAATTTAATAGGATTGGGGTTCTTTGGAGCTAGAAATCGCGCCAATAACATGGTACCACTGACCAATAAGATACCAATGATAGCCATTAAGAGTATCTTACCATATTCCGATATCTGCCCGGGGTCGTCCATATTACAAAATTAACAATAAATTTAATTCAATTGAATAGCTTTTTAGAATATCTATCCTATTCCCTGCTATTCTAGCATCACTTAATAGACAAAAACTTAGCTATTTAAGTTTTCTATATATGAAAAAGAGTTGACCAGTATGCGGCCAACTCTTTTTTATTTTTATCATCTCGATGGATAAATCACTTATCCTTCAAGCATTAGAAAGGTTTTCCTGGCATTTTTGGCATATTGCGCATCATTTTTGCAGCCATTCCTGGATTGGACATCTGCTTCATTACTTTACGCATATCCGAAAACTGTTTCATCAATTTATTTACTTCATTGACATCAGTACCAGAGCCTTTAGCGATACGCATTCTACGGCGTTGATCAATAGCATCTGGATTCTCACGCTCAAAAGGAGTCATCGAATCTATAATCGCTTCGATAGGTTTAAACGCATTGTCATCAATTTCCACATCTTTAATCGCTTTTCCTACTCCAGGAATCATACCCATCAAATCTTTCATGTTACCCATTTTCTTGATTTGTTGGATTTGCGATTTAAAGTCGTTGAAATCAAATTTATTTTTACGGATTTTCTTCTGTAATTCTGCAGCTTGTTTCTCGTCAAATTGTTGTTGAGCACGTTCTACCAAGGATACAACGTCACCCATACCCAAGATACGGGACGCCATACGATCTGGGTGGAACACATCCAATGCTTCCATTTTCTCACCCGTACCGATAAATTTAATCGGTTTGTTAACTACGGATTTAATGGAAAGAGCAGCACCACCACGGGTATCACCATCCAACTTAGTTAATACAACCCCTGTAAAGTCAAGGCGATCATTAAATGTTTTCGCTGTATTTACCGCATCCTGACCTGTCATGGAGTCAACCACGAATAAGATCTCTTGCGGATTAGTCGCTTCTTTAACCGCAGTAATTTCTTGCATTAATGGCTCATCAATAGCAAGACGACCTGCTGTATCGATGATGACTACATTATGTCCATTACGTTTTGCTTCTTCTACACCGGCAACAGCAATAGCGATTGGATCAGTAGACTCACGGTCTACATAAACCGGCACACCCACCTGCTGACCTAAAACTTCCAATTGGTCTATCGCTGCAGGACGGTAAACGTCTCCAGCAACCAATAAAGGCTTTTTACCTTTAGAAGCTTTCAAGAAATTAGCTAATTTACCAGAGAAGGTCGTTTTACCCGCACCGTTCAAACCAGCAATTAAAATAACTGTAGGATTCTTAGTAAGCTCTAACTCTGTCACTGTACCGCCCATTAACTCGGTCAGTTCATCGTTCATGATCTTGGTCAATAACTGACCAGGAGAAATACTAGTCAATACATTTTGACCTAGTGCTTTTTGCTTAACATCATCGGTAAACGTCTTTGCGGTCTTATAGTTCACATCGGCATCCAATAAGGCCTTGCGAATCTCTTTCATGGTCTCCGCAACGTTGATCTCCGTAATATTCCCCTGTCCCTTTAAAACCTTAAAGGCTCTATCTAATTTATCCTGAAGATTTGAAAACATATATTAGTCTCTTGAAAATTCTTGCTAAACCACAAAGTTAATAAATCCAATCGAAAGGAAATCCTTTTCTGATGTAAAAGGCGTAAAAATGAGGAAGAAAAATCCATTACAGAGCCCAGATTTATAGGGGTTCAGCTATTTCTATAGGTAATAACCCAAAAACCAATCATCTTATCCTTTCCCAAAACGCTTCACTTCGATTTTTTTAGACTTTACTTTTACGACAAAGTCTGGAATTGTATTCAAAACCCCAGAACGTATCTCTACTTGAACACCCTCCCCTTCCCATATTTCATTCACTCCTAAACTGCTTTCATCCAGAACCACCTCATAGCCCCCCTCTGGAAGACTCCATTCGAATTGTCCTTGAATATTACTAGGTATACGGAAGACTTTGCCAACATGGTTTTTCGCCAATAAGGTGAATCGATCTAAGTTCAAGTTCGTCTCCATACTGATTCCGGCTATATAAGATAAGTTAATGGAGGATTTCAATGTCCCTCCACGATGAAGTGGAATTTCTACCGAAATTTGTTTTTGATCAATGGTAATCGTTTTGTTGTTTGCCATGAAATGATCCTTTTGAGGGAAGAAAAGGCCATACTGACCATATGGGAGATTCTTAAACTTGGCTTTCCCACTCTTATCGGTATACAGCAACAAATCCTTAACCGTAAAATGATACTTACTTGCCGGCTCATCTCCTTCATCATAAACCTCATTTTGGTTATGATCATAATAACAGAAAACATGAAGATCACCCGATGTACGCTTTTGTACAGGGCCTTTTTTATAGTCGAATAATTGGCGAACGCCGATTCTACTATTTTGGTTCAAGTAGGCATCGGAATGGATCGATTGTAAATAATTCAATTGAACCATAGCACTTATCTCTGTATTCGCAAGGACACGGTACCTCAATTGGAATGATCCGGCATAACTTTTCCCATATCCCAGTTGACTATTGAGCATAATAGCCGATGACCATGCGAACTTATTCATCCCTATCTTACCATCATACCTAGCACCTAGGGAAAAGCGATCTCGTTGATTTTCCGTCACGAATGATGCACTCAATAAATCACTAGATTGCAATGCCCCTTGTTGATATGTAGCATTCACACCAAAATTCTGGTAATGATAAGTCAAATCTGCCCTGTAAGAAAACTGCGATTTATCATTAGATAAATTAGTGAGGTAAGCTGATTCCGCTATTAAATTCAGGTGTTGTTTTAAGTTTCTACTTCTAGCGTTCCAGGTAGACAACAATCGCCAAGATTGGGTATGAAAATCTTGCTGACCAAATGAAGTCAGCATAGCTGTTCTATCCTTATTAAAGCTAGGTGTTAAGCTCACAGATCCAAAATTTGAAAGTGGCAAATAAATGTTGCCTTCCCACCGGGCAATCTCACTTTGGAAATTCAAAAATTGTACAGAGAAATAATCTGGAGCATACTTCATATAGGTAAATCCAAAATTTGCCATCACCTTATTCCAATTTTTGCCAACCCTTTGTATAAATTGAATAGTGCCTCGTTTATTTCCAGGATAATAAGCTGAACTATAAAAATTCTCACTCTGAAAGATCATCTTCCTCCACCTGCTTTCCACGTTCAGTCCTAATCCTACAGCTGGCTCTACACTACCAATATTTTTTCCGAAACCAAAATATTGTTGAATAGCCCCAGCTACAAAACCCTTAACTTGAACAAACTCTTGATAACGTTTTGGAATGATATGAAAACTATTACTCCATAATACACTTACATTACTGTCCAGCTGATTTCTATCGTAAATTAATTGACCTTCATAATATTTACGATCAGGACGAAATTGTCCCAATTGCAATTTCCCAAAAAAAGAATACCCCGTATTTTGATGCTCATAAAAACCAAGTAAATCTGATTTTCGCTCCATAGCCCCAACAATGTAACCTATATCCTTCAACGTATCGGCATGCTGATAACGAATACCACGTCCAAACAAGGATTGCTCTAAATTCTCTTGGAAATTACCAATTGCTATGGCTGATTTTCCTTGGCTGTATTCCAAGAAAGAATTATTTAAAAGCGGTTTTTCCAGACCATCCAATTTAGTCATTAAAGCACTGTAACTTAATGTCCCTCTCCCTAACGCATACTTACCTTCCGAACGCAAAAAATGCGTTCGCCTATCTGCCAGAACATTGTTGGTTTGCCATTCGATATAATTTGGTGAATAACTTAAGGAGCGTTGAAGATTAGGATTTAGGTCTTTGAAATTCCGATTACTGACAAGACTCGAATAGGTTAATGTCAGTTGGTCAAAAATATCATTGTTTTCATATAAACCATTGACCCGTAGGGTAAAATGAGCTCTCGACAACATGTATTTTTCCTGTACAAAAGCCATGGAAATCAATGTATCTCCACCACTTGCCAATTGAATACTTTTCTCTAAAAATATGGAACGACCAATACGGTCCGGGGAAGAAAATAATAATTTGATCGATTCGTCTGTACTACCAATATTACTGACCCGTATCTTAATGTAAACAGAATCTCCTACCTGTTTTAAGGTCTGGAAAGACGATTCATTAAATAATTTTAAGGATTTAAATAAGGGGACATTAATTTGGATCTTCTTAGTAAATAAAGCTTCCCCATAAGAATTGCGCAATATCCCAATCACATGTTTTGCCTTCAATCCAGACATGGAGCTTGCCCTAATTTTTAAAGAAATATACCAGCTTTTCTTTGCTGCCAAACTAATTTTACGTTCAGTCTGACCAAGAATATCTAATCCTTTGGGCAACTTGATGTTTAGGGATCCTTCAAAGGTGGTATCACTATCGTTTCGCACGGCCACTACCAAAGAGTTTAAACCCGCAGAAAGGGTTAATGTAGAATCGACCAGCAACATAACTTCTCCATTCTCCACATGCTCTTGAGCATGTGCTCGTCCTATTAATACCCCAATGGAAATAAAAAGGAGAAAGATATATTTATTGGCAGTGCCTAACATTATTTTGGCATCAATAAGTATAAGATGGAAACCTCATAGTTCCCCGTTCGAATATGACTAAGCTGATCGGAATCTAACTTAGCTTGATAATTTAAATGATAGTGGCGTTGAATATTTTTATCCTGTGACCTTCCATTTCCCAAACTTTGTTCCATGGAGGAAAGGGAGATAATAGGATAACTCCCTACCGGTTCAACCCCCTGACCAGGAAGTAATTTAATGGTCAATATGGATAATGGAAGTGTCAAACCATTGGCCGAAACAAATTGTGGATCCATTGATTTAACGCGTATTTCATAGTCGGTATTTGAATTGACTTGTATAGCATTATTCAACTGTACCCTAACGCCTTCTTTATAATCCTGTGCCCTCAGAAACTGCATACGCACTTGACTTGCCTCCGGTAAAAAACGAATACTAAAGTCTGGCTCAACATCCACCAAATGACCATCTGTTAATCTTGGTCTAATCTGCAGGTCGTAATCCAGTGGCACGGATCCCATCGATATGCCTTGTTCATCATAGACGGTAAATAATAAAGAAACGCGATAACGTAAGTGCGTATATGGATTAGGACTTACAAAACCATCCAAATACTTCCCTTGATCAATCTTTAGAGCGGCATACAATTGATAATTTGCACTGTGTCCACCATGCGTACTTAAGGCTTGTTTTCCTCGATCAATCAATTTGACCTCGCCTGCAGATTGCAAACGAATAGGATTTTTGTTCGCCCCTATTCCATCTAAGAAAAAGTTAGGGCTATTGTTATCACCAGTCCAGATTAAGCTAATCTTATCCGCAGGAAAGGGTTGTCCGGAAACATTGCTTCCTCCAGAAACAGGAAGTATAGGTTCCATAAGCCTAACAGTAAATGTCCAATTAGGTTTATGGGTGCTCTGCCCGGAAATCATAAACTGAAAAGTATTAAAGCGATCTGCAGTTTGAACCCCTAAATAAGATGACAACTCAACGTAATTACTGGACCAGGCAGCTAAACGTACTTGCGCCCGCAAGATCCCCGTTCCTAAGAACAAGACCAATACGAGTAACGAAAGCTGTTTATTTCTTTGCAACATGGTCAAACTCCAATTCACCGACTTTTACCGACTCTTGATCATTATATAAAAAGATAACCGATGCCACATATTTACCTGACGGCAAATCGTTTGGCAATTGGATATACTGCTTTCGCACATCTTTAGGTAATGCATAAAAGCCTATATCCTCTATATTTATTTTTTTACCGTTCTCCTGGTTAATCAATTCTGTACGCACTTTTCCTTCCATCCAAGTATTAGAATGAACATCATAATCCGCAGCCAAAAAATCCCCCATGCTATCAACAGTTAAGTAGGAAATATTTGTTATATCAATATCTTGTTGCTCTCTTCCGTTTAGGCGGTGGTAAATTTTTATTCCTGAACGAACAGCCAATCGAATCGTTGCACCATCTCGATCTGACCGTGCCCTTGGATTTAATTGAGTAACAAATAACATACTGGTATGAACGGGAGTCTCATTTTGTGTAGACATGTCTTTAGGAACATTCAACGTCACTTGAATGCGCTTGGATTCACCAGGCGCTAAAGAGAAGTAAGGATCAGAAACACTCAACCACGATGAACAAGAGTTGGTTAAACTTCCTTTTGCGCTAAGCACATTATCACCGACAATGGAATATGACCAATCTTCAAATGAAACACCCAATTCCAATGCGTAATCTTTGCTTGGATTAGTGACATCAATAAATTGCATCTGTTGTTGCCCAGGATCTGTAACAAAGTAAACCCGAGGGGGCCCAGCTGTTAAACCGGTTTGCGCAATTGTGGAAGAAAATGGAATATAGAATAATATAAATAGAAGAAGTATACTTCTCATAGTTGTGCATTATAAAATTGGAAAGGCAAAAAAAAGCAAGCATTAGCCTAAACCAATACTTGCTTGTTATATGTGGCTAAAACACTTTTATTAGTTGGCAGCGATCGTGTAAACTACATCAATCGAATATTTTGCCTGCGTTTTATCGTTTAATACTTTTTTCAACAAATTAACATCTGTAATCGCTTTACCAGTATATTTTACGTCTAATTCTTGATCAAATACAGAAGATTCCGCTCCTGAAGTTGTTCCGAAAGAACCTAAGTCCATGCTTGCAGCAGCATCCATGCTCGACTTATTTCCTACTGCAATCTTTAACAATTGACTGGCATCTACTTTTGCATCTCCTGAACCATTCACTTTATTAAATTGTGCATTATCAGAAAGGGTAGCCAAAATTTTATAACCGGAACCTACTGAAGTAACTTTCAATTGTTTCAAAACATTTTTCTCAACACCCTTTTTGTAATCATCTGCACTTTTATATTCCAAAGTAAGCTCATCTCCATAGCCAGTGGTGATAGCACCATTTGTTCCTGCTCCAGAACCAATCTCAATCGTCTGGAATGGATTCAACTCAATGTTCACTTTTACTTTTGCTTGATTAGGTGTAGTTTGGGCGTGTGAAACACCTACTGTCAAAATTAAAGCTGTGATTACTAAAAATAAATTTTTCATTTTTTTGTTTGTTAATTGATTTTTTATTAACTTAGATTATCTACTATTATGATTGTTTTGTGATGCAAAGGTAATGAGCTCTCTAAGACAAAAACTATGAAATTCAGCATCCAAAATATGATTTTAAGACTGTTGAATTTTCACCTTTACTTCACCTCTTTTCCAGTATCCCCAAAAAATCCACTGCTACAACTATTTAAACAAAGAATAAAAGCTATATAACACCTGTATTTCAGCCATTTACACAAACAACTTTACTGTTAAAAATTACCTATAATCGACACCATTTTTGGTAATTTCTTTTACGATTTCTCGTGGGAAAGCTCCCAACTCTTTCTTATTTGTAGCTATTCAGCTTCAAAATGCGGCTTTAATTATTACTGAAATTCAATAAATCAAAATTTACCACATAAAGAAAATTTATACATTATTTCACTGAATTTCGATAAATCATAATTTTCCTAATAAGAGAAACAAACTAATTTCTTTCATCCATTAACTTATTTAGGTCAACGAAGTCCTTCTAAGAGGCAAATGTTAAATGATTAGAAAGGAAGAATGGTGTCCTTTGCTGAAAGAACTTGGGGAAATAGAATGCAGATCGAAAAACTAAACTAATCTGTTTAACACAGACAAGCAATCAGAAAATCTTAATTTAGATAAAAGGATTAATTTAAAATCTTTCTTAGTGGGCAGCAAGAAGAGGAATATTTTATTATATATGGCATTTCATAATTTTTATTCCCTGGGTTCTATCTCTATTACTACCTATCTCGTTTCTATACTAAACAGCACTTCATTACTATAGACAACTTTCTTTGCCTTATCAACAAAGGGGACAAGATCATTTCCCCCTGGTCCCTTATAGGTCACATCAAAGTCTGTACCCATGATGGGAACATTTGAGCGAATCAATGTAGATCCATGGATGTTTAAATTCGCTTGTGGAAAAGAAACCGCAGAAATAGGCGTACTTGAACTCGCCTTTACCTTTACATTGGGAAGTTTCACTTTTTGAACACCGCTATTATCCAACCGAGAGAACTCTTCATCAGCTAAACGGACCTTAATCTCAAAAGCTTCCGTACTAAAAACAGTAATATGGGCCCGTTTAATTAATTCAACACCACGTTGATAATCCTCTAAACTCGAGTATACCAATGATAAGGTAGTTTGATCGGGATTGATAACAATATTTTGAACTTGATTAACAACAAGATTTAAGCGAACCTTTGCTTGTCCATACACGGCATTCATAAAGAATCCAAACACTACTACAACCAAGAATAACCGCAGCATACGCAATAAATTTTTAGGTCAATGATATTACCCGAATCTACCAAAAAAAACGATATTAACACCCTATTTAAACAATTAAATTCACTTTTTGGCTACCCTTATTTTTGCCACCTTTTCCGATACTCCCTCGGAGTCACACCCGACAATTTCAAAAAAGTAGAACTAAAGTTATTCTCATCCGTATACTGCAATTCCCAGGCAATTTGTCTGATGCTCTTTTGGGTGCGGGATAGCATGCGCTTGCTCAGGCGCAAGAAGCCCTCATTAATAAGTTCCTTGGGCGTCCTTCCCAACACCTTTTTGGATATAGAGGTTAGCTTTCGTGGACTAATTTCTAGCTTTTCTGCATAAAAAGGCACCTTTTTCTCGGAAATTACAAACTCATCAACCAACTGTTGAAATCTACGCGCATAAAGCAATTCGGATTGATCAGCAAACTGCTCAGAAACAGGAAACATATTTAAATAAACTGTTCCTAATAAAATAATCTGTTTAATTAACGTATAGGCCAACTCACGGTAGGCTAGTTGACCATAATTGTTCTTTGATAACTCTAAATGATCTTCAATAAAATTATACATGGAATTAAAGCCTTCTGGAATCTTAATCGTCCGGAAAAGTAGATCCTCTCCGGAAAATAGACCACAATCCTTTAAAAACTCGGAATCTTGAACCGAGCGATTAAAAAACTCCTCAGAAAAATAAATTAAAGTAAAAGGGCGGTCCTCCAATCCGATACATTGCAATTGTATTTCCTTTGGAATAAATATGATATTAAATGGTTCAAATTCAAACTCCTCTCCTTGAATACTTAGCTTACTACCCTTTTCAGGAATAAAAACGATTTTATAAATGGTACTCGTCCATATTTTATCAGAAAGTGAAAAAGCATTGGAGGTACCTAGGATTTCCTTTATCCCAAATTCCATATTATTAACAATTGATATTGGTGGTTAATTCTCGTATAGTTCTCTTAATAACTACTGCAAAACTATTAAATCCATACATCCTAAATTCGATACCACATCACACTAACTTATGATTCTAATCATAAAAAACAATGATCAAAACAAATAATTGAGCTATAACTCTAATTGTCAAACATAAAGGCCAGTTCTCCGTCTAGCCTTGATGAATTAGTATAATAAGTTTAAATCAGATATCTTTCTTAAGACCAGCAATTTAGAGGTATTTCCTTAATAATAAAAGTTTTTTAATAGTTATTACATAAGTTTAACAACTAAACCTTTATTTTCTCAATTATTAGTCATAACCAGAAATTAATTCAAAAACCAGAACAATATTCCATGTTAGGAAATTCATTGAAAAAGAATAAAATAGTTTTGAATTAATTCAAAAAAAAGCGCCCCTAAAAGGAGCGCTCTCATAAATCTTTCTTATATCGTTATAAGCATACTTTCGTATTAGTCTCTACGACCACCAAAAAGTATCGAAGCATAATAAAGCAAGGAAACCAATGCAGCTAATGCAGCAACCACATAAGTCATGGCAGCCCATTTTAAGGCATCTTTAGCACCATCATGTTCTTCTTGGCTGTGTGTAATATTTGCAGTATCTAACCAAGCCAAAGCACGGTTAGAAGCATCGAATTCCACAGGTAAGGTAATGAAGGCGAACAAGGTGGTCAAGAACAATGCTCCAACACCAACAGCCAACACAATAAAATTACCTGAAGCAGCCATAATCACCCCGATTAACAATACCCAAGTCACCAACTTGGATGCAATTGAAGTAATAGGCACCATAGCCGAACGAAATTGTAACCACGAGTATGCCGTAGCATGTTGAACTGCGTGACCACATTCGTGAGCTGCAACAGCAGCAGCTGCGACACTACGTCCAGCATAAACATCCGGACTTAAATTTACCGTTTTGTTAGCAGGGTTATAGTGATCCGTTAGTTGCCCTTCTACCGAAATAACCTGCACATCTGAAATGCCATTATCGTTCAACATCTTCTGTGCAATCTCCGCACCTGACATCCCTGAACTCAACGGCATCTCCGAGTATTTCTTAAACTTGTTCTTAAAGCGAATCTGGACTATCCAGCTCACCAACATAATTCCAATAAATATTATCCAATACATATCTTTAATATCTTTTAATTTCTAATTTCTGTACTATCATCAAATCTAATTCCAAACAACACCTATTACAAAGAAATAAAAAAATTGCACAAAAAAAAGGAAATAACGCCGTTTTTAAGACAAATTGACAGTTAAACTACCAAAGGCTTATCCCGCGAATCAAATTAGATTTCATTTTATAAATGAAAGGTCGACCAACACAAGTTGATCGACCTTTCATTATGTCCAGTAATTCTTGGGTATTATTACCCCAACTGAAATACCATATTATTCTCTTCAATCATTTTACGCAGATTAGTCAAAGCATAACGCATACGACCTAAAGCGGTATTAATACTAACCTCAGTGATATCTGCGATATCTTTAAAACTCATCTCACAGAATAGGCGCATAATTAATACTTCTTTCTGATCATCCGGTAGTAATTGAATTATTTTTTTCAAATCAACATCGCGCTGATCTTTGACCATTTTGGTTTCTACCGAATCATCCGAGAACTGTAGTACCTCGAAAATATCGAACCCATCGTTATTCAAAATGTTTGGTGTTCTTTTTTCACGACGGAAGTGGTCAATCACCATGTTATGCGCAATACGCATGACCCATGGTAAAAACTTACCTTCATCATTGTAGCGTCCTGCTTTAAGGGTATTAATAACTTTAATGAATGTCTCTTGGAAGATATCTTCAGCTAAATACTGATCTTTCACTTGATGATAGATGGAGCTGTAGATTTTCGTTTTATAGCGCTCCAGTAATACCTGAAGTGCCTTCTCTTCGCCCTTTACATACGCTTGTACCAATTGCTGGTCGCTCTTTTTATTCAATAGTTTCATAATTATACCTCCACAAATCTTGCTAGAGTTTTGCTATGTCTTTGTATATTTTTACAGTTAAGCGTAGTCGTGTTTCTATAGGCGTTTAATTAATGTTTAAGATTCAAAGAGAGTTAAAAATTCCGATGTATCAAAAATCGGCTCCGATTTTTAACATTTCTTCACACTAAAATAGGTATACAAAAATAGCTCCAAAGTTACCCTTGGAGCTATTAATATTTTAAATTTTACTTATAATCTACTTATATAATGGAAATTGAGCCATCATCTCTCTTACTTTTCCATGAATTGCATCCAAAGCAGCCTCATCAGCACGTTTTGTTATAGCTTCATCAATCAATTCACCGATCTGTACTATTTCATTTTCTTTGATACCGCGAGTTGTAATTGCCGCTGTACCGAAACGAACACCAGATGTAACAAACGGAGAACGTGTATCAAATGGAACCATGTTCTTGTTTGTCGTAATACCTGCTAATCCTAATACTGCCTCAGCTTCTTTACCCGAAATATCTTTGTTTCTCAAGTCAACCAACATTAGGTGATTATCCGTTCCACCAGAGATAATGTTATAATCTTTCTCTACAAAGAACTGAGCTAAAGCTTGCGCATTTTTCTGTACTTGTTTGATGTAAGTCAAATACTCATCAGAAAGTGCCTCGCCATAAGCAATTGCTTTTGCTGCGATTGTATGTTCTAAAGGACCACCTTGTGTACCAGGGAAAACAGCTAGATCCAATAATTGGGTAATCGTACGCGTTTCGCCTTTTGGAGTTTTGATTCCCCAAGGGTTTTCAAAATCTTTACCTACCATGATCATACCACCACGAGGACCACGAAGGGTTTTGTGGGTTGTCGTTGTTACGATATGACAGTGAGGAATTGGATCGTTTAATAAACCACGAGCAATTAAACCAGCTGGGTGCGAAATATCCGCAACAACCAAAGCACCAATTTGATCAGCAACCTTACGGATGCGCGCATAATCCCAATCACGAGAGTAAGCCGACGCTCCAACGATGATAACCTTTGGTTTTTCACGTAAAGCAGTTTCTTCCAATTGTTCGTAATCAATTAATCCAGTGTCTTGTTTTACACCGTAAAACAAAGGCTGGTATAACTTTCCAGAGAAGTTCGCTGGCGAACCATGCGTCAAGTGACCACCATGAGAAAGGTCAAATCCTAAAATCTTATCTCCAGGTTTTAAAATCGCTAGGAATACAGCAGCATTCGCTTGGGCACCTGAGTGTGGTTGAACATTTACCCATTCCGCACCAAACAATTCTTTAGCACGATCGATAGCAATGGTTTCGATTTTATCGACAACCTCGCAACCACCGTAATAACGTTTTCCTGGTAAGCCTTCTGCATACTTGTTCGTAAGTACAGAACCTGCAGCTTCCATTACTTGCTTGCTCACGAAGTTCTCCGAAGCAATTAGCTCGATACCCTCTTCCTGGCGCTTAAGCTCCTCGGCAATTAGATTGAAAATGGATTGATCTCTTTCCATGTTGAAACTTTTTTATTGGGAAAATTTAATTATTCGATTTAAGCTGCAAATATAGATAATTACAAAGTATTGCCTTAACAAATAACCAACTTTTATCAAATGTTTTTTATCTTTTGCCATTCTGTTAAGCAATACCGCTCTTTTTAGCCAAATCCTCAGATTGAAATACGATTACATTTTCGTTATAGGCAATTCAACATGCTCAATTCCTCTCCCCTATTTCGTTGTCGGATTGTCATAATAAGCCCAAAAATCGGAACTGCTCAAGAAATTATGTAATTTTGCAGGAATATTAACAGAGGAAAAGCATGGCTACAGAAAATATCACAGCAGTTGCTCCGGTAACATTGACTGAGGGCGCATTAAAAGAGCTTAAGAAATTAATCGACCAACAGGAGATTGGAGAGGACTTTGGTCTACGTGTTGGTGTAGAAGGTGGAGGTTGCTCCGGCATGAGCTATGTATTAGGTTTTGATCAAAAGAAAGAAGGCGATTCGGAATATTCTATTGAAGGCATCCGTGTATTTATGAATAAAGCGCATGGATTATACCTTGCAGGAATGGAAATCGACTTCAAATCGGGCTTAGATGCTCGAGGATTTGTATTTAACAATCCTAACGCAAACAGCACTTGCGGCTGCGGAAGCAGTTTTTCTGCGTAAGGAAACTAACGATATCGTTTAAAACAGCAGTCTTTGAATATAAGGCTGCTGTTTTTTTATGTCCTCATTTTGTATTCTTAAAGACCTATCCCCTCTTAATGCTTGTATTTTAGTTTCTATTAAGCGCCATATTCCCTTGAGTTCCGTTCGATACAACAACGGAATTGTTAGGGATCTGATATGGATCTCCTTCGGATCTCGTTCGGTCGGAACCGAACGAGATCCGAAGGAGATCCGAACAAGTTCCGAAGGAGATCCGAAAGTGTCTCGAAGGAAACCCCTTTAAGAGACGATGAGAATACAGACAAAAGACAACAGAAATTGGAAAGGAAAAAGGGGAAAGTAGAAAGGAGAAAAAGTAAAAGCGACAAGTTATCTAGGTATTACGTTAGGTAGGGGCGGTACTGAGAGAGCTTGAAGAAAAGGGATTTATCCCGTTCGAAAGCGAACGGAATGTCAGCCCGTTTATTTTTTGAGACACCAGATAATAGACAACAGAAAACAGATTGGAAGGTATACTTGATGGTGGTCGAAGCATGCTTCGACCGAGTTGTAAATGACGTTAATACTATCCCCCAATAGGTCTAAATACTCTGTACTAACTACTTAATACTGCCCGCTGGGCCTAGGCTCTTCGCTTCGCTCTGAGTTGTAAATAGCAAAATTATTATCCTGCCAATAGGTCTAACTACTCAATACTAAATATACTTAATACTTTAAAAACTGCCCACAGGGCCAAAGTCTGTTATCTGATGTCTATTATCTAACAGCGGAGCGGTCTCACATCTAACAGCGAAGCGGTCTATCTATTAAAATACGCTTAGGCTTATCATATTATGGTATTAATTCACTAAATTAGCGACCTTAAAAATTAGTATACGAATTAGTGATGTACAAGGAATATAAGCAGTTAAATCTACCGGAGATCGGCCAAGAAGTATTAAAACGTTGGGAATCGGCGAATATTTTCGAAAAGAGTATTTCCAATCGTCCAGCGAGTAAACCATACACGTTCTATGAGGGTCCCCCATCGGCGAACGGTATGCCGGGTATTCACCACGTAATGGCACGTACGATCAAGGATATTTTCTGTCGTTATAAAACCCTAAAAGGCTTTCAGGTAAAACGTAAAGGTGGTTGGGATACCCACGGTCTACCAATCGAATTGGCGGTGGAAAAGACTTTGGGCATCACAAAAGAGGATATTGGAAAGAAGATTTCCGTTGAGGAATACAATGAAGCATGCCGTAAAGAGGTGATGAAATACACCGACGTATGGAATGACCTGACCATGAAAATGGGCTACTGGGTAGACTTGGAAAATCCATATATCACCTATCAAAATGAATATATTGAAACCTTATGGTTCTTGTTGAAGGATCTATACAAAAAAGGTTTACTATACAAAGGCTATACGATCCAACCTTACTCTCCAGCTGCTGGAACAGGATTAAGTTCGCATGAATTAAATCAGCCAGGCACCTATAAGGATGTGAAGGATACAACGATCGTTGCAGAATTCCGTTTGGATAAGCAACAGATCCATCCGATGATCGACAGTTTAGTCGAATCAGAAGATGAAGATGTAGCTTTCATCGCTTGGACTACTACGCCATGGACTCTTCCGAGTAATACAGCTTTGGTAGTTGGAAAGAATATTGACTATGTAAAAATCCGCACCTTTAACCAGTATACCGGAGCACCAGTATCGGTTATTTTGGCGAAAAACCTAATCAACAAGCATTTTAAGGCAGAAGGTCAGCAGGTATCTTTCCAAGATTACAGCTTTGGTGACAAAGTTATTCCTTGGGAGATCGCTTCTGAGTTTAAAGGTGAGGAATTAGCTGGCTTACGCTATCATCAATTAATGCCTTATATCACATCGGAAGAATTACGTGAAAATGCTTTCCGCGTGATCATTGGCGATTTTGTGACCACCGAAGATGGTACAGGTATCGTGCATGCTGCACCAACTTATGGTGCGGATGACTTTCGTGTTGCACGTGAGAATGGTGTTCCAGCGATTTTAGTGAAAGATGAAAATGGCAAAGATGTGCCTACGGTAGATCGTACGGGACGTTTTGTAAAGGAAATCACCGATTTTGCAGGACGATTTGTTAAAGAAGAATATTATTCCGCAGAGGAACGTGAAGCTAAAGACTTCCGTCCTACTGACGTTCTGATTGCTATTAAATTAAAAGAAGACAACAAGGCATTTGATGTCAAGAAATACGAGCACACCTACCCTCACTGTTGGCGTACGGATAAACCAGTATTATACTATCCATTGGACAGCTGGTTTATCAAAACGACGGCGAAGAAAGAGGAATTGGTTGCTTTAAATAAAACCATTAACTGGAAACCAGAAGCTACTGGATCAGGTCGTTTTGGTAACTGGTTAGAGAATTTGGTGGACTGGAACTTATCGCGTTCGCGTTATTGGGGAACTCCACTTCCGATTTGGCGTAGTGAGGATGAAAATGAGGAAATCTGTATTGGCTCTATGCCAGAGTTGAAATCCTTATTGGAAGCTTCCTTAGAATCAGCCGTTTTAACGGAAGATGAAAGAGCAGTAAACAAAGCCTATCTGGATAAGTTTGGTACAGAGGCATTAGACCTGCACCGTCCTTATGTGGATGATATTATCTTAGTTTCAGAAGGCGGACAGAAATTGTACCGTGAGCCAGATCTAATTGATGTGTGGTTTGACTCTGGCGCTATGCCATATGCTCAATGGGGATTAGACTACGATAAATTGGCTAAAGGAGATGCACTTCCTTTCAAGGATGAGTATTTCTCGGCTTTCCCTGCAGATTTCATTGCTGAGGGTGTTGACCAAACGCGTGGATGGTTCTTTACCTTGCATGCCATCTCCACCATGGTCAGAAACTCCATCGCATTCAAAAATGTGGTTTCTAATGGATTGGTATTGGATAAGAATGGTAATAAAATGTCTAAACGTCTAGGCAATGGAGTTGATCCATTTGCTACGATTGAGAAATATTCTGCTGATGCTACACGTTGGTACATGATCAGCAATGCCTCTCCATGGGATAACTTGAAATTTAACGAAGAAGGCTTGGATGAAGTTCGCCGTAAATTCTTCGGTACCTTATACAATACCTATGCATTCTTTGCGCTTTACGCTAATATCGATAAATTCTCTTATGCAGAACCGGATATTGCTATTGAGAAACGTCCGGAGATTGACCGATGGATTATTTCCCTATTAAATAGCCTAAGCAAGGAAGTAGACGAGTTTTATGCAGATTATGAGCCTACTAAAGCTGCTCGTGCGATACAGAACTTTGTAGATGAGCACTTGAGTAACTGGTATGTTCGCTTGTGTCGTCGTCGTTTCTGGAAAGGCGAATATTCGGAAGATAAAATCTCCGCATACCAAACGCTTTATACCTGTTTGGATACGATTGCTAAGTTAATGGCCCCAATTTCGCCGTTCTTTGCTGATCAATTGTATTTGGATTTAAATGCCGTGACCAAGAAGGAATCTTACGAATCGGTTCACTTAGCAGATTATCCAGTTTACCACACCGAATTAGTGGACAAGGATCTGGAAGAGCGCATGGCTTTGGCACAGGATATTTCATCTTTAACCTTATCCTTACGTAAGAAAACAGGCATCAATGTTCGTCAGCCATTGAGTAAAATCATGGTTCCGGTATTGGATAGCTCATTCCAAACGAAGGTAGAAAAGGTGAAGGACTTGATTTTATCGGAGACCAACATCAAGAATTTGGAATTTATTACTGATACTACTGGTATCATCAAGAAGAAGGTAAAACCAAACTTCAAAGCCCTAGGTGCGAAAGTAGGAAAAGACATGAAATTGGTGAGTGCTGCTATCCAGGCATTGGATGCTGCACAAATCAATGAATTGGAAAGTAATGGCAGCATTGCCTTGGCAAATACGCCATATACGATCAGCACAGAGGATGTAGAAATCATCGCAGAAGATTTAGAAGGATGGCAAGTGGCTAACTTAGGACGCTTGACTGTTGCCTTGGATATTCATATCGATCAAGAATTAAAAGAAGAAGGACTTGCACGTGAGTTGATTAACCGCATACAAAACCTGCGTAAGGACAAAGGATTTGAGGTTACTGACCGTATAAAAGTAACTATTAGTCAAAATACTGAAATTCAACAAGCTGTACAAAATAATTTCTCGTATATTTGTACCGAAATTTTAGCCAACAGTCTAGAATTCGATGGTGTACTGGCAAATGGAGATACCATCGAGATTGACGGAGAGAATTTATTGCTACTAATAGAAAAAATTTAAAGTATGGGAAACACAGAGAAAACCAGGTACAGTGATACCGAATTGCAGGAGTTTAAAGCAATAATTCTTGAGAAGTTACGTATTGCTCGCGAAGAATTGACCTCACTTACCAAATCATTAAGTAACAGTAATGCAAATGGGACTGATGATACAGCAGGAACCTACAAGACCCTAGAAGATGGGTCAGCAACTTTGGAGAAAGAGCAAACCAATCAATTGGCCGCTCGTCAGAAGAAGTTTATTGACAATCTTGAAGCAGCACTTGTGCGCATTGAAAACAAAACTTACGGTATCTGCAGAGAAACCGGAAAGCTTATTCAAAAAGAAAGATTGAAAGCAGTACCTCATACGACATTAAGTATTGAGGCAAAAAACAAACAATACTAAACGAAAGATTAAGTTAAATGGTCTTTGTGTTCTTGCAAAGACCATTTTTATGTATTATGAAAGGATATACTAAGCCCGTACTACTCATTACCATCATTTTATTGATAGACCAGATTTCAAAATTCTGGGTAAAATTAAACATGGTCATTAATCAACAGTTCAATGTTATTAGTGATAAGGTATTGATCCATTTTATTGAGAACCCAGGCATGGCCTATGGGATGGAATTTGGTGGTGAATACGGTAAATTATTCTTAAGTGTATTCCGCATTATTGCAGTGATAGGCATAGGTTATGGTCTTCACTACATGGTCAAGAACAAGTATAACCGTGGGTTCATTATGAATGTGGCCCTAATTTTCGCTGGTGCAATGGGTAACATCATTGACTCTGCATTCTATGGAATGATCTTTAGTGAGAGTACCCCTTTCCAAAAAGCCGTACTATTCCCTGAAGGTGGTGGTTACTCCAGCTTCTTACATGGATATGTGGTCGATATGTTGCATTTCCCATTAATCAATGGAACATTCCCAACTTGGTTTCCATTCTGGGGCGGCGAGCGATTCCAATTCTTTAGTCCTATCTTCAATGTCGCTGACTCGGCTATCACGGTAGGTGTAATCTTAATCTTGTTATTTCAGAAGCGTTACTTCAAAGAAGAACACGTAGAGAAATCACATGTGAACAGCGAGATTATCGAAGATTAATTCTTCAGGTAACCTATTCTTAACAGGTTACAATGCACATTATTTTGTTGAATCCGTATATTTGGTTATGAAAAATATCCGAACTGTACATCTTGTACTATGTATCCTCCTTCTTGCAGGAACTTTTCAAGGCACACAAGCTCAAATCAAGGTTAAATACCTACAGAAGCACATCAACTATTTATCATCCGATAAGATGAAAGGTCGTGAGACCGGAAAGGAAGGTTCGCAAAAAGCAGCAAATTACATTGAAAAGCATTTTAAAAAATATGGTCTTCAAGCCAAAGGAGAGCAAGGGTATCGACAACCTTTCATAGCTAAAGTCACGCGCACTAAAGTAGCTGACCCTGAGCGCCCATCGGATAATATCATTGGATTTTTAGATAATGGGGCAAAGTATACCATCGTCATTGGAGCACATTATGATCATCTTGGATTAGGCCATATTGGTGGATCAAGAGATTCTTTGGGTGTTGGTAAAATCCATAATGGTGCAGATGATAATGCATCCGGTGTTGCTGGATTGTTGGAATTAGCACGTCATTATGCCACCAATAAAGAAAAAGAAGCCTTCAATATGTTGTTCATTGGCTTTGGTGCTGAAGAATTAGGACTATTAGGCTCTAAATACTTTACAGAAAACCCTACCCTTCCATTGACAGATATTCATTGGATGTTGAACATGGATATGATAGGACGATACCAAGAAGCCAATGGCTTGGCGGTTATCGGTTATGGTACCAGCAGTGCCTTCCCCAAAATATTTGAAGGTCTTAGCAGCAGCATTAAATTCAACAAAAGCAAGGATGGAAACGGTGGATCAGATCAAACTTCATTCTACAAAAAGAACATCCCTGTCTTATTCTTCCATACAGGAGGTCATGACGATTACCATAAACCGACCGATGATGCACCATTGATTGACTATAAAGCAATGGAAGCTATACTCAAATTGGAAATCGATGTACTTAATAACTCGATGAAACAACCTAAAATGGACTTTATATGGACAAATTAGGAACTTCAACTACGCGGGTATTACTTACCGGTTCCAATGGTTTGTTGGGTCAGAAGTTGACAGATTTTATTATTCAGAAAACAAATTATATACTTTGCTGTACTTCTCAAGGAGTAAATCGCAATCCGAATACTGTAGGCTATGATTTTGTACAACTGGATCTTTTGGACCAGGATGGCTTGAAATCCTTAATTCTGGAATTTCAGCCTACCCATATTATACATTGTGCGGCGATGACAAGTGTGGAAGCTTGTGAACAAGAAGTGGAAAAATGCCAGCAATTGAATGTTGATTTGGTTGGCGATTTAGCGACCTGGTCGAAGGAATTGGATTATCACTTGACCTTCATATCAACAGACTTCGTATTTGACGGCAAAAACGGCCCCTATAAGGAAGGCGATCCGGTAAAGGCTTGCAATGCCTATGGGCAAAGCAAAATTGAAGCAGAGGCGCTTATTTGCAGCTCAGGAGGCCGAGCTGCTATACTTCGTACTATTTTAGTTTATGGTGTAATTGCGGACAAGAATCGGTCAAACTTAGTCCTTTGGGCAAAGCAGAAGCTAGAAAAGGGCGAAAAGATAAACGTAGTGGATGATCAGTGGCGCATGCCCACCTGGGTGGATGATTTGGCAATGGCTTGCATCCTTTCCGTGAAAAAGAATGCAGAAGGTATTTTCCACATTTCCAGTGAGCAACAATACAGCATTATTGAGGCTGTTTATGAAGTTGCTGATTTTTGGGGATTGGATAAATCCTTGATCTCCCCGGTACATGCCGCAGATATCGGACAAGCAGAAAATAGACCGCAGCGTACTGGTTTTTATCTTGATAAAGCTAAAACCGAATTGGGCTATGTCCCTACCTCATTTAAAGAGTCATTAAATTACATTGATCAACAGATCAAATACTATAATTCATAATCATGCAAGAAAAATTCGCGAAAGAATCCTATACCGAAATGAACGAACTGGTTCTTCCCAATGACACCAATACCTTTGGGAATTTAATGGGAGGCCGTCTACTTTATTGGATGGACATCTGTTCGGCCATGGCAGCACAAAAACACTGCAACAACCAGGTAGTTACTGTATCGGTAGATAATGTTTCTTTCCGCAGATCCATAAAATTAGGTGAAGTGGTGACGATTGAAGCACAGGTTACCCGTGCATTTAATACTTCTGTAGAAGTACGCATGGAAATCTTTGCGCAAAACCTTCCATTGGGAACCAAAGTGAAGTCCAACGAGGCGTATTATACCTTCGTATCCATTGATGAGAACAATAAACCCAAAGCTATTCCTGCCTTAATTCCTGAAACAGAGAATGAAATCAAGCTTTATGAAGCAGCATTGCAACGCCGCGAATTGAGGTTGTTACTGGCCGGCAAATTAAAGCCTGAGAATGCTAAAGAAATCGGAAATCTAGTTGCATTGTTTACTCCGAAAGAGGCTGAGTAAGTCGATAGACCGCTGCGCTGCTAGATGTGAGATATGAGATCGCTGCGCTGTTAGATGTGAGATATGAGATAACAGACTTTTGTCCTGCGAGCTGTTTTTAAAGTATTTAGTAGATAGTATAAAGCATATTAGACCTATTGGCTGGGAAATAATTTTACTACTTACAACTCAGAGCAAAGCGAAGAGTCTGAGCCCTACGGGCAGTAATTAGTCGTTAGTCATTAGTAGTTAGATCTTTGGTGGAGACTATTATTAACAGAATATTTAGTAAAAATTGTTAAAAGCGGTCGATAAATTGACCGCTTTTTTATTAGAGGTATTTAGTTAAGTATGCATTATTTAAATCGGGCAGACATTCCGCTACGCTTAGTACTGCCCCTACGCTGGGCGGCTACTTGGCGGTTAGGAAACTATCTAGATAGCACGGTAGGTAAGGGCGGTACTGAGTGAGTTTGAGGAAGGGGGATTTATCCCTGACGAGAACGAACGGAATGTCCACCCGATTATTAATTATCAGCTATAATGTATTTTTATTTTAGATGTTAAGGCGGGCGATGCATGCATCGCCCCTACAGTTAGGGGTATAAACGGCTATATTTTCACAATTGTTTGTAGGGTCGATGCAAGCATCGACCGCATTTTACCCGCCTCATTAAATAACCTTATCCTCCACAAAAAAGGCAACATAATTTCAAATTATGTTGCCTTTTTTTATTGTTTAAAGTTCAGAGGAAGACTTTGTTTATCAATTACACACCAATCTCACTCGCCAATAGGTCTTTATACTAACTACTCAATACTAAATACTACTTCGTTCCTTCCGTTCCCAAAGCAACGAGTCTATCGAACTCTTCGGCTTTAAGTGGCATAACAGATAATCGACCTTGTCTAACCAAGGCAATATCTTGTAATTGAGGGTCAGCTTTGATGGTTTCTAGGGTTACCGGGTGTTTTAGTGTCTCCACAGGAGCTAAATCTACCACCACCCATTTCTCATCTTCTGTGGTAGGGTCTTGGTAATATTCTTTCACTACCTTGGCAATACCCACAATTTCCTTGCCTTCATTGCTATGGTAAAAAAGCACAAAATCGCCTTTCTTCATAGCTTTTAAGTTGTTTCTCGCTTGGTAATTGCGAACACCGTCCCAAAAAGTCTCACCATCTTTATTAAACTGTTCCCAGCTGTATTTAAAGGGTTCTGATTTTACTAAGAAATAATTCATTAATGCTTTCTTCTAATTTTGATCAATTGAAAAGGAGGATATTAGTTTTGACCTTCTAAGATTTCCATTTTATCGGCATAGTGTGCACAATAATCGCGTAAATCACCGATTACACTTTCCGCCATAGGATCACCACCCGATGCTCTTAAGAAAGAATCACCTAGGGTTTGAAGTGTTTCATAAAAGAAGCGTTTCATTTCATCGTAAGGCATATCCTTAGTCCATAAGTCAATGCGCATGGAGTTTTTGTATTGGCTATCCCAAAGGGCTAAAAACATCGCCTTCGCTGGTAGTTCATCACTGTTTTCTCCATCTGAGGAGCTCCATTGGATCATCTCTGGAACATTATTATCGTCCAATTCTACTTGGAGCTTTATTTCTGCTTTCTTCATATCTATTATTCTAAAATATTGATTTAATTACTATACTGATTATTCCAACGACCAGGATAAATCCCAATTGCATAATCCAAAGTCGTTTGACATCCTTGGTCCATAATCGGAACAGGATATCCATGGCAATTAAGAATACAACTAATACGGCTAACCATCCCCAAGAGATAAAGGTCTGTCCCTCCTCTCCCATTTCGGTAATTGCCCAAACTAATATACAGGCTAAGCTTATGTTTAGCGGTGTTAATTTCATCGTTTCTTACCCGGTCTGCCGGTGTTGCCGGATCTAGAAGACCCTTTCTTTGCTGGTTTTGACTTGCCTTTAGCAGAAGGTTTTCTGCTGTTATTCATTTTCTGTGCGTACTTTTTCTCATGGAATGCTCCTTTAAAATCAGGATCATCCTTTTTCTTTTGATTATCAATTTCCCTTGCGATGGCTTGTCGCTCATCAAAAGGTGTTTTCTCAATAATCAATCCTTCTGGTAAGTCGATAACGGGAATACTCTGTTTTATCAGCTTTTCAATTTTCTGTACATTATACTCCTCAGCTGGATTACAGAATGTAATAGCCGTTCCTGAGTTAAATGCACGTCCTGTACGACCAATACGATGCACATAATCCTCAATGACAATAGGAACATCAAAATTGATAACATGACTGACTTGTGAGACATCCAATCCACGAGCAGCAACATCCGTTGCCACTAGAATACGAACGGAACCTTCCTTGAATGCATTAATGGAGTTGATACGCGTGTTTTGTCCTTTATTAGCGTGAATGACACGTACATCTTCTGAACCATATTTACGCTCCAAGAAACCGAATATATTATCTGCAACAGCCTTTGTTTTACAAAAGACAATAATCCTAGAGAAGGCTTCATCGTCTTTAAAGAAATGCTGCAGTAGATTTAGTTTTGTTTTTAGGTTAGGGACATGATATAAACTTTGTTCTACCGTTTTTGCTGGAGTAGCTTGTTCAGTTACTTCAATAACGGTTGGAAACTCCAAAAAGTCACCTGCAATCTTACGAACTAATTCACTCATGGTTGCTGAGAATAGTAGATTCTGACGTTTGCGAGGTACAATTTCTAGGATACGATGGATTTTAGAGATAAATCCCATATCCATCATTTTATCTGCTTCATCCAGTACTAAGAATTTCAGTCCTTTGACATGGATTTCCCCTTCTAAATAAAGTTCTAGAAATCTTCCAGGTGTTGCAACGATAATATCACAGCCTTTAGCTAATTGTTCCTTTTGAGTTTTAGGACCTAAACCACCATACAGCAATACGGTTCTCAAGTCTAGGTAAGTGGAGAACATGCGGATATGTTCCTCAATTTGCATGGCTAATTCTCTGGTTGGACTTAAAATTAAAGCACGAGGATCATTTCCTTGTGCATATTTTAAGGTCATCAACATCGGAAGCACGAAAGCAGCTGTCTTACCAGTACCTGTTTGTGCTATTCCCATTATATCTTGCCCTGCAAGAATGGGTGTAATTGCCTTTTCTTGTATTTCTGTAGGTTGGGTATAACCAGCCTCAGCTACGGCATTGAGCAGCTGTTTATTGAGTTTAAAGTCTTCGAATGATGCCATCTGGGCAAAGATAACGAAAAGCAATCAATCCCTCGAACGCTGTTTTCGAAGCAAACATTTTGATTTGCGCTTAAATTCATTGAAATTTGTCAATAGACAAAAAAGGTTGTTATGAAAAAAATTGTATTATTATGTGCGCTGACATTGATTAGCGCGTTCTCGTTTGCCGACGAGGGTATGTGGTTTCTAATGTATCTGAAGAAGATGAATGAAGCCGACATGCAGAAAAAAGGCTTGAAACTATCTGCTGAAGAAATCTATAGCATAAACAACTCCAGTTTAAAAGACGCTATCGTTCAATTCAACGGCGGCTGTACAGCGGAGATTGTTTCTGGAAGTGGTTTAGTATTTACAAATCACCACTGTGGCTATGGAGCAATCGCAGAGCTTTCAACGCCTCAACACGATTACCTAACTAATGGCTTCTGGGCAAAAAATCATGCCGAAGAGCTTAAACCTAAATCTTTATACGTGCGTTTCTTCGTGCGTATGGACGATGTATCAAAACGCATCTTAGGATTAGTAAATGACAAGATGTCGGAAAAAGAAAGAGAGAAAATCATTAACCAAGAGATTGCTAAGATTCAAGCAGAAAATAGCGAAGGCGGTAAATATGTGGTTTCTGTACGTTCTTTCTTCAACGGAAATGAATATTACTATTTCGTTTACCAAGACTATACTGACGTTCGTTTAGTAGGTACTCCTCCGAGTAGCATTGGTAAATTTGGTGGTGACACGGACAACTGGGAATGGCCACGCCATACCGGTGACTTCTCTATCTTCCGTGTATATGCCGATAAGAATGGTAACCCAGCTGAATATTCAAAAGAAAATGTGCCTTTGAAACCTAAATACTTCTTACCAGTAAGCATTAAAGGTATTAAAGAAGGTGATTTCTCGATGATCTTAGGCTATCCAGGTCGTACAAACCGTTGGATGAATGCTGCAGGTATTGATCAAAACGTAAAATTCGCTTATCCTGCATGGGTTGAAGCATCTAAAGTAGGTATGGATGCCATGAAAAAACACATGGATAAAGACCAAGCAGTGAAGTTAAACTATGCTTCAAAATACTCTGGAGTAGCTAACTACTGGAAAAACAGACAGGGAATGATCGATGCATTAACCAAGCATAAAACTGCTGCAACCAAAGCTAAACAAGAGAAGAAATTCAACAAATGGGCTAATAAACCAGCTAATAAAGAAAAATATGGTGATGTAATCAGCGTAATCAATGATTACTACGCAAAAACTAATGAGAAAGCAAGACACGACAATTTCTTGACAGGCCTATTGCGTTCTTCTACTTTTGCGGCACTTCCTTACTCATTAGGCCAAGCATTAGTGCAATACGCACAAGCAAATGAAGCTAAACGTTCAGAAATTCTTCCTCGCTTAAATGCTTTCCTTGCTGATAACTACGATAAGGCTTATATGCCTCTAGAGGTTGATGTATTAGCAGATGAATTAAACTTATATGCTGCAAAAGGTGGTAATATCGCACCTTACATTCGTGAGATGGCTACTAAGAACAATGGTAATTTCCAAGCCGATGTACAAAAAGCATTCGACAACAGTATCTTCGGTTCTAAGGCTAAAATGGAAGCTTACTTAAATGCTCCAGATCCTGCAATAGTTCAAAACGACCCATTGTTGAAGATCTCTACAGCATTAATGGATAAATACCGTGAGAGCAATCCAGAATTAGAAACCTTGACTGATAAATTCCAAGCTGCAACTCGTAAATACATCGCTGGTGTATTGGAAATGGATCCAAATGGCAAACATTATCCAGATGCAAACTCTACTTTGCGTTTAACTTATGGAACAATACGTGCATTACCTAAAGATTCTCGCAATGATGCCAAGATAAATAATTACACGACTCTTCAAGGTACTATCGCGAAGTATAAAGCAGGAGATGAGGAGTTCGACCTTCCTAAACGTTTAATGGAACTATATGAAAATAAGGACTATGGACGTTATGCTGATAAAGCAGGATACATGCCAGTTAACTTCTTGAGTGATCAGGATATCACTGGAGGTAACTCAGGCTCACCGGTATTGAATGGGAATGGTGAATTAATTGGCTTGGCTTTTGATGGAAACATTGAAGCAATGGCAGGAGATGTAATTTTCGACCCTAAATTGCAACGTACAATTTCGGTAGATATCCGTTATGTATTGTTCATCATCGATAAGTTTGCAGGAGCAACAAATATCATTGACGAATTGAAAATTGTGGAGTAAGAGCCTCAATAGGGCGATTTGAAACATAAAAAAACATTACAAAATTCGCTTTGTTTGTATTCCTTTTGTATATTTATGATATATTAGAGAATTAATTAAGAAAAACTAAAATTATATTAATTAAAAAATGGAAAACTACACTAAATTAAAAGAGCTAGTAGCTTCAATCGAAGCTGATGCGGAAAAATTCTTCAACAACGGTAACTCTGCTGCTGGAACACGCGTACGTAAAGGTTTACAAGATATCAAAACCTTATCGCAAGAAATCCGTAACGAGATTACTGCTAAGAAAAACGACGGTAAGAAATAAGCTATCAGCGTTTTAAATAAAAAAGCCCGACTTTTCCAAGTCGGGCTTTTTTTATCTTTTATGAAATAGGAGGCTTACAAATTAAGATCATCTTTAGATACAATCTTTCTCAAGGTAGCTATTAAAATCAGACTGAATATCTCTTTGTATGGAAACAAAAAATCGGAGCTACCTAAGGCAGCCCCGATCTTACTAAACAACAAACAAAATGTTTTATTTACATGCTATGTTACAAAAACATAGCGGCTAACATCAGATTTAACTGCTGTTCGGTCATCCATTGACCCATAATCTCTTTCATTCTAGCCTTTGTTTTTTCGCGTGACATTGGCTCATCCTTTTTCTTAAAGATATCCGATTTGATTGTCGGAGCAGTCAGTTCCACTTTCTTAGCATAGATATTTATGTGTTGCTCTGGAACAACATAGCCTAAGATCATCCCAGGTAGTCCATGAATAGTACCCGGACCACCAGAGGTAGGGATTTGATCGGTATAGAAAGCAACTACATAAACGGAGTCTAACGTAATTCCATTGGCACGACGACAATCATATCCAGCAATATTGCGGTATTCGTTGGTAATCTTCCATTTTACATCTGTTAGGCTATCCTTAATTGCGACACCTGAACCTCCCATTTCTAAAGCGATCATAGACTCATTTTTCTTTAGATTCTGATAAACTTTATTGTTGTTATCTAACATCGATAACATCTGGGCAACCAAAGGTGGCTGTTGCTTTTCTACAGGCTCAAAATAAACCTCATCTCCACGGAATGAAAGCTTCTTCTCCAGAACGGCCGTTTCAGGCGATTTGGTGATCATTTGTTCGATATAGGTCCTGGACATATCCCCAGGCTTCAAACTGTTCATATAACGCTTCATAAGGTTCTTCACGTGAATAGTTTTCTCGAATGTGATACTTCCTTCTGTAGGAAAGTAGGCATATTGTGCTTGTGCCGATTGGATGCTTAATCCAAGGATAAATAAAACGGCAATATATAGTGTATTCTTCATGATTATTTCGCTGCGTTCATTTTGGTAAATTCCCAAGTTAATTTCAACATGTAATATCTGGAAATGGTGTTATAGGTATTCTGCATAATCGCTCCGTTACTTTGGTATCTGCGGAAACCCTTATTTTGGTTAAACACATCATTCACATAGAAATCTACGATTAGGTTCTCCCCTTTCAAGAATTTCTTGGAAACACCTGGTTTAAACAATACCTGTTGAAATTTATCCGGAAGTGCTTTTGTTGGAGCTTCGTAAGTATAGGTTCCTTCACCATACAAGGTAATCTTAGCAGGCAGATACACTTTGAAGTCCAGGTCACTGTTCAAGGTAAAACCACTACTGTTACGCTCTGGGTTTAAGGTAGTTTCCATAAATCTAAATCCAGGAGACACATTCCAACTAAAATCAATTACTTTAGTGGTTTGTCTTTCTAGTCCTAACCCAATAGAATAGTTATAGTTTTGGCTTTTATTTTCTAAGAAATCATTTGTAGGATTAGCAACTGTTCTGTCATTGATGTAATTATATCCGGAGAAATAACTTCCATTCGCTCGTACATTACCTTTAATTTGGTATTTACGGATTAAGTCAAAACCACCACCGAACCATAAGTTGGCAGAATTAGATGGTTTATCCATATTCTCATAATACAACTTACGATATCCTCCATTTTCGATAACCACATTCTGTTGGATTGCATCATAGGTCTGGCTGAAGGATAAGTTACCGTAGATATATTTACCTTTCATCATGTCCCAAGATTGATAGCCCACATTCACATTGCTGTTTTTTGAAGGTTTCAGATTTTCATTACCGATGATTTCAACCATTTGGTTTTCATTCTGACGGAGAGGTTGTATTTGGAACAATGAAGGTAAGGAATTATTGAAATTATAACTCAATCTTAAGGATTTGGTTTTCGATAGGTTATAACGGAAATGAGCATTAGGATTATAGGTTAAATAATCACGGCTTAATGAGGTATTCTCATAGTTATTAAACTGTTGTCTATCATCATGGCGGATATTATTATTTAAATTAATATCAATTTTATCCGTCTTGTAACCAAAGGAAATATCTGCTGAATTTCTGAAATTATTGAAATTAAAATCGTTACTGAAATCCTGATCTAACACGGTATAATCGCCTACATTATCTTTATTGAAAGCACGGTTAATGGAGTGTGTTTTTGCCATCGCATACTCATAGCCAATGGAGGTTCTAAAACGTTTACCTAATGGTTCCGTATAAGTAACAGATGTTCTTAAATTATTGGAGTTAGACTCCTTATCTTTAAATTGATCTATTGGCGAAGAAGTGCCATCAATTAAATTATTTGTATTTGATTGCAACAAAAGCGTCCCTTCATCATCGGAGTTATTACCAGCGAAACGCAATGATATAGATCTTCCTTCTTTCTTAAACTTACGTGTAAGGAAAGCTTCATAGGAGATATTTTGGTTGGTTGTTTCACCAGTTTGATTGGAGAAGTTATCCGAAACTTTGGTGTCATTCTGATAGGTTTCACCATCTTGACGATTAAAATTATCTGAATTCACCCTAGAACCTGACAATTTTGCTGTAATGCTCGTCAAGGAGTCAATTTTTAGATCATATTTCGTGTAAAAGCGATGTCTATTTGCATCCGATTTGGATCTATTCGAGTTGATATTTTTCAAAAATCCACTTGCAGTAGGCGACTCTGAAATGGAATTATCCGTATAATCATTTTCAATTTGACCATACTTATAATTTAGGTTGATTTTATTTTTCTTCTCATTCCAGGCATCCATGAAGGAAATACCACCTGTTAAAGCTCTTGGTTGTCCTTTGCCATTCCAATAGCTAAATGGATCACCTCCAAAAGAAAAACTCATCCCCCCTTCGTCATCAATGGAAATTGATTCTCCCATGCCATATTTTTCTTCTTCTTCCCAACCTAAACCGACTTGTCCATCATTGGAACCAATACCATATGCTGATATCTTACGAGAACCTTTAAACCTATTGATAGCTACTTTACCCAAATAGAAACCATTATCTCCATCGGTTCCACCAGCTGCTTCTGCTTTCCCAAACATACCGTTCTTTGCGTCCTCTTTCAGCTGTACATTAATGGTCTGAACACGTGTTCCATCATCCACACCCGTACGTTCTGCTTGTTCAGATTTTTTCTCATATACCTGAACCTTATCCACCATATCCGAACGGATATTGCGGGTTACCAAGGTAGGATCATCTCCAAAGAATTCTTCACCATCAACCAATACCTTTTCTACGGTTTTCCCTTGAGCAGTAATCTTTCCTGATGCATCCACAGAAATACCTGGCAATACTTTCAACAGGTCTTCTACTTTAGCATTTTTCTCTGTTACAAAGCTTGAAGCATCGTACTCAACAGTGTCCCCTTTTATGACAACTGGAATCTTTCCAGTCACTAAAATCTCTTCAATTAAGGCAGCAGAGGATTGCATGGTAACTTGACCAAGTTGTACATCTCCAGTACCTTTTTTAATATTCCGGTAGTAATCACCAAACTTAGGGTAACTGACGATTAATAATAGATCTGAAGTGTCTGGATTGACCATACTAAACTTACCATTCTGGTCCACTCGAGCAAAGTCCACTAATATGGAATCCTTCGCTTGGAGTAGCAAAACGCTGGCATTGGCCAATTTTGTTTTGTCAGTTTCAGATACGATTTCCCCCGTAATCTTCTTTTGGGCATGTACTTGCATGGTCAGCACACCAAAAAAGAGGGAGAGTAATAGGCTTGTAAAAAATTTCATAATAAATTAATAGTGTTCAAAAGATAAATGGTTCAGCGAAATTATCACAATTGTGTGAACATTAGAAAAAGCCGGAATACTTTAACAAAAAATTAACAGCGATTGTAAAAAACCCTTAATTACCATTCATTATACACATTTGTCGCTGAAAGGGAGAAAATGTTACAACCTGTGTAATATTTATTTTCACTACATTTGCAAAAACCCTTTTGAAATGCAAAAAATCAAAGACTATGTAGAAGCAAACAAAGACCGCTTCTTAGAAGAATTATTTGAATTATTGCGCTTTCCATCAGTAAGTGCTGATCCTCAATTTAAAGAAGGCGTATTAAATACGGCAGAATTTGTTGCCCAGAAACTTAAAGATGCTGGTGCTGATAATGTTGAAATCTGCCCTACTGCAGGATACCCAATCGTATATGGCGAGAAGATCTTTGACCCATCCTTACCAACAGTATTAGTTTATGGGCACTACGATGTACAACCTGCTGATCCTATTGAACTTTGGGAAACTCCTCCATTTGAACCTACCGTACGTGATGGTAAAATCTATGCTCGTGGATCTGCTGACGATAAAGGTCAGTTCTATATGCACGTAAAAGCATTTGAGTATATGGTTAAAAACAACGAATTAGCTTGTAATATCAAATTCATGATCGAAGGTGAAGAAGAAGTTGGCTCTGCTAACTTAGGAATCTTCGTTGCAGCGAATAAAGAACGTTTAAAAGCTGATGTCATCGTTATTTCGGATACTTCCATGATTAGCTTAGAAAACCCGTCTTTAGAGACTGGTCTTCGTGGATTATCATATGTTGAAGTAGAAGTTACTGGTCCTAATCGCGATCTACACTCAGGTGTTTATGGTGGTGCTGTAGCTAACCCTGCAACAATCCTTGCTAAAATGATCGCTTCATTACACGATGAAAACAATCATATTACGATCCCTGGATTCTACGATGACGTTATTGAATTAACAGATGCAGAAAGAAAAGCTTTAAATGAAGCTCCTTTCGATATCGAGACTTATGAAGAAGATTTAGGTGTAAAAGAACTTTGGGGAGAAGAAGGTTACTCAACAATCGAGCGTACTGGTATCCGTCCAACCTTAGAGGTAAACGGTATCTGGGGTGGCTATATTGGCGAAGGTGCTAAGACGGTTCTTCCTTCTAAAGCATTTGCTAAAATCTCTATGCGTCTTGTTCCTAATCAGAACTCTGAGCGTATTACCAAATTGTTTAAAGATCACTTCGAAGCAATTGCGCCTAAGTCGGTAAAAGTAGAGGTTAAACCGCATCATGGTGGTGAACCTGTTGTTACTCCTACGGATAGCATCGCGTATAAAGCTGCTGAGAAAGCTTTAGAAGAAACTTTCAACAAAAAACCTATTCCTACTCGTGGTGGTGGTTCTATTCCTATCGTAGCTTTATTCGAGAAAGAATTGGGTATTAAGACTGTTCTTTTGGGCTTTGGTCTTGATAGCGACAATTTACACTCGCCAAATGAGAAATATGGTATTGAAAACTACCTAAAAGGTATTGAAACAATTCCATTGTTCCATAAATATTACGCTGAGTTAAGCAAATAATAGACATAAAGCTCCCTTGAATTAGGGAGCTTTTTTATTTCCATACCTTTTCTTTGTTTCGTAAAGCTCATATTGTTCTATCTGATTTTTGGAGGGCGTATGTTTTTTTTCTACCTTCGGTGGAGATGTTACAATAGACCATGCTGCTAATCTTAAAGAAAATCCATAGACTGCTTTACTTTCTTTCCATTCTCTTTTTCTTTGTCATTAGCTTTCCTATTTTATATTTCTTAGCTAAGAATCCTGAAAAGCATTATAATAGCATCGTTTGGTTCCGCAAATGGATATCACTTCTTGGAAGTTACTTCGTAGGCATTCGATATAAAGTGACCTATGAAGAGCCCATAGATTGGTCTAAAAATTACATTATCTGCCCAAATCATACTTCTATATTGGATATTACAGCATTGACCTATTTATCTCCAAGACCATTTTCCTTTATTGGTAAAGTGGAGTTATTAAAAAATCCAGTAACGCGTATATTTTTTAAAACGATTGATATCCCCGTAAAGCGTGAAAGTAAAATTTCGTCCTTTAAGGCGTTTAAACGGGCTACAGAACTTTTGAAAGAAGGCAAGTCCTTAGTTATCTTTCCTGAGGGAAAGATAGATGACCATTTCCCACCAACCTTACACAAGTTTAAACCTGGTGCTTTCCGTATGGCTATGGATAACAACACCCCTATCCTACCGGTGGTTATTCACAATGCCTCAGCCATATTATGGGATGATGGTGGACAATTTGGATCTAGACCTGGCTGTATCAAAATCACGGTACTAAAGCCAATTGAAACAGACCCCAATGTTTCAACTGCAAATTCCTCCATCGAACAAGAAGTTTATGAAAAGATGAATAAAGTTTGGCAAGAGGGTTCCTTGTTATAAAGAAATATTTATTTTATAGAACTGAAAATCTGCTAGATACATCTGTTAACAAAGATTTAAAACCAAATAACTTGCATTAGTTAAATTAAATATTATTTTTGCGAAAAATGTATAACTTAATTAAAGAGATATGTATTGGACACTTGAATTAGCTTCGCATTTAGAAGACGCTCCTTGGCCAGCTACCAAAGATGAATTGATTGACTACGCTATCCGTTCTGGGGCACCTGTTGAAGTTATTGAAAATCTTCAGGCGTTGGAAGACGACGGTGAACCTTACGAAAACATCGAGGAGATCTGGCCGGATTATCCAACTAAGGATGATTTCTTTTTCAACGAAGACGAATATTAAATTCAATATAAGAGGCGCCTTTGATTAAAAGGCGCTTTTTATTTAATCCTTTTCCTATTTTGCAGGTCTAACCAAGCATAATATGAGAAACATGAAAAAACCACTACTTTATATTTTCTTTCTTATTTGCCCCATTTTAAGCTTTGCTCAAGCAAAACCAATGGAACAGAAAAGCCATGGTAATGGTTTAAACCTGGTTAAAAACTTCATTAAAGATCTCGCTAATGAAGATATCGCATTGGATGTAATCCTCAGCCAATATGTACGTGTTACAGAGCCTTCCGATGAGCTGTACGATTATTTGGAAGTAAGTCTGGAGGAAATTCGCATCAACCTAATGATGAAGAAGCTGGAAATTATCCAATATAAATCCTATAAAGAGTTACCTCGAAAAGAAGTGAGGGACATTGATGTAGAAGATTTAAATACAGAAAACATGTATTTTCTTTACCATAAGGATCGTCTATTGACCAGCATCTATACTGAAGAAGGCAAAATTGCATCCTTTACATTGGTATCCAAAGGAAATGAAATGGCGCATTTTGTGTGTTATTAATTAACAAAAAATCATTTTTTCAATAGATTTCTTGCAAATATCAAAACAATCGTAGATATTTGTTTCACTTACAATGAAAGCACAACAGTTCAATAACTTATTTTGGTGGCACAACAGCTAATGTTGTGGCAATCACCTATTGAATGAATTATTTGAACTCAAAAAATAGCGGGCTTGCCTTTTAGGCAAGCCTTTTTTTATGGAATTATATGAAAGAAATTTTAGCACATTTATTTGAATACAAGTCTTTTAGCAGAAAAGAAGCTTACGACATCCTGACCAATATCGCCACAGGAAAATACGATACCCATCAGATTGCGGCCTTTATGACCATCTATGGAATGCGTAGCATCCGTGTGGAGGAATTAGGTGGATTTCGTGATGCCATGTATGATCTATGCCATAAATTAGACTTTAATGGTTATGATTTGATTGACATGTGCGGTACAGGTGGAGATGGAAAGAATACCTTCAATATTTCAACATTATCATCCTTTGTAGTGGCTGGGGCAGGCTATAAAGTTGCCAAACATGGAAATGTGGGTGTATCTTCGGGATGCGGATCTTCCAATGTTATGGAGTCCCTCGGCTATACTTTTAGTGCGGATAAGGATGTCCTGCAAAAACAATTGGAAGAAGCAAATATCTGTTTTCTACATGCGCCGTTATTTCACCCTGCAATGAAAACAGTAGCCCCTATCCGTAGAGCCTTGGGTGTTAAGACATTTTTCAATATGTTAGGCCCATTAACCAATCCTGCAAATCCCAAATTCCAATCTGTGGGGGTATTCAGTTTAGAGCTTGCTCGACTTTATGCCTATCTCTACCAACAAACAGATAAACAATACAGCATTATACATTCTTTGGATGGTTATGATGAAATTTCACTAACGGGCGATTTCAAAATCATCAATAATGCAGGTGAAAACTATTACACGGTAGAAGAGATTGGATTTAGTCCGGTTGCTGCACAGGATCTTGCTGGAGGTGAACAAGTAGATGAATCAGCCAAAACCTTTAGAACTATTATCCAAGGTGAAGGAACCGATGTACAAAACAATGTGGTATTGACCAATGCAGCTTTTGCCATCAAGACATTCCATCCTGAAAAAAGCTTTGGGGACTGTTATTACGAGGCAGAGGGATCGCTATTAGGATTAAAGGCTGCTTCAAGCTTAAATAAATTGGTAAATGGCTAAGAAACTATTGGTAAAGGTATGTGGCATGCGTGAGGATGAGAACATCCATCAACTCACTCAACTTGCAATTGATTACATTGGACATATCTTCTATCCAAAGTCCGCCCGATATATTGCTGATGCAAAATTATTGAACAGCAATCCAGATATCAAAAAGACTGGTGTGTTTGTTAATGCATCTTTAGAAGAAATCACCCAAGCCATCAAATCTTATCAACTTCATAGCATACAATTGCATGGTGATGAATCCGTGGAATTAATACAACAACTGAATCAATCTGGAGTTGAAATTATCAAGGCTTTCGGAGTGAACAATGACTTTGATTGGAATTCCTTGGAACCTTATTTAAATCACATTGACTACCTACTCTTCGATAGCAAGAGTTCCCAATATGGTGGAACTGGAGAACGGTTCAATTGGGAAAAATTAATAGAATACCCTTATGATAAACCCTATTTCTTGAGTGGGGGCTTATCCTTAGAAAATATACAAGAAGCTGTTGAATTTGAAGACAGCCGATTAATTGGTTTGGACTTAAACTCTCGTTTTGAGATCAGTCCAGGATTAAAAGACATAGAAAAAATAAAAGCGGCATTGAAAATCATAAACCATGAGTAAATATCAAGTAAATAGCAAAGGATATTATGGTCCATTTGGGGGAGCTTATATTCCCGAAATGTTGTATCCGAATGTGGAAGAGTTACAAGAACAATACCTTAAAATCATGGAGGATCCTTCCTTCAAAAAAGAGTTTGAAGAATTACTGAGAGACTATGTTGGTCGTCCATCTCCATTATATCCAGCAAAACGATTGTCTGAACGTTATAAAACAAACATTTTCCTGAAACGTGAAGACCTCAATCATACAGGTGCACATAAGATTAACAATACCATAGGTCAGATATTACTAGCTGAACGATTAGGAAAGAAACGCATTATAGCAGAGACCGGAGCAGGACAGCATGGCGTTGCTACAGCTACTGTATGTGCGTTGAAGGGACTAGAATGCGTGGTTTATATGGGCGAAATTGATATTCAAAGGCAAGCACCCAATGTGGCTCGCATGAAAATGATGGGAGCTACAGTTGTAGCTGCCAAATCAGGAAGTAAGACCTTAAAAGATGCTACCAATGAAGCTTTACGCGATTGGATCAACAATCCAGTGGATACACATTATATCATTGGTTCGGTGGTTGGACCGCATCCTTATCCCGATATGGTGGCTCGTTTTCAATCCATTATATCTGAAGAAACGAAGAAACAACTTCTGGAAAAAACAGGAAAAGAGAATCCAGATATCGTGATGGCCTGTGTAGGTGGAGGATCCAATGCAGCAGGTATGTTTTATCATTTCTTGGATGAAGAAGAGGTACAAATTATAGCAGTAGAAGCAGCAGGACATGGTGTAGACAGTGGGGAATCAGCAGCAACAACCGTATTGGGTCATGAGGGTGTGCTGCATGGTAGTCGTTCCATTTTGATGCAGACAGCGGACGGACAGGTTATCGAGCCATATTCTATTTCTGCGGGACTGGATTATCCGGGTATTGGACCACAACATGCTTGGTTATTTAAATCCGGACGTGGACAATATGTTTCCGCAACGGATGAAGAAGCCATGAATGCAGGTCTACTTCTCACCAAGTTGGAAGGTATCATCCCAGCTATTGAGAGCTCTCATGCTTTAGCACATCTGGAGAAAATGACCTTTAATGGTGATGAAACAGTGGTAATCTGTCTTTCAGGACGTGGAGATAAGGATTTAGATAATTACATGAAATACTTTGGTTTTTAATCATGACGCAGATAAACAAACAAGCAAACGGATTGCTATCGATATATTTTACAGCTGGATACCCCAGTTTAGAAAGCACAGTAGACATTGCTGAAGCATTAGAAAAAGCTGGTGCAGACTTCCTTGAAATAGGATTCCCTTACTCAGACCCAGTGGCAGACGGACCTACTATTCAGTTTAGCTCTGAAGAAGCACTAAAGAACGGAATGACCTTACAGGTTCTTTTCGAACAGCTACAAGACCTGCGTAAGCGTGTGAGCATTCCGGTTTACCTAATGGGATATTTTAATCCAGTATTACAATATGGTGTAGAGAACTTCTGTAAGAAGTGTAAAGAAGTAGGCGTCAATGGAACGATTATCCCTGATCTTCCTATGTATGAATATGAGGAATTGTATGAGAATATTTTTCAAGAAAATGGAATAAGCAATATCTTCTTGGTTACTCCTCAAACATCCGATGAAAGAATTCGCAAAATTGATAAGCTGTCTTCAAGTTTCATTTACTTATTATCATCCAATGCTACAACAGGAACCCAATTAAACATTCAAGATCAATCGGAACGTTATTTCCAACGCATTAAGGATATGGATTTGGACAACCCAGTCGTTATTGGCTTTGGGATCCACAATAAAGATACTTTTCAAAAAGCAACTACCTATGCACAAGGGGCAATTGTGGGAACAGCATTTGTTAAATTATTAGCAGAAGAAAACTATTTAGACAAAATCCCAAATTTTATCAAAGCTTTAAAAGGGAAGTAAGAGGATCTGCATACGTGGTGTTTAAATGCGCATTAAAAAATAAAGGGGGAAAATTAATTTTCCCCCTTTATTTTTAGTTTACTTTTCTTAAAATTTTGTTTGATAAGAATAGTACCAAGCCTGCTGCGCATGTTAAACCGACTAGGCCTGCATACAACAAGTTTGGATGTGCAGCTAAAGTTTCCATAAATTATTAGGTTATTACATTAAGTTATTCCGAATATAATTACAGTAGTTTTTAGAAACAAGAAAAATTAAAATTATTTTATCCACACTATTGCGGACAACAATTCTTATATTTGAAATTCTATGCGTAAAATAGTTGCAATAATCCTTTTAATGATTTATTCTGTATGCAGTACAGGAGCAACTATCTATTTACACCATTGTGGAAAACACACTTCTTATTCCATCGATCAATATTCTAAAGTATCACATGACAATTGCCCTAACTGCTTAAAAGAACATGATAATAAGGAACATACAGAAGACAATTCCTGTTGCAAGGATGACCAATGTAAAGATCGACAGATCGACCTAAAATCGGATACCGAGCAACTTCAAACAAAAACATCCTTACAGAATTTAATAAGCTTCTCCCCTGCTATTGTCCTTATCCCGTGGATTATGGAACAATGGAAAGAAGCATTGGACGACAATAATAAGTCTAACAATCTACTTGCATCAATTCCGATACAAGATTTAGAACCCGTACATCTTCTGCATTGCAACCTAAGAATTTGATAAATAGCCCAACTCCATTGAATTAATTTATTTGGATAAACTATTTATTTAATTTTTATATGAACACGATTAAAAGTATCATCATTGGTACCTTAGTATTATTGAGCAATTTTACATTCGCTCAATCCACGACAATAAAAGAAGAATTTGAAGTTGCAGGAAACTGCGGCATGTGTAAAAAACGCATTGAAAAAGCCGGGAAAGATGCTGGCGCAAGTAGTATTAATTGGGATGCAACAACTCATATTGCTAAAGTCACTTTCGACAGCAAGAAAACATCCCTAGAGAAAATCAAGAAATCCATGGCTGATGCGGGTCATGATACCAGAGAATTTCGCGCAACACAAGAAGCCTACGATAAGCTTCATGAATGCTGCTTATACCCACGGTGGGATGATAAAAGCAATGGCACTCATGCTAAAAAAGAACATGACCACGACCATGACCACGACCACGATCATGACCATGAAGGTGAGGCACATGATCACGATGAACACGAAGGACACGATCATGGTGAAGCAAAAGCAGATGATAAAGGTGGACATGACCACGACCATGATCACGAAGTAACTGGTGTTGTTGTTAATGAAAATGAAAAAGGTGATTTAACCCCCATCACTGATGTGACCGTTTATTGGGCTGATGCACCAAATAAAAAAGTAAAAAGTAATGAAAACGGCGTGTTTAAAATCATGCACGTTAAGCCGTACCGTTATTTAGTGGTTGCCCATGCGAGTATGACATCTGACACGGTGGAAGTGAAGAATCTTCACGACATTGTGGTTATACAAGCAAAAAATAATGTTTTGCAAGAGGTTGTTATTTCTAGAAGACAAAAGACCAATTACATCAATAAACTAAGCCCTGTACGCGTAGAAACCATCACAGCCAAAGAATTGTTCAAAGCAGCTTGTTGTGATTTGAGTGAAAGTTTCAGTACCAATGCTTCTGTAGATGTAGTAAGCTCAGATGCTGTTACTGGAGCAAAACAAATCCAAATGCTTGGTCTAAGTGGGATTTATACTCAATTAACTGTGGAGAATCTACCCGGTCCTCGTGGCTTTGCTTCTCCCCTAGGATTAAACACCATTGCCGGAACTTGGATTGAGTCCATCAATATCAGTAAGGGTATTGGTTCTGTAGCCAATGGATTTGAAAACATGGCTGGACAGATCAATGTGGAACTTAAAAAACCGCATAATACCGATAAGCTTTATTTTAATGCTTATGCCAATAACATGGGTCGTACAGATGTCAATTTAAACTTAGCTACACACATCAATGAAAAATGGTCTGTTGGTTTATTACTGCATGATAACTTCATGTATAATAAGAAAATGAACTTTAGTGACAATGGTTTCAGGGATATGCCTGTCGGCAACTTGTTCTCCGGAGTAAACAGATGGCATTATGAAAACGGAAAAGGCATTATAGCACAATTCGGTGTAAAATACCTAAATGATGACCGCGTAGGCGGACAGATTGATTTCAATGAGAAAACCGATAAATTCACGACAAATCACTACGGTCTAGGATTCAAAAATGAACGCATTGAAGGATTTGGTAAACTGGGTTATGTATTCCCAACCAATAAACACCGTAGTATTGGTTTACAATTATCAGCTAGTCGTTATAAGCAAGACAGTTATTTTGGATTAACTGGCTACGATAATGAGCAACAGTCTATGTATGCTAACCTTCTTTTCCAGGATATTTTTTCCAGTGTGGCCCATAAATACAAAGTTGGTGCTTCATTTCAATACGACAAATTCGATGAAGATTTAAGTCGTGTTAACAGCAGCAACAATTTTGCTTATCAATTTGGACGTAAAGAGTCTGTCGCTGGTGCGTTCTTAGAATATACGTACAGCCCGACTGAAAAGTTTGATGCTGTTCTAGGAATTCGTCAGGACTATAACAATCTATATGGTTGGTTTACTACCCCTCGTGCGGTATTACGTTACGAACCTATCTTAGGTACGACCTTCCGTATCAGCTCAGGACGTGGACAACGTACAGCGAATATCTTTGCTGAGAACCTAGGTATTTTTGCTTCCAGTCGCGAGATCCGCAACTTAGATCAATTAGCTAATGGATCCAATGCTTATGGTTTAAAACCAGAAGTTTCTTGGAACACTGGACTAATGTTTGATCAAAGCTTCCAATTATTTGGTCGTGAATCAGGTATTGCCATTGAATTATTCCACAATACTTTCCAAAATCAGGTAGTAGTGGATTTCGAAAATCCTGATCAAGTTGCATTCTATAACTTGGATGGAAAATCTTATTCCAACAGTTTACAAGCTGATTTCCGTTTTATGCCTGCAAATCACTTTGAGGTTCGCATGGCTTATCGTATGTTGGATGTACAGACTGACTATGAATCCGGCAAATTACAAAAACCACTTACGGCAAAACACCGTGGATTCTTAAACTTAGCCTATAACCTTCATTCAGGATGGAGTTTTGATTATACGCTAAACATGGTTGGCAAGAAGCGTTTGCCAAATACCAGTACAAATCCAGCGCCTTACCAATTGGCAAATCAATCCGATGCCTATGTGACTATGAATGCACAGGTTAGTCGTACATTCGGTAAGAACAAAAACTTTGACATCTATATCGGTGGAGAAAACTTAACAAATTTTTACCAGAAGGACCCAATCTTGGCTTACGATGATCCATTTGGTTCTAACTTCGATACGAATATGCTTTGGGGTCCAATCGCAGGACGTATGTTTTATACCGGTATCCGTTACCATATAAAATAATTCCATAGCTAATCAGAAACCATTACCCTCAGCTTATTTATATGAGCTGAGGGTAATTTTTTTGAGGATGAGGGTATACAGTTCACTTAAAAGCTCCTTGAATAAGAATGTGTAGCAACCCAATAAAAAAATATTTTCTTGCTATTATAAAATCTAATACATAACTTAGCCACCGCTTATAGAGAAAGGCAGAGGGACTAGACCCAATGAAGCCTTAGCAACCTGTCACTTGACAAGGTGCTACATTCTACCCCCGAAAGGGAAAGATAAGCTGGCCATACTAGCCCTTAGTAGCCTTCTCTTAGCAAACAACTTTAGTGAAAAATTAATTAAGTAGAATACTTTATGTTATTAACGAACAATTTAGGTTACCCACGTGTGGGCGCATTCCGCGAATTGAAGAAAGCTAACGAAGCTTACTGGGCGAAAAAGATCAGCGCGGAAGAATTATTGCAAGCAGGACTGAAAATCCGTGAAGGCAACTGGAAGACTCAAAAGGACGCAGGAATTGACCTGATCCCTTCTAACGACTTCTCCTTTTATGATCAAGTCTTAGACCTTTCTCTTACTGTAGGTGCTATCCCAGCACGTTACAACTCTTTGTTAAACAAAATCGACCGTCAGTATAACCTAGATTTATACTTTGCTATGGCGCGTGGTTTCCAAGAAGGAGGAGTAGATGTAACGGCGATGGAGATGACCAAATGGTTCGACACCAACTACCACTATATCGTTCCTGAATTCGTGAAAGATCAGTCTTTCAAATTGACTTCAGAGAAATTCCTTAGCGAATACAATGAAGCTAAACAACAAGGAATTGAAACAAAACCGGTAATCTTAGGTCCTATTTCTTACTTATTATTAGGTAAAGAAAAAGAATTTGGCTTTAACCGTATCGACTTAATCGATAAATTACTTCCGGTTTACGAAGAAATCTTAGCAAAATTGGCTGATGCTGGCGCGCAATATGTTCAGATCGATGAGCCATTCTTAGCTTTAGATATCGATGATGCAACCCGTGCGCTTTATGGTAAAGTTTTTGAAAAACTTGCTGCAGCAGCTAAAGGCATCAAATTAATCGTTGCTACTTACTTCGAGGCATTACGCGATAATGAGGATACGGCATTAGCACTTCCAGTACACGCGCTTCACCTAGACCTTGTTCGTGGTGAAAACCAACTCGACTCTATATTAGCTAAAGTACCTGCAAACCTAACCCTTTCTTTAGGTGTGGTTGAAGGCCGTAACATTTGGAAAAATGACTACGAGAAATCTTTAGAAAAAATCAAACAAGCTGTAGATAAATTAGGAAAAGACCGCGTATGGGTTGCTCCTTCTTCTTCTTTACTTCATGTTCCTTTTGATTTAGACAATGAACAAAACGAAGAATCTCTTCCTGCGGAAGTGAAAAACTGGTTAGCATTTGCTAAACAAAAATTAGCTGAAGTAAAAGACTTAGCTGTATTAGCTGAAGGTGATGTAGATGCAGATACGCAAAAACGTTTTGAAGCAAATAAAGCTGCAAACGAAAGCCGTCGTACTTCTCCATTAATCCACAGACCAGAAGTTAAAACTCGTGTTAGCAATATCACTGATGATGATGCTACTCGTACTTCTAAATTCAATGACCGTAAAGTTGCGCAACAAGCGAAGTTCAACCTTCCAGCATTCGCAACAACTACAATCGGTTCATTCCCACAAACAAAAGACGTTCGTAAATGGAGAGCAGACTTGAAAAAAGGATCTATCTCTCAAGAGCAATACGATAAAGAAATCGCTGAAGAAACAGAAAGAACTATCCGTCTACAAGAGCAATTGGATATCGATGTATTAGTACATGGTGAATTCGAGCGTAATGACATGGTGGAGTATTTCGGAGAGCAATTAGCGGGATATGCATTCACTCAAAACGGATGGGTACAATCGTACGGTTCTCGTTGTGTGAAACCTCCAATTATTTATGGTGATGTATTCCGTCCAGAAGACATGACTGTTCGTTGGTCTGCATATGCACAATCATTAACTAACCGCCCTGTAAAAGGTATGTTAACTGGTCCAGTAACGATCTTACAATGGTCTTTCGTACGTAACGACCAACCTCGTTCTACCACGACTTACCAAATTGCATTGGCTATCTTAGACGAAGTTCAAGCTTTAGAAAAAGCTGGTATCAAAATCATCCAAATTGATGAGCCTGCTATCCGTGAAGGTCTTCCTCTACGTAAAGCTGATCAACAAGATTACTTGGATTGGGCAGTACGTGCTTTCCGTGTTTCTTCTTCAAATGTTGATGATGATACACAGATCCACACACACATGTGTTACTCGGAATTCAACGATATCATTGAAGACATCGCAGCAATGGATGCAGACGTAATTACTATTGAGACTTCACGTTCTCAAATGGAATTATTAGACGCTTTCGCTGACTTTAAATATCCTAATGATATTGGTCCTGGTGTTTATGACATCCACTCGCCACGTGTACCTAGTACTGATGAAATGGTGAACTTATTGCGCAAAGCGAAAGCAGTAGTTCCTTCTGAGCAACTATGGGTTAACCCTGATTGTGGTTTGAAAACTCGTGCTTGGCCAGAAACTAAAGCTGCTTTAGAATCAATGGTAGAAGCTGCCAAAATTCTTAGAGCAGAGTAATCGCAAAAGAAATAGTGATATAAAATATAATTTGTTGCCAGGCCGGACTTATGTTCGGCCTGACTTTTTTAATACGAGATAATAAATTGGCAATCCCAATAAAATCAAAATAAAGCCCGGCCAAGTATATTGCGGCTTGAAAACAATCAATAAACCGCAGAAAACAGCTCCTATTACTAAATATATGATCGCTGGTAATGGATATAAGAAAGTTTTGTAAGGACGCTCCAATTCTGGATGCTTAAAACGTTGGTAAATCACGCCAACCACGGTAACCATATAAAATATGACGATGACAAAGGACACCATATCCAATAAGTTCCCATATTGACCACTCAAACATAAGATAGAAGCCCAGATCCCTTGAAACCATAAAGATCGACCTGGAACATCATGTTTGTTATTCGGAATGGCTTGCTTTAAGAACAAGCCATCTTTGGCCATAGACTGAAATACTCTAGCTCCAGATAGCACAATACCATTCACACAGCCAAAAGTGGATAACATCACCAATACAGCCATGATGATAGTTCCAGTATGCCCCAACAACTTCTCAGCAGCAGCAATAGCCACACGGTCATTGCTAGCAAAAGCTATCTCTTCCCTACTGAGTGCTGACAGGTAAACATAATTGCACAGCAAATACAGAAGCATCACCAAACTCGTTCCTACTACCATGGAAACCACTACATTTCGCTTGGGATTCTCAATTTCTCCTGCTACAAAGGTCACATTCTCCCAAGCGACACTTGAAAAAATAGAGCCTACCATTGCTGCGGGTACTCCTCCCATCAGAACGCCCCCAGATATACCCTTCCAACCAGAGCCATCTAAATTCTGGAAAGAATCCCAACCGTAACTAAGGTTCTCTAAGAAGAAATTATTTTTGATTAGCAGTAGGCCTCCTACAATAAGCAACACTAGCGCAATAATCTTAGAAGAGGTAAAGACCAATTGCACCAATTTGCCGCTTCGAACTCCCCGTGTATTGATGTAGGTTAGCAAAATAATCACTGCAATAGCAATAATCTGCATCCAAGTAATCATGAAAGTACCATTTTGATAGAGAGGAGGAGCATCACTTAAACCAGGGATAACATAGGCGGCAAACTTACCAAAAGCTACCGCAACAGCAGCGATTGTTCCGGTTTGAATGACAGCAAAAAGGCTCCAACCATAGAGAAAGCCTGTTAACTTACCAAAGATTTCAGTGAGGTAGGTATATTGTCCTCCTGCTTTAGGATACATAGAGGATAATTCACCATAGCAGATTGCAGCAGCAATCGTAGCTATGGTCGTGATGAGCCAAACTGCAATGAGCCAATAACCAGAGCCTAATTGTCGCATCATATCCGACGAAACAATATATATCCCGCTCCCAATCATTGACCCCATCACAATCATGATGGCATCACGAAGGTTCAATTGTTTTCTCATACTTTAGGTTTTGCGGATATAAACGTACAAATAATCAAGCAATTAGAGAATAGTGCAATAAAAAATTTAAACTATTTCAATTATCTATTGTTTTAAAATAAAAAGCACAACTATGAAACGTATAAAGGGATTTTTAATCGCATTTTTGTTCACCTCCTTATTGAGCAGCTGTTCAGTAATTGAAGGTATCTTTAAAGCCGGAGTTTGGTCTGGTATCATTGTAGTCGTATTGGTTGTTGCCATTTTGGTATGGATCATTACACGATTTATGGGCGGAGGGCAGAAATAATTTTAACTAAATATAACGTATTCTTAATCTGAATACTTGTAAATTCATGGCAATATAAGTTAGCTCATGAAAGAATTTAGCTTCATCCTTCTTATTGCCTTTAATCTGCTGTTTGTTCAAGCACAAGAGAACTATCCGTCGCCCAGTAATAAAACGGATGTATTATTTTATATTCAACATAATCAAGGAAAAAATACTTTCATTTATGCCTTGAATAAAAATAATAAAGGTGAAATTCATTACAATAATCCCATTAAGGTTTATCGGCAATTATTTGAAAAGAATGGTGAAGTTCGACCTTTAACTGGAATCCAGAAGACTTTTGCCTATGGCATAAATATTAAGAAATTGTCAGGAGATAAATATGAAGCAAATATTGTTTCAATCCCCGAACAAAAGCTTTACTTGCATTTACCTAAATCAGGAACACCGTTTGTTATTACAAAAGTAAATGGACAATATATTCGTCTTGATCGTATTTTTATTAAAATAAAAGATGGCACTTCTGGTCTAAGTACAAAACTCGATTATATCCTCTATTACGGTCAAAGTAATGGCAAGAATCAATCTTTAAAACAAGAAATGCCTTAAGAATACTCCTTCATACTACTTAACCTTAATTTCAAAGCCAGTATTATTTTAGTATATTGAGGTAAATTACCTTTAACGCCTATGTACCTCGTCTTTGCCTTATGCTTTTTAACGATTGGAATTGTTTCCATCAGAAAAGAAAATAAAACCACCAAAACTATTGGTTATATCCTCTTTGTTGCTGCCATCCTAAATCTGATATTGCATTTTACAAAACAATAAGTCGAGAACTCCCTTTTTCTGATCTCCTATCAGTAATTAAAACGCCTGTGTAATAATTTTAACTTTCAGTAATATTCTACAGCAAAAAATTGATATCTTCATGAAATATTATGAACACATATTATTAAACTATTAATTTCATGAAATTAAGATCAATCCTATTATTACTGACTTTATCATTCGGTGTAACGCAATTTTCTTATGCACAAAAAAAGAAACAACCCGTAATAATTCAGGCTTCTATCGACAACCCTGATTTAATTGGAAGTTGGCAATATAAAACATTTATAACTCAAGCAGGTGAATCCGTTCCTTTTAATGGATATACCCTAAAAGTTTATGGCAAGGACCGCAGCTTTCAAACAATAACACTAACAGAGAAAGGCTTTATTATGACGCATTCGGGAACATTTAAATCCATTTCAAAAGATAGATATAAGGAAATAATTGGCGGTGGCAACGATGTTTTAAATGCGCATTTAGTAGACCAAAATGCAGGTATCCAATATCAACTTTCCGAAGATAAAAATACGCTAACCGTAAGATTCAATGTAAAAGAAAATCAACCTCCAGGAACATTTGAATTCACAGAAGTCTGGACTAGAATTTTGCCGTTTAATAAGTAAGAATAAAACAAAAAACTTAATAACATTTAAAGGCAGAATAGTAGGTTAAACTATTCTGCCTTTTTTAATTTCTTAAATAGTAGAATCTACTAGGATTTAATTAGCGAAATTTAAATCAAGTGAAACAGCAATGGAAAGCTACCTTTTAAGTTCTAATTTCATTATACCTTCCTCGAAAACTTCTCTTCAAATGCCTTTTCCAAGGCAAACATTTCATCACGTAATTTAGCCGCCTCCAAGAACTCCATTTCCTTGGCTGCTTTCTCCATACGCTTCCTAACCGTTTCGATTGCCTTTTTCATTTCCTTCTCACTCATATACTCGATCAATGGATCGGCTGCTACGGAAGAACTTGCATCCGGTTCAACATAGGCCTTTGGCTCACCCTTAAAGTCTGCAACAGAAGTCTGCTCTAGAATTTCCTCTCGGGTTTTACCTACAGTCCTTGGCGTGATGCCATGTTCTGTATTGTAGTTCATTTGTTTCTCACGACGTCTATTGGTCTCATCAATTGTCACCTGCATGCTGTCCGTCATTTTATCGGCATACATGATTACCCGCCCTTTATCGTTACGTGCAGCACGACCAATGGTTTGTATTAAGGATCTTTCGGAACGTAAGAATCCTTCCTTATCCGCATCCAAAATAGCAACCAAGGTTACTTCTGGTAAATCCAAACCCTCACGTAATAGGTTGACACCTACCAAAACATCAAATTCCCCAAGTCGTAAACCTCTCAATATCTCCACCCGCTCCAGTGTTTTAACCTCCGAGTGTATATAGCGTACTTTGATATTTAAACGGGACATATACTTGGTCAACTCCTCTGCCATACGTTTGGTCAAGGTAGTAGCCAATACACGTCCACCTTCTTTTATGGTCTTATCTACTTCTTCCAAGAAATCATCTACTTGATTGATCGCTGGTCTGACTTCAACCACCGGATCCAATAATCCTGTAGGGCGAATCACCTGCTCCACAACCACCCCTTCTGTTTGTTGCAATTCATAATCACCTGGTGTCGCCGAAACATAAAGTGTCTGATTCGTCAAAGACTCAAACTCTGGAAAGTTTAATGGCCTATTATCCAGCGCTGCAGGAAGTCGGAAACCGTGTTCTACTAAAGAAATCTTTCTGGACCTATCCCCACCATACATCGCTCTTAACTGCGGAATGGTCACATGGCTCTCATCGATGACCAATAAATAATCTTCTGGAAAATAATCCAGCAAGCAGAATGGTCGCATACCCGGTTCTCTACCATCAAAGAATCTGGAATAGTTCTCAATTCCCGAACAGTAGCCCAGCTCCCGCATCATCTCCAAATCGTAGTTTACACGTTCTTCCAGTCGCTTCGCTTCCAACATTTTCCCCTCCTCTTCCAATTGGGTTTTCCGAGCCATTAGCTCCTCCTGAATGGAAAAGATAGATTGAGTAAATTTCTCCTTAGGCGTCACGAAAAGGTTTGCTGGAAATAAAGCTAAGCTCTCATGCTTTTCCAATGTCCTGCCCGATACCGGATCGATCTCACTAAGTTCATCTATTTCATCACCAAAAAAAGAAATACGGTATGCCGAATCCTGATAGGCTGGATACACATCAATGGTATCTCCTTTTACCCGGAACGTACCACGCTTAAATTCAGCGGTAGTCCTAGCGTAAAGTATTTCCACTAATTTATATAGAAATGCATTTCTACTAATTGTAGTCCCGACGGCAAATCGGAAAATTGATCTAGAAAAATCTTCTGGATTACCCATACCGTAAATACAGGAAACGGAGGAAACAACGATAACATCCCTTCTTCCCGACATTAAAGCCGAAGTCGTTGCCAAACGCAATTTCTCAATCTCCTCATTGATCGCCAAATCCTTCTCGATGTAGGTATTGGAAGAAGCGATAAATGCCTCTGGCTGATAATAATCGTAATAAGACACAAAATAATTGACTGCATTCTCCGGGAAGAATTGTTTAAATTCTCCGTAAAGCTGTGCTGCCAAGGTCTTATTATGACTGAGAATGAGTGTTGGTTTCTGCGTTTCTTGAATAACATTCGCTACTGTAAAGGTTTTACCCGATCCAGTAACCCCTAAAAGAGTCTGATAGGTTTCTCCATCATTTACGCCCTGAACAAGTTCTTTGATAGCCTGTGGCTGATCTCCAGTAGGTTTATATTCGGATGTTAATTTAAATTTCATAGAATGCCTTTCCTGACACTAAACTATCAAATATTATTCCCGAATAAAACTATATGAGTTTCCAGCGGTTAAATACAAAAATTAATTAGTAATTTGCTGTATAAGGAGACTTTTTGTCATGGTAACTATCTTAACAAAACAAAATACGATTGCCAATCACTTTTTGGCAGAATTACGTGATGTTCGAATCCAACGCGATCGCATGCGCTTTCGTAGAAATCTAGAACGCATTGGTGAAATCATGGCTTATGAAATTTCCAAAACCTTCGAGTATAAAGCTACTGAAGTAGAGACACCATTGGGCATGGCTAATACACACCTGTTAAGCGAACAGCCGGTCATTGCGACCATTATCCGTGCAGGTCTACCCTTTCACCAAGGTTTTCTAAACTATTTTGACCGGTCAGACAGTGCTTTTATTGCGGCTTTCCGACACACCAAAAAAAGTGGCGAATTTGAGATTCACAAGAAATACCAGAACACACCTAATCTGGATGATAAGATTGTCATCGTTGCTGACCCCATGTTAGCCACTGGTCGCAGTCTGGTACTTTGTTGTAAGGATTTACTCAGTGAGTACAATATCCGTGAGCTGCATATAGCTACTGTTATTGCTTCAGAAGAAGGGTTACAACATGTGCAGGCCTTTCTCCCTGAGGTGCAAATTTGGGTAGGTGAAGTCGATAAGGAAATGACCAGCAAGTCTTATATAGTCCCAGGATTAGGGGATGCGGGCGATCTGGCTTATGGAAACAAGGAATAAGGGACGAAAGGACCAAAAAAATCAGTAAACAAATATTTAGCAATAACTTAACACACAATACCAAGATAATGAACAACATATCAGTAAATTTAGTAAACAAATTTTCACAATATGGAATGGCAAAAATACAATGGAGAGACCCTGAAATTACCCATATGGTCTGCAGTTGAGGAAACCATCCTCCGGGAGAATGAAATTGGCAATAAACTGAAGGTATACATCGGTACAGATTCCCAAGTAAAACGAGGAACTGTTGAATTTGCCACCGTCATCGTCTTCCTCCGCGAACACCGAGGTGGTTTTATGTTTATCCGTAAGGACCGTAAAAACCACAACATGACCATCAAAGAAAGAATGCTTTTAGAAGTTCAGCATTCCATCGAAACAGCCTACGAACTTTGCCCCCTCTTAGAACAGTATCAAATCGATCTGGAAGTACACGCCGACATCAATACCAATCCGAATTTCCAATCCAACACCGCCCTTAAGGAAGCAATGGGTTATATTTTAGGAATGGGATTTATCTTTAAGGCAAAACCTGAGTCTTTTGCAAGCACAAACTGTGCAAACAAGCTTGTTCAATAAGCTACAAAAGACCCTTTCTAGTAGTAATAGTCTTCTTTAATTACCCCAAATAATTAAAGAGTGAAGAATTTACTCCCCTAAATTTTAAGCAATTTCTTTCCACTAAATTGCTGAAAGGGACAGCTACCCTCCTTAATTTCTGGTTTTCTTCAGATACACATGTGTCCTCATTTGTATTATTTAGCTAATTCGTATAGTTTTTTATCGATTGTGTAAGTGTAGAACTGGGTAGTCAGATTGTCTTTTATTTTATAAGTTTTTTTGTAGATGCTATAATTTATTGCATTCACATTCCAATTGAATGAGTTGGGTTCATATTTGAAAACAATTTTTTTTCCGTCATGAAATTTGACAATTATAGAATCATTAGATGCTGGAGAAAAAGTATAATCAAACTGGTTATGGTCCCTACTAATACTGATACTGTCAGTTATATCCACAGATACTTTTTCAGCATTCAGTTTATAAAAATCAATCGAAATCTTATTTGGGAGTATGTTTTTATACACATAAATATCTTCAAAAAATGGTTCATTAGTATCAGTACATGATATAAATGATGCCAGCAATGCTATTAACGATATTTTAAATAAGTTGTTCATAAAGTAAAAACAACAAGTTGTCTTGTAAATACGCGACACTTGATGAAAATTTTTTAACTAGATTAGCTTTTAAACTGGTTAATTCATAAACTATTAAATAGAATTCTGACAGCGGAAAAAAATTGATTGGAGAATATACTATATGGCGGTCGATGCATGCATCGACCCTACATGAAACGGAAAAACCCAACCTAATACCCTCATCTAACACCCTTTCTATCCCAAATCTCATATCTCACATCTAGCAGCGAAGCGGTCACTTTACTTTTTTAATCCGAACGAATAGATAACTGTATAGGAAGGACGTATGGTAGGGGCAGCACTAAGCGTGATTGAAGAGGGGGTTATCCCCGATGAAAACGAGCGGAATGTCTGCCCGTTTTTTTGTTTTGAAAGACAATAGAATTCTGAAAGCGGAAAAAAGATTTGAATTAAGGTATTTGGGTATTGATTATTAGCGGTCGATGCAAGCATCGCCCTACAAACAATCGTGAAAATATAACCAATAATTCCCCTAACTGTAGGGTCGAAGCATGCTTCGACCGCCTTTTAACTAACTATATTTCAACCTATTTACTTAATCTAAATGCATTGTTTAAAGTTCCTTCATCTTCGATTCAGGATGTAAACAACAAACACTAGAGGTGAGGTTTAGGATATTATCTATTAGCGGTCGATGCATGCATCGACCTACATGAAACGGAAAAACCCAACTTAACACTCACACCTAACACCCTTTCTATCTCAAATCTCATATCTCACATCTAGCAGCGAAGCGGTCTCTCTCAGGGGTTTTATTCGACACTTCTTCGGATCTCCTTCGGAACTTGTTCGGAACTCCTTCGGAACTTCTTCGGATCTCGTTCGGTTAGAAGCGAACGAGATCCGAACAAGGTCCTTATCAGATCCAAGGAAATTCCTTGAGAGTCTCGAAGCATACTAGAACCAAAACAGAAGGAAACATAAAGCCTTCCCAAGGTAAAACCATACAGTTTTCTTATTGAATGCAAATGGACAGTAGGGATAAAAAGCTTTAGAATTTTCAGTAATATTGCTATTCTATGCAGGCAACATCCAAAACTCCCATTAAAATAGCTGTAGTAGGTCCAGAATCTACAGGAAAATCCAGTATGGCAAAGTATTTAGCTCAAACTTTTAATGGATTGATGGTCCCGGAATATTCTCGTTATTACTGTGCTAATCTGAACAGGGAATACAGCATGCAAGATGAGCTGAATATGTTTTATGGACAAGTTGCTTTAGAGGAAGCGATGTTAGCTACGGAACCAACGCTATTGGTTTGTGATACGACCATTTTAACCGTAAAAATCTGGTGTGACCATCTATTCGGAGAAACGCCGGAAGTGGTGAAAAATGAAATCCGGAATAGAGCCTATGATTTTTATTTATTGATGGATATTGATTTGCCTTGGGAAGATGACCCCTTGCGGGATTTTCCAGAACAAAGGGAACACTTCTTATCCGTTTGGACACAGGAACTGAAAGCAATAGACGCCCGCTATGAGCTGATTTCGGGACTGGGAACCCAACGGTACCTCCGGGCAAAAGAAGTCGCTCAGAACCTCTTAAAATAAGCCCTTGAGGAAAAGAAATTTCTTAGAGTAGGCTAAAAGATTATAGAAATGTTCTTTTTTCAACTTTGCCTGTAGTTCGTCCCTATTTAGTCTTACCTTTTTTCCATTGTATTCTAATTCCACCCATTCAAAGACATCAGGAAAACCATTCGTCGCGGTTGCAAGTCGTGTTGTGCTTAATGCAGGAAGTTCAACTTGTATCAGCCTATTACCTTCTTCTTTGATAGCCAATTTCGTCGCTATTCCATTGTAAAAATCCTTTCCATCTAAACCTTCTTCAAATTCGACTCCTGGAATGAAATCAAGGTCCATTTTGGAATTATTTTGTGTTTCTATGGTTTGAATATGTAGGGTAACTGGAGCATTCAAATTGTTAATTAGGAATACTGGCCACATAAATGAACAGGAACTCAAAAAGAAGCAAGTTAATGCTAAAACGAAGAGTGAGATTTTCGATTTCATCTTTTTAGATTATTTTCGAATGTACAAAAAAAAGGAGTCTCAAAATTTATGAGACTCCTTTATTTTTTTAATAGCTATTAATACCTATAAGCTTCTGGCTTATAAGGCCCTTCTACTGTTACACCGATGTACTCAGCTTGTTCTGGAGTTAACTCATCCAACTCGACACCAATATGGGCTAAGTGAAGACGTGCAACTTTCTCATCCAAGTGTTTTGGTAAAGTATAAACTTCTTTTTTGTATTGATCGGTATTCATCCAAAGTTCCAATTGCGCCAAGGTTTGGTTTGTGAATGAATTTGACATCACGAATGATGGGTGTCCAGTTGCACAACCTAAGTTTACCAAACGACCTTCAGCCAATAGGATGATATCCTTACCATCAATAGTATATTTATCAACCTGAGGTTTGATCTCTACTTTACTATCTCCATGGTTATTGTTTAACCAAGCAACATCGATCTCGTTATCGAAGTGTCCGATATTACAAACAACCGTTTTATCTTTCATCGCTTTGAAGTGTTCAGGACGAATGATATCCTTGTTACCTGTTGTAGTCACTACGATATTTGCTTCTTTGATCGCTTCATTCATCTTTTTCACTTCGTAACCTTCCATCGCAGCTTGTAAAGCACAGATCGGATCGATTTCCGTAACGATTACTCGTACTCCAGCAGAACGCAAAGACTCCGCAGAACCTTTACCTACATCACCATAACCAGCTACTACAGCTACTTTACCTGCTAACATTAAATCGGTAGCACGGCGGATAGCATCAACTAAAGACTCACGACAACCATATTTGTTATCAAATTTTGATTTTGTAACAGAGTCATTCACATTGATTGCCGGTAAATGAAGCGTACCGTTTTTCATACGCTCATATAAACGGTGAACACCTGTTGTAGTTTCTTCTGATAAACCTTTGATGCCATCGATTAATTCAGGGAATTGATCGAAAACCATGTTCGTTAAGTCACCACCATCATCTAAGATCATGTTTAACGCTTGACGATCTTCGCCAAAGAACAAAGTTTGCTCAATACACCAGTTGAATTCCTCTTCGTTCATACCTTTCCATGCATATACAGGGATACCAGCGGCAGCAATAGCAGCAGCAGCATGATCCTGCGTTGAGAAGATATTACATGAAGACCAAGAAACATCAGCACCAAGTTCAACCAAGGTTTCGATTAAAACAGCCGTTTGAATAGTCATGTGCAAACATCCAGCAATACGAGCGCCTTTTAAGGGTTTAGAAGCCCCAAATTCCTTACGAAGGGACATTAGTCCAGGCATTTCAGCTTCGGCCAATTCTATTTCTTTTCGTCCCCACTCTGCTAAAGAGATGTCTTTTACTTTGTATGGAACATAGGTAGTTTCTAATGATGACATATGTTTTTGTTTTTAATTTGAACGCCACAAAATTACTTGATAACCAAATCAATTCAAAGTATTAACGAATTATTAAGTTTAAAATTGACATTATCTTGAGGATATAAATTTGATTTAGGTAGGTTTTCAAGTTATATTTGTAGAAAACTAGTAAAGGAGAGAGATATGTACCCAGAATATTTAGTGGCGCCGATGCGTCAAGAGTTAGTTGATGCTGGCTTTCAAGAATTAAAAACTTCGGAAGAAGTTGAGTCTGCTATTCCTTCAGAAGGAACAGTATTCGTTGTTGTTAACTCGGTATGCGGATGTGCTGCAGCAAATGCTCGTCCAGCAGCGAAAGCAGCAGTAAAAAATGAGAAACACCCTGACAAATTAGTTACTGTATTTGCAGGTATGGAAAAAGACGCTGTTGATAGAGCACGTCAATACATGTTGCCTTACCCACCATCTTCACCAGCAATGGCTTTATTCAAAGATGGTCAATTGGTACACATGATAGAAAGACATATGATTGAAGGGCGCCCTGCTCAAATGATTGCAGACAACTTAGTTGCTGCTTTCGATGAGTATTGCTAAGCAATCATTGTATTTTGATTTTTGAATATCGAAAAAGCTTCTTTTAACCTTAAAAGAAGCTTTTTCTGCTTATTATAGTTTTCCAACCTTTTCTTATTACATTTGTTAACTGGCTTCATTAATTATGAATAAGTTAACTACCAACATCCTTATCCTATTCTTTTTCTTTTGTTTAGTGGGCTGTACCACCAATAAACAAATCGACTTGATTGTTTATAATGCCAAAATCTATACGGTAGATTCTGCATTCAGCAATATTGAGGCATTTGCAGTAAATAACGGAGTATTCATTGAAATGGGTAGCTCCCAAGAATTGTTGAATAAGTATCAAGCAAAAGAAAAACTGGATGCTCAAGGCAAATTCATCTATCCTGGTTTTTATGATGCACATGGACACTTTTTCATGTTGGCTGAAGCAATGGACGAAGTAAGCCTTTTAGGTGCCAAATCTTATGATGAAGTAATCCTTCGTTTAAAAGATTATGTGGCTGCACATCCCGAAAAGAAATGGATTATCGGGAATGGTTGGGATCAAAACCTATGGCCGGATAAAAACTTCCCTGTTCGGGACTCTCTTGACAAGTATTTTCCTGATTTACCTATTTTCTTAAGCCGTGTAGATTATCATGCTGCCCTTGCCAGTGGGAAGGCATTGGAGATTGCTAGCCTAGATTCCGCTTATTTTGTGGATGGTGGATTGATCTCGGTGAACAAAGAAGGTTTGCCCGATGGAATTCTGATTGATAATGCCATGCAATTGGTGAGTAAGCACATTCCAAAGAATCAAAACAGTGCCCTCCTAAAAATGCTTCGCCGTGCGCAAGATTCCCTCCTATCCGTGGGTTTGACGAGTATTGTGGATGCCGGATTAACAGAAGACCAGATCGATGCCTTGAAGGTGTTTTATAATGAAGATTCTTTACAGATTCGAGATTATGCCATGGTGATGGCTACCCCAAGCAGTGTTAAACAATACCTCAGATCAGGTACGTTTGAATCTGATCGACTAACTGTACGTTCCTTCAAGTTGATGGCTGATGGAGCTTTAGGATCTCGTGGAGCCTGCTTATTACATGCTTATCATGATGCACCAACGCATGGATTCTTACTTCAAAGTCCAAAGGAATTTGACCAATTGATCCAAAGACTTGCTAACAGTAATTTCCAGGTAAATACACATGCTATTGGCGATTCAGCGAACCGCATCATATTGGATACCTACGGAAAGTATATCAAGAATGGTCAAGACCGTCGTTGGAGAATAGAACATGCACAGATTATTGATCCTGCAGATTTCTCGAAGTTTAAGACCTTTCAAATCATCCCTTCGGTACAACCTACTCATGCCACATCCGATATGTATTGGGCCGGTGATCGACTTGGACCAGATCGTATAAAAACTGCCTATGCTTACAAAGAACTTCTTAACCAATATGGTATGCTTGCGCTAGGAAGTGATTTCCCCGTGGAACATTTTAATCCTTTATATGGGTTTCATGCTGCTGTAGCACGAGTAGACAAAAATGGTTTTCCCAATGGCGGCTTTCAAATGGAAAATGCCATTACGCGAGAACAAGCGCTTCGAGGCATGACTATTTGGGCAGCCTATTCGTGTTTTCAAGAAAAGAAAAGAGGAAGTATTGAAAAAGGTAAAGATGCTGATTTTGTGATTTTAGAGGAGGACATCATGACCGCTGATGCGAACAAACTTCGAGATATAAAGACTTTAAGAACCGTAATTGCTGGTGAGACTGTCTACCAAAGAAGCAAATAGATTTTTCTTAACTTATATATTATACAGTTCAATAGTCTGTTTCTGCGCTATACCAGTACTTTTTTGTGAAGTAGAGAGCAAGACTCAGAATTAGGAGCCCTGGGATTCCAACAATAGCAAACAGGAAGAGTGCATACTTGGCATAATAGGCTGATAACTCATCGCGATTAATATCTTGACCTAAATAAATATTGCCGAAGCCAGATTTATAGAAACCATGCAATTGCTGCATATCGGTAAATACCCTGTATTTATCATCCCTGGGAAAAGACTCAAAATATTGAAATTGTCTTAAGTCCATTCGTTTAAAATGGATCATGGAACTCTTGACAAAGTCTTGTCCATAATTCTCATTGAAATCCGCCTTGTCTATTACTTTCGTATAATCAAAGGCTAACCAGGCACGAGCAAAAGATCGGTAAGCATCTTCAAATTGGAAAATTGGAACCAAGAAAAGTACATTTACTCGTACTTTCCCCAGAGGGACATTCAATCCATCTTCCATGTAATTAAAAGGAATTACACGCATTCGATCCACATACCAATTATCAACCTCCAAAAAACTGGGATTTACATTTTCTTTGAGGTCTTTCATATTGCTCAGATGCAGAACAGATCCAAAGTTGTAGCGTAGGCTTTTCCAAACCGGTTGAAATAAAATAGCGGTTAATAGGGGCAATGATAAAAATAAGATGAAATTCTTTTTAGGGATTTGTCCCCAAAGATCTCTTCCGAAATCAATTCCTTGGCCAACCCATTTATTAAATAAAGCAACCAAAATGAAGCTCATAAAAAACGGCATAAACAGTCGAGCCCATAATGGCCAATTGACATCGGAATTGAAAAATAGAGCGATCAACAATACAGTGCTTAAAAATAAGCTGAGTAAAAGAAGAGCAAGGCTAGGAAGAAAAAACTTCTTAAACAGCATAGATCATCGTGTTGATATACAGTATAAACATAAAAAAATCCTTAGAAGTTCTAAGGATTTTTATTTTACTGCATATCGAATAAATGTTTTTCAGCGTGGTAAGAAGACCTAACGAGTGGTCCTGATTCCACATATTTGAAGCCCATTTTAAGGCCTATTTCTTTATATTTCTCAAATTGTTGTGGGGTTACCCATTCCACAACCGGGTGGTGTGCCTTCGTTGGTTGTAGGTACTGACCAATGGTTAGGATATCAACCCCAACATTGTACAAGTCCTGCATGGTTTCAATCACATCTTCTTCTGTTTCTCCGAATCCTAACATGATACCCGATTTAGTTCTTAATCCGGCATCAGAAATACGTTTTAAACATTCTAAAGAACGATCGTATTTTGCTTGGATCCGAACTTCACGAGTAAGACGACGTACAGTTTCAATGTTATGAGATACCACTTCAGGGCGCACAGCCAAAAGACGGTCTAGGTTATCCCATTGACCTTTAAAGTCAGGGATCAATGTTTCAAGCGTTGTTTCAGGACTTTCACGGCGAATTGCCAAGATGGTTTCAGCCCAAATAGTCGAGCCACCATCTTTTAGATCATCACGGTCAACGGAGGTAATGACACAATGCTTTACCTGCATTAATTTCACCGAATTGGCAACACGATTTGGTTCATCCAAATCCACTGCTAGTGGTCTTCCGGTAGCAACCGCACAGAAAGAACAAGAGCGTGTACAAATGTTCCCAAGGATCATAAAGGTTGCTGTACCAGCACCCCAACATTCACCCATATTCGGACAATTACCACTTTCACAAATGGTATGTAATTTATGTTCGTCAACCAGACCACGTACATGTCTGTACTCTTTACCAACTGGTAATTTTACTCTTAACCAATCTGGTTTACGCTGTGTCTGATTTGCAGGAATGACAGGTAATTGAATCATGCAACAAAGTTAAGCATATTTAACCTATTAATATAAGGTTAATGTTAGCTAAATATCATAAATCATCTTGAGAAACAATAATTGATTTCAAGTGTTAATTTTTTAGGATATTTGTATAATTCAAACCCAATATTAATAATATGATGCTCCAAATGCGCTATCTTTTGGTACTGTTATTAATTTCCCCATTGTCCTCTTTTGCCCAAGACAAGGAAATTGCCCTTATTCCTCAACCCTATAAAACGACCGTTTTAGAAGGCGAGCTGCTATTGAATTCCAATCAACCATTATACTACGCGGAGGATTTTTCTACGCTTAGTGCTTTGGTTTATCATATTCCAGGTCTACAAATTGGCAATTCCGAATTGGTTAAGAAGGTTAAAAAACAACATCAGCAAGGGATTCGTTTGTTTAAAGCAGAACAGCGCGATCAGGTGGATCCACAAGGCTATTTACTAGAAATTGATCAATCAGGTATCAGTCTAAAAGCCCATGACCGAGAAGGAATGATATCTGGGATTTATAGCTTGATGCAATTGAGCTACCTCAATAATCAAGAAAAACTGCCTTATATCCAGATTCTCGACAAGCCAAGATTTGGCTATAGAGGTTTGCATTTGGATGTTTCTCGCCATTATATGCCCATGCCTTTTTTAAAGAAGTATATTGATTTGATGGCGCTTTATAAGCTTAACCAATTTCATTGGCACATAACAGACGGTGCTGGCTGGCGATTAGAAATCAAACAATATCCAGAATTAACAAATAAGGCTGCATGGCGTTCGCATACCTTATGGAAAGATTGGTGGAACAATGGACGGCAATATGTGGAACAGGGAACAGCGAATGCTTCTGGTGGCTATTACACCCAAACGCAAGCAAAGGAATTAATTGACTATGCTGCCCTTCGAGGGATAAATATCATCCCGGAGATTGAATTTCCAGGACATTCCGAGGAAGTGTTGGCGGTTTATCCGGAGCTATCCTGTACAGGTAAACCCTATACACAAGGCGAGTTTTGTTTAGGAAACGAAGGGAGTTATCAATTCATGAAAAATGTATTGGATGAGGTGATTGCCTTATTCCCTTCGAAATACATCCATATTGGTGGAGATGAGGCCGATCATAAGCATTGGAAGAATTGCCCGAAGTGTCAGGCTTTAATGAAAAAAGAAGGTTTAAAATCAGAGTCGGAGCTTCAGAGCTATGCGATTAAACAAATTGATCAATATTTGAAAAGTAAGGGCCGTAAGTTAATAGGTTGGGATGAAATTATTGAAGGTGGATTACCTGAAGGCGCAACCATAATGAGTTGGCGTGGAGAAGAACCTGCTTCCAAAGCTGCGAAGGCAGGATTTGATGCGATTATGACTCCTGGGGCTTATATGTATTTTGACGGCTATCAAACAGACCCTCGGACACAACCTGAGGCAACAGGTGCTTACCTGCCTTTAGAAAAAGTTTATAGCTACAACCCCATCCCTAAAGGTCTGGCAAAGGACAAAGAAAAACACATTATTGGGGTTCAGGCTAACCTATGGACAGAACATATGCCTACCTATCAGCATGTGGAATATATGGCATTCCCTCGTGTTCTAGCTTTGTCGGAAATTGCATGGACCACCCAAGATTATAGAAATTGGAAAGATTTTAATAAGCGCCTACAACAACATTATCAAGTATTGCAAAAACTGGATGTGAATTATTACCGTCCTTCCTATAATGTAAGTTCCACGGTTAGTTTTGACTCATTGGAAAATAAAAACACGGTTATCCTTCAATCGGAGCAATTTAATCCGAACATTCGTTATACAGTTGATGGAAAAGTACCTGATGCGAAATCCACTCGATACAACCTACCGATTGAACTTTCGAAAACAGCGCAAATAAACGCTGCCTCTTTTATTGATTCAACACGTGTAAGCCCGGTTGAAACAATAGATTTGGATGTACACAAGGCCATAGGTAAGGATGTGATCTATAAAATAAAATGGGAAGGATATCCAGCCAAAGGAGATAAGACTTTGACCAATGGAATGAAAGGTGGATTAAGTTATGCTGATGGACAATGGCAAGGTTTTACAAAAGGATTTGATGCTGTAATTGATTTTGAACGAAGGGAAGAAATCAAAAGTGTAGCGGTGAATTTTATGCAGATTCCAGGTCCTGGTGTATATTTCCCTGGAGAATTTACTGTTTTGGTTTCTGATAATGGCAAAAATTATCGTGAAATTGGAAGCATTAAGAATCAAGATGGAACAAAAGATCCAAGTTTAAAGTTCCAAAAGTTTGAAATCAAACTTCCGAAAGCAGTTATGGCAAGATATGTACAGGTAAAAGCTACTAACCCAATGAAAGGATACCTTTTTGCAGATGAGATTGTAATTTATTAAAATGCACAATGAATAGGAGATAAAATCACCCCTCCTACGCTTCATCATATAGGTATATTAATTCGAAATTGTTTTTGATAAAAGCACAGCAATGGAGTCTTTTTAAGAATGAGCTTAAAAGTTGAAAACTAGCAGGCTATTACTCTTCTTATCTGGGGGAAAAAGAATATAGTAATAGAATTCATTTTCAACATTTTAATGCTATGAAATAATTGATTCGTTAGGTGTATTCCAACTGTGTAAAAAATTACGCAATCAGTATCTGAATTTTTATCAACAATAAACGTATAGAATTAAAAATATTATAGTAACTTTGCACTCCGACAAAGCAGTCGGAATTCCCTCTATCAACAAGGCAAAATCTGCCTGCCACGTCCACAAAATTATTTGTATTTAACTATTGAAATAAAAAATAATGCCTAGAAACACCTCCATCAATTCGGTATTAATCATTGGATCGGGACCTATCGTTATTGGTCAAGCCTGTGAATTTGACTATTCAGGATCACAAGCAGCTTTATCATTAAAAGAAGAAGGAATTTCGGTTTCCATCATTAATTCGAACCCTGCTACTATTATGACCGACAGTGTCGTAGCTGATCACGTTTATTTACTTCCATTAACCTGTGAGAGTATTGAGCAGATTCTTCAAGAGCGTCAGATTGATGCAGTATTACCGACAATGGGCGGTCAGACGGCATTAAACTTGTGTATTGAGGCTTCCAATCGCGGTATTTGGGAAAAATATGATGTAAAAGTTATCGGAGTTGATGTTGCAGCTATTGAGAAGACGGAGAATCGTGAGGAATTCCGTCAGTTAATGGTTGATATCGGCGTAGGAGTAGCAAAATCAAAAATCGCGAACTCCTTTTTAGAAGGAAAAGAAGCAGCTCAGATTATTGGTTATCCATTAGTAATCCGTCCTTCTTATACCTTAGCTGGAACCGGAGGTGGTTTTGTGCATAAAAAAGAGGACTTTGATGCGGCATTAAACCGTGGATTACACGCTTCTCCAACACATGAGGTATTAGTAGAACAAGCAGTATTAGGTTGGAAAGAGTTTGAGTTGGAATTACTTCGTGATACAAACGATAATGTCATCATTATCTGTACCATTGAGAACTTCGACCCAATGGGTATTCACACAGGAGACTCTATTACAGTTGCTCCGGGAATGACCTTATCAGATAAATGTTACCAAGATATGCGTAATCAAGCGATCAAGATGATGCGCTCTATCGGTAACTTCGCAGGCGGTTGTAATGTTCAATTCTCTGTAAACCCAGAAAATGAAGACATCATCGCGATTGAAATTAACCCACGTGTATCGCGTTCATCCGCATTGGCATCTAAAGCAACTGGATATCCAATTGCAAAAATCGCTGCTAAATTAGCTATCGGTTACAACTTGGATGAGCTTCAAAACCAAATTACCAAAACAACTTCTGCATATTTTGAACCAACACTAGACTATGTAATTGTTAAAGTTCCTCGTTTCAACTTTGATAAATTTAAAGGTGCGAACAAAGAATTAGGATTACAGATGAAAGCGGTTGGTGAGGTGATGTCTATCGGTCGTACATTCATCGAGGCATTACAAAAAGCAGCTCAGTCTTTAGAGACTGGACGTGCAGGATTAGGTGCAGACGGTCGTCAATCAAGAAATTTAGAAGAGATCATGTACAGCTTGGAACACCCAAGTGCTGATCGTCTTTTCCATATCAAAGATGCTTTCGAATTAGGAGTTCCTTTGGAATCTATCCGTAAAGCAACACTAATTGACAAATGGTTCTTAGTACAAATCCAAGAACTGGTACAATTAGAAGGCGAATTACGTCGCTATCAATTAAGCAATATCCCACGTGATTTCTTCATGACCTTGAAACAAAAAGGTTATTCTGATTACCAGATTGCTTGGTTATTAGGAAACACAGATGAGGATGCTGTTTATGCTCGTCGTAAAGAGCTTGGTATTAACCGCGTCTACAAAATGGTAGATACATGTGCGGCAGAATTCCCAGCACATACACCTTACTACTACTCGACTTTCGAGGATGAAAACGAATCGGTTGTTTCTGACCGTAAAAAAATCATCGTATTGGGTTCAGGGCCAAACCGTATCGGTCAAGGTATTGAATTCGATTACTCTTGTGTTCACGGTTTATTGGCAGCAAAAGAATGTGGATACGAAGCAATCATGGTTAACTGTAACCCTGAGACGGTATCTACCGACTTTAATATGGCTGACAAATTATATTTCGAGCCTGTGTTCTGGGAGCATGTTCGTGAGATCATCGAATTGGAAAAACCAGAAGGAGTTATTGTTCAGCTAGGTGGTCAAACTGCATTGAAAATGGCAGAGCGCTTAGAGGCATTAGGTGTTAAAATCATCGGTACTTCTTTCTCCAACATGGACTTAGCAGAAGATCGCGGAAGCTTCTCTGACTTATTAAAAGAATTAGACATCCCTTATCCGAAATATGGTGTTGCTACTTCAGCAGAAGAAGCTATTAAAGTAGCGAATGAAGTAGGGTATCCGGTATTGGTTCGTCCATCTTACGTATTAGGCGGACAAGGCATGAGTATCGTGATTAATGATGAGGACTTGGAAAAAGCAGTAGTTAATCTATTGAAAAACCTACCAGGAAACCATATCTTAATTGACCACTTCTTGGATCGTGCAGAAGAGGCGGAGTCAGATTCGATCTGTGATGGTGAAGATGTACATATCATCGGTATGATGGAGCACATTGAGCCAGCAGGTATTCACTCTGGAGACTCTTCAGCAGTTTTACCTCCATTCTCTTTATCGGAAAATGTTCAGAAAAAAATGGAAGAGTATTCCATCAAATTAGCGAAAGCATTGAACGTAATTGGCTTGTTAAACATTCAATTTGCGATCAAGGATGAGAATGTATATGTCATCGAGGCTAACCCACGTGCATCGCGTACTGTTCCTTTCATTGCAAAAGCTTATGATGTACCTTATATCAATATCGCAACTAAAGTGATGTTGGGTGAGAATAAATTATCAGACTTTACTATAGAACGTAAGTTAGAAGGATACGCGATTAAAGAACCTGTGTTCTCTTTCTCGAAATTCCCTGAAGTAGACAAACAATTAGGTCCAGAGATGAAATCTACTGGTGAAGCGATTCGATTCATCAAAGATTTAGAAGACCCTCACTTCAGAGAATTATACTCTAAAAAATCCATGTTCTTAAATGCGCAATAAGCAGATTAGAACATTGAAAAAATAAAGAATAATATAAAGGGGGCTATTGCCTCCTTTGTTGTTATTAAAAATACAGCAATAGTTAACTTAGAACTCCCATACAACCGAAAACCTAGCATAAAAAATTAGTACGAAATATCAAAAGCTTATTGGGAGAATTAATATGGATGCCGGATAGCATTAAAAAAAGGCAAACAAAAAAGCTTTGCTTACCTCCTATTAAACATTCAATTAAGATCGTAGTACTATTTGACGTCCTTTACACAACGGAAACCTACATTATTTGTCGGTGAATTGATTTCCCCCTTACCCCTACTACCAGCTTTATAACGCTCGCAATATTGATCATTGCACAAGAAGGATCCTCCGCGTTGTACACGTTTTACAGTACCTGGCTCTTGAGGATCATAGGAATCATTGGGTCCTTTAGGATTATCTTTGGGGCTATGCTGATAATAATCTGGGCGATAATAATCAGAACACCATTCCCACACATTACCTTCCATATCGTATAAACCATAGGCATTTGCGGGAAAAGATTTTACTGGAGCAGTTGTTTCAAAACCATCCTCTTTGCTGTTCTTAGTCGGAAATTGACCCTGATAAATATTTGCAAGCCATTTTCCATCTTCTAGTTTCTCCGAACCCCAATAATAGGTTTCCGATTGATGCTTACCAGCTTTTGCTGCAAACTCCCACTCTGCTTCTGTTGGCAAACGCTTTCCTGCCCACTTCGCATAAGCTTCTGCGTCTTGATAAGCCACTTGAGTCACAGGATGGTTTTCTTTTCCTTTTATTTGGCTATTAGGTCCCTCAGGATGGCGCCAATTTGCACCGGGGATATATTCCCACCATTGCAGGTGGTTCTGAAGATTCTGAACGTTCTTAGGAGCTGAGAACACCGCTGACCCTGGCACCAATAAGGCAGGATCTGCACCTGGGAAATCTTTTGGATCTAACTCTCGTTCCGCCACTGTCTTATAGCCAGTCGCTTTAACAAATTCAGAAAATTGCGCATTTGTTACTTCATGAGCATCCATATAGAATGCATTTACCTTCACTTGGTGCAGAGGCTGTGCATCCTCAAAATTTGTAGATCCCATTTGAAATGAACCTCCAGGTATCAATACCATTTCTGCTTGATCTTGGCCTTTAATGTGCTGAATAGAATCATTTGATTTCTCAAGGGCAGCAAATCTGGAAGGAATAGCCGAATTATGACACATGGCACCAGAATCCATAGACAACATGTTTTCTTGCTGCTGCTTTTGTGCGGTAGATTGGCAAGCTTGTAGGGATATAGCAAGAATAATAAGGAGGTTTAGATTTTTCATTTCATAACGATATTAGGAAAAAATTATCAAGAAATAAAAAAACGGATGTAACAATCATAATAAAGGGCTGTCCCTTTGGAGGACAGCCCTTATAAAATTATAATGTATTCTAGATTATACGTCTAATTGTAAATTTTTAGAACCTACTTTAGCACGGATTTTAGTGTTTCCACCACCGTTCAGACCCATTTCGTGTGGTTTATTGGTTTTCCAAGCACCTTTAGTAAAGTCTGGGAAATCAATAGTTCTAGAGTTTTTAGCAACTGATTGTACACTCAAAGGTACTACAGCACTCCAAGAAGCACCATCGTATACCGATTGATCCAATGGAAGACCATTGCGTAGACAGTCGATTAATCTCCAGTCCATCATAAAGTCCATACCACCGTGACCACCTACTTGCTTAGCTTGTTCACCAATGAATTGTACTAATTCAGGAGTATACTTTGAGTATAAAGCTTTCAACTCTTCTGGTTTCACAAAGCTGTGACCGAAAGCTATACCTTCTTGAGGATACTTCTGAGCAAAACCCTTAGTACCACTCAATAAGTGAATACGAGAATAAGGTCTAGGAGAAGTAACATCATGTTGGATCATCATTGTCTTTCCTTTTTCAGTTCTGATCAAGGTTGTATCCATGTTACCTCTGTATCTTTTTCCAACAAACTCTTGGAAGAAAGAATCCTTAGCCGCTAATTCTACTGCCTTGTCACCCATCATAAAGTCGTTGGATTGCATAGCTACTAAATGCGTCATGCGGTCACCGTAGTTGATGTTCAAACATTGTGCGATTGGGCCAATACCATGTGTAGGGTAAAGGTTTCCATTCATTTTAATGTTTTCACGAAGTCTCCACATGTTATCATATCCATTTTTATTGAAGTTTAAGCTCAATAGATCATGGATATAAGCACCTTCTGCATGCACCAATTCACCAAACATACCTTGACGAGCCATGTTCAGAGTTAACATTTCGAAGAAATCATAACAACAGTTCTCCAACATCATACAATGTTTTTTTGTTGCTTCAGAAGTTTTTACTACTTCCCAGATTTCTTTAACAGTTAATCCAATAGGCACCTCAGTAGCGGCGTGAGCACCAGACTTCATAGCTTCAATAGCCATTGGCGCGTGGTATTCCCAAGGTGTACAGATATATACTAAATCAAGTTCTTCGTTTTTAAGCATGGTTCTCCAACCATCTTCACCCGAGTAAGCTTTAGCTTCTTTAAGGCCTTTTTTAGTTAAAATACCTTGAGCTTTAGTTACACGGTCAGCGTGTTTATCACAAAGGGCTACTATTTCAGCACCTTCAATGTAAGAAATACGGTCAACAGCACCTGGACCACGCATTCCTAAACCGATAATCGCTACTTTAACTTTGTCAATCTTTGGGGCTGCAAAACCAGACATATTAAAACCTGGAGCTGCAAGAACCTCATTTTGTAAAGACGGTAATGTTATCGCAACACTGGATAGCACACCAGCCTTTTTCAAAAAATCTCTTCGGGAGTTATTCATAGTGTATATAATAATAAAGAAACTAAGTTACAAAATTAAGGGGGACAAATAGTCCCCCAATAAATCACCTATTTTAAAACAAACTAAACAGTCGAATTTTGAAAACTATCAAATTATAGAAATCATAATTTGGTTGAGGAGCTTGATTATCAATCCCCTAATACAAGTATAAAACGAATTTTAGTAATTCAAAAATGATTTAGAAATGCAAACGTTTGTTCAATTTACACAACCGATTGTTTTTCTGTCATTTTCTTGAGACAAATTACTTAAAGGTCTATATTTCCGATAATTTCCTTCAATTGTAACTCTGAAAGCTTAGCTTGCAAACGGGCAGAATTGAATCTAGATACCGCATTGATGAAATTTTCTTGTGCATCACGAAACTCCACCGCGCTAATAGATCCTATCTTATATTTTGCTAGGGTAATATTTAAATTCTGTCTGGCAATATCCGCATTGTTTTCTTCTAACCTTGCCAAGGATAGATTCGTTTGATAAGTCTGGAAAGCTGTTGAAATAGCAGTACGCACATTTAATTGTTGTTGTTGAATTAACAGGTCAGCACTTTCAATTTGCGTTTTGGCATTCCTTTCATTCCTTCGCTGATTAAACCCATCAAATAGATTCATGGATGCCGTAATTCCATAGTTTAATCCTCGCGCATTGGAACTGGACACGAAACCTAAGCTAGACTCTGATTGCGATAAATTATATCCTGTTGTTAAACGCACAACCGGATATCGACTGGCTTTAACACGCTTAAGCTCCAATTCGGCAAGACGTTTATTGATGGCAATCATTTGTAAGTCCGGATTATAATGCTGCGCCTTTTCCATCAAATCATCAATTAAAAGGGTATCATCATATTCTACTTCTGGCTCAACATCAAATTCAATATCAAGCTCTCGAGCCATCAAACTATTTAAAGTAATTTTAAGATTCTTGACCACAACTGCTTGCCTCAAGCGGCTTGATTCATCTTCATTCAAATTAACCTGAACATTCAACACCTCCAAGCGAGACGCTTTACCTATGGAAAACCTATTCTCTGCAGTCTTTAGCCTTTCCTTTGAAATGTTAATACTAGAATCAATAGCTAACAATAGGTTTTGTTGTTCTACGATGGTAAAATAAGTTGATATAACTTCAGAAACCCGATTTAGAACAGTCTTTTTCAATTCAAATTCACCTTGCTTTTGCAATTCTTTCAATTGGTCATAGCGCGCAAACATGCCTAGTCCATCAAAAATGGTCCAACCTAAACTCACACCCACCGAAAGGTTATTGTTCTTGGCATTACGCAAAGAACGTTCCTCTCCTGTCGTCTGAGTCTGCTTGGAATTTTGAACACTGTTGCTCTGAGAAAAGTTAGCTGTAGCAGTAGGTAGCATACCTGCATTACCATAACTTACATTCTCTGTAGCAATTTTAAGATCATTCTGCGAAAGCTTAATTTCAAAATTATTTTCTAAAGCAATCTCTACTGCCTGTTTAGCGGTCAATAAGCCTTGCGCTTTGGAAACTGTCCAGAGCCCAATAAGTAAGAAAAATAGTATAGCTTTTTTCATATTATTCTTCAATATTCTCCAACTCTGGATTTTTATTCTTTTTACGAGACATCATTAAATAGAATGCGGGAATAACAAATAAGGTTAATACCAATGCGAACAAGGTACCTCCCACAATCACTACCCCCATACCAACTCTACTGGTAGATGCGGCACCTAAGGACATCGCAATAGGCAAAGCTCCAAATCCAATAGCCAATGAAGTCATTAAAATCGGTCTTAAACGTGCTTCAGATGCATGTACTACGGCGTCATATTTAGACATTCCCTGTTCCCTCAATTGATTCGCAAATTCAACAATTAAAATACCATTCTTAGTTACCAATCCAATCAGCATGATGGTACCGATCTGGCTAAAGATATTCCAAGACTGTCCAAATAGCCACAAGGAGAATAGTGCTCCTGCCACTGCCATCGGTACAGTAATAATGATGATGATTGGATCTATGAAACTTTCAAATTGAGCTGCCAGAATCAAGAAGATCAATAGAACAGCTAAACCAAAGGCAAACATGGTATTGGATCCACTCTCCACGAAATCTCGAGATTCACCACCTAGGTCTGTAGTAAAGGTATCATCAAGCACCTTTTCTTTGATAGCTTCCATAGCGGCAATACCATCGCCCATACTCTTACCTGGTGCTAAACCTGCTGAAACTGTTGCAGACATGTATCGATTGTTATGGTATAACTGCGGAGGGCTACTACGTTCTTCCAACGTAACGATATTATCCAATTGAATTAATTCGCCACGGCTATTCTTAGCATAAATGGAGGCCAGATCCATTGGAGTCGCTCGGTCTTTACGGTCAAATTGCCCCATAATCTGATACTGCTTTCCATTCATCATAAAATAACCAAAACGCTGACCCGACAAAGACATTTGCAATGTTTGTGCAACATCTAAGACAGATACACCCAATGATTCGGCCTTTTCACGATCAATAGTCACATAGACCTCTGGCTTATTAAACTTCAGGTTCACATCCGAAATGGAGAATGTAGGATTATTGGAAAGTTCATCCATAAACTCCGGAATCTTCTCCTCCAATTTCTGAAAATTTGGTGCCTGAATAATATATTGAATAGGCATCCCCCCTCTTCTATTTACGGAGATTGTGGGTTGTTGGGACACGGCTACACGAGCTTCAGAGAACTGTCTGGTTAATTTAGATAGATGGTCTGCAATCTCTGCTTGCGAACGCTCGCGTTCATTTGGCTGAACAAGTCCTAAACGCACAAAACCACTATTCGAAGATGCTGATCCAAATCCAGGAGAGGTAATCACCAAGGATACTTTCTTCTCAGGAACGGAGTCATTGATAAGCATCGTTAGTTCATTCATAAACCTGTCCATATAATCGTAGGAAACCCCTTCTGGAGCAGTCGCACGGAGACTGATGTAACTCCTGTCATCGTAAGGTGCTGTTTCTTTTGGCAATACTTGATAGAAAAAAAAGATCAACCCAAAACAGGCAATAATGGTAGCAAAGCTATACCATTTATGTTTTAAAAAGCCTTTAAGTGCCGATGCATAATCTTTATTCATCATTTCAAAGTACTTCTCCGTACGTACATAGAACTTCGAATGCTTTTGTTCCCCACCTTTCATCAAATAGGCATTCAACATAGGCGTCAAGGTCAGCGAGACAAAGGCAGATATCAACACCGCAGCCCCAATGACGACACCAAACTCTCGGAATAGTCGACCAACAAAGCCTTCTAAGAAGATAACTGGTAAAAATACCGCCGCCAAGGTCACAGAAATGGAGATAACAGCAAAGAATATCTCATTAGAACCCTTGATTGCAGCTTGTATGGGTGACATCCCCTCTTCTACCTTTTTAAAGATATTCTCGGTTACTACAATACCATCATCTACCACCAAACCAGTTGCCAGTACTATGGCCAGCAAGGTCAATACGTTGATGGAGAAGCCACATAGATACATGATAAAGAATGTGGCAATTAAGGAAACAGGAATATCGATTAAAGGTCGGAATGCAATGGACCAATTTCTGAAAAACAAATAGATGATCAATACCACCAAGACGATGGCAATCAATAAGGTCTCAACAACCTCTAAAACGGCTTTTTTTACGAATTGGGTATTATCAATAGCAATATTGATATCAAAACCCTCAGGAAGCTCATTGGATAGCTTCTCATATTCTGTATAGAATTTATCGGCAATATCAAGATAGTTTGTTCCAGGCTGTGGAATAATGGCCAAACTGACCATTGGGAATCCTGAATCCGACATCTTGGTTTCAAAGTTTTCCGCTTCCAAAGCTGCCTTTCCAACATCAGAGAAGCGAATCGTACGATTATTATCCGAACGAATAATGATTTGACTAAACTGTTCTTCCGTTGCCAGATTACCAATGGTTTTAATAGCAAGCTCCGTATTGGCACCTGTTAGTTTACCTGAAGGCAATTCTACGTTCTGTGTATTTAATGCCGCACGGACATCCATGACCGTTAAACCGTAAGATGCCAATTTCACAGGATCTATCCACAGACGCATGGCATATTTCTTCTGCCCCCATATCTGAACCGAACTTACCCCGGGTATGGTTTGCAAGCGTTGTGCAATAACGTTTTCTGCATAATCAGATAGTTCCAAGACATTTTTAGTGGAACTTTGCAATGTCATGGTAATAATGGGCTCCGAATCAGCATCCGCTTTAGATACAACTGGTGGAGCATCAATATCTTGAGGAAGGCTTCGTTGAGCTTGCGATACTTTATCACGAACATCGTTCGCCGCCTCTTCTAGGTTCTTACCTAAATTAAATTCGATGTTGATGTTACTGGAACCCTGATTACTGGAAGACGAGATATTACGAATACCATCAATGGAGTTGATGGCTTTCTCTAAAGGTTCTGTAATCTGCGATTCAATAATATCGGCATTTGCACCTGCATAATTTGTTCTAACGGAAATCTGTGCAGGGTCAATGGAAGGAAATTCACGAATGCCCAAAAAGGTATAACCGATGATACCAAATAGTATCAGCATCAGGTTCATGACAATTGTTAGAACCGGTCGTTTTATACTGAGGGTCGATAAACTCATGTTGATTCTTTAATTAACGTAAGGTAACTTTAACTGGCGAACCATCACGTAAGGACATCACACCTGAGGTCAATACCGTATCTCCTGCGATGAGCCCAGAAGTAATTAATACGGCCGAATCTGTTCTAGCTCCTGTTTCCACTAAGACTTCTTTAGCTTTTTTGTTTCTCATGACAAAAACCTTCTTACCATTTTGAATGGGAATCAGTGCTTCTGCTGGAACCAACAAACCATTCTCTAGTGTTTCCAATGGAAATATGATGTTGGCAAAAGTCCCCGGAATAAGCTTCGCATTTGGATTCGGCGTTATTGCTTTCACCAAAAGCGTTCTAGTATTCATTTCTACAGATGGTTCTGTAGCATAAATCTTAGCCGTAAATTCTCCCTCAACGCCTTGAACGTTAAATTTGATTTGATTATTTACACTTACTTTATTGGCATATTTCTCAGGAATGGAAAAAGAAACTTTCAATCTATTGGTATTGACCAACTGCGCGATAATGGTAGCCGGAGTAACATAACTACCTTTTGAAATGTTTCTTAAACCAATAGTTCCTGAAAATGGAGCACGAATAACTGTTTTACTTAACTGCGCTCGGATCAACTGTATTTGGGACTGTGCTGTACGAAAGTCCGCACTTGCTATATCGTATTCTTCTTGACTAATAGCTTCCTTTTCTAAAAGGAGCTTTGCTCTCCGCTCGTTTTCGGCAGCTAAATTATTACGCGTCATTGCCTGTGAAAGCTGCGCTTGTAATTCAGCATCGTTAATGCGAATTAGCATTTGCCCTTGACCAACTCTGGAACCTTCGGAAAAATTAATCGATTCTACAATTCCCGAAATCTCCGAATGTAGTTCAATCTGTTCATCGGCCTCAATAGAACCCGATAGCGATAAAAAATCAGAAAATGGCTGACCTTGGATGACCATACCATACACTTTAGCTGCTGAACGAGCACCGGATGGTCCATTCTGCTTGGCTTCTTTCTTCTGATTTGTAAAGATTCGATACCCGATCAAACCGATGACAATAGCTAGTGCAATGACTAATAAGATAACTGATCTTCTTTTCATGTATTTTAAGCACTTACGTGCAAGTAAATTTATGGCGTCTTAGATAATGAATTGAAATTTAGAAAAAAAAGAGACATCATTCTGTAATAATGTTATTATACATAGGCTAACCAACACATTAAAACATTGGAAACCAGCAGATAATAACGCAATATGAGCAAAAGGAAAACTCGACCAATTCAATGGATTATTTGATTCTTGAGCAAGAATTAGCTTAAATGATTTTAAAATGCGAAAACTAAAGGAAGTTTAGGGGTAGTTATAAATTGGAGGTGGTATAAAAAAGAAAAGGTCTCCATGTTGCCATAGAAACCTTTGTAGTAGCGGGGACCAGACTCGAACTGATGACCTTCGGGTTATGAGCCCGACGAGCTACCAACTGCTCCACCCCGCAATGTATTTTCAAATGTCTTTTGGGTTAAACCTCGCGTTTAACCCGGTTTTTAGTAGCGGGGACCAGACTCGAACTGATGACCTTCGGGTTATGAGCCCGACGAGCTACCAACTGCTCCACCCCGCAATATATTTTCAAAATCGTCGCTCTAACACATTCTAGAGCAGATTATATTATCTCCGAATTGGAGTACAAAGATATTATTTGTTTCTTTGTATTCCAAATAAAATATAAAATAATGTCACATAAAGCAGGATTCGTAAGTATCATTGGAAAACCAAACGCTGGTAAGTCCACGCTAATGAACGCTTTAGTGGGTGAAAAGATGTCTATCATCACTCCTAAGGCACAAACGACCAGACACCGGATTATCGGTATTGTCAATGAAGATGACCTTCAAATCGTTTTCTCAGACACCCCTGGAGTTATAAAACCCAACTATTCCTTGCAAGAATCGATGATGAATTTTGTACTTGGTTCCATTATCGATGCTGACATTCTTTTATTTGTTACAGATATTAATGAAAAATACGATGAAAATGATGTTATTGAAAAATTGAGAACAACGCAATCTCCAGTAGCAGTCATTATTAATAAAGTAGATAAATCTTCTGAAGAAGAAGTAAAAGCAAAAATTGAGTTCTGGAAGGAAAAGATAAATCCTGATATTATCTTCCCAATCTCGGCATTATTAGGTTATAATGTGGAGTCGATCATGAATTACATCAAGGATAAACTTCCTGTTCATCCACCTTATTATGAAAAGGATGAATTAACGGACAAGAACATGCGTTTCTTTGTTTCGGAGATTATCCGTGAAAAGGTATTTAAGCTTTATGAGAAAGAGATCCCTTACAGTACAGAGGTCATTATCACAGCATTCAAAGAAGAGGGAAATTTGACGCGTATTTCTGCTGAAATCATTGTAGAGAGGGATTCACAGAAGAACATTATCATTGGTAAGGCAGGTGCAATGATTAAAAAAGTTGGCACCTATGCACGTCAGGATATAGAGGAATTTATAGGAGGTAAAGTGTTTTTAGAACTTTTTGTCAAGGTTATTCCAGACTGGAGAACGAAGAAAAATTACCTAAAAAGGTTCGGGTATGATGATTAACATCCTTGTTAGGAAAAAAATCAGCACACCCGAAAACCTTACAACAACCTAATTAAAAAAAGAACAAATCATGCGCTCCAGGGTTAGTCCTTGGAGCGTTTATTTTGATCGCAAGGCTCATAGTCCGTCACTCCTTGTCGGAAGGACAAATTGGAAACTTGGATTTCAAAGCTTTCTGAATTGGTGAAGAACTCCATTTCATCACTATTCCGGTTTGGAGTTATACTTTTCCTCCTCGCCAGGTACAATTGCTCCTCTTCTTGCTCTCCCGCTAATGAATAATTAAAATATACCGACTTATTATAGCTATTCTTAAACTGTAGCAACCATACATGTCGATCACCTTGTTGTTTAACATATTTATATCGGTATTCAATTTTAAGATAACATGGAGATTGTTTCCAAACGGTCCAAGATCCAACTTGTGCATTTGCGAATTGAAATCCGAAAATCAATAATATCCAAAGAATCTTTTTCATTACTATATTCTAATTAATTACCAAACTCATAGGTTAATCTAGTTCCCATAAATGCAGACTTAATTGGCATATCTTCTTTAAACTCGCTCATATTACGATTTAAAAAACCTATCCCAAACATAACAGCAATACCTATCCTGTCTTTTTTGGCATTTCCTACAGCAAAATCATATCCTAAACCTGTCTTCAGACTGACATCAAAGCTGTTTTTTAATTTTAAAAATTCATACGTAGCACTTGACTCATCCACTTCCAAGAAGTTGATACCTATAGTAGGGATAGCCGTAAGGTAAAAACCTGATAAACGATCTTGTTTAGAACTGAAATATTTTCTTATTCCATATCCAACAGTAAAATCCAATACAGCAAAGCTATCCTCAAATAGATCATCCGAACTATAATAGTAATCTAGGCTAATACTTGGACCATGAGCAAACTTACCGTTTAAATGATTTTTTAAACCAGTGTAATCCAATTGGAAAGTTGGCATACCATAATCGCCAACAGAGCCAATTCCATCCTCTTCTAATACCCCCAAACCAAATGACAAACCAATCCCTCCTGTCCCATAAGTTGTTGAAGGAGCTTCTTGCTTTGCTTCTTGTTCAACAATTTGAGCGTTATCTCCTGACAATTGGACTAATAAACTTCCTTTTCCGGCATTAGAAGGCAGTGGTTGTTTCTGTGCAGCTTGAGCAGCTTCAACTAATGCTGCGGTATTATTGCCTGCAGTAATCGTGTTCCCACTAATTGTAGCCGTGCCCGCAACAGCATTCCCTTGAACAATATTCGAACCACCCATTGCTGAATTGTTAATATCAAACAAAGAGATAATTTGCATTCTATCAGATGCCTTCAAGACAATCGTATCGACAACGGTCTGACTTCCATACTTAGTCATCGGGATCTTCTTTTCTCCTTTTTCAGGAAGAGCTACTCTTGTATAAGAGATCGTCGCTGGAAGGCTCTGCCAATTTCTGGTATCTGCTTTTTCGGTTGCAGCACCTACAGCATCTGCCCCTAAGCCTACTAAATCTTCAGCTAAGGCACCACCAAAATGACCTGCCAGTTTCTTAAGACCAAAAGATGCTGCCTTTTTAGAGGCAAATCGTGCCGCTGTCTTTAAAGCATCACGAAATGCTCGGTCTTTTAAACACTGCTTAGCAATAGCCGTTAAATCTTGGGAAACCTCTAAGTATTGCTCCCTTCCATCAATTTGTAAACTTGCTTTTTGAAAAGCAGGAGTTCCTTTTATATATTCCGGAAATGCAACCACATTGATTCCAATGTTTAAACCCGCCGGAATAGGCAAGATGATTTGTGTATTGTCGTCACTATATGTACCAACAAAAGTCCCTAAGGCACCATTAGCCGACAAAGTCATTTGGCTCTTCTTCGGACCTAAACCATTCTCCCAAAACACTATAGCAGAATTTTTAATGGTTTCTACTGGCGTATTCGGATATTTTTTCAAATAATCTTTGTGCTCTTGTGTAAAACCTAAAACCTTCGAAGTCCGCAATAAATCCTTCTTCAATTGCAATGGCGTAGCTACACCCATATAAATCCCACCGTTATCATCATAGATTTTCTCAGCATTTCGATATGCGATAAAGGCATCATTTGTTTGGCTTAAGGACTCATAGATTACACCTTGAAGAATTTGAGCAAAGGCATCATACTGATACTTGTTTTTATTATCAGGATACTTGTCGTTCAATTCATTGAGCTTAATATTGATCCGTTTAGCCTCAATTAGTGCCGTATCTGCTTTTCCTAATTGATAAAAATTCAAAGCCTTATAGTAATGGATCAATACTTTTTCAAAGTCCTCCCCTTTATATTTCTCCATCATCGGATTAGATAGATTCGATACAATAGATGTCCCTACGGAGTTCTTTATTCCATCATCGAGTAGAATGTAGGCTTGCTCAAAGAAGGAATTACTTCGAGCAAAATTACCAAGCATATGTTCTAATTTCCCTTTTTCCATAAAGTACAGGAGTTTATTTCTGTCTTTTTGGAAGAAGCTCATGGCATCCAGACTTAAGGATGCAGCCTGGAAATTAGAAAATTCCATTTGTGCAAAAACCTCTTGGTTTTTGTCTTGGTATCTTCCCGCAGTGGCACATGACCCTAAATAAAGGACAAGTATGCCGGCAACGAAAAGAAAAGTCATGTTCTTTATCGTTTTCATTTCAATAATATTAGGTTAATATGAGCCCTTACGCCTTAGTTCTAAGGCGTTACAAGGGCATGATTGGTTTGGACTAGTTTATTTTAGACGCTTGTTGCCAAGGTATTTCTTGATCTTCTTATCCCCGATCCATACCTTGTCATTGCTTTGCAAATGCGTAAGCTCTAAATTGATTTGATAATAAATGGTTTTTTCTTTTCCATATTGATCAACAATGGAATTGATGGTCCCCTGCAGCATAAAATCTGCACCACGCTCCAAACCGAAAGCCTTCATCGTACCGACAGAAGCATTGTTTTGTTGATCGGCACGCTCAGCACGCAATTCCTCACGTTTAGAACCACCTTGAACAACAGACATGCGACCAGAGTTGATCATACTCTTCTCAATATCCAAAGAGAAAGTCTCCGTAGGGATATGCTCATGGGATTTATTTGTTACCATACCCACAATGATTACCGGCTTCTTCCCATTATTCTGCGAGGTAAAAGTATTGTACCATGGATGGGCTGCTAACTCATTGGAAATCTCCTCAGCGGTAATACGTGAATCAGTTTCATTCCAGCGTCCACTTAAATCAGTTACGGAATCCTCGGCCATGCGTTGAACATGCGGAGTTTTACAGGAAACTGAAAATAAAATTAACAGTAATGCTAATGAGGTATAGGTTACACCTCTCATGATGTATTCTTTCATTTTTTTAATAATTGATTTGTTAGTCAAATCTAAATCAATGTTGGACAGAAAAAAATACCGCATTTAGGGTATTTTTTACCGAAATAATGGTTGAAAAATTCTCTAATTGCCATTTAATGGAAATTAAGGCTTACTTAAGGAATGTGTTTTTAGCGATAATTTTGTCCTAATAGACCGTTGCGCTATTAGATATGAGATGTGAGATGTGAGATAGAGCCCTTCGGGCAGTATATAGTAATTAGTATTTAGTATATAGACCTATTGGCGGGATGGTATTTTGCTATTTACAACTCAGAACGAAGCGAAGAGTCGGAGCCCTACGGGCGGTATTTAGTATCAAGTAGTTAGAATATAGACCTATTGGCAGGATAGTAATTTTGCTAATTACAAATCAGAATTCTTTAATTTATTGGATGATGGATATTTGATACCGGTCGAAGCATGCTTCGACCCTACTGTTATGGGTATTTTGGGTGATATTTTCCACGTTTTCCGTAGGGTCGATGCATGCATCGACCGCATAACACTATTCATTTACAAATTATGGAATCTACTTTCTGGTGTCTTTTGTCTGTATTCTCATCGTCTCTCCCAGGGGTTGGATAGGGGTTGGATTCGAGACTCTTACGGATCTCCTTCGGAACTTGTTCGGATCTCCTTCGGATCTCGTTCGGTTCCAACCGAACGAGATCCGAACAAGATCCCTATCAGATCCCTAGCGATTCCTTAGGGTTCTCGAAGCAAACCCAAGGGAAACCCAAGGTTAATAGGTCCTCAAGTAGAAGAAATACCAAATAAAAATTACGCTACGATTAATTCGGGTTAGCTTCAGTTAGTGGTGCTTCTAGGTCACTTAACTTTTTCCTAGGCTTTTTAGGCGTTTGTGGTTGTCCGGCAAGCTTATTCCAGATATTACGTGATTCCTTCGTTAATAAAGGCGAAACAATGGACAGGATCAATACATAGACCACTACGAAGGATTGAATAACCGGCAATAGTTTACCTGCCTTTCCAATATTGGCCATGATAATGGAAAATTCACCACGTGCAGATAGTGTAAAGCCTATATCAACGGAGTTTTTGGCTTTTAAATTAGAGAATCGACTAGCAAAATAACCGGAGGCAACATTACAAATAATGGTAATCCCCGCAGCAAAACTTGCCCAACCGACTGCTCCGCCTAGGGAGTACATATCAATGGATAAACCAAAACTAAAAAAGAACATGGCTCCAAAGAAATCCTTAAATGGGAGTACCATACCTTCAATTTTCTTAATGTACTTGGAGTCGGCAAAGACTAAGCCTGCCATAAGTGCACCGATTGCCTCAGCAACATGGATCGTTTCAGAGAATCCAGCGATACAGAACAGCAAGCTAAATATGACAAGGATGAAAAGCTCGGAGGATTTCTCTTGAAGTAGTTTATCGATCCAAGGCACTAATTTTCTTCCCAACACTAAAAAAGAGAGGATAAAGCCTAATGCTAACAAGGAAGTCCCTGCAACTGCCAAAAAAGAGCTACTACCGGTTAAAATTAAACCCGATAGAAAGGAAATATGCATGGCGATAAAAAGATCATCAAACATAATCATCCCCATGATAACCTCCGTTTCGGGGTTAGCAGTCCGCTTTAAATCCGTTAAAACCTTGGCAACAATGGCGGTGGAAGAACTGGTCATAATACCACATAGCACCATCATTTCTTTGAAAGGAAGGTGCATCATGTAGCCTACCAATAATCCGGAGAAGAAATTTAATAATACATAAATTGTTCCTCCAGCCACAATAGATTTACCGGATTTGATTAATCGGCCAACAGAAAATTCCAATCCTAAATAAAATAAGAGGAATAATACACCTAGACGACCCATAAAATCAATAAAGGGTTTACTCTCTTTGAAGGTAAAGAATTTCCAAGCTGAATTTACGGCATCTGTTAGACCGGGGTTATTGATCTTAACTAAAAGATCATCTAAAAAGGCAGGGTGAGATTCATTGCCTAAGATCATACCAATCACAATAAAAAAAGGAATGACTGAGAATTTTAGGCGATTAGCCAAAAGACCAACCAAAGCGACTAATAAAACAGCGATTCCAATTTCAATAATGAGGGTATTAGGCATAAAATTTAATTACAGTAAGATCTCCTTTAAAAGTTTGATGTTTTTTTGTTTTCCCGCGATGACTAATGTTGTACCTGGGGTAATCACATAGTCAGGTCCGGGATTGATGATGGTTTCATCTTCACGAATAGCCGCAATGATTGAGGCACCAGTACGCTGTCTTACCTCCAATTGGCCAATACTCTTGTTAACCCCGTCATTGGATGGCTCTACCTTATACCATTCAATACGCAGATCATCCAATGCTACTTCGATCGTTTCCAAAGCCTTAGGCTTATAAGAAAGACCACCTAAAATACCCGCGACTTGACGAGACTCTTCATCAGACAATGTCATCACGCAATGCGTCTCATTATCGTCGTCTTCATGACGATATAACTCCCTACGGCCATCATCATGGATGACAACGACCATATTGTCTCCAGCCTCAGTCTCAATTTGGTATTTTTTACCAATCCCAATAAGATCACTTTCTCTAACTATCGACATGATTTAAATTTATTTAAGTATGAATTAACAATTTCTTTAAAACTTATCTACCAAATATAGCAAAAAATAAGGCATTATTCGGCATTAACGATCTTGTAGCTACCATCTTCACGTTGCTCAGGTTTTCCTACAGCGATATTTTTCGAATGATAAAACAGGTATATCCAGCCTTCAGGAGCACCTTCTGCCCAGTACTGCGCTCGCAGGTCTCTTGCTCGGCGACCATCAAAATCGTATTTCGCAATAAAGCTGCGAAAGATCTCCTCAGGCTCAGGTAACTCGTCTCCACCAAAGAAATAATTCTTACCCTCTGTCTTGACATGGAAAACCTGATGATATTGACTATGACCTCCTGATAACTCGTAACTGATCTCAGGCGTTAAATCACCAGAACCATTTACAAAAAGAATATTCCCGCTACGTTGCAATACATCAAACACATCTGTGCGGTAGGAAGCTGATTCTGTGCTATAGGCATATTCCCATTCTTGCTCTTGTATCACATACTCCGCATTGGGAAAGGCTAGTCTTTTCACACCATCCTTCACATCAACCATTCCGCCAGCATGATCCTTGTGCAAATGTGACATCAGTACATACTTGACATCATCAATGGAGAAACCTAATTTTTTGATATTGGCATGAATCACCAACTCATCGTCCTCATTGCGTAAGCCTAGACCTGTATCCAAAACTATAAGTCCATCTTTTGTTTCAATAAGGAAAGGATGAACATGAATAAATAAGGATCCTGGCCGATCCTTGGGATCATCCTTTTTCGGGTCAAAAGGAACAAATTTTTTGCTGGAATCGACAGAATAAGAACCTTCAAATAATGAATATGCTTTCGCCATTTATATATGTTTGTATTCTTGATAGTTAAGCGTGTGTCTTTTTATACGTCGGCCACCTCATTAGGTAAGTAGCCATAGATAATGTATATTTACACGTTAATAGTAGGCAAAGATATGCAAAAAAGGTGGGTCCTGAAACCGAAAAATAATCTCGAAAAGACAAACAAGCTCCAAGAAGAACTTGGCGTAAGCCCCATCATAACAGAACTATTAATCAATCGAGGTGTCGAAACCTTCGTTCAAGCTAAAGAATTTTTCCGCCCATCATTAGATTACCTGTTAGATCCCTTTCTGATGAAAGACATGGATCGTGCGATAAATCGTATCGAACAGGCCATAGGAAACAAAGAAAAAATCCTTATCTATGGCGACTATGATGTGGATGGTACTACTGCGGTTTCCGTAGTTTACAGCTTCTTCAGAAATTTCCATTCCGGTTTAGAGTATTATATCCCCGATCGCTATAGCGAGGGTTATGGTATATCTACGCAAGGTATTGATTATGCTGCCGAAAATGGATTCACACTAATCATTGCGCTAGATTGTGGTATCAAAGCGAATGATAAAATCGCTTATGCCAATAGTAAAAACATCGACTTTATTATTGGAGACCACCACCTTCCGGGTAGTGAATTACCAGACGCATATGCCGTATTAGACCCTAAAAGACCAGATTGTCCTTATCCCTATAAGGAGTTGTCAGGTTGTGGAATAGGATTTAAAATTGTCCAAGCCTTTATCCTCCAAAACAAAATGGACATGGAAATGGCTTATCAATATTTGGATCTTGTTGCTGTCAGTATAGCCTCTGATATTGTACCTATTACCGGAGAGAATAGAATCCTTACCCATTTTGGATTAAAAAAACTAAATAGCAACCCTTCATTTGGTCTAAAAGCATTGATTGATCTGTCCAGCAATAAGACGGGAACTTTTAGTGTTAATGACGTAGTTTTTCAAATTGGCCCGAGAATCAATGCAGCGGGAAGAATTGACCATGCAAAGGATGCCGTACAGCTTTTGGTTTCGAAGTCACTTCCGGAGGCAAAGGAATTCTCCATCAATATTGACGATCAGAACAACACCCGCAAGGAATTTGATTTAAATATCACTGGGGAAGCATTAAAATTGATTGAAGATAATGTTATCTTACAAGGTCGAAAAACCACAGTACTATACAAGGAAGATTGGCATAAAGGGGTAATTGGGATTGTAGCGTCTCGGTTGACCGAGAAATATTACCGTCCAACGATTATCTTGACACGCACCAATGGGCATATTGCAGGTTCAGCGAGATCCGTAATAGGCTTTGATCTATATGAAGCATTAAGTGAATGTGCTGATTTATTGGATCAATTTGGTGGACATAAATATGCGGCTGGACTAACCATGCCAACCGAAAATGTAGCTTTATTTCAAGACCGTTTCGAGGAGGTAGTTGCCCGAACGATCAAACCAGAAATGCTTCAACAAGAGGTATTAATTGAAAAGGAAATCAATTTGACAGCTATTGATTTAAAGTTCTATAAACTGTTACGTCAATTTGAACCTTTTGGTCCTCAAAATGAAGCACCTATATTTTTATCTAAAAAAGTAACTTTTGCTTACCCTGCAAATATTGTAGGATCAATACATTTGAAGTTCACCGTAAAACAGGCTGATTCTGCCGTATTTGAATGTATTGGTTTTGGTTTAGGGGAATATATACATGAAATTAATGCTGGAAAACCATTTGATATCTGTTATACTATTGAAGAAAATAACTGGCGAGGCAAAAAGAATTTGCAATTAAATGTAAAAGCAATTAAATTTTAAAAATATCTTTGCAATTAAAGGAAATACGCATGATTCTTAGAGCAGAACATCTGATAAAAAAATACAAGCAACGTACCGTAGTAAACGATGTTTCTTTTCATGTAGAACAGGGAGAAATTGTTGGTTTATTAGGTCCAAATGGAGCTGGTAAAACGACCTCCTTCTATATGATTGTTGGACTAATCAAGCCTAACGATGGTCATGTTTATTTGGATGATCTGGAGATCACACAAGATCCCATGTATAAAAGAGCGCAACGTGGTATCGGTTATTTGGCACAGGAAGCATCTGTTTTCAGGAAGCTTTCGGTAGAGAATAACATCCTTTCTGTTTTGGAAATTCATTATCCAAATAAAGCAGAGCGCAAAGAAAAGCTCGAAGAATTATTGACAGAATTTAGTTTACACCGCGTTCGTAAAAACCGTGGCGACCTTCTTTCTGGTGGTGAGCGTAGGCGTACAGAGATTGCTCGTGCCTTAGCTGCCAATCCGAGCTTCATCTTATTGGATGAGCCATTTGCAGGGGTCGATCCGATTGCAGTAGAAGAAATCCAAACCATTGTTGCTAAACTAAAAACTCGTAATATCGGTATCTTAATTACTGACCACAACGTACAAGAGACTTTATCCATTACAGATAGAGCATATTTATTGACTGAAGGAAAGATCATGCTTACCGGTACACCTGAGGAGATTGCAAATAATGAGTTAGCAAGGAAATTCTACTTGGGAAGACATTTTGAATTAAGGCGAAAAAAATTCTAAATTTAGCAAAACTATTAACCTAAACCCATGGCTTTATTAAACTCTCTATTCACATGGATCATGAAGAAGCGAATTCATCAGATTGAGCTTTTCATGAAATATCCCCATGATGTACAAGAAGAGTGGTTTCAAAGCCTAATCTCAGCTGCCGAAGCAACAGAATGGGGAAAGAAATACGGTTATAATAGCATATTTACACCAGAAGAATATAAAAGTCGTGTCCCTATTCAAGATTACGACGATATTAAAGGCTATGTTGATCGAATGATCAAAGGTGAGCAAAATATCCTTTGGCCATCTGACATTAAGTGGTTTGCCAAGAGTTCAGGAACTACTTCTGACAGAAGTAAGTTTATCCCGGTTAGTATTGAAGCATTAGAGGAATGTCATTACCAAGGCGGTAAAGACATGCTATCCATCTTTTGCCACAACAAGCCAGAAAACAAAGTATTTACTGGAAAATCAGTCGTTATTGGCGGATCTTCTCAAATCAACAACTTTAGTCCTGATTCTTATTATGGGGATTTATCCTCCATCCTGATACGAAATCTACCTTTCTGGGCAGAGTTTAAAAGAACTCCTACGCTCGAAGTAACCCTTAATCCGAACTTTGAAGAGAAAATTGAGCAAATCGCTCAAATAACCATCAAAGAAAATGTGACGTCCTTGGCAGGTGTCCCTACTTGGAACATCGTCATGGCAAAACGCATTTTAGAAATTACCGGAAAGTCCAACTTATTGGAGGTATGGCCAAATCTAGAATTCTATGGTCATGGTGGGGTGAGCTTTAAGCCTTATCGGGATCAATTCAAAAAATTAATCCCCTCTTCAGAAATGTATTATATTGAAAATTACAATGCATCTGAAGGCTACTTTGGTATCCAGGATCAGTCTGACTCCGACGACCTCCTGTTAATGTTGGATTATGGAATTTATTATGAATTTCTTCCAATGGAAAATATTCATGAGGAACATCCAAAGACCTTAGGTCTACATGAAGTGGAGTTAGGGAAAAATTATGCTTTAATCATATCTACCAATGCCGGGTTATGGCGATATAAAATTGGGGACACGATTAAATTCACCTCTTTATCACCTTATCGCTTTCAAATTTCCGGACGTACGAAACAGTACATCAACACATTTGGTGAGGAGGTGATTGTGGACAATGCGGAGCAAGCCCTAGAAGCGGCCTGTAAAGCCACGCAAGCAAATATTAAGGATTATACCGCCGGCCCAGTTTACTTCAAGGAGAACGCCTCTGGAGCCCATGAATGGGTCATTGAATTTGAACAAGATCCCACAGACTTTCAGAAGTTCTGTGAGATACTTGACAGCACCTTACGAGAAATAAATTCCGATTATGATGCTAAGCGCTATAAAAATATGGCGTTAGGATTTCCAATTGTGCACCATGCAGCAAAAGGATCTTTTTATGAATGGATGAAAAGTAGAGGAAAATTGGGTGGACAGAATAAAGTCCCAAGATTGGCTAATAGCAGAGAATATTTAGATCCACTTTTAACCATGCTACAAAATCGATAGCTTTTGCTAGTGGCAAAATTTACCTAGATCGATTTTATTATTTTATAAGAAGTTCAATACAAGAAATAGAGAATTTAACGTTTTCTTTTAAGGGCGAATGGCCGTTTTATAGAGAAATACAAAAAATCCAAGGATAAATTTCCATCCCCCTACTCGTTTAGCATCAGAAGCATTATAGTTTGTGGTAAGTTTATTTTCCATAACTCAATTGTTAGTTCGTTCTGTTTAGTTTCCTTAGTGCAAAATTCACTTCAATAAAAGAAAAAGAGCATTTGTTATTGAAAAACAATAAATCACATCTATATTAATAGTTCTTTTATTGTAAGTGCAGATAAAGCTTAACATTAGCTTTATCAAGAAAGCATGACGATAAACCAAATACTATACCGAACTCTTGGATGTGGGAATTTTTAGTGAAAAGCAATAGTACCTGTATAGCAAAGTATATACTCGATGCATAGGAAAACATACAATTTCATTTTACGAATATTTTCCTCGTTTGAATTTAGTGGCCAAAACCCCTGCCTTTTAATAATTTTCCCTAACTTGCATCCGTAAACAATAATAAATATGAGCGCGACAGAACAAATTTCAATTCGCGTAGAGCCAACACAACAATCAAGACTCTCGCAAGTAGATTTTAACCACTTAAAATTCGGACAGTCCATGTCAGACCACATGCTGGTTGCAGAATATGCAGATGGCAAATGGCAAGATGTGAGCATTGTGCCTTATGGTAATATTTCCATTAGCCCATCTATGTCAGCGCTGCATTATGGCCAAGCAATCTTCGAAGGTATTAAAGCTTATAAATTTGCAGATGGAACAGTAAGTATCTTCCGTCCAGACAAAAACTGGGAGCGATTCAATAAATCGGCTGCTCGTCTACAGATGCCAGAAGTACCTAAAGAAATCTTCTTGGATGGACTGAAGCAGTTATTAGCGGTAGATCAAGACTGGGTTCCTTCAGTTGAAGGCACATCCCTTTATATTCGACCTTTTATGTTTGCTACTGAAGCAGCATTAGGTGTGCATCCATCAGTAAGCTATAAATTTTTGATCATCACTTGTCCGGTGGGAGCATATTACAGCAAACCAATCAGTTTGAAAGTAGAAACACATTATACACGTGCAGCTGAAGGTGGTGTAGGTTTCTCTAAAAATGCTGGTAACTATGCCCTTTCCCTATATCCTACGCAATTAGCAAATAACGAAGGATATGATCAAATCATGTGGACTGATGCCTTAGAGCATAAATACATTGAAGAAGCTGGTACTGCAAACTTAATTTTCCGTATCGGAGACACTATTATTACGCCGCATGGGGATACCATCTTACACGGTGTAACCCGTAGAACCATTATGGAACTAGCTGAAAAATGGGGTTATAAAGCAGAGCAAAGAAGAGTATCTGTACAGGAATTAATTGATGGCATTAAAGCAGGTAAAGTTACTGAAGCTTTTGCTGCCGGTACAGCTGCAACCATCACACATATTGACCGTATAGGATTTGAAGGAACAGATTACACCTTGCCTCCTGTTGAAGGTCGTGAATTCTCAAACAAGGTTCTTACCTATCTGAATGATCTTCGCTATGGAAAAATCGAAGATCCTTACGGATGGAACATGTTGGTGGGGTCTTAGACGATAGATATTAGACGTCAGACGACAGACGACAGATATTAGACGTCAGACGACAGACGACAGACGACAGATATTAGACTTAAAAAGGGATGGATTCAAAAAGAATCCATCCCTTTTCTTTATATCAGCAATTATCATTTCAAACACAGATAAAGACAAAGACATCAGATTTTCAAAGTCTGTTATCTGATGTCTCAAATCAGTTGTCTCCCCTACATCTTCGCGTCCATAAGCTTTTCACTTTGGGATTTTGGATTACCCATTTTCATCTTAATTACAAATGCTCGATTTGACTTGTAGTTTTCAGGGATATACACATCATAATAAGTTTGTTTATCCAAGTCTAGTCCTATATCTGCATGTTTTACTTCCAAGGCTTTTGCATCACCTAAAATCTGTGCACTTACAGGAACTAATTTTGCATTTTTAGCTACTGCGATTCTAGCAATATTATTTACTGGTCTATTGAATACAGTAAGATATACTGTTGTAGAATCTTTTTGGGTATAGTAACCAAGTTTTGAAAGCGGCAAATCAGTATGGCGCACGCCATATACTGCTTCATGGTTTACTTTCATCCAATCACCTAATTCTTTTGCAAGCTTATCTTCACCTGGGTGCATATTACCGAGTCCATCAGGACCGAAATTAAGAACAAAATTACCATTCATCGATACGGACTGCATCAGCATATCCAAAAGATCATCTGTCGTTTTGGTATATAGTCCAGACCAATCTTTCATATAACCCCAACCATTTGGAGGTATAGTCATCACCGCATCCCAGTCATTACCATCTAACCAGCTATAGTCCTTTGGAAGCTTTCTTTCCCAGCCTTGCTCATAATCTCCTAAAAGATTACCGTTGCTATCAAAGTGGCGCTTACCAAATTCATCGTTTCTAAAACGTGATCCAATAATTAATCCTGGATGTTTTGCGCGCAGTTCTTTCTCCAAATTGTAGGTAAAATCATAAGATTGAACCCAAGCCTGATCCCAAGTACCATCAAACCAGAAACCTTTTATTTGCGGGTAATTAGCTAACAATTCTAATAATTGTGCTCGAGTATATTGTAGAAACTTATTGTATTTTGCTTTCTCTGCCTCTGTTTTAGGAGCTTTATAGAAGTAATCAGGATTATTCCATTCCAAAACTGAGAAATATAAGTAAACATCAATACCTTCTGCGGTATAAGCATCTACAACTGCTTTGACCACATCCTTTTTAAAAGGTGTTTTCGTAATGTTGTAGTCAGTTGTTTTGGTTGGCCAAAGTGCAAATCCATCATGATGCTTTGTTGTAAAGATCATGTATTTAGCACCCATATCTTTCGCCTGTTTTGCCCAACGCTTTGCATCGAAATCTTTTGGATTAAATTGCTTATAAAGATTATCATAGGTCTCTATCCAATTTTTTGGTGCATTTGGACCACTCCAAGAGCGTATCCATTCAGATGCAGCAGCACCTTTACGCGCACTTACACCTTCCCACTCATTCCCTGGAATCGCATATAGCCCCCAATGAATAAACTGTCCCAAACCATAGTTACGGAAAGCCTCCATATTGGCATCCTTACGGTTTTTATCTGTTAGTGGTCCATACTTAATCTCTTTTTTCTCCGTAGGCTTTACCTTTGGGCCTGTCCATTGCGCCTGAGACGTTTGTCCAAGTAGGATAAACCCCAGCAAAGCAACTGTATATTTTAACATCAACTTATTATTCATCATATTTTAGTGGATTTTTTTTTTATTAGTTTAAGGTCCAAACCATTTCGTCTGTCAACTCTCCCTTAGCGCCTTTCCCTTTAGCGACGATCTTGTTTTCTCCTTTTTGTAACTGAACTTGATTCACAACCCAATGTTTATCATTCTCACCTTTAACAGCTTGGTATGACTTTCCATTTACTTCTACACTTACATCTTTCAAATTGGAAAATAGTTGAATCTTTGTTTCTGCTTGCGTACGCTTATTATCTCTTCTATTTGCTAAATAAATCATTGGCTCTGGATTCCAGTTTGCCTTATACCAATAGAAAGAATCTTTTTTCCTTTGACGATCGAATGTAATTAACCCTTTTAGGTTTCTTGCATTCACACCCCCTCTATTCCAGGCAGGAACAGCAAATTCAAACATATTCCAAACGTAGGATGCCACAATTATTGGGTTCTTCTCTATGGCTGCCCATTGCTTGATATGTGTCTCTGTTTGATAGTTCTCCTGAAAGGATTTTCCAGTTACTACATCCTTTGGTTTTTCAGTAGATTCTTGACCGATATCGATATTTCCATCTGCTCCATATTCAGATAGCATCACTTTATAGTCTGGGAAGTTCTGTTGTACTTTCTCTGCCCAAGGCCCTAAATCCTCAATTTTACCGCCATACCATCCGAAGTAATGGTTGATACCTTGTACATCGGTTGTAAGGTTTTCTTGACGATCAATCACATTATATCCTGTCACAGCTACAGAATAACGATCAGGATCGATGGTTTTGATAATATCATTCATCTCACGAGATAATACAGGCACTTGCTCATCAGCGGTTTTAGAATACACTTCATTATGTACACCCCAGATGTAAATAGAAGGGTGATTGAAGTTCTGTTTTACAAGCTCTGTAATCTGCTGCTTAGCATTATCGTTCTCGTAGTAAGACACGCGGTTAACAAATGGTACTTCTGCCCATGTAAGGAAACCTAAGGTGTCTGCTAGCGAATAGACTTCTGGTGATTGCTGGTAATGCGCTAAACGAATAGTCGTAACACCCATTTCCTTCATCAATTCAAAATCTTCTTTATGTTGAGCAAAGCTTAATGCAGATCCAAAACCCTCACGATCTTGATGTCTACATACGCCATACATTGGGTACTGTTTATCATTTAAAAACACCCCTTTTCCTGCAATAATCTCCACTTTGCGAACACCTAAAGGTTGTTTTACTGCATCTAACTCTTGTCCATTCGACATCAATCGTGCCGTTAGTGAATATAAATACGGATCACGAACACCATCCCACAAACGAGGTGACTTCATTTTGATTTCTTGGTTTACATAGGTTACTCCTTGCGGGCTGATTTTCACGGGTTGTTTATCGGTGCTGATTACTTTACCATCAGCATTGCGAATCTCCACCCATAATTCCGCATTTTGCGTATGCTTTTCCTTTGTTTCTAGTTTTGCCTGTACATGAATGTTAGCTTGTTTAGCTGAAACATCCTTCTGACGAATATAAATACCCGATGAAGCAAGATCTGTAACAACGAAACCAGTCTTATTTGTTTGAATAAAGTGAACTGGACGATAGATACCACCATATACTGGAAATAAAAATTGGTTGATCGGAATAATATCCTTGCGTGATTTATTATCCGTAACGACCACTAATGTATTCTCTTTTTCGTAATCTACAGAATTCGTGATTTCAAAGGCAAACATGCTGTAGCCGCCTTTGTGCTCTCCTATATAATTCCCATTAATAAACAATTGAGCTACTGCACCAACACCTTCAAACTTAATGAAACTACGTTTTTCCTTATCACCAGGTTTCATCGTGAATTTCTTTTGGTAAACAGCTTTACCTTCATAGAAATTTCGATCTTTCTGCATATCATCCTTATTATAAGTATGAGGAAGATTGACATTCTCCCAAACTTCAAGACGCGTCCATTGATCTTGGTTCTCAAAATACTTGGAGCCGTTGTTAAAATCAGTGAAGAAGGTGTTATTATTGGCTTTATAATATTGCCAATCATTGTTAAATGGAACGTCCGTTCTTGTTTGTCCGAATGAGAAGGAAATGCCAAATAGGCAACCCGCAGCTAAAATGAAAGATTTCTTAAAAAACATAGTTATTTAGGGTATAACAAAAAGCAATATACATAATCTATTTTCCAAATCGTTAAGTCAAACGTTTGCACGGGTTTATATCTATTTGTTTACAAACCCATCACGTTTAAAATTAAATCAAAGGCTGGAAACCACAAGATTATACAATTGACAACATAGATAATTGATAATTTTAATTTTCTTGCATAAAACGTACTATATCGTTTTCGTGAAAATATAATCGAAAAGAGAACAAAAGGAATATTGAATAAGGATAAGTTGGTTTTTATTTACTTTATCCTATTAAAAATCAGCTTTTCGGTGAATAAAGTAGAAAGAAAGGAATACGTAAAAATTAGGTTACGATTGTGTTGAACCCAGATAGCGTTTAATTACAATTGTCTTCATCTGAGGATGTCCTTTCTTGAAGAAAGGCTAATACACCTGTCAAATCATTGGGTTCAAACCAGGTCGTATCGCCGTATTTCTTAAACCAGGTGATCTGTCTTTTGGCATAACGCCGTGAATTCTGCTTAATCTGATCAACAGCAGTTTCTAAACTGATATTGCCATCGAGATAATCGAATAATTCGGCATAGCCAACGGTTAACAATGCAGGCTTATGTCTATAGCTTACTAAACTTTTAACCTCATCCAATAAGCCATCTTCCATCATGATGTCCACACGCTTATTGATGCGATCATATAAGAATTTACGATCGGTGTTAAGTCCAATGGTAATAATCTGAAATGGTCTTTTTGCTTGCCCTTGTTTTAGGAAATAGGAAATAGGTTTACCTGAAGTTTCAAACACCTCCAATGCTCGGATGACACGTTGCGGATTATCTATATCGGCTCGCTCATAATACATAGGATCGACAGCTTTTAAGCGCTCCTTCAAAGGTTCGAGCCCAGAGTTGTGGAATTCCAAATTTAAGCGATTACGCAGCTCCTCAGGTGCCTTAGGCAAATCATCAAGACCCTCACATAAAGCTCGAACAAATAAGCCTGACCCTCCGACTGCGACCACCACATCCGTGCTTTTAAACAATACAGCCAAACGGATTAGAGCCTCTCGTTCAAAATCTCCAGCCGTATAATCTTCCTCAATAGAGTGCGAGTCAATAAAATAATGATTTGCTTGTTCCAGTTCCTCTTTACTGGGCTTGGCTGTACCGATAGCCATCTCCCGATAGAACTGTCGGGAATCTGCAGAAATTATAGACGTATGAAAGTGTTTGGCCAAGGCAATTGCCATAGCAGTCTTACCGACTGCAGTAGGTCCAACAACAACAATTAAAGTCTTTTTCTTTTCTGCTTGATTCATTTTGTATTTAAAAAAATAGATGATAAAATTGCTTTATCATCTATCCTATCTAGTAAGTTAAAGATTTCTTATTAAAATTCCTCATTGGAATTATTATTTCCCTCTCCTCCTTCTTCACCTTCCTCGTCATCAAACATATCGTAATCATCCTCCTCGTCTACACCGTATTCCTCTCCTCCTTCTTCTACATAGTCCTCATCGTCATCTTCTTCTCCTGCAACCGGGAAGTTAGCAGCTGTTATAGCTTTCGGTGCCTCACCAATCTTCTTGAATAATGATGGATACTCTTTTCCTTCCTCTTCTTTTAGGATTTTGATAAGCTCCACATGGAAGTCATAGGGACGATCAAAGTTATAGATGTAATAGAATTTCTGATGCGGATCATCAATGAATTTGCTCAAACGAATATTTTCCATCAATAGAACACCTGCATCTTTTTTGCGAGCGTTTGGTTGAAAGGCTATTTCTGTTCCTTTCTTCCATTGGTCATTACTTACATAAAATGACGATGATTTTTCTAAATCATACCCTGTCGTTTTTTGTATCATTTCATGTAAGTCTAAGAATGTAGCTTTCGAAGGCATATCAACTTCCCTATATACATCCTCATAATCTTCAAATGTTATCCTAAATCTATAAATTGCCATGGTATTAATTCCTTATTTATTGCTAAGATTCGAGCAATAAAGTTACGATTTTTTTAAAAATATTATGCTTCTTTAAGTGGTTCTAAGCCTAAGCTTTTCCCTTTTTCAACCATGAAGGCAAATGCTTCATTTCGAGAGTTTGGAATATCGCCTTCCAATATGGCCTCTCGAATGGCATTCTTTATTTGTCCCACATGTCTGCCAGGTCCAATACCGAAAACCTTCATAATGTCATCTCCATCAATTGGAGGCTGCCAATTACGTATTTGATCTCGCTCTTCAACATCCTTCAGCTTCTGTTTTACCAAATCGAAGTTCTCACGGTATTTCTTTTTCTTGTATTCGTTTTTTGTCGTCACATCGGCATGACACAACATCATAAGTGCATCAATATCATCGCCTGCTTCGAACAACAAGCGTCTTACAGCAGAATCAGTCACGATATCTTGCGCTAGCACAATTGGTCGCAAATGCAATAGAACAAGTTTTTGCACAAACTTCATTTTCTCATTCAGCGGTAATTTGAGTTCGGCAAATAGTTTTGGAACCATCTTCGCCCCGCGATCTTCATGACCATGAAAGGTCCACCCGACCTTTTTATCAAAACGCTTGGTGGCAGGCTTGGCAATATCATGCATGATAGCAGCCCAACGCAGCCAAAGATCCTCTGAAAGCTCAGAAACATTATCTAACACTTCCAAAGTATGGTAGAAATTATCCTTATGACCTTTACCATCCACATATTCTACCCCATAGAGCTGACTCATGGCAGGAAAGATCAGTTCCAACAAACCGGTGTCAAATAGGTACTTAAAACCTATTGATGGTTTTTTGGCTAGAATAATTTTATTTAATTCATCGATTACACGCTCCTTAGAAATGATCTTAATGCGATCTGCTTGTTCAGCAATGGCATTTAAGGCTGCAGCATCGATACGAAAGTTCAATTGAGTTGCAAAGCGAATAGCACGCATCATGCGTAGAGGATCATCGGAAAAAGTAATTCCTGGTTCTAATGGCGTACGTATAAGTTGATTTTTAATATCTTCAACCCCATTGAAAGGATCTACTAAAGCCCCATAATCAGCCTCATTCAAGGAGAATGCCATCGCATTGATGGTGAAGTCACGACGATTTTGATCATCTGCAAGTGTGCCATCTTCTACTATCGGCTTACGGGAATCACGACGATAAGACTCCTTTCGAGCACCAACAAATTCAACCTGAAGACCTTGGTAGTTTAACATGGCTGTACCGAAGGATTTATATAACGCTACTTTCGTATGCAGTTTCTCCCCCAACTTACTAGCAAAATCAATCCCAGATCCTAAGACTAATATATCGATATCATCTTTTAAGGGTCTCCCCATTATTCGATCACGAACAAAACCGCCAATCACATAGCAGGAAACCTCTTCTTCCCTCGCTAATTCTCGGATAATGGAAAATATAGGATGACTTAAATTCTCACTCATAGCAACAAAGTGCAAAAGTAATGAAATTTATAGACAACAGATACGCTGTCTTTGCTTAAAATTAGGAAAATGCTTAGTCTCTATCCTTGCTTAGTCTACGGAAGGCTAAAGGATTCTCCGATAAGACCGCTTGCTCTCGACGACGGTTCACAATATGAACTGCTTCAAAAATAGCCGATAAGAAGGAAGTTTCCGAAGCTATGTTTTTACCAGCAATATCATATCCTGTGCCATGGTCTGGAGAAGTACGCACAACAGGTAATCCAGCAGTGAAATTAACCCCCGTACGAGAAGCAATGTGTTTGAACGGTATTAAGCCTTGATCATGATACATAGCTAGTACAGCATCAAATTTCGTATAGGCATCATCTGCAAATAAACCATCAGCAGGGTAAGGTCCAAAACAAAATATACCCTCCTCATAAGCTTTTTTAATGGCTGGAGCAATGATATCTTGATCCTCCGTTCCTATTAAACCATCATCACCAGCATGTGGATTTAAGCCTAGTACAGCAATCTTTGGTTTTTGAACCCAAAAGTCTGTTTTCAAGCTCTCGTTCATCATTCTAAGCTTCTCCAAAATAGCATCTTCAGTAATAGAAGACGCGATTTCTTTTACAGGGATATGACCAGTTACTACGCCAATCCGAAGATCTTCACTGACCATAAACATTAGCACATCTTTGGCTTCAAAGAAATTCTGCAAATATTCGGTATGACCAGGGAAATTAAAACCTTCTTGTTGGATATTGTGCTTATTGATAGGAGCTGTTACTAGGGCATCAATTACACCAGCTTTCAGATCTTCTGCTGCACGCTGAAGGGAAATAAAAGCATATTTACCACCGATTTCGTTTTGTTCACCTAAGCTAATCTTCACATCCTCTTGCCAACAATTGATCATGTTGGGGCGTTTAGGATTTGCCTGATCAGCAGAATTGATCACATTAAAACTAAAATCATTGACGCCTATGGCTTTCCGATGAAATGAGGCTACCTTGGTATTCCCATAAACAATGGGGGTAAAGAAATCTAGAATTCGGTTATCCATTAAGGACTTAATAATCACCTCTAATCCAATACCATTTATATCACCTACAGAGATTCCAATTTTTAGCTTTTCACTCATCTTTATTGCGCATTTTATAGTCAAAAATAACAAAAAATAGCAACAATAGGCTCAAACTTGCTAAAATGACTCTTATCCTCCCGCATTCGCCCTATCTGTCCGTTTAAAAAATAGTATCTTTGCGTAATTTAAGCTTATGGGATCAGTTCGTGCAAAGAAACATTTAGGCCAGCATTTCCTCAACGACAAAAATGCAGCTCAACGTATAGTAGAAGCCTTAACCCCTTCCTTGGGATTTAAACAAGTCTTAGAAGTAGGTCCAGGAATGGGTGTACTCTCTGACTTTCTATTGCAACATGAAGAATATGAAACCTTCCTAATTGATGTTGATGATGAATCCATCGCCTATCTTGATGAGAAATACCCACAAGTAGGAAAGCGTTTAATTCATGGAGACTTTTTAACACTAGATTTTTCTGCATACTTCCCAGATAAGATGGCAGTTATTGGAAACTTCCCTTATAACATTTCATCGCAGATTCTATTTAAAATTCTAGAGGAACGAAACAAGGTGGTTGAAATGGTTGGTATGTTTCAGAAGGAAGTTGCCGAACGCTGTGTGGCAAAACCAGGAAGTAAAGAATATGGAATTCTCTCTGTTTTCTTACAGGCTTACTATGATGTTTCCTACTTATTTACTGTAAAGGCAGGAGCGTTTAACCCACCACCAAAGGTGTTATCAGGCGTCATGCGCATGGTACGAAATGATCGAGAGTCTTTAGACTGTGATGAAAAATTGTTTTGGCGTATAGTAAAAGCAGCCTTTAACCAACGCAGAAAGACCTTACGTAATGCCTTATCGGGTGTTATTCCCAAGGATCAAATGAGTGATAATCCGCTTTATGAATTACGGGCAGAACGATTATCCGTCGCAGATTTTATTCAGTTAACCAACGAAATAGGAAATAAAGAATAGCATGCATACAGACAGTGAATTTGCGATTATTGGTGGAGGTGTAGCAGGATTAGCCACAGCCATTATGTTAAAAGGACTAAATCGTGAATTTACTTTGTTTGAACGAGTCTCTAATCTCCGTGGGATTGGTGCTGGATTTGGTTTAGCAGCCAATGCCATGCAAGCATTAGAACTTCTTGGTCTTCGAAAGGATGTGGAAGAAATAGGCTATTACCTCGACTCCTTTGCTATTCTCAACCAAGAAGGTGAAATCTTGGTGAACCCAGATACCCAAAACATCAGCAAACGCTATGAACAGCAAAACTTCGCTATTCATCGAGCTGACCTCCACCTCTATTTACTAAGCCAGCTTGCACAAGATCAACTTGTACTAGGAAAATCTGCCCAAAGAATTGAAAAATCCGATGATCAGATTAAAGTATTTTTTGAGGATGGCGCAACACATACATGCAAGTACCTTATAGTTGCCGATGGAATAAAATCTCCAATTAGACAGCAACTCCTGCCCGCATCACAACCACGCTATAGTGGTTACACCTGTTGGCGAGCAACCATCAATAACAGCGATATCAAACTTAAAAAAGGGACTGAAACCTGGGGAAAACATGGTCGATTTGGGATGACTCCACTAAAGAACGACCGAATCTATTGGTATGCTTGTATCAACGGACCAGCTAATTCCACAAAATTCCAAAATTATACCATACAGGACCTTCAGGATAACTTTAAAAACTACCATCACCCGATTCCAGAAATTCTTGCACAGACCAAGCAAGAGCAGGTAATCTGGAATGATATCATAGACCTTAAGCCATTGAAGCAATTCGCTTTTGACAACATCCTACTTATTGGAGATGCGGCTCATGCCTGTACCCCAAATATGGGGCAAGGAGCATGTCAAGCATTAGAAGATGTAGCAGTCCTTCAAGATGAATTAAGAAAGAATAAGTCCGTAGAATTGGCCTTCCAACATCTGGAGAACCGACGATTGGCTAGAACCAAATACATCATAGATACTTCTAGAAGTATTGGATCTATTGCCCAATGGGAGAACCCGATTTTCATTGCCATTCGAAATGGCTTGATGAAGCTCATGCCACCAACCATGGGCAACAAAGCCTTGGAAAAGCTCTTCAAGGAAAATTTTATGACCATAAACAATGAATAACATGCGCATATTAATCGTAGATGACCTACATGAAATCTTATTAGAAAAGTTTCAAAAGGCTGGAGTAGCTTTTGACTATCAACCCGAGATGGATAGAACTGCTGCAGAACAAGTAATTGATCAATATGAAGGCTTATTGATTCGATCCAAGTTTCAGGTAGACCAGGCATTTATTGATTTAGGGAGTAAGTTAAAATTCATCGGTCGTTCAGGAGCAGGCATGGATAATATTGATGAAGCTTATGCTACTGATAAGGGCATCGCCTTATTCAGTGCAAACGAAGGCAATCGAGATGCTGTAGGAGAACACATGATTGGTATGTTGTTAAGTTTGATGAATAATTTAAACCGAGGAGATCAGGAGGTCCGTCATGGTCAATGGCGCAGAGAGGAAAACCGAGGATACGAATTAAAAGGTAAAACTGTAGCCTTGATTGGCTATGGTAATAATGGTCAAGCCATGGCGAAAAAACTCTCCGGTTTTGATGTCCAAGTCATTGCTTACGATAAATATAAAACAGGTTTTTCCGACCTATATGTACGTGAAGTTTCTATGGAAGAAGTTGTTCGACAAGCCGATGTATTGAGTTTCCATATCCCATTAACCCGAGAAACTAAGGGTATGGTTGATGAGGAGTATTTATTCCATTTCCGTAAGCCGATCTTCTTTTTAATGGGTGCTCGCGGGGGGATTGTTCAAGTGCCAGCTGTTCTAAAGTACTTAGACGAAGGAAAGATTCTCGGAGCTGCATTTGATGTATTGCCTATCGAGAAGTTCCCATCATTAGCTGAACAGGAATGGTACCAAAATTTAATTAGTAGGGACAATGTCCTGTTAAGTCCACATGTAGCAGGTTGGACCTTTGAAAGTTATTATAAGTTATCATCGATCCTAGCTGACAAAATAATAGCCTGGTTAAAAAATCCAGAATAATAGCAGCTGTAAGTAAGACAAATAAAAAAGGGACATCATCACGACGTCCCTTAGCAATTATTAATAAAACATTGAAACTACTTTTCTAATCGTAAATCCAACATATACACATATGGTGCAATGGTACTGTAACGGCTCATAGACACCGAACTGAATCGATATGCACTGATGGCCAATCCATCTGCCGTATAGTATTTTAACAAGGATGGTAACAAAGCTCCATTATCCCATTCGTTGAATTTCTCAAATTTATATTGAGTGCCAGTACCCACGGATTGACCGCTTGCTTTTAACAAAGGATCTGCTTTGGTACTAAATGCCTTGGCCGCGATATTATATGCTGCAGCATATACTTTCACCATATTATTATTGATGATGTCATTCGCTTTAGGCTCTACTAAACCACTCACTATTAACTGACCAGAATTAATCTGTATCGATGCGTCAGGGTTATAAGTAACATCAATATTAATGCGGTTATTACCCAAGACAGCCATAGGTGCCGTAGTAACTGTAAATACCGTCCCTGGAATCTTCTCTTTTATAGTAACAGGAATTCTCACACGCTTGCTCTCATCCAATGTCGCATGATCAACATAGGAAAGATAAGCGGCACCCATAAAGTCTTCATAAGAGAAGATATTAAACTGTGCTAATTCCAAAACAACCTCTTCATTTCCATACATCAAAGTTGCCTTTGCTGTGCGACGTTCATTAAGATCCGCAGGAGCGAAATTATTCGCTTTTAAAAGCAATGTATCACCAACGATCTCATAACTCAACCAATCTTGATCAAACTTTACCTCATAATCAATATTACTGATCACATTGATTTTTTTGACACCACCCTTTAAGGAATAATTAAGATTGCTCAATGGGGAATTCACCTCAAACAACAAACCTCTTTGTGTTATTGGAACTACCAATTTCTTACCATCATTAGCAGTGATATGGATTAATGTAGTTCGATTTGTTTTGGAATCGTTTTGCTCCATGCTGACATGAATTACATTTCCCTCAGCTTGGATTTTACACCATTCATCTTCTACCGTAGCAGAAAAATTAGTTGAGGATAACTGAATTGTCCCGGTATTAGCCAATGGACCATTGGCTACCTTCGTTTCTAAAACAGTAAGCTCGGAAGCTACATCATCTTTTTTACAGGAATACAGCACGATACTAAGAATACTTAGCATCAAAATGCCTTTTATTATTTGCTTCATTTGCTAAATTTTATTGTTTAGTAAGCTTCATGTTAATCATGAAATGCACACCTTGTTCATTATTATAGAATTCTTTGTTTGTGCCTACCACTTTATGTAGCGCCAAGTATTTCATTGGGAAACTTCCCAAGATTCCTTGTCTAGTATATTGCGACATGATATTTAAAATAGGTTTTTCACGAGTTCCTTGCATCCACAAGCCTCCCATCACAAAGGTAGTACTGGTCTCAAATGTTGGAATGACATACCCCAATAAGTTTGAATCATAACCTACCGTCATCCATAGATTCCCGGATGAACCGTTAGGAACTTTGCCTAAATTCTGTGGTTTAAACAATAAGTTTCCATTGGAATATTCTAACTGAATCGGTTGAATAAAAGACTTGGAAGTCAAAGTAAAGGTCTTACCAGCCACTTTCTCCGTAATTTTCACCACCTCATTTTTAGAACCAACATTACTTACGTAAGAGAACACATAATCACCAGGGATGTCATTGTATTCCAATTGTACAGCTTGAAGTGCAATTTTAGCATCGTCTTTGGCTGTGAATCTTCTTTCCTCCGGATTGAAAACAAATTCATCATATTCCTTTCCTTCAATGCTTACTGGAGACTGCAAATCAATTCCCTTATCCGAGACAGCATAATAAGTCACTTCTTCTGGTTTATCGGTGTTATACCACTTACTTTGATCTAAATTGACAGCTACCCCATTAGTTGATCCATTCGCTAAAATATCGAAACGCATCATTTTACTTAAAGTCGATTTTAAAGCCTTTACTTCATTAACGTAAGTCTGAAAATCTTTTTCTTCTGCTAAAGGACGCATGATGATCTGATTTGCGAATTTCTTTCCTCGAAGAATGATTTTTTGTGGAGTCACAGAGACCATAATAAACTCAAAGTCTCCTCCTAAACCAGAAGGATTGGAACCTGTTGCTTCAGAGTAGTAATGCAATATTGGATTGTAACTATCAAAACTTAATATAGGACCATTCTCCGAAGTAAATGAATAGGTAGATGAAACTGTTGTCCCGGCATTCACTTTATTAGCGGTCAGTTCAGATGCCAAATCAACCTTACCATCCTTAAATTTCGCCAACATCTTATAACCGCCTTCTGGGCTATTAAAATCTCCGTAATAATAATCTATACTCCAACCATGTGCTGCATTCTGTAAGATCTCATTATAGGCTACAAAAGCTTCATTCATACGTTGGGCTGAAGATTGATCAAAAGTCGCATCTTCAAAACGACTACATGCATTTAGTGTCAATGCGAACACCAGTAATAATGCTATTTTTTGTAATTGCTTCATGTATTCGTTATTAATTAAAGTCCTCAAATTGAAGTTGAGCTACTCGTTCAGAACGACGTAAAACCGTAGCACGTAAATTATCTAATTCAAAACCCCAAGAATTTCGAGCATATTCCCTAATGATCTCTAATTTCTTATTGATTAAAGCTGATCCTGTAGTACCTGCTTCATTTAAAATAGCATTCCACTGCTTATCCGTAGAGGTAATAAATAGCGAATACGTTTCTGCAAAATCCTCATTAGGTTCAACCATCGCATAGTTGGAAACAAATCCTTTCTTTCGCGCATCAGCGATATTAACATATGCCCAATCATCCTTAATGTATTCCGTCTCTGTGATCTTTTGAAAATCAGTGCTGAAATTCTTATTCTGGTGCAGAATATGCGAGAACTCGTGGTGAATAATATGGAAGTAGTTCTCAATTTGCTCTGTCGCATCCAATGAAACAGTATTGATCTCATACATCGTGATCTTAACACCTCCTTCAGCCGTAGCCATTACTTTTGTATTTCCACTTTCAAATGCTGAAGACCCTACGAACATAAATTGCTTTGGAGCATATTTACGTGTAAAATCCACGCCAATTACTTCATCATAAGCTTCCAGCCAAGCATATTTCAGAACCTGAATCATTAATTGTGATTTTTTAATATCCGCAGGCACCAAAACAAATCTTGGATCAGTATTGATATCGTTGTATTTGTATAATACATCGATATTGTATGGATAGGAAACATTCTTCGTTATCCAATGATCAAAATTCGTTAGTGTAGCCGGGTCCGTTGGCTGAAAGATGGAGTTATTTTCATCCACAGCATCATCTTTTCGGCATGAGCCTAAAAAGATTGCCAATACTGCTACGATATAGATTATATTAAATTTTTTCATCTCTTTATAATTGAAATTATCTTGGGTTTGGCGTCATACCTGCACCTATGATTTCTTTAGGAATTTGAAATGCACGACGAGGATCATCTACTTTCATTTCATCCATGATACCCACCTCGTTATTCTGTACCAAACGGCGGTAAATAACCATACCGTAACGTTTGATATCGTTCCAACGCAATCCTTCATGCATGGTCAAGATTCTACGCATATGTAGCACGGCATGTACCATATTCTCTTGATCCGCTGTAAGCGCATAATCAACATTTAAAGCTTTTTTAGGCGTAGGAACATCATGCTTATAATAAGCTGTATTCTTATAGAAATCCAATATTTTTTGCTTTGTGATGTTCTTTTTGATGGTATAATTGCCATAGAAAGTCAACATATCTTTTGCAGCATTGTCTACATCTCCTTTAAGGGCATACGCTTCTGCACGGGTTAACAACGTCTCATCTGCTGTGAAAATAGTCTGAACAGAATGTACATAACCAATCTTGTTGATGATATCGGTAAACTCGAAATAAGCACCAATTTTATAGGAAATCATCTTCTTGATATTGGCATCATAATTCATGGCGCGGAAGTTCAACAAGGCATAATCTTCCCAAGGTCCTGAAGAGTTTGTTGCTTCATTATCAGCAATGTATTTCGTATAGGAATAACGACCACCACCACGGTATGGACCATGACAATATCCCCAACTTGAAACCGCATCTATCAACAAATAATTTGCCTTTTCATCCTTACTGATGTAAGCATTTGGCTTTATAAAGTTGTTAGCACTTAATTTCTGCAAGGCATCCCAATTTCTCAAATCCGCACGTGCATCTGCACCCAATGCTTTCGAAGCAGCTGTAATAGCTTTATCGTACTCCCTATGGTATAGGTAAAAACGTGCTGCAAATGCATTCGCTGCCTTTACGTTGAAGTGGAATTTTGGCTGGCTATAATATGAGTCACTGATCAATGGCAATGCCTCCTCAATATCAGCCTTAATACGTGCATAAGTCTCTTCGACTGTACCACGCTCATGCTTTGTAATCAGATCCTTTTCAATCTTATCGGAATATGGAATTCCCAAATCCGTCTTACTCGTCGTGTTGTTATAGGCATGGCTAAATGTATTGACCAATACAAAATGACTATAAGCACGACACATCAAGGCTTCTCCGCGAACAGCATCCAGATTAACTGGATTACCCAATTTCGCAATAGCCTCTAATGCCGCATTCGCCGTTCCAATAGCTCCATAATGTTTAGACCAAATCTCATATGTGTTGTCATTTGAAGCCTCCGTAATATCTTGCCACAGGAAAGACTGTACATGAAAACGATCGTATGCTGTAAAAGCATCCCCGTTGTAATCCGCATTATCCGATGCCATTTCATTGACCCAATAAACAGATGCTCCAGGATAAGCAGAGATCAATAACTTCTGAATCTTCTCCGGCGTATCCAACTCTGTTCTGGAATCTGGCGGCGTATCCAAGGTCTTGTCACAAGAACCCAAAATAGCCGTTGCAGCTAATGCAATTAATATTTTATTATATGTTTTAATCATGATATTTCTAATTTTATTAAATGCCCACACGTACAGTTAAGGTGTATTGTTTTGGTACTGGCGCAGCAACACCTCCTGAGCGGAAGAATTCTGGATCCTGACCATTCAATTTCTTATCCGCATAAATCAAGAATGGATTCGTAGCCTGTAATTTCACCGATAGATTATTCATTTTTGAACCAATCCAATCTTTAGGGAAATCATATCCTAAGGAAATTTCCTTCATGCGGATAAATCCACCATCAGCTACTCGGAAAGAAGAGAAGTTGTAAGCATTATAGGCAATTTTCATATCTGGATTGTCATCCGCATACCAACGGTTTATAATTGCTGGAATAGATGTAACCCCCTCATCTCCTGGCAGCGTCCAACGGTTACTGAACTCTCTTGGCATAGCACGCATGTCATCATATTTACTCTTGAAAACCTGATCTAGACGAATCACATTCCCAAAAGAATAAGTCATGAAGACATTCAAGCGGAAGTTTTTATAAGTAAAGATATTTCCTAAACTACCCATGGTATGTGGATCTGCTGAACCTTCATACTTCAAGAACTTCAGCTTCTCAATAGCATTCTGCTGAAAGTCGATATCAAAAGTAGTCTCCTCACCATCTTCATTAATGAATATTGGAAGACCTTCACGATCCAATCCAACAAAAGGAATAGAGAAGATGGATCTAACTGGATAGCCTTCTTTCACATAACCTGTACCTTTTACCAAGTCTACTACACTTGATGTCGCATCTAATTTGGTAATATTCGTTTGGTTCCATGCCATGGTAAAGCTGGTATTCCAATTGAACTGCTCGTTCATGATATTTTTCGTGGTCAAGGTAAATTCCACACCTTTAGATTTCATAGCCGCTACGTTACCCCATTTCAAGGATTTACCAGCAACACCATCGGTATAAATTGGACCTATCAAATCAAAATTATCACGCGTGTACCAGTCTGCCACCAAGTTAATGCGGTTGGAAAGAAAACCCATATCAACACCCACGTTCAACTCATGTTTCTTTTCATAAGTCAAGTTATTGTTTGGAAATTCCGTAACCATCAATCCACTTTCCTTCATATCGGAGAATGGACGCCAAGGATTGTAACTATGAATAATCATATTCGCGTTATTCACATAGTCAACTCCCGATTCACCCGTCAAACTATACGATGAACGCATGGTCAAATGAGAAAATACAGGCTTTAAATTATCAAAGAATGCTTCATCATGCGCATTCCAAGATGCCCCCACATTCCAAGTTGGCAACCAACGTGCAGAATTTGCTGAGCCTAATCGGTTACTACCATCATAGCGAACGGTAGCCGACAAATTATATTTGTGCTTGTAAGAGTACGTCGGGTTAGCATAAAAACCTACTTTACGCGATTTGGTATGGTTCAAACCATAATAGTCTGTCCCTTGCTCAATACCTTGCTTGAAGAATTCATAAACATAAAAAGGAATTTCTCCTAATGCATATTGCATTCCCCAACCATTGAAAAACGATCTTTCGCGGTCATAAGAATTGTATTCCCCACCTACGTTCAAGTTTAAAACATGGGTGTTGGCAATGGTTTTAGTATAGGCTCCTGACACTCGGAAATCTTGCCCCATCATACCATAGTCCGTACGACGGTAGATACCGCCTTCTGGTAATACAGAAATCGGTAATGCATACGGATTATTTGGATCTAGGTATAAGAAGCTGTTATTATCGCGAATGGTTGCATCATCCATAGACCGATAAGCCAATGCCTGGTTAGCGTTGTCTAAGATGTTATGTTGTTGCGAGGAATTTTCATATTTAAATGCTCCTAAGGCAGAGAACTCTAAGCCTGGCATAGCGCGCCATCTCAATTCTCCTTGAAATTTCAACCCTGATACGTCGATATCGATATAATTGTTCTCCAACTCATGAAGAATATTAAATGGTGCATAGTTACGCGTATAGAATGTATTCACTTCCAATGCACGCGAAGTATTCATCGCATAGTTGTATGGATTGATATCAAAATTACGCTTCACCTCACCAAATACAGGGTCAGTTTCCTGACTTAAAGTACCGGGAGCACGTTGCTTACGATTCGAAGCATTTGCAATTAAGTTTAAGCTCAAATTAGGGATGATCTTATAACTCATATTGAGGTTGGCCGTATAACGATTGGTCTTACTTTGCTTAGTCCATCCTGGATCGTTCATTGCCGATAAGGAAGCATAATAGGTGGAACGCTCTGTACCATTGGTTAAGCTCAAGGAGTGGTTTTGCATGATGTTGTCATTGAATAACACATCAAACCAATCGGTATTGCGCATTTCCGCTGCTCGTAAATAAGCCAACTTCTGTTCTTCTGTATTCGCTAATCCAAACATTCCTGTTGTAGGATCGTATGTATTCAAAAGCTTATACATATGACCATAAATTCCGGAATTCTGCGCTCGGTAGGTCTCCCCAAAGTTCAACCAGCCTTTGCTTTCCATCTCCTTATATATCCCCATCTGTTCCTGCGAATTCATAATATTGAAGTCACCATAGCTAGGAATCTGACGTGTAGTATACTCACCGGTATAACTTAAACGGCTTACACCTGCCTTACCCTTCTTTGTGGTAACAACGATTACTCCAGCCATAGCGCGTGCACCATAGATAGAAGTTGCTGAACCATCCTTAAGGATTTGGAAACTCTCAATATCGTCAGCATTTAAACCTGCGACTGCAGAACTGATCAAAGTAACTGCATCCCCGGATGATAAATCATCTGCACTCACTTCGGTCACATCTTCCATGATAACCCCATCAACAACCCATAATGGTTTAGAACTACCATAAATGGATGTCGCTCCACGAACCCGAATCTTAGGTGCTGTACCAAATGTTCCCGATACGTTTTGTACTGAAACCCCTGCAACACGGCCTTCTAAGGAACGGCTAATCTCAGGCATACCGTCGATTTTCATATCCTCGGCATTCAATTTAGTGGAAGCACCAGTAAATAATCGCTTATCGGTTTTTGTTACCCCTGTAACTACTACTTCTTCAATCACATCTTCCTTCTTCATCAAAGTCACTCGGATATCCAAGCCTGCTGTTACCTGTTGTCTCTCGTAGCCTACATAGCTGACAATTAACTTAGCATTACCATTTGGAACAGCAATACGGAAATGACCTAAATCATCCGTACTTACGCTAGCAGTTCCTCCCACTAAAGTAACCGATGCTCCAGCGATGGGTTTACCATCCTCCGAAACAACACGCCCTGAAGCTTCTAATTGCTTTTTTTCACTGCTGTTGTTTTGCCTGGGGTTCGCTGCATTGACACGCTTGATGAACACCTGTCTTCCTTCAATGGAATAGGTATTCTGGGTCCCTGCAAGTAAACTGTCGAATATTTCTTTTAAGGTTTTATTATCCGCTTTGACTTGAACCTGTTTGTTCGGATTGTCAATATTGCTGGAATAAAATACCAAAACACCATAGCTCTCTAACTTTTTAAAGGCATCCACTAAACTGGTGTTACTGATATTGACCGTCACCCGTGTTACAGGATTTTCGATCTCTTTTTGCGTAGCAAAGGCTTCGTTCGTGCTGTAGAAAAGAAGCAGCGAACTTAAAACAAGGCTTTTGCAATACCGTTTTGTAAAGGTATAGCTGGCCTTTTCAAATTCTTTCATAAATTTGTTAATCAGAGTTTTTAATAATAAGATGCGCGACAACGCATTTTTTAGGGCAATACAGAAATCGTATTGCCTTTTTTTTGATTAGCTAGGTTAATTACTCGTTTCTTTACATAGGCTTTTGGTATAGTTTATATGTATTGTTTTCTTTTTTCAATTGTATATCCATGGAGAATGCCACTCCACGTAAAACTGCTTGCAGATCTTCTTGAAGATCCAAATAACCCGAACATTTTAAAGTTGAAATTTTCGGCTCATAGGCAATACTCGCCCCATAATACCGCTCCAAATTATGGATAACATCCTGTAGCGGCTGGTCTTTAAAGCGGTAGAACCCATCCTTCCAGGACGTGAAAAATGTCACATCCACTTTCTTGACCTGTTCTACTTGTCCACTTTTAAAATATGCCTGGTCAGGACTTAGCATATATTCTCCTGTTTTACTTTTCATCCGCACACTACCTTCTACCAGCGTCACTTGATGTTTTGCATCCTGCTCATAAGCATGAATATTCAGGCTAGTCCCCAAAACCTGTACATCAAACTCTTTGGTATGGAACACAAAAGGTTTCTTCGGATCTTTAGTCACATCCGCATAAACTTCTCCATTGACGCGGACCTCTCTTTTATTGTCGGAGAAATGACTTGGGAACTGAATCGACGAACCCGCATTCACCCATAGTTTTGTTCCATCGTGAAGTACTAAGGACATTCTTTTTCCTAAGGGAACATGTACCTCATGTTGTATGGCTTCTTCTTTCTTGGAAAGCTCAATGGTTTGGGTATTTAGCTTAACATTCTCTGCATTCGAAAAATCCAACACCGCTTCTTTCCCTGAAATCTGTAGCGTTTGATCGCCGTTCGTTACTAAGCGTATCCCGGTACTATCTTCTGTAGCTGCTAATAATGCCTCTGAATTATCGGAAATCGCAGTACGTTGAAAGTAAAACCATAATGATGCTCCAACTGTTGCCAATACAATGGCAGCAGCATAGCGATAAAGATGTCGGATTTTTGGCCTTGCCACCTGCGCATCTCGAATACGCATAAACAACTCCACTTTGCGTAAGGGATCCATTGGTTTTGGCTCACCCAATAATTTCTGACGTGCGTCAAGAAATGTAGCCTCCGATATTTTACCCTCTGCAAGAAGGTGTTGCCAAAACAAATCACTTTCTGCTGTAGGATCAAGCATGGAGCTGATGAAAAATTCATCACTAAGAAATTCCGTAACGGTCGTATGAAAATGGTAGTTATTTACATTCATAAATTAAAGGTCATTGAAGGCCCGTTAATTTAAGGACAGCAGCTTTTCTAAAAAGTACTCATGGAAATGGAGCTTTATTTTAACTTTTTTAAAAGAAAAGATTTAAACCCCTGAAAATAAGCTAGATTATTTATGAAAAAAGTAGAACCAATAGGGTCAAAAGGGTTAAGAAAGCTTTAAGCTTTTTAACAGCCGACTGGGCAATATTTTTTGCAGACTGTGGGTTGATCTGCAAGTGTTCGGCAATCTGCTTAAAGCTCATGGTTTTAAAAAACCGAAAATACAATACTTGCTTTTGTCGCGGACTTAATTGTGCTATCCCTTCTTTTAACAACTGTCGATCAATTTGAGATTGCTCCTTCAAGATCCATTTTTCTTCCATACTAGCCTCTTCGGCATCGTGCAACTCTGGATTTAGTTCAATGACCTTGACTTTGGAACGCTTGTTCAACAAGGTGTTTTTTAAAGCAATAAATAGATAGACCTTTAGATTTTTTACCGTTTGGTATTGACCTCGTTTATGGTAAATCTTAACGAACAATTCCTGAATAGCATCTTCAATATCTGCCGCCTCATAGCCTAAATTTTGGCCATAGCCATACAGGGCATCCACATATTGATGGTACACCTGTGCAAAGGCAGCTTCATCCCCCTCTTGCAACAAATTCCATAATTCGAATTCGTTCATTCTCCAAGAATATTTCTTTGAAACCCTAACCTGCTGAAAACAAACAGATAGGATTAATAACCATTCATTAATTCAAGATAGACATCCTCTTCTGAGGAAAAATTTAATAATTATTTAACAAAAGAAATAAAAATAATTTTGTATTGCAATAACAGAGTTAATATTAGGCGATGCTTGGAAAAAATATTGCCATTCAATGAAAATTTAGCAATTTACTAGCTTGTAAAAAAATTGTTATTAGAATAAGAATCGGGCTCAACCCTGCCATACCCAAACCGCAAACCACTGTACAATCAATGCCATGTCCAATAAGTAAACATGGTGATAATGCTTCTTATCGGTGAAAATAACAAACTTAAAAAGCAGCAACACCAAAACACTGGTCATCACCATCCCCCATTTTACTGCAGGTGAATAGGGGGATACCAGCATTAATAAAATATGGAAGAGTCCCATTCCATAGGAAAGTAAGATAGCCTTTTCCTTACCCAGGATTATCGGTATAGTCTTTAACTTATAATAACTATCCTGTTCATAATCTCGGATATCAAAAGGCAGGGTACATAAGAGCAAAAATAGAATTTTGACCAAGCCCAAGTAATTTGCCATATACCAATCAATAGCAGCATGATTAGCATACAACTCCACGACCGGCAAGCCTACACTACTTAAAGACCAGACCAAGGCTATATAAAAGACCTTTAAACCTGGAACTTGTCTTAAGCCTATTTTTTTACCTGCAATCTGTACTATTGGAACGGCATAGGCCAAACTGACCAAACCCACAAAGCCTAAAAAGAAAAGCGTCAGTATATGCAAATGTAACAATGCCCATGCTGTCATTAACACAGCAAGAACGCTGAAGGTCCAAAGAAATCGTAGGTTTTTACCAATCCATCGCGTTCGTTGGTAAGGCGATGATTGCGGATCCTTAGGTAAGGAAAGATAAAGACTCAGATTATATAAAATTAAGGTTGTAGCCCCTTCTATCACTAAAATATAGGGATTTACCGGCAAATCTAATATGATATAGGTTAAAGCACATTGCGCTACAGCAGCCATCGCAATAAGGAAGTTGCTATTCACTAAAAAATAATATAGGCGCTTTAATATTTCCACAATAAATCCTAAACAAAAATGCAATTTATTCAATCAAGCCACCTAAAAATTAGTAAAACATATTAAAAAAAATTAAATTAGCTCTGCTGCAGGCCTATTTAACGTCATTTAATAAGTAATTGACCGAATTAAATAATTCCTAAGGCAAATATAATGTAGACCTATAATTTTATTTTAGAAAGATGAGTTTTCAAATTAAATCTTTTGAGGAGTATCAAAAAGCTTACAAAGAGAGTGTAGAAAATCCGGAGCAATTCTGGGGAGGAATTGCAGAGAATTTCTTTTGGAAGAGAAAATGGACAAATGTCCTAAAATGGAACTTTAAAGAACCGGATATTAAGTGGTTTGAAGGGGGAAAGCTAAATATAACCGAAAACTGTTTAGATCGACATATCTATCAATTAGGTGACCAACCAGCCATTATCTGGGAACCTAACGATCCACATGAAGCTCACCGTGTTCTTACCTATAAGCAATTGTTACAAAAGGTAGAGCAATTTGCTACTGTGCTAAAAAACAACAACATCCGCAAAGGTGACCGTGTATGTATTTACTTACCAATGGTACCTGAATTGGTTATCGCTGTTTTAGCATGTGCGCGAATTGGTGCTATACACTCTGTAGTATTTGGTGGTTTCTCCGCGCAATCTATTGCTGACCGTATCAATGATGCCGAATGTAAATTGGTTATTACCTCCGATGGTGGTTTCCGTGGAAAGAAAATCCTAGAGTTAAAAACCATTGTTGATGATGCCTTAATGCAATGTAAATCAGTTGAAAAGGTTATTGTATTGACGCGTACGCGTACGCCTATATCCATGATCAAAGGTCGTGACGTATGGTGGGAAGATGAAATCAAGAAAGTGGAAACTCAAGGAAACCCGGCTTGTCCTGCTGAAGAGATGGATGCTGAAGACACCTTGTTTATCCTTTATACTTCCGGTTCAACAGGCAAACCTAAAGGGGTGGTGCATACCACGGCAGGATACATGGTCTATACCGGATATACCTTTGCTAATACCTTCCAATACCAACCTGGAGAAATCTTCTTCTGTACAGCAGATATCGGTTGGATTACGGGACACTCTTATATTGTTTATGGGCCGCTATCGCAAGGAGCAACATCCTTGATGTTTGAGGGTATCCCAACCTACCCAGATGCTGGACGTTTCTGGGATATCGTCGATAAATACAAAGTAAATACATTATATACCGCTCCTACTGCTATTCGTTCTTTGATGGCGTTCGGAGATGAGTATTTAGAAAATAAAGATCTTTCCTCGCTTCGCGTATTGGGTTCAGTAGGTGAGCCGATCAATGAAGAAGCTTGGACTTGGTACCATGAAAAAGTAGGTAAAGGCAAATGCCCGATTGTGGATACTTGGTGGCAAACGGAAAATGGTGGACACTTGATCACACCTATTGCCGGAATTACACCAGAAATCCCAGGTTATGCTATGCTTCCTTTACCAGGAGTTCAGCCATGCTTGATGGATGATACCGGACAAGAGATCGAAGGAAATGATGTGAGTGGTAACTTGTGTATTAAGTTCCCATGGCCAGGTATGCTTCGAACCACTTGGGGCGATCATGAACGCTGTCGCCAAACCTATTTCTCTACCTATGAAAACATGTATTTCACGGGAGATGGCTGTTACCGCAGTCCGGAAGGTTATTACCGTATTACCGGTCGTGTCGATGATGTATTGAACGTTTCAGGTCACCGTATCGGTACCGCGGAGGTAGAAAATGCCATCAACATGCACGCCGATGTGGTAGAATCAGCCATCGTAGGTTACCCACATCCGGTGAAAGGACAAGGTATTTATGCTTATGTGATTGCTAATCACCATATCGACGAAGAAAAAACACGTCAAGATATCTTGCAAACCGTAACCCGTATCATTGGTGCTATCGCAAAACCAGATATTATTCAATTCGTAACAGAATTGCCAAAAACAAGATCTGGAAAAATCATGCGCCGTATCTTACGTAAGATTGCAGAAGGCGAATTAAATAGCCTGGGTGATACTTCAACCCTACAAGACCCTAACGTGGTGGAATCCATCATCGAAGGTTCCAAGAAAATGAAATAAGTCCCTCGGACTTATCCCCATAAAAACCCTGTCGTTTTGACCAGAAGTCTTATGACTTTTGACAAAGCGATAGGGTTTCTTCATGCTATAACCTTAGAAATTTTGCTCGCTCTTTACATGAAACTTCGAATCCCTTCTAGTGAATAAGCTTCTTCCAAATCTTAAAAATTCTTAATATTGCTCTTTACAAAAAGCAATAATCTAATAAAAATGCTTTTTATAAAAAGCATTAATTACCTATAATTGCTTTACACAGAAAGCAATTATGGAAGAGTTATTATTAGAATTTCAGGCTAAACTTCTCCGTCAATCCTTGGATTTTCAGCGGTATTAATTGAATGAGTTGGACTTAAACAACCGCTTGATAGCTATTAAAGGCGCACGGGGTTCTGGCAGGACAACACTTCTTTTGCAATTAGCAAAGATCCATCTTCCACAATCTTCTAGTCTGTACATTAGCCTAGATCATATTTACTTTTTTAACCACAATTTATATGAGCTGGCCAAGCAATTTGCGTTGTTGGGCGGTACACATCTATTGCTCGATGAAGTGCATAAGTATCCCAATTGGTCCAGGGAAATTAAACTAATTTATGATAACTTCCCCGAGCTGAAGGTCATTTTTACCTCCTCTTCCATGTTGGAAATCTACCAATCAGAATCCGACCTAAGTCGAAGAGCTGTATCCTATACGCTAAAGGAATTGTCTTTTCGGGAATTCATCCAATTGGAAACGAAAAAGCTGTTTCCAAGCTATAGTTTGGATGTGATTTTAAATGAGCATCAACAAATTGCCGGAGCATTACTCCAAGACATCAAACCCATTCCTCTTTTTGAAAAATACCTGCGGATTGGGGCATATCCCTATTATCGGGAAAATGAACAGCGTTATGCGCAAAAGCTGATTAATACCATTAATCTAATTATCGAAATCGATATCCACGCGGTTGAAGACATGCAGTACGAAAGCTTGGTAAAGCTCAAGAAACTATTGATTACCGTTGCGACAAGTGCACCCTTCACGCCTAACATCAGCAAACTCAGCGAAAAAGTGGGTGTTTCACGCAATATGCTAGTGCATAGCATCAAGCTGCTGGAACGAGCAGGATTGGTCAACGAATTATACAAAGACAATAGCGGCATAGGTGTCTTGACCAAGCCAGAGAAACTTTATTTGAATAACAGTAATTTGATGTATGCCCTTGCAAAGGAAAATACTAATATCGGCAATGTACGAGAAACCTTTTTCTTGAATCATTTTAAAGGTCTTCATGAAATTAATCTTGCCGAAAAAACTGATTTTATCATTGACAAAACCTATTCCTTTGAAATAGGTGGAAAGAATAAAACCAAAAAGCAAGTAGCCCAACTAGATAAGGCATACTTAGCAAAGGATGGAATCGAAATAGGGTATTCCAAAACCATTCCAATTTGGCTTTTTGGTTTTATGTATTAATGGATTTTTGTCTGATTACAAATCTTAAAAGCGATAACCTAAATAGAATCCAGAACTTGATGGCGAGATTTTAGGTCCATTTTTCATAATGGAATCAAAAGACCCGCGGTAGTTCACACCAAAAATATACTTAGAATATTCAAATCCAAATCCTGCCTGGAATCCCCATTCATCTTTTCGAAAGTCGGAGTCGAAGTCCAATTTTTCAGCACCATTCTTTCCATTAAAGTGATTCTTATAATAGGCACCAGCATTAACATAGAACAGATGTCCAAATTTCAAATCCAAAGGAACCATCAGGGAATTACGATAAAATCTTCCTGCATCAGATCGACTGGCATTTTGATCAAAATGAACTCCCAAATCTAAAGCATACATCCTACTTAACCTGTAACTTGCACGAAGTCCCAAAGCAAATCCAACTTCGGATTTGGCATCGTAGAACTCTTCCTGATACAGATGCTTTCCGGTATTCAATTCACCTAAAACCGCAAAACGCAATGGTTTCATGATTGCTCCTGGTTTCTTCTGTAAGCGCTTCATCACGTTTACTGCACCTACCTCGGTATGATTGGCCAAGGCTTCAACAAAACGCGAACTGAATTTAGCGATGCGCTCCATTCCATCATAATCCAACAGATCAGCTTTATCCTCGGGTTTATGATACGGCGACTTCAAGCCCGTAAAAACATGTATGGCAGGTATTCCAGATGTTCCAAAGGGTTCCGTGTCGGTATATGCTTCTGTAGAGGCGGATAGGTCTTTCAATTGTATTCCTTGAGCGAGTTCCTCTGCTAATTCAGCACCCCCTTTGATATGTCCAACTCCTTTCAACGTCAATCCCTCATTTTTCTGCAACATACCAACCATATCAAAACTAAACATGGCCTTCATGCTCAAACGCTCCTCCTTAGTCAATTCCTTAACAAAATGATTGGACCCGATCAGACCAGACTCTTCTGCATCAAATGCTATAAAAAGTATAGTACGTTTAGGTTTATTTTGCTGAAAATATTTCGCCAGCTCAATGATGGTCGCTACGCCGGATGCATTATCATCTGCCCCAGGATAATAAGTTGAGGACTTTGGCACATATCCCAAATGGTCATAATGCGCCCCCAAAACAATGATCTCCGATTTTAAAGCAGGATCTGTCCCTTCCACCATACCAACCACATTTGTGGCCTTCACAACAGCTAACTTAATCCGTAAATCAAAGTTTTGCTCATAAGAACCTTTGTAAGGTTGTAAACCTGCTTGTTTGAAATGCTGAAGAATATAAGCCTTGGCAAGCTCCTTCCCTTCAGTCCCTAAACCTCGACCTTTCAATTCTTCTGAAGCCAAATAATGAACGTGTTTCGACAAACTATCCTTAGAAAGGCTTTGCGCATGAACCTGAATGGACCATATAGCTAATACGAGTAAAAGTAATTTCTTCATAAATTGGTTTTTAAAACAAAAATAGGAGATAAAATAAAATGATAGGCAATACCATCCGTTAAATTATGTCAAATATTGGAGTGCTTTTATATATCTCAATCATCCTCTTCTTTAACAATATTCACTTTAGAATGGAATGTATTTCACTTGGTTCAGGCTCTGGTTTTGTTCGAGACGCCTAAGGAATTTCTAGGGATCTAATATGGATCTCCTTCGGATCTCGTTCGGTCGGAACCGAACGAGATCCGAAGGAGATCCGAACAAGTTCCGAAGGAGATCCGTAAGAGTGTCGAAGGAAATCCCTGGGAGAGACTATTAGACAACAGACAAAAGACAACAGAAATTATAAAGGAAAAAGGGGGAAATAGATGTGAGATATGAGACTGCTACGCTATTAGATGTGAGACATGAGATTTGAGATAGAAAGGGTGTTAGGTATGGGTATTAAGTTGGGATTTTCCGTTTCATGTAGGGCGATGCATGTTTCGCCCGCCAAGCAAAATTAGTTTTACCACTTCCAACTCAGAGCAAAGCGAAGAGTCTTAGCCCTATGTGCAGTAGTTAGTAGTTAGAATATTTTTAAATAAAGAAAAGAGACAAAGTACAACGCAATGGGGCCTAATTTTTCAGTTCGTATCGTTAAACAAGAAAGGGTCAACACCGTACGTTGACCCTTTCTTAAGGTAAATTATTTATTGTTATTTCTCGGTCTTATCAACTTTAGTCAATCGAGAACTCAAACTCTTGGTTCTTTTCTGTTTTATAAGCGAGATATTGTGTTGCTGGAGAAATGGCGAATAGAGGTGAGAAGGTTTTTACTTTCACCGTTTTTCCATCTGGTAGGAATTCCAGGTACCTTAACCAGCCATCACCACCATTGCCATGCCAGCCTCCGCCCATTGCTTGCGCATTGAAGGTCATCTGAGATACGGTTTTTCCGGCAGCATTTTTATCTTGACGGAAACCTAGGTGTCCATCGAATTTATCGGCTTCTCCAATATGTCCAGAAAATACCAAGCGGATGTTTTTAGAAGGTTTCACCAATTTCTCAAAAACCGCAGCACCATAATTCGCATCTTCGATTTTATAACCTTGTTTTACAATATGTTGACTCTTCTTATCCAAGAACACATGGGTTAACAAGATTACTTCATGATTGGCATAGATGGGTTTATCCACAACTTTCTTTGCCCATTGCAATACGGTATCTCTAGGGGCAAATTCCAATACCATGACCAGAATTTTTTTACCAGAAGGAACCTGGAATTCAAAGGTTGCATTGACTGCAGTAGATGCTCCATTAAGATTTGGACCTACTTCACGTAAGGCACGAGCATTCAATCCGTTTTGTTCTGCGGAAAAATATTGGTCATAATGCGTAGAACGATATTCGGCACTTACATGCCCATAATCGTGGTTTCCTGTCGCCAATACATAGGGCAGATAACCATCCAGCCGTTGGAAAGCACTGCGGATGTTTGTCCACTGTTGTCGGCTGTTTTGGTTTGCGGCTTTACCATTTGGGTTCATCAAGTCGTTCTGTTCCACCAAATCACCTGTACAGAGTACAAATTGCGTATTCAAGGAGTCCGCAGTTTCTTTGACCCAGGTGGTCATCATATTGATGATGCCTACATTACGTTCAAATTTGACGTAAGATTGCGGGTCGGGTAATAAAACCAGAGACCAGGAATTTTTATCACTTAATTTTGGTTTTTGATAAACCTGCTGTGCGAAAGTTTGTCCCACAGTCAGAAATAGTCCTAGCAATAGAACATAAATTAGGATAGGTTGTTTTTTCATAACGGTGTTAAATTGTACCTATAAAACTAAGGATAAAAGCTAAGGAATGGGATAATTTTTTCAGTTTTAACCTTAATTTAAACGGGAAAAATGCAACATTTTTATTATTTTTAGCCGATTCCCTTAATTTTCTAATTGTTAGTTCATGTTATTTACTATACTTCTTGGTCTGCTTTCTGCTCTCCTGTTAATACCCTTCGGTTCGAGGCTTAAATCCAAGTGGAGTATAATTTTGCCCTTAGTTCCAACCGGAATCTTCGCCTATTACCTTGGTTATTTACCCAATATTGCGGAAGGTTCTGCTGTTGTCCAACACATAAAATGGGTCCCAACATTAGGGGTAAATTTTGACTTACGATTAGATGGATTATCCATGCTCTTCATGCTGTTGATTACAGGTATTGGCGCTGGAATTTTCTTCTATGCAAGAACTTATTTAAGGGGACATCCTTATTTCGACCGCTTCTTCGGTTATTTATTTCTGTTTATGACCGCGATGATGGGCTTGGTCCTGTCGGATAACATGTTGTTGTTGTTTATTTTCTGGGAACTGACCAGTATCAGCTCCTTTTTCCTCATCGGATTTAACAACGACCAAGCGGCTTCACGAAAGAGTGCCATGACTGCCCTCACCATAACCGGGATGGGAGGATTCTTTCTGTTAGCTGGATTAATTCTATTGGCTAACATCGCTGGAACCTATCAGATTTCAGAACTTATTGAGCATAGGGAACAGATTCTTAACCACCAAAGCTACCCTTTGGTACTTCTTTTCATCTTCTTAGGTGCATTTACGAAATCGGCTCAGTTTCCATTTCACTTTTGGTTACCGGGCGCTATGAAGGCACCGACTCCAGTATCGGCCTATCTACACTCAGCAACCATGGTAAAAGCAGGTATTTACCTGCTCGCCCGATTCTTCCCTATTCTAGGAGGTACAGAGCTATGGTCTTATCCTTTGATGATCGTAGGTGGATTAACCATGCTATTCGCAGCGATACATTCGCTATTTCGAATTGACTTAAAATCCATTCTTGCTTACACCACCATTTCAGCACTGGGCATCTTGGTATTTCTATTGGGTTTAGGCTCCAAAGAAGCCATTATTGCTGCTTCAGTATTTATATTGGTGCATGCCTTATACAAAGCTACTTTATTCCTTGTGACTGGAATTATTGACCACGAAACAGGAACCAGGGATATTACGAAACTAAGTGGTTTAAGAAAAGTGTTATTGCCCGTAGCGATAGCCGCAGGATTAGCCGCACTGAGCTGTGCCGGTCTACCATTGACCTTTGGATTCATTGGAAAAGACTTGATCTATGAAGCAACCCTTCATGGTCCTTCAAACTTGATTTGGATATTGACAGGTTTTGCTGTCGCCACGAATATCTGCTTAGTTGCCGCTGGATTTATGGCCGGAATAAAACCTTTCTTTGGTAAATTACCTGATCAGTTTAGTAAGCTACACTTGCCCTATCCATCCATGTGGATACCGCCATTAGTATTAGCGTCATTGGGACTTCTATTTGGGATTTTTCCAGGATATGTAGGAAAATGGTTTAGTATGGCGACTGCAGACGCCATTTTTGGGACAGAGACCCAAATGAAATTGGCGATATGGCATGGTTCCTTTAATACCGTATTGATCCTAAGCTTAATTACTTTAGCCGTTGGGACGCTGCTTTACTTGGCCAACAAACCAAGTACGAAGAAATTAGGACTGATTGAGCAGTTCAATGGTATATCTGCACAGAACATTTTAACCCGTTATAGCAACGACATTCTACGTTTCTCCAATTGGTACACCAACCTTTTACACAATGGCTTTCTGCGCTCCTACTTGTTAAAAATCATTGTTTTTGCAGAAATTCTATTGATTTATAAGCTTTGGGTGAGTGGACCAATCTTAATTGATTACGACAACCTTACTCCATTAACCATCTATGAGGTAGCTGTGGTTATCATCCTTTTAGGAGCCTTGGTAATTGTCGTTACGACGCCATCCCGATTAACTTCTGTGGTTGCGATGAGTGTCATCGGATATTGTATTTGTTTGATGTATGTGTTCTACAGTGCGCCAGATTTGGCCATGACGCAATTCTCCATTGATACCCTGAGTACCGTTTTATTCGTATTGGTTTTGTATAAGCTTCCGGGTTTCTTAAATCTAGCATCTGCGAAACAGCGTTATCGGGATACGGTAGTGGCTTTAGGTTTTGGAATTATTTTGTCCATCATCGCCTTGAAGGTGATGTATGAACCTATACAAACGCAGACCAGTGATTTTTACGGGGAGAACGCCTATATCATGGCAAAGGGGAAAAACGTGGTGAACCTTATCTTGGCGGATTTCCGAGGAATCGACACCATGTTTGAAACCGTGGTATTGGGAATTGCTGCCCTAGGGGTTTATAGTTTGTTGAAATTAAGGTTAAAATCATCAGAGAAAGAATAACAACATTATGCGAAGTATCATATTACAGACAGCAACACGATATTTATTGCCCATACTGCTTTTATTTTCATTTTTCCTATTGCTTCGGGGCCATTACTACCCTGGAGGAGGCTTTGTTGGCGGCTTAGTAGCTTCGATTGCTTTTGTCTTACATAGTTTTGCCAATGGCGCTGAAGCGACCATGAAGATTTTACGTAGAAAACCCTTGTCCTTAATTCCTATTGGTTTGGGAATATCAGCAGTTAGTGTGGTATTGCCTACTTTTTTCGGTTTACCACCGATGACGGGATTGTGGTGGGAAGAGAAGATTCCCGTAATAGGCATGATTGGTTCCGCCTTATTTTTTGATTTAGGCGTTTATTTAGTCGTTGTAGGGGTTGTATTAACCATATTGTTCACCATTTCATTAAATAAAGACTAGGCCTATGGAGTTATTATTGGTCGTTGTTCTGGGTTTTCTGTATGCTGCTGGGGTTTTTTTAATCTTGAGGCGTAGCATGGTGAAGCTATTACTGGGAATTATGTTGTTAGGTAATGGTACCAACATCCTTATTTTCCTTTTAGGAAGCATCACGAAGGGGAAACCTCCGGTTATTGATGCGGACCACAACGTATTTCAAGATATTTATGCAGATCCAATTCCCCAAGCGTTGATTCTAACGGCTATCGTTATCAGCTTCGCTTTGACTGCATTTGCAATTGTATTGTTAAAAAGGGTTTATGCCCTGGTGGATACTGATGATTTAGATGACTTAAACACGCCGGAAGAAGAAGATATATGATCGATAACCATATTTTAGCCCCTGTATTCATCCACCTATTCACAGCAATTTTGCAGTTGATTGCTTGGCGGAAGACCATCTCTCAACGTTTTCTGAGTGTGGGCGGAGCTTTTATCGGTCTGCTTATTGCCATCCGATTGTTTGCCCAAGTTTATAATGAGGGTCCTTTGCATTTGAATGCTTCCAATTGGGATGCACCATTCGGAATTGTCTTTGTGGCGGATCCACTATCCACCACTATGGTGCTTATAACTTCCATTGCAGGCTTTGCCGTATCCATCTTTTCATCCATCGGATTGAATAGACAACGAATGCTCTATGGTTATTTCCCGATTTTCCACTTCTTATTGATGGGATTAAATGGTGCCTTCTTAACAGGAGACATTTTTAACCTGTATGTGTGGTTTGAGGTAATTATCATTTCTTCCTTTGTTTTAATGACACTAGGGGGTCGAAAAGCACAATTAGAAGGTGCGGTGAAATACATGTCCATGAATATTCTGGCATCGACTTTCTTCCTGACAGGGATAGGGATTCTATACGGCATTACAGGCTCCTTGAACATGGCCGACCTGGCTTTAAAGATTCGGGACTTCCCGAATAAACCTTTGGTTGGGGTGACCTCCATATTCTTTATTTTGGGCTTTGGTATTAAATCAGCTGTTTTTCCTTTGTATTATTGGTTGCCTTCCTCCTACCATACGCCACCTTCGGCAGTTGCAGCGACATTTGGGGGTCTATTGACTAAGGTAGGTATTTACGCTATTTTGCGGGTCTTCAGTTTGATTTTCATCCCAGATGATTTTACAAGAACCTTATTTATGGTTCTGGCAGTTCTAACCATATTGACTGGTGCCTTTGGGGCAATGGTCAAACCGAATATACGTCGCCTTTTTTCCTATCTCATTGTTTGCCACATAGGCTTTATGCTTGGAGGTATTGCCATGTTTAGCAAGATTGCATTGATGGGAACCGTATTTTACTTAATTCACGACATCATCGTCAAGACCAATATGTTCCTGATTGCCGGTTTTATCCGTCAGGTTCGGGGAACTATGGATATGAATAAATTAGGAGGCTTGTATAAGGATTACCCAATTATCTCGCTCATCATTGCGCTAGTACTCTTCTCCTTGGTAGGTATCCCTCCATTATCGGGATTTTGGCCAAAGATCTACTTGTTTCAGGAAGCCTTTATCGAAAAGCAGTATTTCTTCGTGGCAGCCCTAATCATCGGGAGTTTAGTAACCTTATATGTTATTGCCAAAATGTGGGCCGATGTTTTTTGGAAAGATGTTCCAGCAGATGTCGAGGTGGAAAACAAGTTTGAAACAATGCCCCCATTCAAGAAGATATTATTGGTCTTACCGATTTTGTTATTATGCGGAGTGACACTATATATCGGTATTCAAGCCGAAAACATCATTTTGTTAGTGGACAAAATAACCAACGAGTTAATGGACACAAGCCCATACATCCGTACGGTGTTGGGCGATAAAGCTTTTGAACAATGATCAAGTTTTTTCTAATGAACCTCCTGCTGTCCTTTATTTGGGTAGCATTAACAGGCCAGATGAACTACTCTAACTTTGTGTTCGGCTATTTATTGGGTTTTGGGGTTCTATTTATCATGAATAGGAATGAAACGGATCAACGGTATTTCTATCGGGTACCGAAGATTGTCAGTTTCTTCTTCTTCTTTCTATATGAATTAATCAAAGCGAATGTGCAAGTGGCTTATGACGTTATTACGCCCAAATACTTCTTTAAACCAGGTATTGTGCGTTATCCGGTCAATGCTACAACGGACTTTGAGATTAATCTATTGGCGACTTTTATTTCTTTAACGCCAGGTACGTTGATTATGGATATCAGTGACGATAAAAAGGCGATCTATATCCATGTGATGTACCTTAAGGATGAAGAGGCCTTTATTCGCAGTTTAAAAACAGGGGTTGAACGTAAATTATTGGAGATATTGCGATGAGTTTAGATACCTATTTTGATTTTGTAATTCTCCCGATATTAACCATTTCAGTGTTACTGGTCTTTATTCGTTTGTTTAAGGGCCCCTCGGTAGTGGATCGCGTGATCGCTTTGGACTTGATTATCACGATTGGGATTGGGATTATAACGGTTTATAGTATCCGACAAGAGCAAGAGGTTCTATTGGATGTTGCTATTATTTTGGCACTGATTGCTTTCTTAGGCACGATTGCCTTTTCGTATTACATAGAAAAACAACAAGATGATTGATTGGATATTGGGATTTTTGAGCACCGTAGGTGCCTTGTCTATATTGTTTGCATCCATCGGTGTATTAAGGATGCCTGATTTCTATTTACGTCTTTCCGTAACGGTAAAAGCTTCGACTTTGGGCGTTGGGCTCTTGTTGATTTGTGCGGCGATTATGTTCCCGGATGATGTATCGGTAACCACCAAATCCATAGCGATTATCTTTTTCTTGATCCTTACAGCACCTATCGCGGCACATATGATTGGAAAAGCAGCTTATTTCATTGGTACCCCCCTTTGGAAAGGAACTGTAACCGATCAACTGAAAGGCATGTACAACAAAGAAACACACTGCTTAGAAAGTGACCCTAAAAAGGCGCAAAAATATCCCGAAGAGACCATCTCCAATGATGAGGACGAAACGGATTAAAAGATTAAACAAACGGGTTTAAAGGCTTGGATACGCTTTCCAGAATCGCTCAATGAACCAGTTTTTTTATCGCGTTTAAAAATTACCACCTCATTGCTCAATTGATTTCCAACCAATACGAAGTTTTGGTCCGGAGAGAAATTAAAATTACGAGGACCTTTACCTAAAACAGACTGAACCTGAATTTTATTTAAGCTACCATCCTTTTGAACAGCAAAGGTACTTATCGTATTCGCATCTACCCGATTGCTGGCATATAAATACTTGCCATCCTTGGATATCTTAACATCTGCTGCACCATCCTTCCCGGAAAAACCTTCTGCATTCATGTTGATGACCTGCTTTTGCTTCCAGGAATTTCCTGTTTTTTCATAAACAACGACGTCTGCAGACATCTCCATCAGCGCATAAAAATACTTTTTGTTGGGATGAAAGGCGATGTGTCTTGGACCAGCTCCCTTAGGGGTTTGAATGGTCTCAATTTCATTAAATTTGTATTTCCCATCTTCTAATTTAACAGCTAGGACATGGATTAAATCCGTACCTAAATCAGATACGTAGATATTCCCATCAGGACCTTGAAAAGCGGAATGGATATGCGGAGCCTCTTGCCTTTTGGTATCGACACTGGAACCGCTATATTTTTTATGATCATTTTGGTTGATGTGGCCATTCGCATCAATTGCATATAAATCTAAAGCTCCACCTAAATAATTGGACACAACAGCATATTTCCCTTTTTTGTCAATAATGACATGGCATGGAGCAGAACCTGTGGTTGGCAGTTTATTTATAAAGTTTAGTTTCCCATCTTCAATACGGAAAGCTGAAACGCTTTGATTTCCATCGGTCAGTTCATTTGCTGCCAACAAAATGTTTTTGTGACGAGCAAGGAAGGAAGGAGAAGACGTTTCGGTTTCCGACAACAAGGTAGCATCTCCAGTTTTGGTATTGAAGGAGTAAGTATAAATCCCCTTACTTTCATTCTTTTGGGTGTAAGTACCGATATAAAGTGGAATTTGCTGGGCTTGTATGTGCTGGCTATAGAACATAGCGAGGAAAATTAAGATAGGTAAAAGGGGTTTTATCATCTGTTAAATATGGTTAAATCAGCCTAAATGTATAATGCAATGCCTATTTTAGCTGAACTTTTAAAACGGTTGATTAAGAATATTATTTTATTTCAGTCATAAAAGTAGAAAAAAGGCATAATATTTAATAATTTTGCCGGAAGACTATCTAAAATAGCGTGTAACAAACAGAATGAAAAACCTTTCAAAGATTATTATATTACTTCTTGCTGTATTTACTGTACAAGCAAATGCACAAGAAAAGCTTATTGACCGTGTGGTGGCTACTGTGGGTTCCAATGTGATTTTACAATCGGAAGTGGAAGCTCAGTATGCCCAATACCTCATGAATGGTGGTACACCGGATGAAAGCTTTAAATGTATGGCCTTACAACAATTAGTTATTACTAAATTATTGGCTCAACAAGCGGCAATTGACTCGATTGAAGTTTCCGAATCGGAGGTTGATGATCAACTGAATGCCCGTATGCGCGATATGATTCAACGTGGTGGAGGTCAAGAGCGCGTAGAAAGCTTATTGAAACGCTCCATTTTACAATACAAGGAAGAAATGCGACCGGTATTGGCAGAGCAGTTAAAGGCTGAACGTTTTCAACAGAACCTAACTCAGAAAGTTACCATTACCCCTCAGGAGGTAAAACAATTTTTCGAGCTAATTCATAAAGATAGTTTACCCTATTTCAATACGGAAGTAGAGATTGGTGAAATTGCTATCTTTCCGGAGTTGACCAAAGAAGAGAAGAATATTTTCAAAGAACGCGCAGAGAAATACCGTCAACAAGTATTAGCAGGTACTGATTTTGGTACGGTTGCTCGTTTCTATTCAGAAGATAAGGGCTCTGCATCACGTGGTGGTGAAATGGATTTCCAACCAAGGGAGACTTTTGTAAAGGAATTTGCTGCCATGGCATTCCGATTAAAAGAAGGTGAAATCTCTCCAGTATTTGAAACCGAATATGGATTTCACTTTTTACAGGTATTACAGCGCCGTGGAGAGGATGTAAAAGTAAGACACTTATTGATCTTGACTCAGCCGACTCAAGCGAGCTTAGATCGCGCAAAAGCGAAATTAGACTCGGTACAGAACTTGGTTACCACTGGCAAGATGAGCTTCAGTACTGCCGCTTCAATGTACTCGGATAATAAAGAAACCAAATTTACAGGTGGTATGGTTATCGACCCTAGGTCGCCAACTCGTTCTACCGTAATTTCTGTAGATAATTTACCTAAAGAATTGTTCTTGGCGATTGACCCATTGAAACCAGGTGAATATTCTAAACCTTACCAGTTCCAAGATGAACGTACAGGTAAAGTAGGATACCGTTTCAATTTATTGAAAACCCGTATCCCTCCACACCAAGCAAGTCTGGATCAGGATTTTGCCAAACTCAAATACTTCGCTCAAGAGGATAAAGTAAGACGCCGTATGAGTGAATGGTTTGAGAAGAAAATGAAAACTACTTTCGTAAGCATCAATGAAGACTTCGCAGGTTGTGAAGAGCTAAGACTTTTCCAAACCCCAGCAAGCGATATCGCAGCGAAGTAATTCGCACAATGACCATATAAAAAGGGGTGAATCTTATCGATTCACCCCTTTCTTTTTATCCTTGATTTGAACTGCTACCTATCCGAGTTGTTTATTCACAAGTCTTATTCCGGTAGATTCAATCTTGTTTATCTTTCGAACATCATCTCTAGAATGACTTTCCAGTTGAAATCGTCCTTTAGCTGCCATATACGGACATAACTAAATTTAACTACCTTATCCTTCATCCCAACAGTTGCAGTCCCGTAGGTGTAAGCAAATTCACCACTATAGGCACGTCCTACATCGCTAGGCTTCGTGTCTATTTCAATACGTTCTTTTTTAAGAAAGTTTAGGATATTTTCTCGGCCTTCCATTTCATTCTGCCAAGGGAAGTAAAAACGAGCATCATCTGCTAAGAATTCTTTATAGCCTGTTCTTGTATCGGCCTTCAGAATTGTAGAAAACAACTCATCTGTTTGAAATACTACTTCTTCACGTTGCTCTAATCGTTTGGTAGAACGATGCTTAAGGTAGTTTTTATCATCTGGTTCGTAATACTCTAGTTCTCCTGCTTTTTTCTTACCGAAGTTTTCCACTTCAGTACGAATATGCACTTTCCAATTACCTTTTTTATCACGGCGCCATACGGTCAAATATTGGCCATAACGCTTAGGGGAACCTACTTTTTGGAACTCCATAGGTCCTGATGTCACTCCCCAATCTAAACTTCGAGATACCAACACTAGATTGGGATTCCAAGTTAACAAATCAGGAATGTTGGGTCTATTATCAAGATAATTAACCGCATTCACGGGTGATGGCACGTAAAACGTGGATAGTTTATCCACCATATATTTAAATCCGGTATGCGGACCTTCCGTTTTGGATAGATTTGCTGCAGTTTTATCCACATTTAATAATCCACCTACCTTATCTGGTAGTTGAGCAAATGCAGATACAGATACTAATGCAGCGGCTAATAGAGTTAAGCCTTTTTTATAGATCATTCTTAATATTTTCTCTACCTAATCAAATCTTATTCCAAAGTGTTCCTTCCTTGCTATCCTTTAGTTGGATACCGATCTCCGTCAATTTCTCACGGATGCTATCGGAAGTCACAAAATCTTTGTTTTTCTTGGCGTCATTGCGGATTCCAATGATGATTTGCATCAAATCATCCATGCTGTCCACATCCCCTACTTGGTCATCTTTAAGACCTAGGATATCAAATACAAAGGCTTGTATAAAACTGCGCAATGCTTCCAAATCTGTAGCATTTATGGTCAGTTTATTATCGTAAATGGAATTAATGATACGCACAACTTCAAATAGCTCAGCAATTAAGACTGGGCTATTGAAATCATCGTCCATGGCAGCATAACATTTGGCTTTAATATCTTCCAGATTACCAAAGTTAGATTTTGAAGACGGGCTGATTTTATCCAATAAACTAATGGCCGTTATCAGACGTTTATAGCCTTTATCGGCTGCCTCTAATGCTTCATTGGAAAAGTCCAGAGTACTTCTATAATGCGCTTGCAGCATAAAGAAACGAACAGCCATTGGAGAATAGCCTCTGGTCAACAATGGATGGTTACCAGTGAATAATTCACCTGGAAGGAAACCATTTCCTGCTGATTTAGACATTCTTGCTCCATTGACAGTTAGCATATTCGTGTGCATCCAGTATTTAGCTGGTGCTGTATGGTTACAAGCCTCAGATTGTGCAATTTCATTGGTATGGTGCGTAGCGGCTAAATCCATTCCTCCACCATGAATATCGAATTGATCGCCCAAGTACTTGCGGCTCATGGCTGAACATTCAATATGCCATCCTGGGAAACCTACTCCCCAAGGTGATGGCCAACGCATGATATGCTCTGGTTTAGCCTTGATCCAAAGTGCAAAGTCCAAACGACCACGCTTTTCGTCTTGTCCACCTAATTCTCGGGTATTGTTTAACATATCCTCCAAATTGCGGTTGGTCAAGATGGTGTAGTTATATTCCTTCACATATTTCTCCACATCGAAGTAAACAGTACCATTCACTTCGTATGCAAAACCATTCTTGATAATCTCTTGAACCATTTCAATCTGCTCGGAGATATGCCCGGTTGCAGTAGGTTCAATGCTAGGTGGCAAGGTATTGAACATACGCAATACATCGTGGAACCCTAAGGTGTACTTCTGTACAATCTCCATAGGTTCCAATTGTTCTAGCTTTGCCTTTTTCGCAAATTTATCGTCTCCCTCATCATTATCACCTTCTAAGTGGCCAGCATCCGTTATGTTACGAACATAACGAACCTTATAACCAAGGTGAAGGAGGTAACGGAAAATCAAATCAAAAGAAACAAAGGTTCTACAATTCCCTAAATGCACATCACTGTAAACAGTGGGTCCACACACATACATCCCTACCATATTTGGATGGATAGGGACAAATTTCTCTTTCTTACGTGTTAAGGTATTGTATAATACGAGATTATGATTCATATTGATTTGCTGATTCGTTTATTTTTGTCTAAAGAAGATTTGAATAGGAACTCCAGAGAAATCAAAGTTTTCTCGAAGTTTATTCTCAATAAATCGCTTATAAGGATCTTTAATGTATTGAGGCAAATTACAGAAGAAAGCAAACATTGGCGATCTCCCAGGTAATTGCGTTACATATTTAATTTTAATGTATTTTCCTTTGGTTGCTGGTGGCGGATATTTCTCAATAATCTCCAACATCACATCGTTTAATTTTGATGTAGGGATTTTCTTGGTTTTATTCTCATAGACCTCCATAGCTGTTTCTACAGCTTTGAAAATACGTTGTTTCTCCGTAACGGAAGTGAAGATGACGGGCATATCGGTAAATGGCGCAATCTTGGATTTGATTGCATCTTCAAATGCTTTTGCTGTCTTATGGTCTTTCTCTACGGTATCCCATTTATTCACTAGAAGCACAATACCTTTTTTGTTTTTCTCCGCTAAGTGGAAGATATTGATATCCTGTGCTTCAATACCATCTTTAGCATCAATCATCAGGATAACTACATCAGAATCCTCTAGAGCTTTGATAGTACGCATGACCGAATAGAATTCGATATCCTCATTTACTTTGGATTTACGACGAAGTCCTGCGGTATCAACCAAAAGGAATTCATGTCCGAATTGGTTATAATGAATACGGATAGAGTCGCGAGTTGTACCAGCAATAGGAGTTACGATATTACGTTCCTCACCTAAAAGTGCATTGGTTAAGGAGGATTTACCAACGTTAGGTCTACCTACAATGGTAAACTTAGGTAATTCGTCCTCATCTTCCTGATTTTCATCTAATCCCTTAACAACCTCGTCAAGTAATTCACCGGTTCCAGAACCAGTCATGGAAGATATGTTAAATACTTCGCCTAGTCCTAAGGAATAGAATTCATGTGTATCGTGGGTTTGCTTTGCACTATCTACTTTATTGGCAACGACAAATACGGGTTTACTGCTGCGACGTAGAACATCGGCAATTTCATCATCAAGGTCAGTGATTCCGGTTGTAGCATCTACGACAAAAAGAATCGCGGAAGCTTCATCGATAGCAATTAATACTTGGTCGCGGATAGCCGCTTCGAATACATCATCTGATCCGTGAACAAAACCTCCGGTATCAATGACAGTGAATTTTTTGCCGATCCATTCGGCTTGTCCGTAATGACGGTCTCGGGTAACACCACTAAAATCATCTACAATAGCCTTACGACTCTCCGTAAGACGGTTGTATAAAGTGGATTTGCCAACATTTGGCCTCCCTACAATTGCTACAATATTTGCCATATTTTGTTATTCTTCTGTTACCTCACGGCAACAGTACAGTTCTTTGTAAAAGTACAAAGTTACGCAATAATCAAACATAATTGGTCAGAAATCACAAATAGGAATACATTTTATAGCTAATACGCCAAGCTTTTACATCCAATTTACAAGACTCCTCAAAATATGCAGCAAAACATTGAACATCACAGCAATGAAAAAAGACTTATTCAAGCTTATTAACAATTACTAACTCGATAAAAGGCACAAAAAAAGGTTGCCTGAAGATCAGGCAACCAGACATTGATGTGTCTTGAAAATTAACAGTTAGAAATATTGTAAATACTATTTGTATCCGTTACCGAAATACAGCAGTAAGCTTTATTGTCAAGTATTGTAATCACCCCCTATTCTTCTCTTATCATTCCCCTGAGGCTGATTATTATTCAGGTCATATTTCTTTGATTTTCTTTGGAAAAATTAACCGATTTTGTTAATTAATCTCCGAAATAAACACCAAATAAATATTATTTCAACACATAAGAAAGAGTGCTTTCCTATAAATTCAATGAAAATATACGACATTCTTTCTAAGAAACAAAAATCAAAAAACACGCAACCGATTGATTGCAATTAAATATATAAGGGTTATACACTCCCGCTTAACCACAAATTATAACGAACAAAAGAAATAAATTAAGAGCGAGGCAAGTTAGTTTCATTTATGAAACAAGGGATTCGTGTCGTGAAAATAACGACACTTAAAAACTTTTTAAAAAAAGTTTTATTTATTAGGAAAAACAACAGAAATATTACGTAAAATAATTAAAATTTAAAGCGACTCCAGTAAAGTCTATTCGGTATAAAATGATTTATCCGAAGGTCAAATTTTTAATGACTACCACTTCAATTTGGTTTTCAAATAAGGGTAGATAAAAACAGCGCCCAAAATAATGATGGCACCGAAATAAAACCCGGTACTCATAGCTTCTCGATGACCAAAGATCATCAATGCAAGGATAATTCCATATACGGGTTCAAGATTGGTCGTCAATGCCACGGTAAAAGCCGATAATTCTTTCATGACCGCAACTCCCAACACATAGGCAAAAGCAGTACACAATCCACCTAACAACAATAGATATAGAAAATCTGATTGGCTCAAATAAAGCTGCTGATCAAATTGACCTACCACAGCTAACATGATGGAAACAACAAGGAAAGCACCTATCATCTCATAGAATGTGATGATCGTGGGGCTAGCCTTTTTCACCATCCTCGCATTAAATATGGAGAATATACTGGCACAGAACGCACAGGAAAGACCATACACTATACCCCAGAAATATTGAAATTCAAATTTAAAGATGAGGTAAATCCCAAAGATTATCAAAAGGCCAACCATCACATCGGAAATAGCAATTCGCTTCCTGTTGATAATAGGCTCCAAAATAGAGGTAAAAAGTGTTACGGAAGACAACGTAACGAGTGTAACGGATACGGTGGAAATTTTTATCGCATGAAAGAACAGAACCCAATGCAGACCGACTAAACTTCCGACAGCCAAATATTGTCCCAATTGTGCCATACTGACCCGGATACTTCTACGCTTAAACATAAAGAAAACCCATAGCGACAAGGCTGCGATCAATACCCGATACCAGACCAAATGTAAAGCCGACACAGAAATCAATTCACCAAGAACCCCGGTAAATCCCCAGATAAGGACCGTGAAATGCAATATTAGGATATTGCGATTAATCGTAAGGTTTGACATGTTAACCGCCTTTATTTAGGCGCCTTCTTTAATAGATAAAAACTAATGAATAGAAAAATAACGTTTGGAATCAGCACCGATATTAAAGGATCCAAACCTCCTTTGATAGAGAACATACTCGAGAATCTTTCCAATACGATGTAAATACAGCTCAGGGCAATACCTAGTCCCAAACTTAACCCAATCCCCCCCCTGACTTTTTTAGAGGACAAGGAGACTCCAATAATGGTTAGGATAAAGGCTGAAAAGGGATTGATAATGCGTTTGTACTTCTCAAGAAGCAATTCATTCATCATTCCTGTACCACGAATTTCTTCTTTACTGATACGGCTTTCCAATTCTTTTTGACTCATGGTGGTAAAGACATTCTCGTAGACATCAAAATCCTGAGGTGCCATATCTAAAGTGGTATCCCGCTTTTCTCCGGAATCCATACGCTCTTTCAAACCGTCGATATGTCGATTGGTATAACTGTGGATGCTCCATTTATTTTGAGTAGAATCCCAAGTAATACGCTCTGCCATTAACTTTTCAGTCATTCTGTTGCCGTCAAACTTCTCCAAACTGAAGTTGTACCCTACTTTAGCCTTGGTATCGAAAGAACCCATATACACGTAGGTATTGGAGTCAATCTGCATGTGGGTAGAGGATGATGTATTCGAAACTTTATTCGGCTTTACATAGACATTCTCAAAATCAACCTTGACCTTATTGGTAAAAGGAATGACATAGACATTGGAAACCAAGGTCATTGCACAGATTAATCCCGAACACAACAAATATGGCCTAAGCATTCTATTGAAACTCATCCCTCCGCTGAGGATCGGAACAATCTCCGTCTGGTCAGCCATCTTGGAGGTAAAGAAAATAACAGCTATAAAGTTAAATAGCGGCGTCAGCATGTTGATGAAGAAAGGCAAACTTCCCAAAGCATAGTATTGTAAGAATACCTTGGACATGGGAGCCTTATACTTGTTAAAATCATCGATTTTCTCCGAAATATCAAAGATTACGATGACCACACAGAAGATGGCTACCGTAAATACAAAAGTAGACAAGTACTTTTTGATGATATAACGATCGATAATTTTCATGCTTCGATTATAATCTTTGTCCTAATTTTACCACCATCTTGTTCTTCCAATCATAGAAAGTACCATCGATGATGCGTTCTCTGGCTTCATTTACTAACCAAAGATAAAAATGTAAATTATGTAAAGATGCAATTTGCGCTCCTAAAATCTCTTGCGAGCGAATAAGATGGCGTAAATAGGCTTTAGAATGGATTTGATCAACTAATAAATCGCTTTCTGCTTCGATCGGACTAAAGTCATCCTTCCATTTCTCATTCTTGATATTGATGATACCCTCACGAGTAAATAACATTCCATTACGAGCATTTCTAGTCGGCATCACACAGTCGAACATATCAATACCCAGAGCGATATTTTCTAAAATGTTTACTGGAGTACCCACGCCCATTAAATAACGTGGCTTTTCTTTAGGCAGGATGTTGGTCACAACTTCAGTCATGGCATACATCTCCTCTGCAGGCTCACCTACGGATAAACCGCCGATAGCATTTCCTTCACGATTAAATGAGGCAATTTTCTCAGCAGATTTCTCACGAAGATCTTTGTAAACTGAACCTTGCACGATTGGGAATAAGGTTTGATCATAACCATACAATGGCTCTGTACTATCAAATCGATCACAACAACGCTTTAACCAACGGTGCGTCATATCTAAAGATCTACGAGCATAGTTATAGTCACACGGGTATGGCGTACATTCATCAAATGCCATGATGATGTCTGCACCGATGATACGTTGAGTATCCATCACATTCTCTGGTGTGAATAAATGCTTGGAACCATCGATATGTGAACGAAAGGTTACCCCTTCTTCTTTAATTTTACGGACTTCGGTTAAGGAATATACTTGATAACCTCCAGAGTCAGTCAAAATGGGACGATCCCAATTGATGAACTTATGTAAACCTCCAGCCTTATTCAATACATCTAAACCTGGACGTAAGTACAGGTGATAGGTGTTCCCTAAGATGATTTGTGCTTGAATATCATTAACCAATTCATGTTGGTGAACCGCTTTTACTGTTCCCGCAGTACCAACGGGCATGAAAATAGGTGTTTTTATGGTACCATGAGCAGTTTCTATCTCCCCTGCTCTTGCTCTTGAAAAATTATCTTGTGCCTGAAGCGTAAATTTCATACTTATCCTTAATCGACCGCAAAAATACTATAAAATTCCGACCGATTGATATATCCGGCATTTAATTAGTAATTCTTAACAACCTTTCACCCGTATTATTACGATAACCTGTATCTTTGCTCCTACTTTTATGTTAGCTAATTTCCATATCGACCTGAACAGTGACTTAATTCCTTATGGAATTCTCTTGCTGTTTTTGGTATTCCAACTTTACTTTATCTTGTTTGTGTACAGCAAGCTTGCACGCTATCGTGTCAAATCTTATCAGGAACATGCCGATAAAAAGCCGGTTTCTGTACTAATCTGTGCCCATAATGAACAGGATAACTTACAACAATTCCTACCGAGCATTTTGAATCAGGATTACCCGGATTTTGAAGTAATCGTTGTCAATGATTGCTCCAGTGATGAAACCAAATGGATCTTACAGGATTTTGCAAGTAAATATTCTCATTTACGAATTGTGGAAATCAAAGAGCATATTCAGCTTAAGCACAGTAAGAAATTTGCACTGACCATGGGTATCAAGGCCGCGAAAAATGAATACTTGCTGATGTGTGATGCAGATTGTGAACCAATAAGCAGAAATTGGATTAGCGAATTAGAAGGAGCATTTCAAGACAAGAAAGAGATCATTCTCGGCTATTCCCCATACTTCAAACACAAAGGATTTCTAAATAAGCTAATTCGATTTGAGACCAGCCACACAGCCATGAGTTATCTCTCTTATGCCCTAAAGGGAGATGCCTATATGGGTGTGGGACGAAATCTTGCTTATACCAAATCTTTATTCTTCAAAGGAAAAGGTTTCAATGCTCACATGCATATTAAATCGGGAGATGATGATTTATTTGTGAACAGCAATGCCAATTCATCGAATGTGGCTATTGCCATTCATCCCGATGCTGTTGTGGAATCAGCTCCTAAGACAACTTGGAAAAGCTATTACAAACAAAAGGCTAGGCATTCTGGAGCATCAGTGCTTTATAAAACAAGACACAAGAACATGTTGGGCATCCAATTGGTAACTGCCGTACTATTTTATTTGGCCGTAATCGTTGCTATATTGATAACACCTCAGTATTGGTATCTAGCATTGGCAGCTTATTTAATTCGATTAATTTGCCAACTGCTGGTCTTCAAGCCTATCTATCGTAAATTACAGGTAGCCGACCTTTTAGTTTGGCTTCCCCTTTTAGATTTCTATTATTATTTTTACATCTGTTTCAACGGTCTTTTCAATCGAAAGAAAAAACAAAAGACCTGGAAATAGCATCCTATTGAACATTTAACAAAGCAATACCGTGAATCCAACTGTAGATATTATTTATCAATATTTCCCAAAACTTACTGAGAAGCAAAAGCAACAATTTGCCCAATTAGAAGAAGTTTATCCTTTTTGGAACGACCAGATCAATGTGGTTTCTCGCAAGGATATCGAGAGTTTATACTTGAAGCATGTATTACACTCATTGGCCATCGGTAAATTCGTTGGAGAGTTTAGCCCGAAGACTCGTGTGCTTGATGTAGGTACCGGTGGAGGATTCCCCGGAATCCCATTGGCGATTTTATTTCCGGAAATACAATTTCATTTGGTAGACTCCATTGGAAAGAAAATTAAGGTGGTTAGGGAGGTTGCACAAGCATTAGGATTAACGAATGTAGAAGCAGACCACATGCGTGCAGAGGAGCTGGATTACAAATATGATTTCGTGGTTTCTAGAGCAGTAACCCGTTTAGGCGATTTCCTACCATGGGTTAGAAACAAGTTTGAGAAAAACGACAGGAATAGCATTCCTAACGGTATTTTATATCTAAAGGGAGGTGACTTGAAGGAAGAAATCAAAGAGGCTAGAGTGAAAGCTGAATTACATCCTATCTCCAGTTATTTTAAAGAAGACTTCTTTGACACTAAATATGTCGTTTATATCCCAATGTAAGCGGAGATATATAAAACAAAGAAAAGCCAGTATGTAAAAATATACTGGCTTTTCTTTTATAACTTTTAAATGGATAAATTCTCTTCCTATTGTTTCTGAAACCAATCATAAAAGAAATTGGCTAATTCACGTTCTTCAGGACCAACATTACGATCAAAACTTAATCCTATCCTATGAACAGTTTTCATTTGATTATTCATATTATGAAAATCTATTGCGACACAAGTCCCATTAAATCTTTCTTCTAAGGAATTTGCCAGCACATTCAGAAGCTTTCCATCTTTTTTTTCCTCAGAAATATAGGCTTTTTGTGAAATGGATTCTCCATTTTCCTTAGCCTCATAAACAGCTATCTTACATTTTTGGTCTGCTAATAAAGTATCTCCTTTCAATACATATTTTGAAGCAATTGAAGCTAATGCAGAATCAGTTTTTAAAAACAAAAGCTCCGGTAGCTCTTTGGTATTGTTTAAAATTCCTACAAATTTCTTATTTGCATCAAACTCATATGTTTTTTTAGTAACGTAATCTGTCAGGAAATAACCTACTAAAGAGTCTTTGGAAGTAGAGCCAAGTTCTTTGAAATCATTTCTCCCATCTAATTGAATACTTGTTGTGGTTTTATGTATAGTATTTTTTTGAATTGCCAAACTATCTATCATCAGAATTTCTATTTGATTGTAACTGTCAGCGATTTCACCAAAATCCAATTTTAAATTAAGTAAATAAGGGATTGGTTTATTGCTTTGCTCTTGAGCATTTAAGAATTGCAATGAGCCTAATGTGACCATAGTCAACAAAATAAAGTTTTGGAAAATTTTCATAACCTAGCGCTGTTAGTGTGTACTTTAGAAAAAATAAATTGTTTATCGAAACTACATTTTTTAAAAAGTCAATACAATAGGCAACAGCTAAAAACATGCTCAGGAAAAAAAATATAATATTAAATTAACATCGTACAGTAAAAACCACAGGCCATCTAATTTAAAATAAAGATGGCCTGTGAAATTCAATCAATGATAGGTTACCGATTGAATGAATAATTAAGGAAATATGTATAATTAAAAAATTCGTTGAGAATATGCTGCGGTGATTGTTTTTTATATCCTTCAAAAAAAGGCATAAAAAATGGGTAAGCCCCCTTTATCGCACCGCTCAACCAAATACCCTTGCTTTGTTCCCAACCTGGGGGAGTCAATGGGAGCTGGTCGTAAAGGACTTACCCACGGCAAAATTAACAATTTTTTAATGTTTTCGAAAAGAAAATAGCACTTATGCGCTATACCGTTGACATTCAGCCAAAAAATTACATCTTGTCTTCCCGATATTCTCCTTTTAAGGCAAAATAACCGAACACCGCCAAGCCAATACTGATGATCGGCGTCAGGATAAACAGAATAATTATCCCAAATACCACATCTTCTTGATGACCGGACATAATCTTGGGTAAACCAAATTTTGCTATACAGAAATATGCCGTAAGTAATGCCAAAGCTATCCAGACAATACCTAATATTTTTTTAATGTTTTCCATAGTCTAACTCAAATCTTTTGCTACCATATTCTTATTGATATATAATGCCCCTATCACAAAACAAACTGCGGATATAATAATGGGATACCATAAACCTGCTAAATAGAAATTAGGGTCTGCTGCCGTTTTAGCTGTTGTGGCCAAATAAGTGGATACCGCAGGTAAGAGCCCTCCAAAAATACCATTACCAATATGGTATGGTAAGGACATGGAGGTATACCGGATCTTAACTGGAAAAATTTCAACCAAAAAGGCTGCTATCGGACCATACACCAAAGTGATATAGATAATCTGAATGAAAATCAAAGCTATTAATGCCACATAATTACCTCCTGAGAGATGGACCGTAGTTTTCTCCAACATCTTCACCTCCCCAATTACCGCTTGACCATCTTTCTCCAAGTAGCGCCGGTGTTCCTCTTTTAATGTGGTTCCATCAGTAAATACACGGTTTATCGTATGCACTTCCAACAAATCATCATCAATTTGTTGTTGTTTTGTTTCCTCCGATCTGGAAGCAATAACCTCTTCCTTTAAATCTGGGTTACTTAGCTTATACATGGCTTGATAAATCGGCCTATAGGTCAATACAGCAAGCAACATCCCGATTAACATCACCCATTTACGTCCAACCTTATCCGAGAGTTTACCAAACACCACAAAGAATGGAGTACCAAATAGCAGCGCTATCCCCAATATGGTATCAGCTTGATCGGAATGTACCATCATGACCGTCTTCATAAAAGACATGGAATAGAACTGGCCTGTATACCAAACTACCCCCTGCCCCATAGCGGCACCAAACAAAGCCAATAGAACAAATTTCAAATTGTATTTATTACCAAAACTCTCTTTCAAGGGGTTTGTTGATGTCTTACCCTCTGCTTTGGCTTTCTTAAATTCAGGCGACTCATCCATGTTTTTACGAATCAAGTAAGAAACATAAACCATTAAAATGGATAGTAGGAAGGGTACTCGCCAACCCCATTGGTCAAATTGTGTTTCAGTCAAAACTAACTTTGTCAACAGGATAACCACCAAGGAAATAAAGAGTCCGAATGTTGCAGTCGTCTGAATCCAAGATGTCCAATAACCCCTCTCCCCATGAGGAGCGTGTTCAGCAACATAGGTTGCCGCACCACCATACTCACCTCCCAAGGCCAAACCTTGCAATAGACGCAGGATAAGCACAATCAGCGGCGCAAAGAAACCGATCTGTTCATAGGAAGGTATTAAGCCTATAAGGAAAGTAGCACCACCCATCAGCATCAATGTTACCATGAAGGTGTATTTACGCCCTATCAAGTCACCTAGACGACCAAAAAATAAAGCCCCAAAGGGGCGTACGACAAAGCCAGCTGCAAAAGTGGCTAATGTGGATAAAAAGGCGGCAGTAGGATTATCTGCCGGAAAGAATTTGGTGGAAATAACCACCGATAAACTCCCGAAAATAAAAAAATCGTACCACTCAATGAGGGTTCCTAAGGAAGATGCCCCGATAACCTTCCAGATCCCTTTCTTACTTACTTGTTCTTGCATAGATGTTTATTAGGTTTAAGGTAATTTATATATTTTCCCCGGTAGGGACTGTACTATTCCTTTCATTTCCATTTCCAACAATACGAGCGCAATTTTACTCTGTTGCCAATCACAATAAATGGCCAATTCGTCAATCGAAGCATGCTCTACCTCTTTCAAATAAGTAAATATGCGTTCTTCATCATTATTCAAGTCTGCCAGAAGGCTTAATTGCGTACCTGCATCTTTCTTGCTTGCTGTATTCAGATCCCATTGCATTAATTGAATAAGATCTTCCGCATGCCGTATTAAATGCGCTTTATTATTCCTGATCAATTCATTACAACCTACCGAATATGGCTGATCAACCGGACCAGGAAAAGCACATACATCACGATTATAACTGTTCGCAATCTCTGCTGTAATTAAAGCGCCTCCCTTATTTGCTGCCTCGACCACCACTGTAACATCCGAAAGACCTGCTATAATCCGATTGCGCATTGGAAAATTAACTCGGTCAGGCATTGTACCTGATGGGAATTCGGACAATAAGCGTCCATTCTCCAGAATCTTTTCAGCAGTTTCCCGATGATCAAAAGGATAAATCCGATCTAGACCGTGACCTAATACAGCCACATTTCCCATTTTCTGTTCTACTGCTGCACGATGAGCCAGGATATCAATTCCAAAAGCTAAACCACTTACCATAATTACATCCAATTCGGAGAAGCCTTCCAATAGAGCTTCCGTCAATTTGCGACCATAATGGGTGGCATTTCTAGTGCCTACTACACTGACTATCCTTTGCTTATTCAGGTCTAAATTCCCTTTGCTATACAGAAGCATAGGTGCGTCATCACAATTTTTCAGTCGACGCGGATAACGGTCATCCTCATACCAGAACAATTGGATACCATGGTCTTGTGTATACCGATACTCTGCTTCAGCAGCTCGCATATGGGCACCAGAAACCAATTCATCTATTACAGAACGTGTAATCCCCGGTATTCGTTTTAATTCTGCAGGTTTACTTTTAAAAACTTCTTCTAAACTGCCAAAGTAGGCCAATAATAGTCGACTTGATTTAGGTCCGACACCTTTTATCTTAGTAATTGCAATCTGCTCTATGGCATTCATTCTTGGCTAGTTGAGTCTAAATATAAGGAATCAGACTACCTTCTGCAACATCCTTAAAACTTAAATGCTTAACTTTGTACTTCTAAAGAAATAAAATGGAACTACAAGAACCTTTTGATATTGAGATCAACGGAATCACCTATTCCGTATTCCCGGACGAGAAAGATACCTATACCGTTTTTAAGGATGGACAAGAATATGTGCAAATCATTAAAGACACTGAAACTACGTGGTTAAAGCTGAATCCTGAAACTGGACTTCCGATGTTTGGAATGGATGAAGAAATCAACCTGATCGGTTCCGAAATCAATAAATATATCTAATTTCAACACATGAAGCACGATTTCTCAATTCTGAAATTGGAGAAATCGTGTAATTAAAAAGCTTAGCTTTGCTATTAACAATAAATAGCCTAGGCCAATGAGGGCTAATTACCTGTCAGTCAATCAGCTTTTGGGTACAATAACAATTCCTCCTACACATATTAGATATTTTTTGTTTATTTGTAATCCGAATTAACACGAGTCTATGAGTTGGTTTAAAAGAAACAAAGCAGGAATACAAACTGCTACGGAGCATAAGAAAGAGGCACCTGATGGGATGTGGAACAAATGTCCTAACTGTAAAAAGCCCCTTTTGAATGTAGAGCAGGTAGAAAACAAATACGTTTGTCATTATTGTGATTATCATATTAGAATAGGCTCTACCGCATATTTTTCGATTTTATTTGATAATAACGAATACACGGAACTCTTCCCGAACCTGAAAGCAGGTGATCCCTTACATTTCGTCGACACCAAACCCTACAAAGATCGATTGCTCGATAGCCAAGCAAAGACTGGCTTAAATGATGCATTACGTGCTGCTGTTGGTAAATTGGACGGTCAAGAAATCGTAATTGACTGTATGGACTTCTCCTTTATCGGTGGATCTATGGGATCAGTAGTAGGAGAAAAAATCGCACGTTCCATTGATTACTGTATCGAACATAAATTACCTTTTATGTTGATCTCTAAATCTGGTGGTGCACGTATGATGGAAGCAGCTTTCTCCTTAATGCAGATGGCTAAAACATCCGCAAAATTAGCACTTTTGGCACAAGCCAAACTTCCTTATATCTGTTTATTGACTGACCCGACAACCGGAGGTGTAACTGCATCCTACGCGATGTTAGGTGATATCAATATCGCTGAACCAGGAGCATTAATCGGTTTCGCAGGTCCTCGTGTCATCAAAGAAACCATTAAGAAAGACCTTCCTAAGGGATTCCAAACTTCTGAATTCGTATTAGAACACGGATTCTTGGATTTCATTGTGGATAGAAGACAATTGAAAGAAAAAGTATCGACTTTCTTGAAATTAGTGAAATAACCAAATTCCAGTCGAGAATATAAGAAATAGAAAGCCGAACATCAAATGTTCGGCTTTTTTATGCTTTCTCTTTCCAACTGCGCAGATATTTAAACGAGCTAAATACTTTTCGCTCTCGGAGGTAATATAAGTTTTCTTCATTTTGAAATGCCTCCCTTTCAAAGGAGATATTCAAATAGGCTTTGAAAAAGTGTCGATATTGAATCAATCGAAACATAAACTCCGTCAGGTAAAAGAAATAGAAAGGAATGATCAATAATTCCAAAGCCTGACGAATGTGTATATTCTCATGGTTTATCAGCACCTTATCTTTCTTATAAGCAGGGTGTTTTAAGAAAATAAAAGGAAAAATAGTAATAGCTTGCGCTTTACCCCAAGAGAAGAACTTCGTCCAAAATGCACTGACAATAACTTTTCCTTTCATAGCTATTTCTTGCTTTAAAGGTATAAATATCCCCTTTAATTTATAGTTTTTTTGAATATCAAACTTAGGTTGTATATTTGTTTAGGTCACCAAATGGATAAATAGATGCCGTACAAAGAACGCGAAATCAACAAATTATACTATACAATGGGCGAAGTAACCGAGTTGTTCGGTGTAAATGCTTCTCAAGTTCGTTTTTATGAGCGTGAATTTGATATTCTTCAGCCTAAGAAAAACAAAAAAGGCAATCGTCTATTTACTCCAGATGACATCGCGAACCTAAAAATAATCTTCAATCTTGTAAAAGACAAAGGTTATACCCTTCAAGGTGCCCGCGATTTCCTTCGTAACAACAAAAACGAAGCAAAAGAAAATCAACGTGTCGTAGATTCATTAGAAAAACTAAAAAGCTTCTTATTAGAGGTTAGAGATAGTTTGTAAGAAATATTCGTTGATTTAATTCTTTACTTACTTTTTCAAAAAAGCTTATACTTTTTCGAATATAGAATGGTGAAATGATGTGACCTACCACCTAGGGTTCAACTCGATCACTTCCAGATTCTCAATGCGGTCAGCTTGAATGTCAAAGCGCATTAAAGTCCTTTGCTTATGCCATCCTTGTTTTCCGGCAGCACCTGGATTCAAATGCAATAACTGTAATTTTGCATCAAACTGTACTTTCAAGATATGAGAATGCCCGCAAATAAACAACTTAGGCGGATTCTTCTTAATCTCCTCCCTAACCAATGGACTGTATTTACCGGGATAACCCCCGATATGCGTCATCCACACATCAACATCCTCACAAGTAAAACGCAGATTCTCTGGATAAAGATTTCGAATATCTTTATGATCGATATTACCAAAGACGCCCCGCAATGGCTTAAATGCAGCTAATTGTTCAATAACTTCCATAGAACCAAAATCACCGACATGCCAGATTTCATCACAGTCTTTGAAGTACTCAAAAACAGCTTCATCCAAATAACTGTGGGTATCCGATATTAAGCCAATTTTCATAAGGATATGTGTACCGAATTAAAAAGCTAAAAAGAAGGGTTGGAGCAAATGATTATAGGCATCCGAATAGATTCCTCGACCTTTATAGATGATAAATTCTTCTGTTTTCTGCTCACTCGATTGACGAGCAAATCGAATGATACAACGGAAGCTTTCTGAATCCGCAAAAGAACGAATATTCACCTGTCCATCCCAAACTAAACCCAATTTTTCCGCTTCGGTTTTTAAGAAATCTTCCAATTCTACTGGGACGATCAATTGAAATGAACCTTGCTCAGTCAGGTGCTTAGCAGCAAATTCCAACATCCCAATAAAGAAGGTATCATCGGTATGTTTTGCTATTTTCTTACGCTCGTCAGGGTTATGCAGAGAATTGATATAAAATGGTGGATTGGAAACTATTAAATCAAATTGCAAGTCATTTTTCCAATGAAAAATATCAGAATGCAACAAGTGCATTCGATTAGTAAAAGGCGACTGATCAAAATTCATTCTAGCGGTTTTAGCGGCAAGATCATCAATCTCTACACCCCATACCTCAGCATCCTCAAAACGCTGGGCTAACATCAAAGCGATGACTCCCGTACCGGTACCAATATCCAAAATACGATTCACGGATTCTGCCTCTGCCTGCGCCCCTAACAAAACACCATCTGTGTTAATGCGCATTGGAACATTATTCTGATCTACTGCAAATTGTTTAAACTGAAACACCTGACCCATAACCTTCTAACTAGAATTAATTCTTTAATAAACGCTGTATCTCATCCAATTTCATCAATGCCTCAACTGGAGTTAAGGTATTGACATCCAAATTATTCAGCATATCCCGAATCTTTTCCAAAACCGGATCATCAATGGAAAACATTTGCAACTGATAAGCCTGCTTCTGAATCTTACGCATACTATCCTTGATCTTCTCCCCTCCGGTACGCTCCTGTTCCAATCGTTTTAAGACGTCATTGGCGCGCGCTATAAGCTTAGGAGGCATTCCAGCAAGCTTGGCTACATGAATACCAAAACTATGCTCAGAGCCGCCCGGAACAAGCTTACGAAGGAAGATCACCTTGTTGTTCAATTCCTTTACGCTGACATTGTAGTTCTTGATACGAGGCATGGAAGTACACAGCTCGTTCAATTCATGATAGTGTGTTGCAAATAATGTTTTTGCACGACAGGTTGGATGGCTATGTAAAAACTCCGCAATTGCCCAAGCAATGGAAATACCATCGTAAGTACTGGTGCCACGTCCAATCTCATCCAACAGAATTAAACTTCGGTCAGAAAGGTTGTTCATAATACTCGCGGTCTCATTCATTTCTACCATAAAGGTCGATTCCCCAGAAGAAAGATTATCTGAAGCCCCAACACGGGTGAAGATCTTATCCACGATTCCCAAGGTCGCTTCCTTGGCAGGAACAAAACTACCTATCTGTGCCATAAGGACAATCAATCCGGTCTGACGCAATAATGCCGATTTACCCGCCATATTGGGTCCAGTGATGATAATGATCTGTTGACCCTCCGGATCCAAGAAAGTATCGTTGGTGATGTAGTCCTCACCTATTGGCAATTTCTTTTCAATTACCGGGTGGCGACCACCCTTGATATCTATGATACGGCTATTGTTGATTTCTGGTTTTACGTAGTAATTCTTTTCGGCGATCACCGCAAAGTTTAACAGCACATCCAGTTTGGCCAACAATTGAGCATTTAATTGAATGGGCTTGATATATGCTGCAATATCTTGCAGCAATTCGGCATAGATTCGATTTTCAATGACTTGAATCTTCTCTTCTGCCCCTAAGATTTGTTCTTCATATTCCTTCAGCTCCTCAGTAATATAACGCTCCGCATTGACCAAAGTCTGCTTTCGAATCCATCCCTCTGGCACCTTATCCTTATGGGTATTGGTAACTTCCAGGTAGTATCCAAACACATTATTGAAAGCGATTTTTAAAGAAGGAATACCTGTGGCGTCTGATTCACGTTTCTGAATCTCCAACAAATAATCTTTCCCACCGAAGGCAACCTTACGTAATTTATCCAAATCAGCATCCACCTGATCGGCAATTACATTTCCCTTATTCAAGGCAACCGGTGGTTCCGCTTGTACCGTACTCTCTATTTTATCGCGAATAATCAAACAAGGATTCAGCTGTTCGGCAATCACCCTTAGAGATTCCGATTCTGCCCCTGCTGTCAATTCTTTTAATTTTTCTACCGCATAAAGGGCTCTCTTCAGCTGAATGATCTCCCTAGGATTTGCTTTCAGTAAACCTATCTTGGAGATCAGTCGTTCCAAATCCCCAACATGTTTAATCTCGCGAATTAATTCTTCCCGTACATCTCGCTGTTTATGGAAGTAATCGACTACCTGCAAGCGTTCGTTAATTGCCTTCTCATCCTTCAATGGCATGATAATCCAACGTTTTAACAAACGAGCCCCCATTGGGGAAGAAGTTTCATCCAATACATCCGCTAAAGTACTTGCATTCTCATTGGCAGAACCTACTAATTCCAGATTCCGAATCGTAAAACGATCCAACCACATATAGCGGTCTTCCTCAATTCTGGAGATATTGGAAATATGTTGTAGATTTCGGTGTTCTGTTTCATTCAGATAATGTAAGGCTACACCTGCTGCAATCAGACCAACATTCATGCGGTCAACACCAAAGCCCTTCATGGACTTTACCTCAAAATGCTTCAGCAACTGTTCATCCGCATAATCGCCTGTATAAGGCCATTCATCCAAGGTATAGGTATAATAACTGGAACCAAACTGTTCCATAAATTCCTTAGCTTGTTTCTTGGGCATAATCACCTCGGTCGGCTTAAAGCCTTGAAGCAACTTATCGATATACCCCACACTCCCTTGTGCCACCAGGAATTCTCCAGTGGAAATATCCAGGAAAGACACCCCTACAGAACTTTTATCAAAAAATATAGATGCTAAGTAATTATTGGACTTCTGCTGAACGATATTCTCACTGTAAGAAACTCCAGGCGTAACTAATTCGGTCACCCCACGTTTCACAATGGTTTTTGTTTGTTTAGGGTCCTCCAATTGATCACAGATAGCGACCCTTTGTCCTGCACGAACTAATTTCGGTAAATAAGTTTCTAGGGAGTGGTGTGGAAATCCTGCTAATGCAGTCTCCGATTCGGTACCATTTCCACGCTTAGTCAAAACAATACCCAATATTTTGGCGGCCTTTACCGCATCTTCTCCAAACGTCTCATAAAAATCCCCCACCCTAAACAACAATAAGGCACCGGGGTACTTGGCCTTTATCGTATTATATTGCTGCATTAAGGGGGTTTGTTTCTTCTCTTTTGCCAAGGTATGCTTATTTTGAATGTGATGTAAAAATAGCAGAATTGTCCCGATTTGCAAAACCGAACAAAAAGCAATGTCAACAGTGAAATTTGACCCGAAAATTAAAAAATACCTCTTATGTTTGCATAAATTTTCAATGCCATGGCTATCAAGCGTTCTACCAAACAGAACAAGATCAAGCAAAAAAACAGTAAAGGACAATCATTCTTCAAAACGAAGATATGGCCTTACCTGTGGCGTGCCGTGTTAACTCTCTTTGTACTCAGTATACTTTGGGTAATTGCCCTACGTTTTACCAATCCCCCGATTACCTATTTGATGTTGAAGCGTGGCTTCGAACGTAAAGCTGCTGGCAAGGAATGGAAGATTGAACGCAAATGGCTGGATTATGAGGATATATCCGACAATTTAAAAAGAGCTGCCTTAGCTGGTGAAGATGCCCATTTTATGACTCATAATGGCTTTGACACCAAGGCCATCTTTGAAGCCATCGAAAAAAATAAAGCCGGTAAATCTCTTCGCGGCGGGAGTACCATCAGTCAGCAAACTGCCAAAAATGTATTCCTTTGGCCTGGCCGTTCATGGATTCGCAAAGGCCTGGAAAGCTATTTCACTGTCCTGATTGAAATCTTCTGGAGCAAAAAACGAATCTTAGAAGTCTATCTCAATGTCATTGAAATGGGTCAAGGAGTGTATGGTGCAGAGGCAGCTTCCCAATACTATTTTCATAAATCGGGGAAAAGCTTAACCAAAAAAGAAGCAGCACTTATTATAGCCATTCTCCCAAGCCCACAGAAATGGGATGCCAGAAGACCTTCGAATTACATCAACAGACGTGCAAACAGCATCGTTCGTTATTTGAATTATTATAAGATTCCGGAGTAGGGCTAAGGTCTTAAAAATCCTTCATAGTTTAGAGATCTTCCACCTTCGGTGGGATAGAATCAAATTAATCTTTATGAAACTATTTGATTTAAAAAAACGGGCGGACATTCCGTTCATTCTCGTCGGGGATAAATCGCCTTCCCTCGAACTCACTCAGTACCGCCCCTACCTTACGTGTTATCTAGATAGTTTGTTCTTAGGTGATTAGTAGCACCTAAAAGTAGAGGATTGTTTGATAGAAATTATTAACGGTCGAAGCATGCTTCGACCCTACTGTTATGGCAGTAAAAATAATAAATTCACGAACGTCTGTAGGGTCGATGCATGCATCGCCCGCCTATTAACAATCTAAAAATCCATCATAGTTTAAAGATCTTCCACCTTCGGTGGAAGATGATGGCGTCATGTGGGGGTTATAGAGACTCTTCGCGTTGCTCTGAGTTGTAAGTGACGTAATATCTATCCCGCCAATAGGTCTAAATACTCCGTACTATATACTTTATACTGCCCGAAGGGCTATGTCTTTCGTCTGTTGTCTAACTGTCTCTCACATAGGTTTTCTTCGACACTCCTTCGGATCTCCTTCGGAACTTGTTCGGAACTCCTTCGGATCTCGTTCGGTTAGAAGCGAACGAGATCCGAACAAAATCCCTCTCAGATCCTTAAGAATTCCCTAAGAGTACCGACTCCAACACGAACCTATAATGAATTCAATACGACCACAACATTCCCGAAGTCATTTGCTCATTGAATCCAATAGCATATTTAAGAGAATGGTTATTTATAGATTAATACTTCGATTTTTCCATCAGCAGTTACTGTACCTCGGTACATGCCTTCGGTATTGAATGGCATGGCTACTTGGCCATTTTTATCTAGTGCAATCATACCGCCGTCACCACCCATTTTTCCTATCTCATCGATGGCTTCTTGGCTAGCTTGCTTGAGTGGCAGTTTACCGTATTTCATTTTCGCAGAAACATTAAATGCCGCTGCGGTACGGATATAATATTCGCCCCAGCCGGTACAAGAGATCGCTACAGTTTCATTGTCAGCATAAGTTCCAGCACCAATAATTGGAGAATCACCTACGCGTCCAAATTTCTTGTTGGTCATGCCGCCGGTTGATGTTCCTGCGGCTAAATTACCTTGTTTATCAAGTGCTACACAACCTACGGTTCCAAATTTCTCGTCCTTAAATGCCGGAGGCAGTTGGCTTTGTTGAGCATCATGGTCTAATTCCATGCGTTCCTTATCGCGTTCAAGTGCTTTTTGTAGACCATCCCATCGAGATTGTGTCCAGAAGTATTTAGGATTTACGATTTCTAAGCCTTGTTTTTGAGCAAATTCCTCAGCCCCTTTGCTGATCAACATGACGTGTTCTGTCTTGTCCATCACAGCTCTAGCGGCTTTTATGGGATTCTTGATGTTGGTTACTCCTGCTACAGCACCCGCTTTACGGTTCTTTCCATCCATGATCGAGGCATCCAATTCATTTTTCCCTTGATTGGTAAATACAGCACCCTTTCCCGCATTGAAAAGTGGCGAGTTCTCCATCACCTCAATAGCAGCAACTACCGCATCCAAACTTGTTTTGCCAGCTTTAATCTGATCATAGCCTTTTTGCAATGCCTCGGTTAAGGCTTCAACATAGGCCTTTTCCATAGCCTCGGACATGTTCTTCTTGAGAATGGTTCCTGCTCCACCGTGAATAGCCAAGACATAGCTTGAACCATTTGTAGTTTGCGCATGACTGGAGTTTATACTGCTCATCATCGTAAAAATCAATAAAATTAAACTGATGCTTTTCATAAAATAGAGGCTTTATACAAACATACTCAATATTGCCCTAAAAAAATAGACCGGTCCTTTGCAGAACCGATCTATCCTATATTAATAGTTAGTGATTTATTACTTCTTGGTTACTGTTAAGACGCCTTTGGTATTTCCGGCGGATAAATCAACAATAAACTCATAAGTAGCACCTTGTTCTAAGGTTTTACCAGCAACCAGACCTAGGTTACCAGGGTCACGGCCATTTTTACCATTACCTACAAGAACAATATCACTTGTCGTCGTCAAATCATCTTTGATTTCTCCACCCCAGTTTTTCTGGTGGAAGAACTTGAAATTGATGTTATCAGCTTTAATGGATTTTCCGGCAACTACCGTAACACGGTATTTCTTGCCACCAATTGGCGCCACACAAATCGCATTTTCAGGAGACCAGCCAACTTGGCTACTGGCTACATCCGGTTTACCAATACCCTCTCCGATAATCCAGATTGCTCCAGTTCCATCAGCATTTAAAGTCGCCAGGTTATTCCCGCTCATTGCCTCTGCATAAATGTATTTCTTTTCGAAATTGGCATAGAAACGATATTTACCAGTCAAGGCATTGAAAGAGAATTTTGCTCCATCTTTTTGGACAAAATCACCATCAACCGTCCAAGTAGCCACATCTTCAATTCCATCAATAACAATTTCCTTATCTTTTTCGATTTGAAGATCCACACTGTATAGATTATCGTTGATCTGCTTCATTCCTTCACCATTAAAGGCATAGCCAATAATAAATGGAGCAGCTTCATAAGTCAATGTATTGAAGGAAATAGTGTAAACGCCAGAAACCGAATTAGAAAAAGGAATGTTCTGTGTAATTCCCTGAGTCACCGCCTCACTCTCCCATCCAAAGTTGATGTCATTACCATTTGCACCAAATTTTGGTGCTTGCAAGTAGCCACTTACCTTGAAAGGAAAATTTTCGGTCAATTCATATTTATTCAAGGCAACACGGTTCATTTTGTAGGTTTTCGTTGCTGTTACCAAATTGATGAATGGAAAATCAGGTCTGGTAATCGCTACTTCCTGTTCCAATTCTTTCTTCACGAGCTCAACATTCTCCAGGGTAAACTTCAGTGCAGCCGTACCATTAGGAATATTCTTCAAGAAGGGAACAAATAGTTTTCCAGAGTATTCCGCATAATCCTTGGTGCGGATTATTTTTTCGGCTACCACTTCTCCTGAGAAAAGTAATTGCGCTTTCAATGTCGACAAGGCTACCCCTTGATCCTTAACATTGACTGTAAATTGCAAACTATCTCCCATAAAGGATGCCGTTGGGGCGGTTTTCACCTCAATAGTTGGGGATCCTCCACCGATAGCCACAATAAACTCATCCTCCTTACACGAATACAACAGTGTAAAAAGACATAATAAGGCGGTATAATTGATTAGTTTTTTCATTTTTTCCAAGTATAAGAGACTACGGAATTTGCAGGGATTTCATAACCGAAGTTATTTTTTCCATCCTCCAAGACAATGCGTGTAGCCGATCCAGAATCATTTGTAATCACAAAAGCATAGGAGTTATCGGTGTTTTTAAAGGCTGCATAAGTCAGTCCATTACCTTTAAAACCTTCGGTACCTATGCGGACTGCACCAGGTTTAACAACCGATGAAAGATGCCCGATGATGTAGTAGTGGGAATTCTTACGGATGGTTTTATAATCGGATTTGCTGATATCTACCGCACCATAACAAGTTTGGCAACCACCCTCACGGTTTGGCCCTTTCTCTGAGTCTAACATCAGGTTCCAAACAATGACTGCCTTACTGTAGTTATTCACCGTACCTAAAGCCACTTCACGCATATCTTCTGTCAGGCGTTTTCCCAACACATTACCATCATTCCAGGTACCAATGGAGGTCTCCGTAAAGACAATATCCTTTTGCGGAGCCTTTTGGTGAATATCCAATAACTCTGCTTTATCCCCACCGTAGTTATGGTAAGCAGCACCGGCAAAGAAAGCTGCTGCTGCGGGATCCTCATAAATCTTGATCGGGTAATCCTGCTGATCCGGCATATCGTCATAATTGTAGTTATGGTCAAATGCATAGATTTTGGTGTTTAAACCAGCCGCTTTGATTTTTGGACCTAAAGCGTTCTTAACAAATGCCTGTTGCTCGGGCCAAAACATCAGCATGGATGCCGAGTTCTTATCGTTCAAGGGTTCATTCTGTGGCGTAATGGAATAGATTTTAATACCTTCTGTTGCCATTGCCTGAATCCATTTCACAAAATAAGTCGCGTAATCCTGGTAGTATTTTGGGTTTAAATGACCTGCTGTCCAAGAGTTAAATGGTTGTAGATCGGTCAGGTTATTAACCTTCATCCACATAGGTGGTGTCCATGGGGAACCCATAATCTTGATGGTTGGGTTAATAGCAATGATCTCCTTCAAAACAGGGATGACATATTTCAACTCCTCCTCTTGAAGGGCGAAATTCTCAATTCCCGGTTTATCGGCAAGAGAATATTCCGACAGGGAGAAGTCAGAACATCCAATTGCTATACGGATGTAGCTCTGCCCCATTCCTTCTGTTGGAGAAAAGGTTTCTTTTAGAAACTTGGCCCGATCAGCACTGGTCATTTTTAACAGGTTATAGGCAGTAGAACCTGTAATAGCAGAACCAAAGCCATCCATGGTTTGGTATTTGGTATTCTCCAATAGCTTTATGGTCTGCGAGGACATATTGCTTGTCTTGTTGAAGTTCACAAAAGACTTTTTGAAATCATGACTTAATGACCCCGTAGTTGTATAGATCATTACATCGCCTGAGGTTGGTCCTACAGGTACAACAGGATCACCTCCATTGCCTACATTGTCATTGCCACAAGCGGTGAATACGCTGGAGAATATGCTTACTGCTAAAATATATTTCTTAAAGTTCATACGTCGAAAGTTTAGTATCCTAGGTTTTGTTTGATTTTAGGATTTTGGTCAATAATAGCTTGCGGAATAGGCAGGCGATAGGAATTTTCATTGAATTGATATACTTGGGCTTTACGTCCTGAATCCTTAGCATAAACGGCATTCATCACCGATTCTACTTTGTTCAGACGAACCAAATCAAACCATCGCTGTCCTTCAAAGGCCAATTCTAAACGGCGCTCTTTCAATAAGGCTTCCAACATAGACTCTTTGCTAGCCTTTGCCGCGGCAGTTAAAACAGGTAGTTTTACCCTCGTGCGTACCTTATCAATAATTTCTGCAGCAGCCGGTAAATTAGGTGCATCACGCATGATCAATGCTTCTGCTTTTAACAGCAGAATATCAGCATAACGGAATTTGATAATATTACTAAATGCCGAACGCGTCTTGTACATAAATGGATAATTGTTGGAAGGATAATAATTACTCCATTTTGCTTGGTAATACACAATAGATTCGGTGTATCGAATATTATCTGCTTCCGTAGTAAATGCTTTGATTAAATCGCGCGATGGGGTTACCCATTTTGCCCAGTCAAAAGCATTGTTATAATTGGAAAGATCACGACCGAACATCCAAGTTACCCAGTTTCCATTTCCAGTAAAGAATTGGGTCTCAAGGATACTTTCTTTTGAATTGCGTTTCTTGGCATCAGCAGTACCTTCCAATACCCCGAATAGGTCGCGGTAGTCTGCCTCCAAATCAAAACCTTCGGTTGCTAATTCATCAGCATATTGAATCACTTTTGCGTAGTCACGTAAAGGTTTTTCAGCATATACCTTAGCAAGAAGGGCTTTTGCCACTGATTTACTGAACTTTGTTTTATTCGCCGGATTATTGGCTGGCGCATCAGCAATCGCATCTAACAGATCTTTCTCAATTTGTTGATAGGCTTCTTTCTCCGGTTTTTGATCTGGAAAGTAATCATCATAAACATCTTCCAGATTATCCGCGGTAATATCATCAGCAACAACGGTTACAACCGGGATGTCTCCCCAATTACGTACCATATCAAACATGACCATCGCACGAAAAATCTTCGCCTCCGCTTTATACTGCTTACGTACAGCCGCGGTTAATGAATTATCCTTTACGGAATCAATAAAATTGATGAGGATATTGACACGAGCGATATCTTCCATAAAACGGTTCCAGTCACGCTCCATCACCGAGTTGGATCCTTCAATCGCATTTGATTCATAAGGTACAACTTCAGCACCAGTCGTTCCGGCATAGGCATTGTCCGAATGGGACTCTGCAACTAGTAATTTATCCAAATACCAGTGTTCTTGACGATCACGCATCTGGTTATATATACCCGTCATGGCACTTTCTACTGCCGCACGGTCTTTAAATACTTCTCCTTTCCCTTCCTCATCAATCCCCTCGGTAACATCAGAGAAGTCCGAAAGAGGATCTTTATCCAATGAACAGCTCGTTACGATGCCCAACAGCAGCATAAGGAACAGACTATTTATAAAATTTCTTTTCATGGCTTTCATTATTAAATCCTAAAACTCGACACTTACTCCTAAAACCAAGGCTTTACTTTGAGGATAGGTTCCCCAATCTACACCCTGTACACCACCATAGCCACCCCATTGGTTAACCTCAGGATCAATACCAGTATATTTCGTTAGAGTCAACAAGTTACTTGCCGATACAAATGGCTGTAATTTATTCACACCAATTCTACTTAAGACTGCTCCTTTGATGTTGTAAGACAAGGAGATGTTTTTCAAACGTAGGTAGCTTCCATCCTCAATAAAATAAGTGGAGTTTAACATGTTATACCCTGCTTTTGGCACTTCGGTAACTTGACCAGGTACGCGCCATCTTTGTAATACTCGGGTAGATTGGTTCTTGCCGTCATACATCCCTTCTGTGTCCATACGGGAAGCATTGAAAATATCATTGCCTTGGGATCCTTGAATGAAAATATTAAGGTTAAATCCTTTGTAGCTAAGGCTATTGTTAAATCCATAAGTAAACTTCGGATTCGGATCGCCGATAATGGTACGGTCAGAAGAAGAAATACGTCCATCCCCGTTGATATCTCTATAGTTCATATCACCGGTCTCTGGATTTACCCCTTCTGCAATATAGCCGTAGAAAGTTCCCATCGGGTTTCCGGGAGAATTGCGCACTGCGTAATCATTTACATAATCCACTGTTTTCGCATCTGGATAGAATGCTTGGGTAGCTAATTTCTCCAGTTTATTCTTATTGAAGGAAATATTGAATGTAGATTTCCAAGTCAAAGGTCCACGTAGGTTATCAGTATTGATGTTCACTTCAAAACCTCGATTGGACATTTCGCCTTCATTACGTGTAATAGAGTTAAGCTGACCTGCACCAGGAATATTTACGGTTGTCAATAGACCAGTCGTTAGCTTGTAGTAATAATCCAGGTTCACCGTTACTCGGTTGTCAAATCCGGTAAAATCTAGACCAACACCGGTTTGTGTGGTTGTTTCCCAAGATAAGTCTTTGGTTCTTAAGTTTGCTGGCGATATGGTTACAACGGAATTCTCTTTTCCTTCTTCAAACCAAGGAACGCGCGTAATGTTGTAGCGTTGTAGATAGCTGTAGTCATGAATTCCTGACTGATTAGCTGTTTTACCCCATCCTCCACGAATCTTGAGGTCATTAACCCAAGTGACATCCTTCATGAAATCTTCTGCTGAAGGTCGCCAAGCAGCGGAGAAAGAAGGGAAGCCTGCCCAACGGTGATTGGGATGCAACCTGGATGAACCATCTGCACGCATATTAACTGTGATCAAGTATTTGCTATCGTAGTTATACGCTAGACGGCTGAAATAAGATAATACCGCCCAATCAGAAGCACCAGTGCCTGTACCTGTCCAGGAGATTTTATTTGCAGCGTTTAAAGTTTCTATTTGATCAGACCGGAAATGAGAACCATTAATCCAACTGTTCATGTATTTGGAATCACTCCAAGAAGTACCTCCCATTACCAAAACATTGTGTTTGCCAAAATCTTTATTGTAGGTCAACACATTATCAAAGGTCATTACAGTATTCATCGCTCTGGTATCAGAAGCTTCCCCGTATTGGTTCCTTCCCCAAGATGTGGATAATGGATCCAAGAATGTAGTAGACAGTGTATTTCGACGGTCGAAGGCAATGGAAGTTTTAAAATTCAATTCGGGAAGAATATGAATAGTACCACTTCCTGCTGCTAAGATTCTGTTTTCACGGTTTTTGTTTTTGGCTGTTCTAGCCATATTTTCAATGGGGCTAGTCAGGTTTAAACCGTAGAAGTCATTGTAATATTGACCTGCATTGAAAGCATCCCAAATAGGCGCATAGGTTGGGGTATTAATCGTTGCCAATACAACACCTCCACGGTTTGAACCTGTACCTGAAATAATATCATTGCCGTTATAGTCGGCATAAGATACATTGGCGTTCACCGTTAACCAATCGCGTACTTTATTTTCAATATTCGCACGGAAGTTATAACGCTTATAGAAGGCGGTATTGATAATACCTTTATCATTGACATACCCACCTGAAAGGTAGTATTTCAAGCGTTCTGTACCATCGGAAATAGCAACTTGATAATCCTGGGTAACACCATTCTGAAAGGTTTCGTCAAACCAATTGGTTTGATCGGTCAGGTTATCCGGTAAGCTGATGATTCCGATTTCATCCATTAAGTCCTTGTATTGTGCGGTATTCAATGGATCCAATACAGAAGTTACGCGGTTATGGGTAGCCAAGGCATTGAAGTTTATTTTTGGGTTATTTGTTTTTCCACGTTTGGTGGTAATTAACACAACCCCATTGGCTGCTCTGGAACCGTAAATGGCGGCTGAGGAGGCATCTTTCATGATTTGAATGTCAGCAATATCGGAGGGAGCCAGGAAGTTAATGTTATCCACAGGCACATCATCGACCACATATAATGGGGCATTGCTTCCATTAAAGGAGGTTGTACCGCGGATACGGATAGAGGTCTCGCCACCTGGTTTACCATTTGGCTGTGTGACAGATACCCCAGCTGCTTTACCTTGAATTGCTTGGTTGGCATTGACAATAGGTCTCTCCTCCATATCATCGAGTGATACGGAAGATATAGCCGTGGTCACATCCTTTCGCTTAACAGCGCCATATCCGATGACCACGATTCCTTCTAAAGCTGTACTCGAAGCTTGCAAGGAAATGGTCATTTCTCCTGATTTGGCAATGACCTCCTGGCTGTTGTAGCCTACGAAAGTAATACGAAGTTTAGAATTTGAGGGAACATTCGCCAAGGTGAATTGTCCATCAACATTGGTTGAGGTGGCAGTAGAACCACCTACTAAGTGAACCGTAGCCCCAGCTATCGGCACGCTTGTGGATGCATCAATTACTCTTCCGTTGACCGTTAGGTTTGTCTGGGCATAGGTGTCGCCAAAACTTAAGGTAAAAAGAATAAGCAAAAGACCATAGGTTACTCTGGTAAAAAGTTTCATAAGGACTTATAGGGTTATAATTTAAAATGATTCAGGTAGATCCTGTTCTCACTCTAACAAAGTTAAGCATGGATTAAGCCTATATTACGAAATCATAAGGAAAGAAAACAAAAAAGTAAACCAAGTAAAGCCAAAAACACTACATATCAGCGTTATAGCGTTAATAAACTTAAAAAAAAGTAAAGTGTTTTAGGCTTAAATACTAGGTTTTCCAATCTCTTTGATGCGTTCATCAAAGTCTTCTTTGGATCCGACAACCTTATTTTTCACTTTGACACGGTAGTTGTAAACCGTCCTTAAGGAGTAGCGCAGGAAGCGTGCAATTTTAGTGGAATCAGAAATTCCTAAGCGTATAAGCGCGAAGATCCGAAGCTCTGAATTGAGAAGTTCATCCGGCTTCAAGGCTATCTGTTCTTCCGGTTTTAGTAGTTTATTGAATTCATGGATAAAGGTCGGATAGAGACTGAGAAATATCACATCGAAATTATGGTAAAGGTCATCAAGCTCTGTCTTGATGTAGTCTTGAGACTTTAATTCCTTATTCAGCTCATCATATTGCTTATTGGACAATTTCTTTAGCATGCTTTTCCGATTATGATCCAACTTATCAATATAAGAAGAACAAAGTTCAAAGAATTGAGCCATATACTCTTCCTTGATCAGATTAGTTTCCTGAAGATCTTTATTCACTTTAAGCAGCTCTGCATTCAGCAATTGTAATTCCTGGTTAACATCACTGACATGCTTTCTTGCTTTCTTAATATGCTTCATTTGCAAATACACAATAATCAACACCAGAAGCAGAAGAAAGGACATGATACTAATCGTATATAAGAAACCTGTCAATTGTTTCTTACGGGCTTGTTCTTTCTCTTGGAAGGCAGAATTGATAATTGGATAAAATGAGGAATTCTCAATGGTTCTATAACGTACATTACAGAACAAGGCATCATCTAAGGCCTCCTGAATATAGATATAAGCTTTATCAATATCGTTTTTCTCAAAATAGACTAAGGCTAAACTCTGTAAGGAGGCGTTGTCTTTTACGGAGTTTTTGATATCGGTAATGGCCGACATAGCAAAATAATAGATTTGCTTCTCTCGATCTGACCTGCTTTTATGGACTATCCCCAATAGGTAGGCTATTACAGCACGTTCGTGCTGGGGCTCTTTGTATTCCTGAAGCAATTGTAGTAATTCTGCCTCCGCTTTATCCTGGTTATTGCTGAAAACATTTCTGGTTGCCAATATAAGGCGGTAATCAACGGAGTTCTTCGGAATGACAGCCAGTAAGGAATCACGATAAATCTCACTACGTGTAAAGTATTCGATATAATTGGTACTCTGACCATAGTGCGAATAAAAGTCTGAGTAGGTGCGGTAATAATCGGCTAAAAGCTCTGTTTCAAGACCATCACGGGGAATTCCTTTGAGGATATCATTTGATTCTATGAATCGACCGGCCGAGGAATACAAACCAGCAAGCTGAATGGCGGATTGGTTATGTTTGAATTTATCCTGCAGATCATTGGCAATCTTCAGATTGAGATTGACATAGTAAATCGCCGAGTCCATTTGGTAGGTCCTGAATTCCTCATAGAGCTTGGTATACAGTTTATAACGGTGTTCAGGTTCTACATTTTTATGGAGTCGCTGTTTTGTTTGAAAGATTTCACGAAGTTTAATGCGTTCAAATTCAAGCTTGCGAGCTAGGGTATTTTGCAATTCTTTTTCCACGGAATCGACAGCAAGGCGAATACCGACTTGGTTCGCCAAGGCAAATTGACACAAGGCCAATAGCATTCCTAGAAAAACTGTTCGCAAAAACATAATAAAGGTTATGGTTTAATCTTCCTCTTTCTCTGCATCCCACCAGTCGCTCTTGAGGTCATCAATTTCACGACGGTCTTTTTTAGTCGGTCTACCTGTACCCCGATCACGCTTCAATATTGGTGCATGGAATACAGATTTGAAACCATAGGTTTCTTCTACGGGCGTTCTATCCTCGTAAAACTGAACTGCAGTTTTAGCATCTGAACGACGCTCCAATAACCCAGTTACATAAATCAATTTACGCTCTATTCCCTTCTGTACGGAATATTCATCCCCTACTTTCACGATAGCCGAGGGTTTCACATTTTGCCCATTCAATTTCACCTTTCCGGCCTTACAAGCCTCTGTAGCTAAACTGCGGGTCTTGAAAATGCGAATTGCCCATAAATATTTGTCTATCCGTAATTTCTCTTTCACTTCTGCCATAAGATCAAAAATAAGCATTATTCTCAATTTTAGCCTCTGCAAGACCGGAGTTGTCATCAAAATTCTTCATATTTGTGTCCTATAAAATATAAGTTCAATAAACATGATGACAGAAATCAACAACTTAAAAAAACTCGTAGAAGAAGCTTGGGAAAACAGACAATTACTAGAATATAAAGAATATTTTGAAGCCATTTCCTTTGTTATCCAAATGTTGGATGAAGGAGATCTACGTGTAGCAGAACCAGTTGGCGAGCGTTGGCATGTGAATGACTGGATTAAGAAAGCCGTAATTCTTTATTTCCCAATCCGGGGTATGAAAGAGATCAAAAACGATCCATTCGTTTACCACGATAAAATGAAATTAAAGACCAACTATAAAGAAATTGGTGTTCGTGTAGTTCCTGGTGCTTCTGCACGCTATGGAGCATACTTAGCAAAAGGAGTTATTATGATGCCTTCTTATGTTAATATCGGCGCTTATGTAGATGAAGGTACGATGGTTGACACTTGGGCTACTGTAGGTTCATGTGCGCAAATTGGCAAGAATGTTCACTTAAGTGGTGGTGTTGGTATCGGTGGTGTATTGGAGCCTGTTCAAGCATCTCCAGTTATTATTGAAGATAATGTATTCGTGGGTTCTAGAGCAATTGTTGTAGAAGGTATCCGTGTAGAAGAAGAGGCAGTATTAGGTGCAAATGTTGTATTGACCGCATCTACTAAAATTATTGATGTATCGGGACCTGAGCCTATTGAATACAAAGGATATGTACCTGCTCGTTCAGTTGTTATTCCAGGATCATACAGCAAGAAATTCCCTGCTGGAGAATATCAAGTACCGTGTGCTTTGATTATCGGTCAGCGTAAAGAGTCTACTGATAAAAAGACTTCTTTAAACGATGCCCTTCGCGAGCATAACGTAGCAGTTTAATAAATAGAACATAAAGATTGATGCAACAACGCGTAGCCATAGATCGGGAAGACTTTAACCAAGCTTTAGAAACATTGAAAGCTGGTGGCATTATCCTATATCCGACAGATACTATTTGGGGATTAGGATGTGATGCGACCAATCCGGAGGCCGTGGAGAAGATTTTTAATCTGAAAGGTCGGGATAAAGGGAAGAGCATGATCGTCCTGCTGGGCAATGACAATCAATTGCAGAGCTATGTGCAAGAGATTCCTGATGTGGCTTATGAATTAATTGATGTTAGTGAAAAACCGCTAACCATTATCTATTCAAATGCGAAGAACCTGGCTGCAAATGTAGTTGCTGAAGATGGCTCTGTAGGAATACGAGTAGTTAATCACCCATTCTGTGAGCAATTGATTCAACGCTTTCGCAAGCCAATAGTTTCAACATCGGCTAACTTTTCAGGACAACCATCAGCGAGAAACTTTGCTGAAATTGACCCTATTTTGATAGAATCTGTGGATTATGTTGTTAAATTTGGTCAAGATGATCTTACCGAAGGTAAAGCATCGACCATTATGAAGTTAGACCCAAGTGGTAAATTTGAGTTTATTAGAAAATAATATGAAAAAACTAATCGCCATTTTTGTGGCTGTATTTGCTGTAATCAGCATTAGCCATGCACAACAAGCCATCACTCCAGCAAAGATTGGTGTGAACTACGGTAAGAAAATTGATAAAAAAGGAGCAGTATCTGTTCAGCAATTGGAGAAATCCTTAGCTAAACAGGAAAACTTCAACGGTAAAATCGAAGGACAGGTTGTTCAGGTATGTACCAAGAAGGGATGTTTCCTAACGATCAAACGTGAAGGTCAAGAAGAGCCAATCATGGTTCGTTTTACTGATTATGGTTATTTCGTTCCTCAAGACTTAGTTGGTAAAACTGTCGTTGTAGAAGGAAAAGCTAAAGTAAAAGAAACTACCGTAGAATGGCAAAAGCATTATGCCGAAGATATGGGCAAAAGCAAAGAGGAAATCGCTAAAATTACCAAGCCACGCAAAGACATTTCTGTAGTTGCTGATGGGGTTTTAGTTGTAAAGTAATCTTAAAAACCTTATTTTGGAGGCTGTAAATGAAAATTTACAGCCTTTTATTTTTATTAAGCCCTAGAACTTTATGTCTTTATTTCATTCAGCAGCCTGCCAGAGCATTCAAGTCAATGGTGAATTGATGGATTTCCTTAAACCTAAGGTAATGGGGATCCTGAATTTGACACCTGACTCTTTCTTCGATGGCGGACAGCATGAAGGTGTTTCAGCTGCCATGGAGCATGCGCAGACACTACTGAATGAAGGTGCAGATATATTAGATTTAGGTGCTTATTCCAGTAGACCGGGTGCCAAAGAAATCTCCGAACAAGAGGAACTGGATCGAATGCTCCCTGTTATTGAGGCGCTGAAAAAGGAGTATCCAGATGCTATATTATCCATCGATACCTTCCGTGCGAAGGTTGCTCGTGAAAGTATTCAAGCAGGTGCTCATATCATCAATGATATTTCTGGAGGGACTTTAGATCCGAATATGTTTCAAACTGTAGCAGATTTGCAAGTTCCTTATATTTTGATGCACATGCGTGGTACTCCGTCTACCATGACGAAGCTAACGGATTATGATGATGTAGTAAATGATGTTGCTGTGCATTTAGGAAATGCTGTAGCACAATTACGAGCCTTAGGCGTAAAAGATATTATTCTGGATCCTGGTTATGGATTTGCTAAGACAGTAGCACAGAATTATGAGCTATTAATGCGTGTGGATGAATTGCATTATTTTGGACTTCCTATTTTAGGCGGGATATCCAGAAAGTCCATGCTCTATAAAAAATTAAATTTGAAACCTCAGGATGTACTTCCGGGGACTATTGCCTTAAACACCTTACTATTAGAACGCGGGGTACAGATCCTACGTGTGCATGATGTAAAAGAAGCCAAACAACTTATTGACATATTTTACTAAAAACAAACCCTTATTTTGAAAAGAACTAGAGACATTATCACCATTGGTTTTGCCCTATTTGCCATGTTCTTCGGAGCAGGAAACTTACTATTACCGCCATATATTGGTATTCAAATTGGCGACCACGTTCCACTAACCATCTTAGCATTCGGATTAACCGGAATCTTATTACCTTTTTTTGGGATACTTTCCATTGTCAATTCTGGCGAAGACTTCAACGATCTTGGCGATCGTGTTCATAAAAACCTAGCCCCAATATTGGGTAGCATTATCATGTTGTGTATTGGTCCTATGATTGCCATTCCGCGTACCGCGGCAACAACTTTTGAGGTTGGAATCCTTCCCTCCTTCCCTGATGCAAAGCCAATCTGGACCTCCATTATCTTTTTTGCTACTACCTGGGCATTAACCATTGCACCTTCCAAAGTGGTCGATATCATTGGTAACTTCCTAACGCCTCTACTCTTAGTGCTATTGATTGGTTTAATCGTGGTAGGGGTATTAAATCCAATAGCAGATTATACACACACCGATCTTAATGCCGGAGAATCTTTTACCTTAGGTTTTATTGATGGCTATCAAACCTTGGATGTGTTAGCCTCAGTTATCTTTGCTGGGATAATAATTACAGCCTCTAAAGCTAAAGGCTATAAAGACATTAAATCTAAAAACAAGGTGGTTATAGCTGCAGGTGTTTTAGCTGCAGTCTGTTTATTTATCATCTATGGTGGATTAATCTATTTGGGTGCTCGATCCGGCGTTGAGGATCCGAGCATGAAAAGATCGGAATTATTGATCTTTATCTCCAGATCAATTCTTGGACATTATGGTACAATTGCTATTGCCATCAGTATTGCGCTGGCATGTTTAACAACGGCTATTGCTTTAACATCTGCCATTGGGACTTTCTTCTCGGATTTGACCAATAATAAATTGGGTTATAAAGTACTTGTAACACTTTGTTGTGTTATTTCCTGTGTACTTTCCATTACTGGAGTAGATAACATCATCAGCTTTGCCTATCCTATATTGAGCTTTGTTTATCCCATCGTCATTACCTTGGTGATCTATTATGTTTTATTTGGAAAGTTGGTAAAAAGCAGGCTTCCATATTGGTTGGCTTTGGCGGGTTCTACCGTAATGGCTATTGTAGGTTTGTTTAAGCAGTTCAATCTGCTTTCAGCTAGCCTAATAGACAAATTGAATCATATTCCTTTCTTCCAATACGACCTGGGATGGGTAGTTCCTTCTATTGTATTATTTATCATCGGGATATTAATCGGTGGCCTCGGAAATAAAAATACTGAAACTCTATAGTTGATTTGCTGGCTTATTCTCCTGAAGGTTATTCAAAATAAAAAGCTTAACCTTTACCTTAAAAATAAGCCAGCATGCCTCTAATTCTAACATTTATCAGCATTATTTACTTCAAAAGAAGGCTTATTGAATTTTATAGCAAAATTTGATTACGATCTCCTTGCCTTCTTCTCTAAACTTTCCCTTCTCTTCTTTAATTATTTGCCTCGGCAAATTCTGTCTATTGATATCAACAAGGCGTTTAATTATCCTTTATAAGCTTGAACCTACTTTGCCCATATTCTACTATTCCTTTCAATATCTTAATTAAAAATTGTTTTTTGAGATAAACAAAATCATCCTTTCATATAAAACAATTGATAGTAGGGTCAAAAAATTAACGTAAAATCTCTTTCCAATCAAAATTATTGCAGGCATCACTTTTAAATGTGACGGATCAAATTGTGTAGTTAGTGTATAAAAGACATTTTTGTCTTAAATAGAAAATATAACATATATCCTCCTTACTATTTGAACGAAAAGCTATGAAAAAAGAAAAGAAACTCTGGTGGACCTTTATCCTAGTGGTCCTCCTATCCTTTACCGTATTACTCTATTACGGTTATGAGATCTATCAAGTCTCTCCTCCTATTCCTGAACAAGTTGTTGATGAAGCTGGTGAAGTTATTTTTACAGCTGAAGACATTAAAGATGGGCAAAACATTTGGCAAAGTATCGGTGGCCAAGAAGTAGGATCCATTTGGGGACATGGCGCTTATGTAGCACCCGATTGGACTGCTGATTGGTTACATCGGGAAGCATTACATATCCTTGATCGTTATGCACAAAAGGAATATGCCGCAAATTATGAAGAAGTAAACGACGAGAAACAAGCCTTATTGGTTACCCGTTTAAAAAACTATATCCGTAAGAACACCTACAATCCCATTACAAAAAAACTTACAATTGATGCAGATCGTGTAGATGCCTTAAAAGCTTTATCCAATTATTACAAAGGATTATTTACAGATGATCCAACATTTGAACAATTGCGGAAGGATTATGCTATTCCGGTGAATTCCATTAAAGATGAGGCTCGAATGCGTAAGATGAATGCCTTCTTTTTCTGGGCAACATGGGCTACGGTTACAGAACGACCGGGAGCTGAAGTTTCCTATACCCACAATTGGCCGAATGAGAAATTGGTTGGCAATGATGTAACCATGGATTTATTGGCTTGGTCAGGTGTAAGTATTATCCTATTGATCTTTTGCGTTGGTGCATTGGTATTATGGCAGGTAAAACAAGGCGAAGATGATGATTTGATCTATCCTTCTGAAGATCCTTTGTTAAGACAAGGGATCACCCCTTCGATGCGATTGGTGAAGAAATACTTTTGGATCGTCAGCCTATTGATGATCGTCCAAGTGGGCTTGGGGATTGTCACTGCACATTATGGTGTAGAGGGCGATGGACTTTATGGCATACCGATCGATCAGTTCTTACCTTATGCTGTTACTCGAACTTGGCATACACAATTAGCAATTTTCTGGATTGCTACTGCATGGTTAGCAACAGGTTTATACATTGCCCCTGCAGTTTCGGGGAAAGATCCTAAGTTTCAGGTATTCGGGGTTAATTTCCTTTTCATTGCCTTATTGATCATTGTGGCAGGTTCTATGGTAGGCCAATGGTTTGGTGTAATGCAGAAGCTGAATTTGGTTGAAAACTTCTGGTTTGGTCATCAAGGATATGAATATGTCGATTTAGGACGATTTTGGCAGTTATTCTTATTTGTTGGTTTATTTGTGTGGCTTGCTCTTATGGTAAGACCACTCCTACCGATCCTTAAAAAAGGTGGTGAAGAAAGAAACCTCATCATCATGTTTTTGATTTCCTGTTCAGCAATTGCCCTATTCTATGGAGCAGGATTAATGTGGGGCAGACAAACCAATCTTGCTATTGCTGAATACTGGCGTTGGTGGGTAGTACACTTGTGGGTAGAAGGATTTTTTGAAGTCTTTGCCACAGTGGTTATGGCCTTCCTATTTGTTCGACTAGGACTATTAAAACCGAAGAGTGCAACAGCTAGTGTCTTATTCTCCACCATCATTTTCTTAGCTGGAGGTATATTAGGGACTTTCCACCACTTGTATTTTTCTGGAACTCCAACAGCTGTCATGGCATTAGGCGCCACATTCAGCGCTTTGGAAGTCGTTCCATTAACCATTATAGGCTTTGAGGCATACCATAATTACAAAGTCTCCAAAGCCACTAAATGGCTCGAGGATTATAAATGGCCAATTTACTTTTTAATATCAGTAGCCTTTTGGAATTTCTTAGGAGCCGGAGTATTTGGCTTTATCATTAACCCACCAATTGCTTTGTATTACGTGCAAGGCTTAAATACCACTCCTTTACATGGACACACCGCTTTGTTTGGGGTATATGGTATGCTAGGAATAGGATTGATGCTCTTTGTACTACGCAGCTTATATAGAAATGTCAAATGGAATGACAAGTTATTACGCATAGGATTCTGGAGCTTAAATATAGGTCTTTTGGGTATGGCTTTATTGAGTTTACTTCCTGTAGGGATATGGCAAGCTATTGAAAGTATCTCCAAAGGAATGTGGTATGCTCGGTCTGCTGAATTAATGCAAGAACCCGGAATGGTGTTCCTCAAATGGATGAGAACTCCTGGGGATGTAGTCTTCGCAATAGGAATATTTGCCTGTGCCTGGTTTGTGTTTGATTTGACTTTGAAGAACAAGACACCAAAAGAACCTAAACAGTAAATAACACATTTTGAACTCATTCTATTGATGGATTCTAACTCAAATCGATGATTTGTCATAAAAATGTAAGTAAAATTACTTTTTTCTATAGATGTATATCATGGTAGATTTTACCGAATTGACGGAAATTTACTCCAAAAGATAGGATAACAATTTTTGCTCATTAAAAGCAAGCAATATGAAAGAACACATGAAAATATGGAGCTTATTTGCTCTTCTAGCCTTAGGGTTATGGTCTTGCAAAGGCTCTCCAGGAAACAAGGGGCCGGATACCTCTAAAATTGAAGTCAAAGGGGAAACTGTAGCCGAATTAACATCACCTCCATTTGTTCCCAAACCAGTTGGAAAACGTGAGGCGACTAAACTTAAAGTAAGTTTGGAAATCCTTGAGTTGGAAGGTGAAATGGTCGATGGTGTAAAATATACGTATTGGACATTTGGAGGCTCCGTACCGGGACAGTTTATTCGGACCCGTGTTGGGGATGAGGTGGAGTTCTTATTGAAGAATCACCCAGATAATAAATTACCCCACAATATTGACTTACACGCCGTGACAGGCCCTGGCGGAGGTGCTGAATCATCTCTAGTAGCGCCAGGACATGAGGTTTCCTTTTCCTTTAAGTGTCTAAATCCAGGCTTGTATGTTTACCACTGTGCTACTGCACCTGTCGGTATGCACATTGCCAATGGTATGTATGGTTTGATCCTTGTAGAACCTGAAGGTGGTTTAGAGCCAGTAGATAAGGAATACTATGTAATGCAAGGTGATTTCTATACAGAAGGTGCCTATGGTGATAAAGGTCTGCAAGCCTTTGATATGAATAAAGCCATTAAAGAAGAAGCCGATTACGTGGTATTTAATGGAAATGTGAATGCCTTGGTAAATGACAATGCTCTACAAGCTAAGGTAGGACAGAAAATCAGATTGTTCGTAGGTAATGGTGGACCGAACTTAGTTTCTTCTTTCCACGTTATCGGAGAAATCTTCGACAAAGTTCACGTAGAAGGGGGCGACTTAATCAACAATAACATACAGACAACCTTAATTCCAGCAGGTGGTGCAGCTATAGTAGAATTTAAAGTGGATGTACCTGGAACCTTGGTTATGGTGGATCACTCCATCTTCCGAGCCTTTAATAAAGGTGCCTTAGGAATGATAAAAGTGAGTGGACCAGAAAACCATAAAATCTATTCCGGTAAAATCATGGAGGGAATTTACCTTCCTGAGGGAGGTACTATCCAGAAAATGCCTGGAAAGAAGAAAGAAGAGGTCATCGTTGCGAAAACACCGGAACAGTCTATTGCTGATGGTAAGGCTATATTCAGTCGTACTTGTTTAGCTTGTCACCAAAGCGACGGTAAAGGAATTAAAGCTGTATTCCCTCCATTGGCCAATTCAGATTACTTAAACAAGAGTAAAGACAAGGCTATTGAAGCTGTTATACATGGTTTGAAAGGTGAAATTATGGTGAATGGTGAAAAATACAATTCGGTGATGCCTAGTCAATCTTTATCCGATCAAGAGGTTGCCGATGTATTGAATTACGTCTATAACAGTTGGGGTAATAATAAAACAATTATTGCTCCTGCAGATGTCAAGAAAAAAAGAGGTAGTTAATTAAATTAATAATTCTGGGGTAGTTAACTGCCCCAGAATTTATCTTTATTATGGCTAGAAGAATCTACTGTGGAATATATTTACTGTTGTTAATCAGTTTAAGCTTTGCCAAAGTGCAAGGACAGGAAATGGTAATGGTAAAAAAAGGAAGTTATGTTCCTTTATACGGATCAGCAGATAAAAAACCTGTTCTGGTAAATTCCTTCTTTATGGATGTATATCCGGTAACCAATCAAGAGTACCTTCTCTTTGTCAAATCCAATCCCAACTATTCCAAATCGAAAATCAAGCGTCTATTTGCCGATAAGTCTTATTTGAATTATTGGGTATCTGACTTTGATTATGGGCAAGCAAGTCCAAAGTCACCAGTCACAAACGTCTCTTGGCATACTGCAAAGAAGTATTGTGAATCCAAAGGCAAGCGTTTGCCAACAATGGATGAGTGGGAGTATGCGGCAATGGCGGATGCAAAGAACATGGATGCTAGAACGCGAAAATCATACAATCAATATATCTTAAAATGGTACGAATCACCAAAGACCTACAATCAGGAAGTAGGAAGCACCTTTAAGAATTATTGGGGAGTATATGATCTACATGGTTTGGTATGGGAGTGGACAGCTGATTTCAACTCTATTTTTCTTTCTGGAGAATCCAGGAAGGATAAAGGAAATGATGATGAATTGTTCTGTGGAAGTGCCTCTGTTAATGCCAGTGATTTAATGAACTATGCAGCTTTCATGCGCTATGCATTTCGTGGAAGTATGAAAGCTCCCTACACAGGTAGAAACTTAGGTTTCCGATGTGTAAGAGATATAAAATAAACTGCTTATTATGAGAAAAGCAATCAAATTATTCAGGATGCTGCTTTTTATAGGGCTTCCTGTATTTTTCTTCTCCTGTCAGTCAAACAATCAGGAGGAAAATAAAGAGCAAGAACAAACGTTAAAAGAGGCCAAAATAAGTACGGATCTATCTGATTTGTCCATTTATAACTTGCCTTCCACTTGGCAAACTCAAGACAATAAAGAAATCGAATTAAAAGATCTGAAGGGTCAAGCTGTTGTAGTGGTTATGATTTATACCTCTTGTCAAGCTGCCTGTCCTCGTTTAGTTGCCGATATGAGGCATATTGAAAAAACAGTTCAGGCGAAGTATAAGGATAAAGTCAAATACGTATTAGTAAGTATTGATCCAGAAGTTGACACGCCAGAGCGTCTGAAAACATTTGCCAAAGAAAATGAAATGGATGGTCCTCAATGGTTATTCCTACGATCAAATGAAGATAATACAAGAGAATTTGCAGCTACATTAGCGGTAAACTATAAAAAGATATCACCAATAGATTTCTCGCATTCTAATATCATCAGTCTATTTAATGAAGAAGGTGAATTGGTTTACCAACAAGAAGGTTTAGGAGTAGATTATAGCCCTACCATCAAAGCTATTGAAGAAACAGCAGAAAAGATATAATAGGAATGTTATTTAGTAAACAAAAGGGGCGTAGATTATTTCTACGCCCCTATTTTATGTTTTTATTGGAGTAATATCCGATTTATCGAATAATACTACCAGCCGATACATCCGATATAGGATTTACAAAATCAAGTCGACCATTAGCGTCTTCGGCCATTAAGATCATCCCTTGAGATTGAATACCTTTGATTTCACGAGGCTCTAAGTTTACTAAGATGGAAACTTGTTTACCAACAATTTCCTCAGGTGTAAAATGCTCTGCAATACCTGATACAACTGTTCGTTTATCAATTCCTGTATCGATGGTCAGTTTCAATAATTTCTTCGTCTTTGCTACTTTTTCAGCAGTTAGGATCTTTCCTACACGAATATCCAACTTACCGAAATCATCAAAAGTGATATTTGCTTTTTGAGGAGCTTTAGGTGCTGATGCTGCATTTAAAGCTTTCGCATTTGCTAATTTATTCAATTGAAACTCAACCTGTTCATCGGTAATCTTGTCAAATAACAATTGCGTTTCACCTAGAAGATGTCCACTTTCCAATAGATCAGACTTACCTGCTTCATCCCAATTCTTCGCAGCAAGATTTAGCATTTCGAAGATCTTAGTACTTGTGAATGGCAAGAATGGTTGTCCCATTACGGCTAGGTTAGCCACGATCTGTGCAGCTACGAACAGAACAGTTTTAACACGCTCTTCATCGGTCTTAATCGCTTTCCAAGGCTCTTCGTCCGCTAAGTATTTATTTCCTAAGCGAGCTGCATTTATAAAGTTTGCTAAAGCCTCACGGAATCTATATTGTGATAAGGATTGTTGAACCTGTCCTGGGAATTTAGAAAGCTCAGCAAGTACTTCCTGATCTCCGGCTGTCAATGGAGATCCCATTAACACCTTACCATCAAAATACTTGTGGGAAAGCACCATTACACGGTTCACAAAGTTACCTAGAATAGCAACCAACTCATTATTTACACGAGCTTGGAAATCTTTCCATGTAAACTCACTATCTGAAGTCTCTGGTAAAATGGAAGTCAGCATATAGCGTAACTCGTCTTGTTTTCCAGGGAATTCCTCCAAATACTCATGTAACCATACTGCATGATTTCTTGAAGTAGAAAGCTTATCCCCTTCTAGGTTCAAAAATTCATTTGCAGGTACATTCTCTGGAAGGATATATTCACCGTGTGCATGTAAAATAGCAGGGAAAATAATACAGTGGAATACAATATTATCCTTTCCAATAAAGTGAATCAAGGTAGAATCATCTTCTGGATTAGCTTGTTTCTTCCAATAAGCTTCCCAGTCTTTACCCTCATCGATTGCCCATTGTTTTGTAGCGGAGATATAGCCTATCGGTGCATCCAACCAAACGTATAGTTTTTTGCCTTGTGCTTCATCCAATGGAACATCCACTCCCCAATCTAAATCGCGGGTCATGGAACGTGGTTGTAAACCTGATTTCAACCAAGACTGACATTGACCAAATACATTGGATTTCAATTCATCTTTCTTGCCTTCAATTAACCATTTCTCTAACCAAGGTTGGTATTTATCCAATGGTAAGTACCAATGTTTGGTTTCCTTTAAAATTGGCGTTTTACCGCTTAATGTTGATTTAGGGTTAATAAGGTCTGTAGGATTTAAGGAAGTACCACATTTTTCACATTGATCGCCATAGGCTCCTTCATTATGGCAATGTGGACAAGTACCTACGATATATCGATCCGCTAAGAACTGATGGTATTCTTCATCATAATACTGCTCTGAAAAACGTTCGATGAACTCTCCTTTTTCATACAAGTTAAGAAAGAACTCTTGCGATAATTGATGGTGAATAGGCTCCGAAGTACGGTGATAGATATTGAAAGAAATACCGAATTGCTCGAAGCTTTCTTTAATTTGTTGATTATACTTGTCGATAATCTCCTGTGGAGTTACCCCTTCTTTTTTTGCTTTAATGGTTATTGCTGCCCCATGCTCATCCGATCCACAAACATAGACTACATCTTTTTGGTTCAATCGTAAGAAACGAACAAAGATATCTCCGGGAATGTAAGCACCGGCCAAGTGACCAATGTGCAAAGGACCGTTTGCATATGGTAATGCAGAGGTAATGGTATAACGTTGTTTGCTAAATATATCCAATGGAGTGAGATTTTATTAATTCTGCTAACAAAATTGTTAGGCTAGCAAAGATACAGCAAATTGGCTTATTTCACTAAGTATTAGTACAAATTCCATGTCCTCAGAATTGCTTTTCCGCCAAATTTTAACCCTAAGGAATTTTATGTATATTGGGACAACATTACACTAAATTTAAGAAGCTATGCAAAATTCAAAAATCGACACGGGTTTATTAATTATTCGACTGGTATTAGGCGCTACGATGCTAGCCTTTCATGGTCTCCCTAAATTAATGGGAGGAGTAGAAACTTGGACTAAGATTGGTGCTTCCATGAGTAATCTTGGTATTAATTTTATGCCTACGGTTTTTGGATTTTCTGCTGGTTTGGTAGAATCATTAGGCTCTGTATTATTGATCTTAGGCTTATGGACAAGACCTGCAGCTATCTTCCTTTCATTGACGATGGTTGTTGCTGCTGCTAACCATTTAGCAAAAGGTGATGGATTGTCCGGAGCTTCCCATGCTATAGAGTTCTTAGCTGTATTCGTTGCATTTGCCATTATGGGACCAGGTAGATTGAGCGTCGATAAGAAATAATAAAAAGAAATATAGCATAAAGGGCATCCCGATTTGGAATGCCCTTTATCTTTACATCTATTCTCGCTATTAAGAAATAGCAACTTCTACATCTGCTTCTTGTTTTGCAGGATCTTTTTTTAGGATTACCGTCAATACACCATCCTCATAGCTCGCATGAATACCATCCAATAGAATCTCGTCTTCTAATTGAAAAGATCTTTCAAATGCTCCGCAATCCGTCTCTTGATAGACAATCTTCAAGTCCCCATCCAATTCTTGAGCCGTACTGCTGATGGTTAAAATCTGATTAGCAATAGCGACTTTAAACTGATCTTTCTTGCGTCCTGCAGCAAAAACCTGAACTTGATAATACAAATCATTCTCTAAAATATTTGCAGCTACGTTATTTCTACGGTCTTTCATAAAACCAAAGCCTTCCGTGGAATTACAAAAATGTTGCTGTATGCGATCAAATGTATTTCTACCAACGCTTGAACAGTTTGCTTTATTCATATGATATCTGCCAAAGGTGTTATTTCTTCTAAACATGTTATTTTATTTTTAAGGATTAATAAATAGGGATAATACTGGGTTTTGCTGATTTCTTAAAACCAACAACAGGCACTACAGCCTGTCTCTGCTGCGAATGCATACCTAAATACGGATCTTCATGCATGAGCTCCGAACCAGAACTTTCTTTTTTCCAGGAACGGATAATCCAAGTGAACAACATCCCTAATGCTAATAAGATGGTTCCGAAGAATAATAACTTAAATAATGCGCTGATAATAATACTTGCCAATCCAACTATAGCTGTCAGTCCGATCAAGCGTGGGATAATCAATTTCATTTTATTTTTCATGTGTTTTATTTTTAATCTAAAAAATTAAAGGCCTTTGTTCTGGTAGACGACAAAGACCTTTAATTACTTTAAATTATTTGGAGAATATTTTATTTTCCCTCTTCTTCTCTTGGTTTACAGCGATCAGCAAACCTCCTTCTCCACTCTTCGCGGAACCTTGATTTATCCTCATCATCCAAAGTTGGACATCCCTCATTGCCTCTGCGGAATCGACCTCCACAGCGACCCTTAGATTTAAAGCCACCACCCCCAAATAGAATCTTGGAGAGTACCAGTAATCCTAATGCCTGCCAATAGCTAATCGCTTTGAGATTAAATATATCTGTCATCAACTGGTTCCATAGGAATTGTACTAAAGCTACTAACAGTAAAGCCCCGACAATCATAGCTAAACCAATAAAGACAAACTTGCCTTTTCTTCTTCGTTTCCAATTCTTTTCCATCCTTATTTCCTTAATGTTTTAATTCATCATATAAACCCTGCAACCGTAATCGCAGGTGTTTGACCGCATAACCTTTACGGCTAATGATGGTCTTTAAATTCTCTTGCTGCAAATCAGCTATCTGTTGTAAAGTGAGTTGATCGATTTCATTTAATAAAAATACCGACCGTTGTTTCTCGGGCAATTCATCCAATGCCTTATACAACTCATCCCAAAAAATATCCTTGAATAATTTAGCCTCAGGGCTATTTGAATAATCGGCTATTAGAAACTTCTCGAGTACAGCAGTCTCTTCTTCCATGTTCTCGGTCAACTCATCAAGGGAATCTGTCTTTTTCTTGCGGTAACTATCGGTAATTTTGTTTCTGGTAACAGCATATAACCAAGCCCCAGCATTCTCCAGCTGATCCATATTCGTAAGTCTTGAGAACTGAAACCATACTTCTTGCAATATATCTTCAGCATCAGCAGTTTTTCGAACCCTGGCCTTTACAAAGCTCATCAATTGGCTACTGTATTTCTTTACCGTATCCGAGAATGACTTGGAATTCTTTAACTGCATTTCTTCTGGCTGTATGCTGTCCATATCCAAGTAGACGAATCAAAAAGCATTTTACTTTAAAATATCGTGATTTATTTTTCGACCTGTGGACTCATGAATAATTCTGTAAAATTAAACATTAGTAGATACACTTTAGCAAAACCAGCAGGCACAAAAAAAGTCTCCCCAATTGGAGAGACTGCTATATTTTCAGAATGCCTTATTTACATTGGAATACCGAAGCATGCCAACTGTCTTTAAAAGGCACTTCCCACTTGGTGGAAATATCATCTGCTGTTTGAATCAGGTTATTAAATACGGGTGTATCGGCATTTACTTCACCTTCTTGGCATAGTGCTGCAAACACATCTCGGGAAACCAATTGAATATTACCTTCTTTATCACGATAGGAAATCAACATTCTATTAAATAAACCGATGTTCAAATCCTTTTCCAATTGCTTTAGAATGTGTACAGATTTATCAATGGAACATCCCGTTACTTGTGCCATGGCCTCATCTACCGTAAAAACAACAAAAAGATTATGCTTGATTTCTGCTAGTCCTGCTAACTGGCTACCATGTGCAGTCCATTCCCGAACAAAATCAGCCAATTTCTCTTCCGCCAAACGTAGTTCAGGCTGTGTAAAAAAACGATCTGCTTGATATATCCAAACTCTTTTCATCTGTTCGTTTATTAATAATTTAAAGAATTAATGTGCGTAATAAGGCGAGATCATCAAATAAACGATGACACCAGTTACAGCTACATATAACCACATCGGATAAGTAATACGAGCCAACTTCTTATGACGCTCATATGCTCCAGCTATCCCTCTTACAAAGGTAAACAATACAAAAGGTATAATAACCACCGAAAGAACGATATGCGTGATCAGAATAAAAAAGTAGATATATTTAATAGCACCTTCACCACCAAATTTAGTGGATTCCGAAGTCATATGATAACCGACATACATCAATAGAAACAAGGAAGAAAAAACCATGCATAACTTAATCAAGTTTTCATGGACTTTTACATTTCCGCGTTTTATAGCAGCAACAGCAATCACCAAACACACGGCTGTTAATCCATTAATAGTCGCATAAATTGGTGGAAGGAAGCTAAGTGGTTGCACATCATATCCAAGATCTCGCAAATTCACGCGAAACAATACAGCAACAGCAAGAGGAATTATGATGGCTAATGCCCAAATAATACCTTTATACTTTTTCTCTTCAGCGGTCATTCCCATGTCTACTTTCTTTCTACTTTTAATGGATGATTACGAACTTCTTCAACCAATTGTACTTTTACTTCATCTTCCAATCGATCTATCTCTGAGCGAAGGCTGATGTCATAGAATCCACGAATACGATTCTTGGAATCGATTAATACCAATTGATTACTGATAACAAATTTATTAGGATCTCCTTCTACAGGCATAGCCTCAATTAACATGCTCTCTCTAGCATAGCTAAAGATATCTACATTTGGCTTGTTTACCACAAACCAATGTGGATTTTTACCTTTCTTAAACGAACTGATGTATTTATCCATATCCGCAGGTGTATCCGTAGAGTCTACATCTATCGAGAAAAGCTGCACTTTGGGATTGTATTTAAAGCGTTCAGCAATAACGTTCAAGTCATGCATTAATTGCTTAGATAAGCCTTGATCTTTGGTATAGAACAAGTGAGCGACAGTAATGATGGTATCAGAACCTAAAAACTGAACCGGCTTACCATCATAATTGATGAAATCAACGGTTTTAAGCTCATGAAATGCCGTATCGGGTATTTCTCTACCCATCACGCGTTTCATCTTTCCTGTGAGGTGTTTTTCACCATATACCGGAAGTTTAATGTACTCATTGGAGCCCATTTTATTAACCAGTATATATAAAAATCCTGGCACGAATAGAACCAATGCCAGGATTATTAATTTCGATATATTTTTCGAACGAGTATTTTTACTCATTAGCAATAGATATATTAATGAGGGAAAATCGGTTGATGATTCATTGCTCCGTGTAAGAAACCACCTTCAATTAACATTAAGATGATGAAATAAACGATAAGAATGAACCCTACACTACAACATACAATAAAGCTTGATTTCTCAAATTTCAAGTGCATGAAGAATGCGATAATATAAAATGCTTTTACTAATGTTAAAATGATATAAATAACATTTACTAAAGTACCTTTTTGAAGGATACCCCAATGGTGTACAAAGCCTAGAGCGATTAAGAATTCTAATGCTGTTAAAGCTAATAGTACAAAGAATACGGACCAGATACGTTTTTTATCCATTCCTTCGCCGTGTGCATGTGCATCGTGGCTTGCAATATGATCGTGATTACTCATTTGTCTTATATATTTTAATTGTCCGTAATGATTAAACTAAATAGAAGAAGGTAAATACGAATACCCAAACTAAGTCTACAAAGTGCCAGTAAAGACCAACTTTTTCAACCATTAAATACGTTCCTCTTCTTTCGAATGTATTGTTCAAGGTCATGGAAAGCACGATGATGTTTAATAAAACACCGATAGTTACGTGGAAACCGTGGAAACCTGTAATCGTAAAGAATAGATTAGAGAATTGAAGTGCTGCTGTATAAGATACTTCTTTGGTGAAGTAAGGACTCAGCGCTTGCACAATGGCATTGTCATCGGTAAGACCTGTTGCTGGGTTATGTCCGAACCAAAAGCCCATATGGTGTAAGTGATACCACTCCATAGCCTGACAGCTCAAGAAACATAGACCTCCTAATACAGTCCATAACATCCATTTTACAACTTCCTGTTTGGAGTTACGATGGCCTGCTTCTACGGCTAATACCATTGTAACGGAAGACATAATCAAGATAAAGGTCATGATACCTACGAATACCAATGGCTGTCCGGAATCTGCGATACCTGGAATCGATTGGAATACCTTATCGGCATCGATCCAAGATGGTTGCGCAAATTTCTGTGCTCCATAATAAATAAGGAAGGCAGAGAACGTAAATGCATCCGATACCAAGAAAAACCACATCATGATTTTTCCATACTCTAAATTCCAAGGTGATTTACCTCCGCTCCAAGGTCCGTCTTTTACCTTATCCAATTGCGATACTGTTGTACTCATTGTTTACTGTTATTGATTCAAAAGTAAGAAAACATAAATATATATCCATAATAGGTCTAGAAAATGCCAGAAAATTGTGGCAAGTTCCATCCGGAAAACATTACTGTCCTGTGAAATGTTTTTAGACGCTCCAACAAAACAACGCACTAACACCAATACTCCGGCTATGATGTGTGCCAAGTGAAAACCTGTAAATATGTAAATGAACGATTGTGAAGCATTCGAGTTAATGAAGAATATTCCACGTTCGGTTAACACGTTCCAAGCTTGAAACTGTATGAAAAAGAAAACTATCCCTAAAGCTATGGTAGCTAATAAGAAAAGCTTCTGCTTTCCAAAATTGTGATCTTTAGCGGCTTTATAAGCCAAGTGCATCGTCAAGCTGCTGATTAAGATAACAGCTGTACTATACATGAAAGCATAAGGAAGAATTGTTTTGATACCCTTATCTACCCCACTGTTCGTATATACGATAAACCCACTTGAAAAGGCCGCAAACATCATGAACATCCCAATCATGCCTAACCAAAGGTTAAACTTCTGGGCTTTTCTTGATTTTTGTAAGTCTGCGTTTAGCAATTCCTGCTTATCCATTGCAATATTTAATTCCATCTATTTTAAAAAGGTTTAAAATCTAATAACAACAACAATTGTGTTATCGGTAAGTATGCAAAAGAAGTAAACATAATCTTCTTTGCCGTACTAACTTCCATTTTAACCAAATGCTGGTACCCATACCAAGTAAACAGCAATCCGCCAAGTAAAGACACGGATGTGAACACCCAGCCTCCAATCCCGTAGTACATTGGCAATAATCCTGCGGGTATCATCAACAAGGCTGATATAAATATGAACCATGCTGATAACTTATCTTTTCTCGTTGTTGGTAATAAACGAAAGCCTGCTCTTTTGTAGTCTTCATCCGATACCCAGGCAATTGCCCAGAAATGAGGAAACTGCCAGAAGAATTGAATAGCAAATAACACCAAGGGTGTGATCACTACTGCTTGTTCGCTTACCTCAGCGTACGCTAAACCAAAACCTGCAGATTTGAATGCTGCATAATAGCCAATTAGTGGTGGTAATGCTCCAGGAATGGCGCCTACCCAAACGGCTATTGGTGATTTCTGTTTTAACGGCGTGTAGACAAATGCATATAAGAAAATGGAAAACACAGAAAGTAGTCCGGCGATGAAGTTTAAATTCACCAAAACCAACGTTCCAAAGATCCCCATAAACACACTCAAGATTAAGGCTTGACCTGTAGTCATACGACCAGCAGGTAAAGGTCTATCCATGGTGCGCTTCATCAATTTATCTAAATCACGCTCAATGATCTCGTTAAACCCATTGGCAGCTCCGGTAACCAAAAAACCACCAAATGTAAGCAAAGCCCAGTTATACCAGATAATATCTCCTTGCTGCGTAGCACCAATTAAAAATGAGATCGATGCCGAGAAAACTACCGTCAAGGTTAGACGTAGCTTGACAAGCTTGTTAAAATCTGAAATAAATTCCTTCATAATCAAAATAATCCCCTACTTAATCTTCAACAAGTACTGGCTTTGGTGCATTCAACAACAACAATAAGTAGTATTGTGCACCTACGAATAAACTTGCGACAACCAAATGTACTGTCTGCGCGACAGCGGGGACATGAAACCTTGCTAAAATAATCCCTGATAACATTTGAATACAAACCAACACAAAAGAAATCAATGCATACTTATATTGGACTGAATTTTGAATATTCAATGACTTGACTTTTAAAAACAAGAACACCGTTATGGCCAATGTTAAATAAGCTAAGATCCGGTGAATATGATAATTCAAACCGATTGAATCAATCCATTCAGAACGCATGATATCCGTTTGTTTAAGGTGATCAATTATCTCCCTAACTTCTGTTCCATAGACCACTTGTATAACTAATAGTACAATGGAACCTAAGGTAATCAGCTTTAATCCTTTTGGGATTCCAGCTTTCAGAATAGAACCATTTCGAAGCGTCGTAGCCCAATAATACGTATGAATACTTATACACACAATTACTAAGGCCAACAACATGTGAATGGTAATTACCCATGGTGTTAAGTTGGTAGATACGACAATTGAGCCTAGCCAGGCTTGTATCACAACGACAATAAGATTAAGAACGCTCCATATTGCTATGGCCTTTTTCTTTTTCCAATATGTAAAAGAGTAGAATGCAGTAAACAGCATACAAAATCCGGCAGTTACACCAGCTAAACGATTCACATATTCCGTCCAGGTCTTGGCAGCATTGAATTCCTCATGAATTAAGATCGACTCATCATGACGAATCTGATCAGCGAGATTTTTGTAACCAAAAAACTCAATCATGTTGGCAAATCGTTCGTTCTTTTTAATCCTTCCCTCTACATAATGCTGCTCATAACCTTGCGGTAATTGGGAAACATCGGTAGGTGGAATAATGCGGTTAAAACATTTAGGCCAGTCTGGACATCCCATTCCTGAACCTGTACTTCTAACGATTCCTCCTGCTGCTATGACAATAAAAAGAACGAATATCGTGATCTTATTTATCCGAATAAAACGCTTTTCAGCTGCTGGATACATGGATCTCTACTTTTACAAATGATAATCTATAAAAGAGAGGTAGGTTTTACCCTACCCTTCTGTTTCTCTGTTATGCTCACGGTTATACACCTTTTGAGCTTCAATTCCTTCTTCGTTACCTTCCCAATCATGAATTAAGTTAGAACTCATCGTTTGAGAATGTGGTACGTCTTGAGGAATAAAATCTTCATCATGCCCCGGTTTAGAGTAATCATATGGCCAACGGTAAACAGTTGGGATCTCTCCTGGCCAGTTACCATGGATATGTTTTACTGGAGTAGTCCACTCTAAAGTATTTGCATGCCAAGGGTTTTGAGGAGCACGTTTTCCACACCAGATCGAAGAGAAGAAGTTCCATAAGAACGCTACTTGACCTACTGCTGAAACGATCGCTGCCCAAGTTACTAACAAGTTAACCGATACCCATTTCTCCATGAAAGGGAACTCAGTGAATGCGTAATAACGACGTGGAACACCATCAATACCCATAAAGTGCATCGGGAAGAATACCAAGTAAGCACCAATGAATGTTAACCAGAAGTGGAAATAACCTAAACGCTCATCCATCATACGACCGAACATCTTAGGATACCAGTGGTAAACACCAGACAACATACCGAAGATTGACGCTGAACCCATTACCAAGTGGAAGTGAGCTACTACGAAGTAAGTATCGTGTAAGTTGATGTCTAACGTTGCATTACCTAAGTATAATCCTGTTAAACCACCTGATACGAAGAATGATACCATACCGATAGCAAACATCATCGCTGGCGTGAAACGGATATTTCCTCTCCATAGAGTAGCAATATAGTTGAAGGCTTTAACAGCTGAAGGTACCGCAATGATCAACGTCGTGATCATGAACACCCCACCTAGGAAAGGACTCATACCTGTTACGAACATGTGGTGACCCCAAACGATGAAAGACAATACGGTAATACCTACTAAGGAATAAACCATCGCATGGTAACCGAAGATCGGCTTACGTGAGTTTGTTGAGATAACCTCAGAAGTTAAACCTAATGCAGGCATAACTACGATATATACCTCAGGGTGACCTAAGAACCAGAATAAGTGTTGGAATAAGATTGGCGAACCACCTTCGTTTGGAAGGATTGTACCACCAACTACTAAGTCTGATAAGTAGAATGAAGTTCCTACCGAACGGTCAAAGAACAACAATACTACTGCTGATACCAATACTGGGAAGGATAATAAACCTACGATAGCAGTTAAGAAGAACGCCCAAATTGTTAAAGGCATTTTCCATAACTCCATACCTTTAGTACGCATGTTTAACACGGTACTGATGTAGTTAACACCACCTAATACCTGAGAAGCGATAAACAAGGTCATACTGATTAACCATAAGGTCATACCCAATCCTGAACCTGCAATGGCTTTCGGCACAGCAGAGAGCGGCGGGTAAATCGTCCATCCTGCGGATGCTGGACCACTTTCAATAAAGAAAGAAGCAACCATAATCACACAGGCAGTGAAGAAAAACCAGTACGATAACATGTTCATCAATGGAGATGCCATATCACGTGCTCCCAATTGATAAGGGATAAGTAAGTTACTGAATGTACCTGATAGGCCAGCTGTCAATACGAAGAATACCATCATGGTACCGTGGATCGTAACTAATGACAGGAAGAAGTCAGGTTTGATACGACCGCCTTCAGCCCATTTTCCTAAGAATACTTCTAGAATAGGAAATTCTTTATCAGGCCAGGCAAGTTGAATCCGGAATAGGACCGACAGGATCATAGCGAATACGGCCATAATGATACCTGTGATCAAAAACTGCTTTGCAATCATCTTGTGATCCTGACTGAAGACATACTTCGTCAAGAACGATTCATGATGGTGACCATGGTCATCGTGATGAGCTGCGTCGTGCGATATAACTGTAGTTGACATATGTTATTATATATTCTCTATTCGATTAATTAATTGAAGCTGTTAAGTCTTCTTTCTTCTTTCCTTCAGCGCCATTAAGCTCAGCGAATTCCTTCTGAATATCTTCCGTATAGAATTTAGCTTGTTTGCTTAACCACTCTGCGTATTCAGCTTCAGTTACCACTTTAACTGTTTTTTGCATGTTATAGTGGGCCTCTCCACAGATCTTCGCACATAACATTACGTAATCGTATTGAGGGTCATTCATCTTATCACGCATTTCCTCCGTTGTTGTTGTCGGAGTAAATTGGAAATAATTCGTCATACCTGGTACCGCGTTGATTTGTACACGGAAATCTGGAATGTAGAATGAATGGATAATATCTTTTGATAAAATATGGAAACGAACTGGTTTGTTAACCGGAATAACGATCATATCACCTTTAACATCGTCCCAAGCAGCTTTGTCATTGAAGTCAATACCATAACCGTTTAATGGAGTTGTTAATTTGTAATTACGTTTACCGATTTTTCCGTCAGCTCCAGGATAGCGAACTGTCCATTGGAACTGCTCTCCTAATACCTCTACCTGTAAAGCAGATTTTTTTAAGTCCTCAGGAATGTTGGTGATTTTACGCCAAGTAAAGAAACCAAACAATACTAAGATCGTTAATACCACCGCAGGAACGATTGTCCATAAACGCTCAATCGCATCGTTGTGAGGGTAGAAATAAGCTTTGCGTTTTGCACGCATTCTGTAGATAAAAGAGAATACCAATAATAAGATGTGAACCAATACCAATACAACGGTAATGATGATGGTTGTGATAATAAACATGGTATCTACTTCTTTACCGTGCTCGGTTACTGCTGGTCGCCAAGACCAAGCTCCCCAAACGGCATATCCGTAGTAAACAAATCCTAAGAAAGCAATTAAGAATACCAACATCAAGGTTGCTTGAAGGGTATTGTTTGCTAAAGGATTATATGTTCCATTCACGCGTTTTGTCAACACGTAAATTGAATGTACTTTTCCAATTACTGCTACTACAGCACAGATTACCAAGAAGAATAAAATGTAATAAGTCAAGTTTTTGTAAACCTGAGGATCAGTTACTTTTTCTTCTTTTTGTGTGCCAGAAGCTACAGGCGTCACACTAGAGCTAGCTGTAGATGCTGCTGCTACGGAAGCTGTATCCGTTGCTGCTGCTGCAGTCGTGTCTGTAGCGGTCGCTGCCGAGTCCGCTGTCACTGCTGTTTGCTCCACCGCAGTAGTTGCAGCCGTTGAATCTTGTACCGAAGCAAATGCCGGCGCTGCAAATAATAGGTTAATAGCTAATAAGCCTCCAAACAAGGACTTAAATCTGTTATTTATTTTAAACTTCATTTTTTATAAGACGTTTGAACGTTATTTCAACTTAATCTCTATTAAATCTGATGATGCAAGCTCTCATCCAAGAATGGATGATTCTTAGGTGCCAAAGCATGTTTGCTTATTTTGGTCATGACCAAGAAAGTGAACAAGCCCACAAATCCTATTGCAGTACCGATCTCAATAATACCGAAACCTCTTTCAGAACCTACGGTACCAGGCATAATCATAATATAATAGTCTAACCAGTGACCACATAATAACAAGATCGCTACGAATAACATCATGTTTAATTTACGTTTTGCATCACGGTCAACCAATAATAATAATGGCGCCACAAAGTTAATGATAATGTTTAACCAAAACCAAGGTTTGTATTCTGGTTCCCAACGTTTGTAGAAGTACACAGTCTCCTCTGGAATATTCGAATACCAAATCAACATAAATTGTGCAAACCAAACGTAAGTCCAGAAGATGGAGAAACCAAATAATAACTTACCTAAATCATGTAGGTGGTTTTCATTAACCCAGCTCATGTATCCGCCTTTTTTCAAAAGAACCAAGATAACGATGATTACGGCTAATCCACTTACCCACATTGCTGCGAAGTTATACCATCCGAACATAGTCGAGAACCAGTGAGCCTCTAAAGACATCACAGTATCAAATGACCAGATTGGTGTAGTAAATCCGAAGATTACTAAGAAGATCGCAGAAAGCTTAAAGCTCTTTTTGTAGCCATTAAGACCACCTGCTAAATCTTCGTTATAAGATAACTTAGCTAAAATGAAAGCAAAAATAGCGTAGCTTCCCATGAACAAGATTTGACGGATCAAGAATCCTGGTACATTTAAGAAAGCAGCTTTTCCAGCAACTAAGGCATCATAGTTAGGGCTGTTTGGGTCAGTTAACCCGTCAGCATGCCAGTGGTGGTATAGATTGTGTGAAGTTAATCCTAGGCCTACGATAACCAATAAGATGATGGAAGCAATCGGAAGGATGCTAGCCATCGCTTGAGGAATACGTAGAAGGCCTGCAGACCAACCAGATTGAGTAACCAATTGTAAGGCGATGAAGAAAGCTCCAGCAGCACAAACACAGGTAAAGTAATATCCCATCAATAATAAATTGGCATATGTACGCTCAACCATGATATGGTCACTAGAAAGTAAGCCGAATGCAATAGCGGCTATTCCTACAACGATTGCAACCAAACTCAGGACCTTAGCGATACCTGCGAATTGAAATTGCTCGCTGAAATTATAATCGTGATGATGATTGTGAGTTCCCATTTATATTATCAATGTTAGATTATTTTTTTTGTAATTCATGAACGAACATTACCACTTTCCAACGTTCCTCTGGATTTAATTGCGAAGCGTGAGAACCCATCGCGTTGTATCCATAAGTAATGGTGTGGTAGATTTGACCATCGGATAGATCGGCCATTAATGTTCCACGAGTTGATTTAGCTCCTGAAGATCTATGATAAGATGGTGGCGGCGGGAATTTCTCCAATTCACGTTCTCCTCTTGAATCATTAACCTTTCTATCTTTTGTCAATGGGCCATCACCATTTCCATCTTTACCATGACAAACTGCACAGTAAACTTGGTATAATGCATCACCTTGTTTCAAGTTAGCCTCAGTTACCGCTAAAGGATTCTTAACTTCTAAGCCAGCTTGTTGGTATCCTTCAATAGTATTTGGATAGTCAAAGCGTACAAATCCAATTGGATCAGTCGCTGCCGGTGGTAATTGTGCTGTTTGGTTATTCTTAAAATTTGGGTTTGGCTGATCGGGATTAAAAGCGATCGGCTCATACATATTAGGCGAGAATTCCCAGCCTGCACTACGCGAAGTTCCATCCCCGCAAGCAGAAACAACCGCTGATAAAGCGACAGCTACACATACAGTTCCAAGAAAATTCTTCTTATTCATAACTAACATATTTTCTTTCATTGTATTTAACTTCAACTGCGCCTGCTTCTTTCAATAAGTTATCGATCAAAGCATGGTCAGTATTTTCTTGGGCATCAATTGCTACGATAAAACGATCATCTGTCGCTCTTAAGTCCATAACACGTGGTGTACGGCCTGGAAATAAGTGGTTACGGAAGAAGAATGTTGCCACCATGCCTAGAGCACAGATTAAAATGGTAACCTCAAATGTAACCGGTACAAAGTTTGGCAATGGCATCGATGGTTTACCACCAATGTTCATCGGCCAATCGTAAGCCATCGTATAAAACAATAAACTAAATCCCAATATTGTACCTAATGCACCAAATATAAATGCTGCAATTGGCAAACGTGATGGCTTTACTCCTAACTTCGCCTCAATTCCGTGAATTGGCATTGGAGTGAAACAATCAAAAATGCTAATGTTATTCGCTTGCAACTTATCGATCCCGTGCATCATTTCATCAGGATCCGCAAAACTTCCTAGTATATATTTTGTATTGCTCATTGCTTATTAATTTTTAATCTTTAACGCCTTAATGTCTTCCTCTGTCACTGAATCGTACTTATCCAACGAGTTTCTGAAGTATTCCACTTGATCCTCAGGGAATGCTCCTTCTTGAACCAATTTCGTTTTCTGTTGTAAGCTCGCGCTCTTCAACAACAACTTAACCTCTGCAATCGCAATACCAGGTAAGAAACGTAAAAACAATAAGAATAAGGTAAAGAACAATCCGATAGATCCTACGAAGATACCTACGTCAACCCATGTAGGGTAGAACATTGCCCAAGATGATGGCAAGTAGTCACGGTGTAGAGAAGTAACGATAATTACGAAACGCTCAAACCACATACCGATGTTTACTACGATAGATAATACCCAAGAGATAGGAATACTTGTACGGATTTTCTTGAACCAGAATAACTGCGGAGAAATCACGTTACAGGTCATCATCGCCCAGTAAGCCCAAGCGTAAGGACCAGCAATACGGTTTGCAAATGCATACATCTCGTATTCTGAACCAGAGTACCATGCAATGAATAACTCGGTTAAATAAGCGATACCTACGATTGAACCTGTTACCATGATGATCTTGTTCATCGACTCGATGTGGAACATAGTAATGTAGTTCTCAAAGTTCATCACTTTACGAAGGATCAACAATAAGGTTTGTACCATCGCAAATCCGGAGAAGATCGCCCCTGCAACGAAGTATGGAGGGAAGATCGTCGTGTGCCATCCTGGGATAACCGAGGTAGCAAAGTCCATGGATACGATTGTGTGTACGGAAAGTACAAGTGGAGTAGAGATACCTGCTAAGATTAAGGAAACGATTTCAAAACGTTGCCAAGTCTTCACAGAACCGTTCCATCCAAAAGACAATACCGAATAGATTTTTTGTTTTAATCCAGTAGCACGGTCACGTACTGTCGCGATATCAGGTAACAAACCACAGTACCAGAATACTAAGGATACAGTGAAGTACGTGGAGATCGCGAACGCATCCCATACTAGCGGGGAGTTAAAGTTCACCCAAAGTGATCCGAATTGGTTAGGCAACGGGAAAATCCAGTATGCTAACCACGGGCGGCCCATGTGTGCTACAACGTAGGTAGCGGCACAGATAACGGCAAAGATTGTCATCGCCTCAGCCGATCTGTTAATGGAGTTACGCCAGTTTTGACGGAATAATAATAATACTGCGGAGATTAACGTACCGGCGTGACCAATACCTACCCACCATACGAAGTCGGTGATATCCCAGGCCCAGCCCACTGTTTTGTTTAATCCCCAAGCGCCGATACCCGTCCAGAACGTGTATCCAACACTCACTACCCATAACATAGCTCCTAATGCGGCAACCGTAAAACCGATCCACCAAGCTTTGTTAGGCTTATTCTCTACCGGAAGTAAGATATCATCTGTAATTTGTGCGTAGGTGATATCCTTGCCGGTGATTAATGGTTCTCTTAATATTGATTCGTTATGCGATGACATAGTTCTTTTATTTCAGTCTGAATAAATTAAGCTTCAAATGTGTTTCTTACCTTCGTCATATAACCAATATTTGGTTGTACGTTGATTTCTTCTAGCACATAATAAACGCGTTCGTTACGTAATGCTTTTGAAACTTCTGACTCCGGATCGTTTGCATCACCAAAGATGATAGCATTTGCAGAACATGCTGCCTGACACGCCATTTTGATATCCCCGTCCTTAACTTTACGGTTCTCCATCTTCGCTTGCAATTTACCTGCTTGGATACGTTGGATACACATTGAACATTTCTCCATAACACCACGTGAACGTGTAGTTACATCTGGGTTCAATACCAATTGCGTGAACTCATTGTTTAGATAGTTATCAAAACGTGAGTCATTCCAGTAGTTGAACCAGTTGAAACGACGTACTTTATATGGACAGTTGTTCGCACAGTAACGTGTTCCAAAACAACGGTTGTATGCCATATGGTTAAGACCTTCTGACGAGTGTACTGTTGCCAATACCGGACATACCGTCTCACATGGTGCGTGCTCACAGTGCTGACATAACATTGGTTGGTGTACCACGGTTACATCTTCGTAGTCAAGACCATCTGCTTTTGCAATTTCTTTTTCTTTCGTTAAAGAAGCCTCACCATTGTTTAAGGTATAATAACGGTCAATACGCAACCAGTGCATTTCACGACGACGACGAACCTCATCACGGCCTACAACTGGAATGTTATTTTCAACGTTACATGCTACAATACATGATCCACAACCTGTACATGCGTTCAAGTCAATCGCCATCACCCAACGGTGACCTGGTTGCTCAAACTTGTTCCATAAATCATATGTCTGGTGCGTATCAGAGAAACGACCGGACTCCGAGTTAGGATCTTTTAAGTATTTCGCGAATGAAGTCTCACGTACAATGTTACGTCCTTCAATCGTGTGGTGTGTTTGTGTTTGTGCTAATTCATAGATTCCTGATGCTTTGCTTACTGTTGCTTTAGCCGAAAACTGAATTGTTCCGTTTACTAAGCTTGCAAATGGATATGCATTCACACCTACATCATTTCCAGCTTTTCCTACTTTTGTACGGCCATAACCTACAGCTACTGAAACAGTACCCTTTGCTTGACCCGGTTGTAAGATTACTGGAAGATCAACTTTATAACCGTTAGCTTCAACTGTTACTTTTCCAGTTTCTTTAACGCCTAACTCTTCTGCATCAACCGGGTTAATAGCAGCATAGTTATCCCAAGTTACCTTAGATACTGGATCTGGCAACTCTTGTAGGTAAGCGTTATTCGCATAACGTCCATCACGGATGGAAGTTGATTCGTATAATTTTAATTCTACGCCTCCAGCAACACGTTTGCTATCATTAGTGATCGCTGTCGCTGCTGCATTTACATCTGCATTAGCTGTGTATGCTGAACCAGTTGTAGAACCTTTGAATACAAAACCTTGTTGCAATACATCTTTCCAAGTTTTTCCTGTACCTGCAAGAATGTTTGCTTCCCAAGTCTCTTTAACAAAATCGTGAATGTTTTTGTTAACACCAGCCCAGATCAATAAGGATTGTTCTGCTTGACGTGTGTTGAACACTGGGTTAATGGTCGGTTGAATGATGGTAAATAAACCTTCTTTAGCGGATGAATCTCCCCATGCTTCTAAGAATGTACAGTTTGGAGCAATTGCTTTCAATTCAGAAGCAGTCTCATCTGCACGGTCTGAGAAAGAAACCGAGTAATCGATTTTTGCTAAAGCAGCTTTTACATCATCAGTTTTGTAATAACTGTAAACCGGGTTACTGTTCAAGAAGAATGCTACCCCTACTTGTCCAGCTTTTGCAGCAGTTAAGAAGGTTTGGAAAGCAGCATCAGAACCCTGATGTTGTTTAGAGAAGTTATCTAAGTCAATGATCGATCCGTAAGCTCCAAGTGCGGAGTTGATCGCATTAACCAATACTTGTGTGTTGATGTCGTTCGAACCGGAAACAACCACAGCAGCACCTCTTGCATTTACTAGCTCTGCAGCTGCTAATTTCAAGATTTTAGTTGCTTTTGCATTGGTTGTACCACCTGCAACCGAAGAACCAGTAACCGCATTGTATAATGCGATCAATACAGCTCCTTCTTCTGAAGGCTTGATTGCTGCACGAACGTCTGCATTTGAACCAGTCATCGATAGACCAGACTCAAATTGGATATGACGTGACATCTTACCACCTTTTAGTGATTTGTGGTCACGGTTTTTAATGTAATCTTGCGTATGCTCTTCACCCGCTAACCAAGAACCTAAGAAGTCTGCTGCAACTGATACAACAACTTGCGCCTTGTCAAAGTGGTATGAAGGGATAACAGCTTTACCGAATGAAGCTCTGTTGGCTTCTAGAATACCGCTGTAAGAAACTGCATCAACCTGTACATGGTTAGTAGCAGGGTATTTCGCTGCTAAAGCAGCAATTGCAGCTAAAGTAGAAGGACTGTTAACACTGTCAGAAACAATGGTAATTTGTTTACCTGCTGCTTGCGCTTTGTTTAAGGCATCGATAACTGCTTTATCCATCTGCGCCCAACTTACATCCTTACCACCGATTTGTGGAGCTTGTAACTTAGACATGTCGTAAAGATCCAAGATAGAAGCTGTTGTGCTAGCATCTGTACCTTGGTTCAATCCAACTGCATTTGGGTTCGCCTCTAAGGAAATAGGACGTCCCTCACGAGTTCTAACGATTACACTCTGACCATTGAAGGAGGAAGCGTAGAAGTTAGGGATACCCGGGGTAATTTCTTCTGGTTTGATAACATAAGGAACTGCCTTATGAATTGGTGTACGGTTACACGCAGCTAATGTTACAGCGCCTAAACCGAAACCCAAAGCCTTTAAGAAATCACGACGAGGCGTCTTAGTACTTAAACCAGCTTCGTTTAACACATCTTCTACAGGAATAGACTCAGCAAACTCCCCTTTGCTTCCTTCAACAAAAGCAGGTGTTTGATTCAATTCTTCTAAGCCTTTCCAATATTTTTTATTGCTTTCCATTTAAGCTATATATAAGATTCTGTATTTCTAAATTAATTCATTAATAGTGACACTTACCACACTCTAATCCACCGATCATTGCAGCTGTCATTTTCTCACCTTTTTTCAATTTCTCGTGAGCTTCAATCAATTGATCGTAATAAGCATTATCCTTATTAACCTCAGTTGATTTGTGACAGTCCACACACCATTTCATGGTTAGTGGCGAGTATTGGTAAACTTCTTCCATATCCTGAATAGGACCGTGACATGTTTGACACTCCACACCTGCAACAACTACGTGTTGTGAGTGATTGAAGTATGCAAAGTCAGGTAAGTTATGGATTCTAACCCATTCGATAGGTCTAGTGTTTGTTCCATAAGTTCTTGTATCTGGATTCCAGTCTACTGCACGGTATAATTTAGCAATCTCTGGTGAGATGTTTCCATCATAGTGATCTGAACCTGTTACGGTGTTGTGACAGTTCATACATACGTTAGCAGATGGAATAGAGGCATTTTTCGATTTAAATGCACCACCGTGACAGTACTGACATTCAATCTGGTTAACCCCAGCGTGAATTTGGTGTGAGAATTTAATCGGCTGAACTGGTTTGTAACCTTGGTGAACACCTACGTTCCACATGGTCTGCCATCCCATTACACCTAATAAACCAACCACCATTAAGACTACAAAACCTACTAACTTCTTGTTTTTCAAGAATGCCTTAGCAAATTTCGCAGAACTGCTTTCACCAACTTCTTCGTGTTTCGCTTGCGCCTCAGCAATTGCTGCTTGGTTGTTCGCAATAACACGTTCTAAAGTTTTTGTAACACGGTTCAAAGCAAAGATAACAGCAACAGCAACTACGAATAAAGCTACTAAGCCGATGATCATCATCGTATTAGCATCTGAACTTGCAGCCCCACCACCAGTTGCACCAGCAGCAGCTTTCTTTTCTTCCATCTTCACTTTCTCAGCATCCAAGTAAGCTACGATGTCCGCAATGTCGCCTTCAGATAAACTCGCAAATGGAGTCATCACTGTTGGAAACTCTGCTTTCAACGCTACGGCTTGCTCATCGCCAGAATCAATCATGCCCTGAGGGTTGTGAATCCATTTCACGATCCAGGCCATATCTCGACGCTCGGATAAGCCAATCAAATCTGGACCAACACCTTTTCTTCCCATAGTGTGACACGACTGACAGGCGTTAGCCTTGAATAGCGCAGCACCATTCGCAGCATCCTGCGCATGCGTGGTTGTAATAACGGCAAAAAACAATACCAAACTGATTGATATTGACTTCGCAAGTCTTCCCAAAACGGATGAGATATTTCTCATATTTAGCACTTTATACTATTTTATGTGTAATAATTAATTGTTGACTCTCTACTACTGGTACACAATACCGTACAAAACAATGCACAAAAGTATAACTTATTAAGCAATCCCTGACAATTTGATGACGTAATTTATCAATTTATAATCATTCTAAATAGGTTGCTCTAAATAGCCCCAAACGCTCGAAAAATAACATTAGCCTGATCTTTCTCCTCAGATTTTTTAGTAACTTAGTCTACTCATGAAAACAATATTTTGCATATTATTTACTTTCATTTTCTACGGTTGTGCACAGTCACAACCGCCTAAATCTACTAAGCTTATGAACGACAGCAGCAAATATAACAGCCTTACTCCGGAAGAACAGTATGTCATCCTCCAAAAAGGCACCGAAAGGCCTTTTACTGGCGAACTATTAAACAACAAAGCTCAAGGGACTTATGTCTGCAAGCGCTGCGACGCCCCATTATACCTTTCCAAGGACAAATTTGAATCGCACTGTGGTTGGCCAAGCTTTGATGATGAAATCAAAGGCGCAGTACGCCGAGAAACAGATGCTGACGGGCGTAGAACAGAAATTTTATGTGCCAAATGCGGTGCTCACCTTGGCCATGTTTTCGAAGGTGAAGGATTCACCGCCAAAAACACCAGACACTGCGTCAACTCCATTTCCATGAAATTTGTTCCTCTAGAGAAAAAATAATCAAGAACAAGTAAAAACAGTGTTTTAAAAAAATTAACAGGACGAAGCTCAACTCGTCCTTTTTTTGTCTCTAAAAAAATTACTGCAAGTAGTCAAACCTTAAAAATAGGATAAAATAAAAACCATAATAATCGGATATATTACCACTCTCACGAATGCAGTCCTCTTTTATTTCACTCCCAGGTCTTTTGTCTATTGTCTGTAGTCTCATCGTCTTTCAGAGGGGTTTTAGTCGTGACACCTTCGGATCTCCTTCGGAACTTGTTCGGATCTCGTTCGGATCTCGTTCGGTTCCGACCGAACGAGTTCCGAAGGAGATCCCTATCATATCCAAGGAAATTCCGTGAGAATATCACATGAAAACCCAAGGAAACCCGAACTTAAAACATGGAAATATAGAACAAAAGGATAAAAGAATAGCCCCAAAGCGGAAGGTCTACAGTGCTCATCCTTATTTGGGGCTATGTTTAGATTTTATGAAGAGAAATAGCTGTTCTCCTGCTTATGCAAATGGCTTGATTTGCTTAGCCGACTACTTCTTCTGGAATTCGAGAAGAACCGCGGATTTGCAATTCACTTGGAATAACAATCTTTTGCAATTCTTTATTTTTTCCTTTGATTTCATTCAACAAGGTGTGAATCAATTCATTGGCAATAGCTGCAGTATCTTGCGTCACAACGGAAATACCTGGTTCATACAAACTAAATAACGTGTGATCATCAAAAGCAACCATATGTGGCAATTCCATATTATATTGTTTCACCGCCATTAGTCCTTTAATAGCCAGGTAATTGGTCGCAAACAATACCGCATCCAAATTATTGCTGTCAATGAAATCGTGCAATTGCTCGATTGAGGAATCCTCATCCTCATCAATTTTGATTTTCTTAATGAATGCCTGTTGTTCAAAATCATCGATTGCTTTCATGTAACCATCTAAACGGTCGCGCATTTGGGTTTGGTTCGAGAATAAGGAAACAAAACCAACACGTTTATTATTTGGGTTTTCCAATAGGTGTTTGGTAGCATTGAAAGCACCGTTAAAGTTATCCAAAACAACATAGTTGGTTTCCAAACTCGGAATGTATCGGTCAAATAAAACCACCGGAACATTGTTTTTTAGCAGGTTTTCTATGGTATCATCCAAACCTTCGGGAGGTGTAATGATATACCCATCCACTTGACGGTCATAGAACAATTGAATTAATTCCTTGGCTTTGGTCACGTCATTATCCATGCTACAATAGATGATGTGGTAGCCATTATCATAGGCAATTCGTTCAATAAATTTTGCTACATTCGAGAAAAAGGGATTGGAAATATCCTCGACGATCAGGCCCAATATCTTTGATTGACCAGTACGCAGACTTTGTGCCAGTTGGTTAGGCTTATACCCTACCTTCTTAACATAGTCCAATACACGCTTGGTAAGTCCCTCACTGATCCTTTTTTCTTTGGCTTTGCCATTTAAGATAAAGGATACAGTCGTTACGGAGACGCCCAGATTCTTGGCAATGTCACTGATCAAAATACGTTTCTTCATTTTTTTAGGTTAGCTGTTGATAGTTAAAATCTACCAAATATATAAAAACAGCTAAATTTTAGCAAATAAATGCTAAATAATTCGCTAAATAAAATGCTAAAAGGGTTTAAACGAATTAAAAATGTACATTTGTAATAAACAATTTTTAAACTTAGCATATATGATAACCTTAAACAAGCTGAAAGCCGCATCAATATTTTCGGTTTTAAGTCTGCTTTCTTTTCAAGGAAATGCGCAAGAACTGACGAAATATGTAGATCCTTTTATCGGTACTGGCGGTCATGGACATACCTATCCTGGAGCTACCGTACCTTTCTCTCTGGTTCAACTGTCACCTGATAATGGCAAAGGCGGTTGGGACTGGGTCAGTGGTTACCACATTAGTGCAGACTCCATTGCTGGATTTAGCCATATGCATTTGAGCGGAACCGGAATAGGCGATTGGTTGGATATTGCTATTATGCCACTAGTTTCGCCAAAATATCAGCATCAGCTGGATACTCGGGTTAAATTTGACCATCAGAATGAGCAAGCTAGCCCTGGTTATTATTCTGTAAAACTTCAAAACGGCATTCAGGCCGAACTAACGGCAACGGAACGTGTGGGTTATCATCGGTATCAATTTCCTCAAGGTTCGGAAGCAACCATTCGTTTAGACCTTAACCATGCATACAATTGGGATAAACCTACAAAAACTGCAATCCGCATTTTGAACGACAGCACGGCGGTTGGGTATCGTTATTCAACAGGCTGGGCAAATAAACAGCATGTTTACTTTGCTATTCGTTTCTCAAAACCATTTGCGAAATACTTGTTGAACGGTAACAAGACTATGGATAAAGATGTGGAATTGGAATTGAAGCAAGGCATGTCAGCAAGTTTAGCTCCCAATGCCCAATTTATCTTCGCTGATTCCAATCCGGTAGAATTAAAAGTTGCCTTATCGACTTCAAACGAAGAAAAAGCATTGGCAGCCCTACAGGAGATCCCGAGTTGGAATTTTCAAGCTGTAAAAGCAAATGCGGAAGCAAAATGGGAAAAAGAATTAGGAAAGATCAAGGTGGTTTCCTCAGATGAACGATTGAAAAAAATATTCTATTCGGCTTTATACCACACAGCGGTATCCCCTACCCTTTATTCGGACCAAGATGGTGCATACAAAAACTATAAGGGAGAGGTTCATAGCATGGCAAATGGCGGACAACGCTACACCTTATTTTCTCTTTGGGATACTTTCCGTGCCCTAAAGCCGCTTTTTACCATTACACAAGCAGATCGTTATACGGATATGCTAAACAGCATGTTGGCTTTTTACGATGAGAATGGTCTATTGCCTGTTTGGGATCTAAGCACCTTTGAGACCAATACCATGACGGGATACCACGCTATTCCTGTTTTAGCAGATGCTATTTTGAAGGATTGGCCAGGATTGGATCAAGAACGTGCTTATAAAGCCATGCTAGGTAGTGCATTTCAGAAAATAAGGGAAGTACCTGCTTATATCGAGTATGGCTATGTTCCGCAAGATGTAAATGGTGGATCTGTAACCAAAACATTGGAATATGCTTTTGATGATTACTGTATCTCCTTAGTTGCTAAAAAACTAGGTAAAACTGCGGATTACGAAGCTTTTACGAAAAGAGCTAAAAACTACCAACATCATTTTGATCCTAAGAGTGGTTTCATGCGCGCAAAATTGAAAGACGGTTCATTCGTTGAGCCATTTGATCCATTCTATTCCGAACATGATTTTGACAAGAGCCAATACATTGAGGGTAATGCATGGCAACATTCTTTCTTCGTGCCACATGATGTACGCGGTTTAGCGAATTTATTTCCTAAGAAAGATGGACTAGACAAGATGCTGGATAAATTATTTGCTGCACCTTCCTATATGACTGGCGAAAACAAATCGCCTGATGCGAGTGGATTCATCGGGCAGTATGCTCATGGAAATGAACCAAGCCACCATATTGCATACATGTATAGCTATTTGGGTAAACCGTGGAAGACGCAGGAGAAAGTACGTACTATTTTGGATTCCATGTATCATGATCGTCCAGATGGCTATGCAGGAAACGAAGATGCAGGTCAAATGAGTGCTTGGGCAGTATGGTCAATGATGGGCCTATACCCTGCATCTCCGGTAAATGGGGAATATGTATTTGGAAGCCCTTCATTGGACGGAGCACATATCAGCATGCCAAGTGGCAAAACCTTTAGCATCGTAGTGAAAAACAACAGTCCTAAGAATGTTTACATCAAGTCGGTACGTTTGGATGGCAAGATTTACAACAAATCCTACATTCGCCACAGCGATATGTTGAATGGCGGAACGCTAGAGTTCCTCATGTCGGACAAACCAAACAAGAAATTTGGCAAGCACAAGAAGAATCAGCCAACTTCTATGGAAAATTAAACAATTCCCTCACTCTAACGTTTTGTCATAAAATACCCTTAGGTATGCATTTTGATAAATTAGGGAAAGGAGAAAAGAAAAATGACAGATTTTAACAACAACATTAACATAAAGGACATTCAAGACAACAATCCTGAGGATTTTTACAAAAACTTCAAGGAGAAATTAATCGATGTAGAGAATTTCCCTACAATCTACACCTTTAAATTCATCGTTAAAAGCGATTCAGACAAAGGAGATCAAGTGAAAGCGCTTTTTACCCATCCGAGTGCTAAGTTCTCGGAGAAATCTTCCTCAGGTGGTAAATACACATCGATATCGGTTGAGAACTTTGTAAACAATGCCGATGAAGTAATTGATTATTACAAAAAAGTCGCAGAAATACCTGACGTGATGATGTTATAACCAAAAAAGGGATGCCAAAATGGCATCCCTTTTTTGGTTAGTATTTAGTATTTAGTACAGAGTAGTTAGACCTATTGGCGGGATAGATTTATGGAGTACTAAAGCGGTCGAAGCATGCTTCGACCCTACAGTTAGGGACGTTTTAGGTTGTATTTTCCACGTTATCGGTAGGGTCGATGCATGCATCGACCGTTAATAAATAAAACCTAAAAACCTTACATCTGGTGTCTGATGTCTATCATCTGTTTTCTATCAACACAAAACACGGGCGGACATTCCGTTCGTTCTCGTCAGGGATAAATCCCTTTCCCTCGAACTCACTCAGTACCGCCCCTACCTTACGTACTATCTAGATAGTTTGATTTTAGGCAATTAGTAGCTCCCATACGTAGGGGCAGTACTAAGCACAGCGGTATGTCTGCCCGATATAGAAAGTAGTATTTAGTAGATAGACCTATTGGCGGGATAGCAGAAACGCTATTTACAACTCAGAGCGAAGCGATGAGTCTCCACTCCTCCCCCCACAGGAACACGTCATCGAGAATCGAAGATGATCGAACTTCAAACCATGCACATCAGAATAAGTAAATAAGTTGAAATTGAGTTAGATAAAGTGCGGTCGAAGCATGCTTCGACCCTACAGTTAGGGACATTTTAGACTATATTTTCCACGCTATCGGTAGGGTCGATGCACGCATCGACCGCTAATAAATAACACCTACCCACCTATCTATTTTCTAATATCTAATAGCGAAGCGGTCTCATGTCTCATATCTAGTAGCAAAGCGGTCTCACCTCAATACTATATACTAAAAAAAGAGCGCCTCATCAGCGCTCTTTTTGTTTCAACTATCCTTCTTTCGGTTTGTCTTCCTTAGGAGGTCTTGGCAATAAAGCTTTGCGGGAAAGCTTCAATTTACCTTGTTTGTCGATATCTAATAATTTAACGGTTACCATATCGCCTTCTTTGAATACGCCGTCCATTGTTTCCAGACGTTTCCAGTCGATTTCAGAGATATGTAGTAATCCATCTTTACCTGGCATGATTTCAACGAATGCACCGAAAGGCATAATCGTTTTCACTTTACCTTCGTATACTTCACCGATTTCTGGTTTAGCAGTGATGGCTTTGATACGTGCTAATGCAGCATCAATAGATTCTTTGTTATCAGCGAAGATTTGTACAACACCTTTGTTATCCACTTCTTCGATAGAGATGGTTGCACCAGTTTCACGTTGCATTTCTTGGATGATTTTACCACCAGGTCCGATAACTGCACCGATGAATTCCTTATCAATGATGATTTGGATGATACGTGGAGCGTGTGGTTTGTAATCCTCACGTGGTTTAGTAATGGTTTTCGCCATTTCTCCTAAGATGTGAAGACGAGCTTCTTTCGCTTGGTCCAATGCTTGGGTTAATACTTCCCATTTCAAACCATTGATTTTTAAGTCCATCTGACATCCTACGATACCTTTTTCTGTACCTGTAACTTTAAAGTCCATATCACCCAAGTGATCTTCATCACCTAAGATATCAGAAAGGATAGCATACTTTCCGGTTTTCTCGTCAGTAATCAATCCCATTGCAATACCTGATACTGGAGCTTTGATTTTCACACCTGCATCCATTAATGCTAATGTACCAGCACAAACAGTAGCCATAGATGAAGAACCATTGGACTCTAGGATATCAGAAACAACGCGGATTGTGTATGGGTTATCCTCTCCTGGAAGAACCTGCTTCAAGGAACGCATAGCCAAGTTACCGTGTCCTACTTCACGACGACCCGGACCTCTGTTAGGTCTTACTTCACCTGTAGAGAATGCTGGGAAATTGTAGTGTAATAAGAATTTATTGTATCCGTGGAAGAAAGCACCATCAATCATTTGCTCATCATCCTTAGAACCTAAGGTTACAGATGTTAAGGATTGTGTTTCTCCACGAGTAAAGATTGCTGATCCGTGTGCTGCAGGTAAGTAATCTACTTCTGTCCAGATAGGACGTACCGTACGAACATCACGACCATCAAGACGAATTCCTTCGTCTAATACCAAGTTACGAACAGCATCATACTGTACGTCATGGTAATATTTCTTCAATAAGAATGCAGTTTCATCGTCAATCTCTTCACCTAAAGTTTCAAAGAATGCTTTACCGATTTCTGCAAATTTCTCAGTACGGTCATGTTTAGAAGAACCCGATTTTGCTATAGCGTATACTTGATCGTAAGTAGCAGCATAGATAGCATCACGCAATTCTGGATTGCTAGGCTCGTGTTCAGCATTACGTTTTTCTTTAACTCCTACTAGGTTAGCTAATTCAACCTGAGCAGCAACTTGTTTTTTGATCGCTTCGTGAGCAAAAGCAATTGCCTCTACCATTTCGGTTTCAGAAATTTCTTTACATTCACCTTCCACCATCACGATATCTTGTGCAGAACCTGCAACGATAAACTCTAAGCTTGCGTTTTCTAATGCAGACACAGTAGGGTTAATTACTAACTGACCATCTACTTTCGCTACACGAACTTCAGAGATAGGACCATTGAATGGAATATCCGAAACCGCGATAGCAGCAGATGCAGCAAGACCAGCTAATGCATCAGGCATAATCTCTTTATCAGCAGAGATTAAAGAAACCATCACTTGGGTATCTGCGTGATAGGTATCTGGGAATAATGGACGTAAAGCACGGTCAATCAAACGAGAGATTAATACCTCATAGTCTGATAATCTTGCCTCACGACGTAAGAAACCACCAGGGATACGACCAGTAGCCGCATATTTCTCTTGATAATCTACCGATAAAGGAAGGAAATCTGTTCCCGGCTTAGGTTCTTTAGCAGAAACAACTGTTGCTAACAACATCGTAGCACCTTGTTTCAACACAACTGATCCATCAGCTTGTTTAGCTAATTTTCCAGTCGACAATTCAATAGGTGCTAATCCGCCACCCATTTCAATTGTTACTTTCTTTTCGTTATAACTCATTGTTTTTTCATTGTGATGCATTTGCGTCATTTGTCATGCATCAATTTATTTGACCTTTTTAATCCGCACAAAGGTAAATAAAATTTTAGCTAATCGTATTGATGTACGTTTTTTTATAAGATAGGCATGAATTGGAAGGGGAGACAATAGATGGGAGACATTAGAGGACAGACATTAGACGACGGACAAACCAAAGTCTGTTTTCTTTTGTCTATTATCTGTTGTCTCAACTACTAACTACTGCCCGTAGGGCTCAGCGGTCTCATATCTCATATCTCACATCTATCAACAACAAAGCCTCAACAAAAATGCTGAGGCTTTGATAATACTTTTTACTAAAAGCTTATTTGATAATATCACGTAGACCTAATGCTTTAATGATAGCACGGTATCTGTTAATATCTTTTTTGTACAGGTAAGCCAATAAAGAACGACGCTTACCTACTAACATTTGTAGGGAACGTTGTGTGTTAAAGTCTTTTCTGTTTTTTTTCAAATGCTCTGTTAAGTGAGCAATTCTTTTAGTGAATAAAGCTACTTGTCCTTCTGCAGAACCAGTGTTTGCTGCTGCACCTGCAAATTCTGCGAAGATATCAGCTTTGTACTCTTTACTTAAATACATTCTTGAATAATATTAAAGCGTTAAAAATTTAATTAATTGGATGCAAAGATAATGGCTTTCATCCAATTATGAAAATATATCTTTCTTTATCTTCCTTTTAAACCTTGATATAGATTTTCTTTTGGTCTAACCAGTAACAAATTGCCCACATGAATGCTAGAAAACAAAGGGAGTAAGCAAATGAGCCCACTTCAGTAGGTCCAGGCAATTGTGCACATACATTTTTATAGAACCAAGCCAAAGGACTGGTAAATAATTGCACACCCTCTGCTGACACTCCATTAGGAATACGGATCAAAGCCAATGTTTTTGGCAACAAACCGCTTAAAACAAAGATAAACAGTGGGTTTTTACCAAATACATCAAAGAATTTGGTTAATGCATTCTTCACGCCTTGTACCTCGATATACCAAATCATGCCGCCTATGGTCATTATACCCAAGCCTGTCGTGTATAATACATAGGAACTGGTCCATATTTTCTTATTAATAGGGAATCCTAATGACCAAGTCCAAGCAAGAACTACTAGGATAAATCCCGTTACAAACATACCGGATAACAATTTAAAGTGAGGTTCATTTGAGGCCGGCACTTTCGTCCATAACCAATCAACTTGCCCTTGCTTCTTAATAAATACACCTGCTAAATAACCAAACACAACTTGTATTACAGCTGGCAAAGCACTCATAAATCCTTCTGGATCAAATGGCACTCCCTCACCCTTGTACATATGCGCAACACCCAAGATTTGCTTGTCGATATCAGTTCCAAACCATCCTTCTAAAGAATAAGGATCGCCAGTTCCTAAGAATGCCGTTAATCCCCAATAGCCTAAAAGGACTGCAGCGGATATATAAATCAATGTTCTAGGTTTAAAATAATAGGCTAATACAGATGCAAAGAAATAGGCTATGGCAATTCGTTGTAATACACCTAAAATGCGTACGCCCTTTGTGGGATCGGCAGAGCTTACCCACTCACGGAATTGCAATGTCCCATCAACCCATTGTACAAAAGGAAACCAATTTAAGCCTAATCCAATTAAGAAAATCAATATGGTTCTCTTGATTACTTTTCTCCAAAACACCCCATCCCCTGCTTCTTGCAATCGAGGAATCACAAACGACATGGCATTACCGACTGCGAACAGAAAAAATGGAAATACCAAATCCGTTGGAGTACAACCATGCCAAGGTGCATGTTTTAAAGGGGCAAACATGGAGGACCAAGTGCCCGGATTGTTCACCATGATCATCAAAGCCACGGTAGCTCCTCTGAACACATCTAAAGAATAATAACGTTGTTTCATATGGGTAATAATTAAAGCTAATGTACGGCTTTAAGTGCATAATTAAAACCACATAATGCGGAAAGATAATCTAAACACGCACAATAACGCATGTTTTACAGAAGACATTATTAATCAATTAAGTAATGGTGCCTGACTTATTAAAAAAATTAAAAAGTATTTGTATGTTAAGATTATTTTAATTTAACTTTACGAAATCATTGTTAAAACGAATTAGCCTTGGAAAGCCTTAAATTATCGATACTTAAAAGTCTTTACTTTACAAATCCGCAATCGATTGCAGACCTTAGTCAATCGGCTGGAAAGAGCATTCCTAATACTACAAGTGCAATTAATAGACTTATTGAAGCTAATTTAGTGGAGCAAGACGGTTTAGCACCATCAACTGGAGGGCGTCGCGCAGCACAATTTATCTTAAATGCCAAGGCACTTCCAAACATCGTTAGTATTGCAATAGATCAGTTCTATTCCTCAGTTGTTGTTACAAACCTCAATAATGTATATCAAACAGCAATAAAAACGCAACAAATCACCTTAAAAGATTCCAATGCATTTGAACAGATTGTGGAATTAATTCAATCTGTTATTTCTGAAGCCAAGGATATTATTATTTACGCAGTAGGATTAAGCATGCCTGGTTTTGTGGATAGTAATTTAGGGAAGAATTATTCCTACTCTATTGACTCTCCATTCTATAATTTACAAGCCAACCTATCTAAACTAATAGATCTTCCTGTATTCATTGAGAATGATTCGTCGGCAATTGCTATTGCAGAGCATCATTTTGGACAGGCAAAACTGGCAAAGAATGTAATGGTTGTCAATATGAATTGGGGTGTAGGTTTGGGGATGATTATTGACAATGAACTTTATCGAGGACATTCGGGTTATGCTGGTGAATTCAGTCACATTCCCCTTTCTAATTTAAATAAGTTATGCTCTTGTGGAAAAGTAGGCTGCCTGGAGGTAGAGGCTTCTCTGTTAGCCGCGGTCGACATGGCAAAAGAACGATTAAAGGAACAAGCAGAATCCAAATTAAGTAAACCGTATCAAGAACAAGGCTATCTAACAGGAGATCAATTACTGACTGCTGCAATTAATGGAGATCAATTGGCCATTGAATGTGTTAGTCGTATTGGCTATATGTTAGGAAAGGGTATTTCGACCTTAATCCACATCATCAATCCAGAAATGGTTGTTATTTCTGGTCGAGGTGCAAAAGCAAAAGATGTCCTTAGCCCTCATATCCATGCGGCGATTTTAGAGTTTACCATTCATCGCCTTTCCAAAAATGTTAAAATCAAATTCAGTAAAACTGAACACATACAACTATTAGGCTCTACGTGCATATGCATTGCAAGAGCCGACAAAACCATTTATAAATCACAATTAAAGACTATTTTATAAACTATTAAAATTTAAAAAGTACAACACTATCAGGAATAAAAATCACAATTAATAGAAATTATTTACCAAAAATCAGTTTAAAAAATGAGCAAACTTTACGCTAAAAGCTGCAGTATAGTGCTTGTTATGCTATTGAGCATTTCGACATTATTTGCACAGCAGACTGTTACAGGACGAGTAACAGATGCAAACGGTCCTGTTGCCGGCGTTAGTGTGACTGTAGCAGGCACCAACCGTGCTACACAAACTAATGCGACTGGGCAATACAGCATTCAAGCTAACAATGGTGAAAAGCTACGTTTTACCATTATTGGTTATAGTTCCCAAGAAATCACCGTTTCTGGAACTTCACACAATGTTACCTTGAGTCAAGATGAGAGTAATATTGATGAAGTAGTGGTGACAGCAATGGGAGTAAAACGCGAAAAGAGATCTTTAGGATATTCTTTCCAAGAGGTTCAAGGAACAGCATTAACTGATGCTAGAGAGAATAACATTGCCAATGCTTTAAGTGGTAAGGTCTCTAACTTGCAAGTTATGAAAAGTTCAGGAGGTCCTGCTTCTTCGTCTAAAATCATTTTAAGAGGTTTTAATTCATTAACTGGGGATAACCAACCATTAATTGTTGTGGATGGAGTACCTATGGATAACTTCGTAGGAGCCTCAAACAATGACTTCTGGAACCCTACAGCCGATATGGGTGGTGGTCTTGGAGACTTAAACCCTGAGGATATCGAAAGTATGTCGGTATTAAAAGGTGGTGCAGCTTCTGCATTATATGGTTCTCGCGCGTCTAACGGTGTTATCTTGATTACAACCAAATCTGGTAAACAAAAAGATGGTGTTGGTATTTCCTACTCCACTATCACTGGTATGGAAAACATCTTTATGCTACCTGAATTGCAGAGTGAATTCTCTCAAGGTGCAGGTGGTATTTATGGTAAACAAGCTGGTACATCATGGGGTGAAAAAATCACTGGTCAGGAAGTAGAAACTTGGGACGGAAAGAAAATAAATTTGAAAGCATATGATAATATGCAGAATTTCTTCCAAACAGGATTTAATACAACTCAAAACATCAACTTCCAACAAGCTATTTCGGATAAAGTAAACCTTTACTCCTCAGCAACTTATCTCCATGACAACAGTAAAACTCCTGGCATGAAGCTAAATCGTTTAAATCTAATCAACCGTGTTAATGCTAAGTTTGGAGAAAGAAACCAATGGTCAACGGATGTAAAAGTACAATACATGAAAAACATGGCGTACAACCGTGCAGTTGGTGGACAGAACGATGGTAACTATTATGCACAGTTACTTTTATTCCCAAGATCTTTAGACATTACGCAATTCAGCACTGGAATGGACGAGCTTGGAGTTAACCAAACTTGGTATGTAGATCCTACAGAAGCTCCTGTAAACCCTTATTGGGCTATTCATAACAAGCTAAGCAACGATACACGTGATCGTTATTTGATGAATGCTACTGTTAAATATGATTTCAATAGCTGGTTAAGTGCTGATGTTCGCTTCGGAACAGACAATTACAACACCAAATATGAGAGCAAAACTTATACAGGAAGTAAAATCAACAACTCATATGGTACAGGTGTAGATAAGTTCTATGAAAACAACTACATCGCAAATATTACTGCAAGAAAAGACAATATCGTAGGCAAATGGGGAGGTTCATTAGCCTTATATGGTCAAATCATGGAATCCAACAGAAACTCCATTCATGCTTCTGCTGGAAACTTAAGAGTACCTAACTTATTCACTTTAGGAAACAATATTGGTAATCCTGGCATTTCGGAGTCTATCTATAAAAAACAAATCAACTCACTTTACGCGAGTTTAGACTTAAATTACAGCAATTACTGGTATATCACTTTGACGGCTAGAAATGACTGGACTTCAACGTTACACCCAGATAATAACAGTTATTTTTACCCTTCTGTAAGTTCATCCTTGATCGTATCGGATTTAATTAATTCAAATGGTCAAATGCCTTCATGGTTTAGCTTTGCAAAGATCAGAGCTTCTTACGCACAAACTGGACGTGATATGGATCCATACCAATTGTACAATACTTTCTCAGTTGGAAATGACCCTAACAATCACACCACAGCAAGTAAAGGAAATACTTTATTTGACCCTAGTGTAGTTAATGAATTGCAAAAGAGTTTTGAGGCTGGTTTTGAAACTAGATTCTTCCAAGATCGTTTAGGAATTGACTTTGCATACTATAAAACGAATTCTACCAATCAGCTATTAAGCATTCCATTAAATAACTTATCTGGATACCAATTCTTTATGGCGAATGCAGGTAATATTCAAAACGAAGGTTTTGAAGCAATTATTAATGCTAGCGTCTTTAGAGATACCCCATTTAAATGGAACATTGTTGCTAATTTCTCTAAAAACAACAACGAAATCTTAGAATTAACGGATGATGTAAAGCGTTTAAAGCTAGGTGGATTTGATGATGTTCAAGTATTTGCAGAAAAAGGCAAGAACTACGGTGCTATTTACGGTACTAAATTCCTTCGTGTTGAGGATGAATCATCAGAACACTATGGTAAATTAATTTTAAGTTCTCAAACAGGTCTTCCATCGAAGGCAGCAGGAGAGCCAGTTTATCTAGGCGATCAAACAGCACGTGCATTAGTAGGCTTAACCAACTCGTTCATGTACAAGAACTTTGGATTAAGCTTCCAAATTGATGGTCGTTTTGGCGGTAAATTCTTTGCTGGTACACACCGTGCAATCCAATTAAACGGTACTTCAGCGGAGACAGTTGTCAATGGCGATCGTAAGCCTTTCGTCGTAGACGGTGTTATTTCAAACAATGGTGCTTACGAAATCAATAAACAAGAGGTTACTCCAGAAAATTACTGGACAGCAGTTGCAGGTACTGGAAACTTGGGTATTACAGAACACAACTTATTAAGTGCGACCAATATTCGTGTCAGAAATGTGATGTTAAATTACAGCCTTCCACAATCCGTATTAGGCAACTCCGTTGTTAAAAATGCGAAAATCGGATTCTCTGTAAACAACGTGTTGATGTTGAAGAGTTATGGTAAAGGTGTAGATCCAGAATCTACTTTTGCCATCAATTCCAATGCAACTGGTTTTGAATACCTTTCATTCCCAACATCAAGATCTTATTTCTTAAATATTTCTGTAGGTTTTTAATTAGACAATCATGAAAAATATAATTTCAAAAATAACACTTGCTTTACTAATTGGGGGCATCACTGTTTCCTGTAGTAAATTTGAGGCACTAAATTCAGACCCTACGAAAGCGAGTGAAGATCAGGTAAAACCTGAATACTTTTTAAACAATTCCATTATCGGTGCTCAACAAGATCCACATGTTGGTGAGCGTGTATTCGTGTATTATTGGAAATCTGCATCGAGACAAAATTATGCCAATGTATTAAATATAGGATCGGATGATGATTCATTCAATGCTGATTATTGGCGATATATTTCAGAATGGTTAAACAATGTCAACTCAGCAATTGATATTACAGATTTGCATGCTGAAAAAGGCTTAACCAAGCCGTATCATGAAAATGTGAAGCAAGTTGCTCGTATTTGGAGAGCATACTTGATGAGTGAGCTTACAGATAATTTCGGCCCTGCTCCTATTCAATCATTTCAAGGTAAAAACCCTGAGTTCAACACGGTAAAGGATGTCTACTACTACTTATTGGATGAACTTAAAGATGCAAGCTCAAAAATCAACACTACAGTTGATGGCAGTGAGGTGAAAGATTATGACGCGGCATATGGTTTCAATTGGGATAACTGGATTCGTTATGCTAACTCCATGAGAATGCGTCTTGCAATGCGTCTTTCTGAAGTAGATGTGAACAAGGCTAAATCAGAATTTGAGGCAGCAGTGGCTACCAATAAATTTATTGAAAGCAGCGCTCAGAACTTCGGGGTTCAAGAAAAAGATGGTTGGGATCCTTTGACTGGTGTTATGTCCAGATCTTGGAATGCACAAATCCTTTCCGCTACTATGAACAATTTATATATTGGTTTAGGTGGTGTAAAAACAGAATCACAATTCTCCAGTGCGGCGATTAAAGCAAAGGTTAAACCTGAGAATGACATGGGTATCCGTTATCTACAACATTTCTCCACTATGTCTAATGATCCATCTCAAGGTTACTTATTAGATGGTTTACCTAATAAAATGGACCCAAGAGCATATAAAGCATTCTTTATTCCAGGAAACACATCAGATCCACAATATTGGTCAGCAGCAAATAACCAAACAGCTACTATTAAGGTTTCTGAAACTCAAACCGACACGTACAACATGACCAACACTTGGAATGCATTCAGTACAGGTACATGGGGTGGAAAAGCCTCCAACCTCGTTGTAAGAGGTCAGAACGGTCGTTTACCTGGTATGATTAACAGATTTAGAACGAGTAAGGAGAAACGTCTATTCTTTGCTTCTTGGGAATCTTATTTCCTAATCGCAGAAGCAGCTTTAAGAGGCTGGGCAACTCCTATGAGTGATAAAGCAGCTTATGAAAGAGGAATTAAAGATAACTTCGAATATTGGGGTGCATCTCAGTTCCTAACAGAATATTTAGCTTCATCGAACTACAGTCGCGTAGGTACTTCCGTTAATTACGATCATATTACTGAACCTGGAGCTACATTTACAGCCACTTATAAAGACGCTTATACTGGAGCAACAGGAACTACGCAAATTGCTTATCCAAGTAATACCATTTATAAAAATGGTGCAGTTAAGAATGATAAATTAACGAAAATCATTACGCAGAAGTATCTTGCTTCTTTCCCTTATTTGGCATTAGAAGCTTGGAATGACCACCGTCGTTTGGGTTTACCATTCTTTGAAAACCCAGCAGTGGAGCAACCAATAGCAACAATACCACAATTAACTGCAGCTAATTACACTAAAAATCAAGTTAACTTTTTCCCGCAAAGATTGAGATACCCTTCTTCTTTCCGTACAGCCGATCAAGCTAACTATGATAAAGCAGTTTCCATGTTAGGTGGTGAAGATAATCTATTCACTCCATTATGGTGGGCAAAGAAAAACTAAAAATATAGGTTGATTATTGAAAAGATTCTCGTAGGACTCGCGCCTACGGGAATTCTTTTTTATAGCCCATTCAAATATAAAACCGCAAGTTTTTCAGTAAACTTGTAATCAAGCATAATCCTTATAACAATGATGTTTAAACTAACCGATATCAAAATTCTAATACTTTCCCTTTTCCTGCTATTCACGCAATTCCAGTTATTTGCTCAATCTGAACATAAAGAAGATAAAGCCCAATGGCTAGAAGATGCGCGCTTTGGCATGTTCATACATTGGGGGCTATACAGTGCCACAGAAGGAATCTGGAAGGGTGAGCGCTTAAGACATCCGAACAACTATGCTGAATGGATTCGTTATAGAAACCGCATCGGAGAAGCGGAATATGGAACATTAGCTAAGCGATTTGACTGGTCTAAGATCAATCCGGAGGAATGGGTCTTACTTGCGAAAAAAGCTGGTATGAAATACATCATTATCACCTCTAAACACCATGATGGTGTGGCGCTTTGGGATACCAAAGTTGGTGATTATTCTTTACTTAAATTAAGTGGCAGCAAACGTGATGTCATTAAGGAAATTGCCGAAGCATGTAAGAAACATGACATTAAGCTTTGTTTTTATTATTCCCATTGGATCGATTGGCAGCATCCTTATGCCTGGAATCACAACCAAGAGGTTACAGGGCGAGTTACAGATGCCCAATACGACCAATATTGGCAAGAAAAGGTAATCCCACAAGTCAGGGAATTGCTAACCAACTATGGTGATGTGGCCATGATGTGGTTTGATATGTGGATTCCTTATCAAAAAAGTATCATCAAGAAAGAGCAGCTTGAACAATTAGCAAACCTAATTCATGAATTACAACCCAATTGTTTAATTAACTCGCGTTTGGGTTTACCGATTGAAAACGAGCATGTGGATTTTGAAACCTTAGGTGATAACCAATTCGGTACAGCTTATACTGACCATGTGTGGGAGACTCCTGGTACAATAGCACACTCTTGGGGGTTCAACGCCTTAGAGAATGAATGGAAATCCAACAGCCAGCTCTTCCAATCCTTGATCAACAACATCAGCTTAAATGGTTCATATACATTAAATATTGGCCCTAGAGCAGATGGTTCAGTTCCTTATGAAGGTATCGAACGATTGGAGGCCATTGGCAAATGGTTAAGCAAGTACGGTGAAGCTGTATACAACAACCAAGGAATCAACATTCGTGCATCACAGCACGATTGGGGTAAGTTGACCCGTAACAAACTCAATAAAGCAGTTTACTTACATGTGTACAATTGGCCATTGGATAAGATCCTCCGTGTAACTGGGATTAATAGTAAGCCAAAAACAGTAGAACTTCTAACCTCCAATGGTAAAAAGCAGGCTTTGAAATTTCAGCAATGGGGACCTGTTATGCACATACAATGTCCTGATCAAGCCGCAGATCCATATGTATCTGTTATCAAGTTGACTTTTGACAACTTCCAATTAAACAATGAAGTCGTTGCAGAATCTACATTTGGCGGCTTTGCCTTGAATGCCAAAAATACCATCAGCAAGAACTTGGAGATTAAAGAATTTGACGGCACACGCCCAGACCACATCAAGCTTCAAGCAAAGCAGAAAGTACTATGGAAAGTATATATCCCTCAATCAGGAAAATACACTTTAGAAGTTTCCTTACATAATCCACAAAAGGAAAATGTACAGTTAAGCATTACTGTCAATGGAAAAAGCTACCAAGCAATCGCCAAACCGAATGGCAAAGTAACTGTAGAACCCAATGAAAATTGGTATGTAGAGGAGTTCCTTGATATCCCTATAGGACAATTAGATATCAGTAATCCACAAGAAATCCTAGTCGAAGTGGAAAGTAGTACGGCTGTTTTGTTTAATAAAATAGTATTGAGTAATTAGTATTGAGTAATTAGTATTGAGTATAAAGACTTATGGCATCTAACCATAGTTTCTAGTTATAAAAAACGTGCAAAATAATATTTTGCACGTTTTTTTATTGAGTTATAAGTCTAACTACTAAATACTTACTACTACATACTAAATAGCAGCTGTCTTCTTTTTCAACCAAGCTTGTTCTTCTGGGCTTAGGTGACTTGATAGCTGCTCGTATACCCAAGCATTGTAGTTATTCAACCAACTAATATGCTTTTCTTCTAAAAGCGATTTATCCACTAAATCTGTAGCAATGTAACAGATAGTTAAAGTTTCAAAATTCATGAACTCGCCGAAGTAATTACTTTCAACTGCTTGTGTTAATACCAGGTTTTCAATACGGATGCCATATTTTCCTTCGCGGTATAAACCAGGTTCGATGGAGGTAATCATTCCTTCTTCAATCATGATGTCTACAGCTGCCATATTGAACACTTGAGGACCTTCATGCACATTTAAAAAGAAGCCAACACCGTGACCTGTTCCATGTCCATAATTACGTAAAGTTTCCCAAAGGGGGCGTCTGGTAATGGCATCGATTGAATATCCACGAGTCCCTTTAGGGAAGATCGCCATAGACCCCTCGATTGTACCCTTCAATACTAAGGTATAATCAGCACGTTCTTCATCTTGAATATTCCCTAAGGAAATTACGCGGGTAATATCGGTAGTTCCATCTTTATATTGACCTCCAGAATCCACCAATAATAAACCCTCTGGTTTTAATGTCGAATTACTGGTTTCCGTAGCTTTATAATGTGGTAATGCACCATGTTCTTTGTATCCAGCGATGGTATCAAAGGAGATGTCAACAAAACCTTCTGAAGCAGCTCTTAATCCTTGCAGGTGTTCTGCAATAGAAATCTCTGATAATTCTCCGCTAGCAACTTCCTCCTCTACCCATTTGAAAAATTTCGTTAAAGCAACACCATCTTTCACCATAGCATGGCGCGTATGCGAAGCTTCCACACTATTTTTAACTGCTTTCAAAATAGTCGATGGATTCATGTCTTCAACCAGATCCACAGAATCTTTCACTGAATCATAGATAGAAAAACAAGTTTTCTTTGGATCCAATAAGATTCGACCATCGCTAATATTAGCTACCGCATCAAATGCTTTTTCATAAGACTCTACTTCTACTCCTGCTTTGTTTAAAGCTTGAATATTTTCAGCTGATAATTTGCCATCACCGATGAACAAGGTATTTTTATCCGGTTGGATTAAGAAGAATCCTAATACCACAGGATTACAATGCACATCATTACCACGGATATTTAGCAACCAAGCTAAATCATCCAATGAAGAAACCAGGTGAGAATCGATACGCTTGTCTGCCAATCTAGCTTTCACTGCTTCAATTTTGGAAGTAGTAGATTGACCTGTGGTAGACTCATCGATCAAATAAGCTTTCTCTGCAGGTAATGCCGGACGGCTTTCCCAAATAGGATCTAGCAAATCCAAATGACCATTCACCTCAATACCTAAAGGAAGCAATTCTGCTTGTACTGCCTGTGCAACAGCCACCGCTGCTAAATTACCATCGAATGCTACTGTATCGCCTTTTTTAAGGTTCTTAGCAAGCCAAGTTGCATATTCTGGTCGACCTTGAACCTGTAATTTCACCAATTCAAATCCGGTACCTTCCAATTGCTCATTAGCTTGTACAAAGTAGCGTGAATCGGTCCAAAGACCAGCGAAATCCGCTGTAATCACCAATGTACCAGCTGAACCAGTAAATCCTGAAGTCCAAGCGATACATTTGTATCGATCCGGTAAGTACTCGCTTATATGTGGATCAGAGGAAGGGATAATATAGCCATCTACAGCCTTTTCTTTCATCTCCTGACGGATGGAAGCTAATTTTTCGATGTATTTCATTGTTTAATTTTTAAGAATACGTGCAAGTTATAAAAAGTCTCTTAATTAATGCATTACCATAATCACAGAATTGAAATTTTACAATTTAAATGCACATTATGTCCTCTAGATTACGATATTTGCTAGCTATGAGAAGAATTCTTTCTTTTTTGACGTTTGCAACCATTTTGTGTCTGCTAAGCAGCCCATCCTTGTTTGCACAGAACAGTAAACCGAAAATTCAAGCTGCCTTTCAGCAATTCCTGAAAAACCCTGCTTTAGCTAATGGATTGGGATCACTAACCGTTATCAATGCGAAGACCGGGGAGCTGGTATTTGAAGGGAATAACAAGGTTGGTATGCCTACAGCATCTACCTTGAAAGTCATTACTTCCATTACAGCGCTAGACCTTCTTGGACCTGACTTCAGTTTTGCCACTAAACTTTATGTCTCCGGAGATATTGATTCTTTGGGCACATTAAATGGTGACATCATTATCGAAGGAACAGGAGACCCTACTTTAGGAAGCGATCGCTATCCACAAACTAAACCCGAGTTGATATTAGCTAAATGGAAAGAAGCCATCCTTAGCTTGGGAATCAAGCAAATAGCGGGTAGTATTATTGCCAATGATCAACTCTATAAGGGATATGATGTTCCTGGAACATGGATGTGGACAGATATTGGTAATTACTACGGTGCTGGTGTATCAGCCTTAAATTGGAAGGAAAATAAACTAGGCATCAAATTCAATCCGGGAAAACCGGGTCAAGATGCTAGATTATTAGACCAAGCAAGCAACCCTAGCTATAGATTAATTAATGAAGTAAAGACTGGATCTGTTGGTTCAGGAGATAATGTTTACGCCTATTCAGCTCCATATTCGGAAGTAGTTTATTTACGAGGAACTTATGGTAGCGACTTGAAAAAGACCATTGAAATCTCTGTTCCTGACCCTGCTTTAGACTTGGCTTATGACCTTTCTCGTGTTTTAGAACAAGATTCTATTTTGGTTCTAGATACTATCATCACGTATCAAAGACTGATAAATTCCAACCCACAATACCAAATCCCAGGCAATAAAAAGCTGATCCATACGGTACAATCCCCAAAACTGATGGAGATTGTTCATTGGTTCAATCAAAAGAGCATTAACTTATACGGGGAGACTATGCTGAAAGTAATCGGTGGAATCTCTGCTAACAAAACCAATACCGCTGAAGCTGCTTCGATGGTTTCTAAGTATTGGCAGACCAAATTGAAGATCCCAACCAGTGAAATCAATACCTATGACGGTTCAGGTTTATCGCCACAAAACCGGGTAACCACAAATGCCATTGCGCAAATCATGCAATATGCCAAGGGTAGAAACTGGTATGCCAACTTTTTAAAATCATTACCAACAATCAATGGGACGAGCATGAAAAGCGGCACGATTGGTGGGGCATTAGGATATACCGGTTATCAGAAATCCGCGGATGGCCAAGAATACAGCTTTTCACTTTTAGTAAATAACTATCAGGGATCCAGTACCGCCATGAGACAGGCTATGTTTAAATTATTAGATGCATTAAAATAGAATCACCCTTTTAGGGTTGTTTCGACATATATAAGTATAAACTACAATTGTAATGAGTAACATCAACAGAAAAAAAGACGCTTTAAATTACCATGCTATGGGGCGTCCAGGAAAGATTGCCGTCGTTCCTACAAAACCACACAGTACACAGAGAGATTTAACTTTAGCCTATTCTCCGGGAGTTGCTGAGCCTTGTTTGGCTATTGCAGCAAACAGTGAGGATGCTTATAAATATACCGCAAAAGGAAACCTAGTAGCCGTTATCAGTAATGGTACTGCTGTATTAGGCTTAGGAGATATTGGTGCACAAGCTGGTAAGCCAGTGATGGAAGGTAAAGGTCTTTTATTTAAGATCTTCGCTGACATCGATGTATTTGATATTGAATTAGACACCAAGAATGTAGACGAGTTCGTTAATATCGTGAAGGCTTTAGAGCCTACATTTGGTGGAGTGAACTTAGAGGATATCAAAGCACCTGAGTGTTTTGAAATTGAACGTCGTCTTAAAGCCGAGATGAACATCCCTGTGATGCATGATGACCAACACGGTACGGCTATTATTTCTGGCGCTGCAGTAATCAATGCGTGTGAGTTATTAGGAAAGAACATTGCAGATGTGAAAATCGTAGTAAATGGTGCTGGTGCAGCTGCTATTTCCTGTACAGCTATGTACGTTGCTGTTGGTGCTAAGAAAGAAAACATCGTGATGTTAGATAGTAAAGGAGTTATCCGTAAAGACCGTGAGAACTTGGATGCTACTAAAATTGAATGGGCTACTGACCGTGATATTCACACATTAGCAGATGCAGTTAAAGATTCAGATGTATTCATCGGACTTTCAAAAGCAGATGTATTAACGCCAGATATGCTAAACACTATGGCTGAAAATCCGATTGTCTTAGCGATGGCAAATCCTAATCCAGAGATTGATTACGAATTGGCATTAGCTACTCGTAAAGATATCATCATGGGTACAGGTCGTTCAGATTATCCTAACCAAGTAAATAACGTATTGGGCTTCCCATACATCTTCCGTGGGGCATTAGACGTTCGTGCAACAGCTATCAACGAAGCGATGAAGATTGCTGCCGTTCGTGCAATTGCTGAACTAGCAAAACAAAATGTTCCTGAAGAAGTAAATATCGCCTATAACCAAAGCAATATCCGTTTCGGAAGAGATTATGTGATTCCTAAACCCACCGATCCACGTTTGATTACAGAAGTATCTATCGCGGTTGCTAAAGCAGCAGTAGAATCTGGTGTTGCTCGTAAAAACATCGAAGATTGGGATGCATACCGTGAGGAATTACACAAACGCCTTGGTAAAGATGATCGCTTAATCCGTAACCTGGCAGCTAAAGCAAAAACAAATCCTAAGCGTGTTGTATTTGCGGAAGCAGATAATACTAAAACATTAAGAGCCGCACAGATTGTTAAAGAAGAAGGTATTGCAAAACCAATCCTTTTAGGTAATAAAGAAAAAATCCAAAGCATTATCCAAGAATATGGTTTCGAATTGGATGGTGTAGAGATTATTGACCCACAAGCAGAAACTAAAACAGAACGTTTCGAGAAATATGTGGATCATTTATATGCAAAAAGACAGCGTCGTGGCATCAATAAACTAGATTCTAGAAAATTGATGACCAACAGAAACTACTTCGCGGCAAGTATGGTGGAATTTGGAGAAGCTGATACTTTAATTTCAGGCTTGACCCGCAACTATGCATCCACTATTCGTCCGGCATTACAGGTAATCGGTGCTAAACCAGGAAGCCGTGTTGCTGGTATGTATATCATGATGACTAAAAAAGGACCTCTTTTCTTTGGAGACACCACTGTAAACGAGAATCCAAATGCACAGGAGCTTGCTGATATTACCGTATTATTGGATTCAGCAGTAAAACGCTTCAACATCAAACCGCGTATCGCGATGTTATCTTATTCAAACTTTGGTTCGAATGAAGGCACTATTTCTGACAAGGTGCGTGGAGCAGTTAAAATCTTACATGGGGAACACCCAGAGATTGTGGTTGATGGAGAAATCCAAGCAAACTTTGCTTTAAACCCTGAAATGTTAGCTGCAAACTTCCCATTCTCGACTTTAAATGGTGAAGCTGCAAATACCTTAGTATTCCCTAACTTAGAGTCTGGAAACATTGCTTACAAATTACTTCAAGAAGTAGGAAATGCAGAAGCAGTAGGTCCAATCTTATTGGGAATGAATAAACCAGTACACGTATTGCAATTAGACAGTTCTGTTCGTGAAATCGTTAATATGGTAACTATTGCCGTAGTAGACGCGATTGAACATGAAAAAGCGGCTAATGCCAATGCATAATTTTAGATATGTACGAATATTTTAAAGGAAAACTTGTATTTAAAGCTCCTACCCACGTCATCCTAGAAGTGGGTGGGATAGGCTATTATCTGCACATATCATTGACGACCTTCAGTCAGATCAAGGATATGGAGGAATGTAAACTGTTTGCTTCTTTTCAAGTGAGGGAAGATTCGCAAACTTTATATGGTTTTGCTACAGAAGCGGAGCGCCATTTATTTGAACACCTGATTTCTGTTTCCGGCATTGGTCCGAATACCGGTAGAATGATGCTTTCTTCCATTACTCCGGAGGAAATACAACAAGCTATTATTGCTGGTCAAGTAAATGTTATCCAGAAGATCAAGGGTATTGGACCAAAGACAGCACAGCGTGTTATTTTGGAACTTCAGGACAAATTGAAAAAACAAGGACCTGATGCCTTGATACCATTACCGATCAGCAAAACATCGGCTATTGAAGAAGCATTGACTGCACTAGTCATGCTTGGATTTGCCAAACCAGCCGCAGATAAGGCCCTACAAGCCATTCATGCAAGCGATCCTGATCAAAGTGTCGAACAGCTTATTAAAGGCGCCCTGAAGCGCTTATAATCAAAAAAGTCGGAAATCAATTTCCGACTTTTTTATTGACATTACCTAAACCAAACAGGTGTTGCAACATACAAACCATCTTTGGACAATTTCTTATATTTGCAAACGAAATAAACAGTAGAAAATGGCAGAAGAGTTAACCATCCATAAAGGCACAAAAGAAGAACAATATCAGTCCTTACTTCCTCAAATCAAGGGCTTAATAACTGGAGAAGATAACCTCATCGCCAATTTAGCTAATATTGCGGCCGCTCTAAAAGAACAATTTAACTTTTTCTGGGTCGGTTTCTATTTAGTAGAAAACAAGCAATTGGTATTAGGTCCTTTCCAAGGCCCAGTAGCTTGTACACGCATTGCCTATGACCGTGGTGTATGTGGAACAGCTTGGGCAAAAGAAGAAACGATTATTGTCCCAAATGTGGATGAATTCCCAGGTCATATTGCTTGCTCTTCCCTTTCGAAATCTGAAATTGTCCTCCCTATTTTCCAAGCTGGGAAATGTATTGGAATTTTAGATGTGGATAGCGATCAATTAAATGCTTTTGATCAAGTTGATGCAAATTACCTGCAAGAAGTTTTAAACTACTTACCCCAAAGCGTTTAATACCTAAAATTAGGTATTAAACGTAATCTATCCTATCTACAAAGGAAAATCGATTAAATTTCACTAAATAAATCACAACTATTCGAGTAAAAAGATTATCTTCGTTGAACGTCACACCTAATTATTAATCTGCCATGTCTACAGCGAAGACATTAGCTCTACTCAATTGTATCATTGTCACGATTAATTTTTCGTGGATTATCCTCATTGATAACAGTTATTTCTTCGGACATTCCATCAATTCAGCAATCAGCGAATACCCAACCTATTTAACTCCCGACGCAATTACTTTTAAAATCTGGTCCTTTTTAGCTGCTAATATGATCTTAGTGGGCATTTTGATGTATATAGCCAGCAAAAATGAACAAGAAAATATCCGAACCCTTAAAAAGGTAGAAAAAATAGGGAACCTATTGCTGCTCAACCAATTATTTTGTGGAATGAGCATGGTCTTGAAATTAAACGACCAATTCATTTTATCGGTAATTTGCTCTGTAGGTTGTTTAATCACTATTCTATTGATCAATAGAAAGATCGAAATCCACAAATTGGTATCCAATTCCATTACACGTTATTTCATCCGCTTAGGTTTTGGTGTATATACGGGTTGGATGATTGTTATAGCAGCTTTTAACAGCGTTATTATCGTAACGAAATACGATTTGATCTCGAACTCTATCGAGATGTTCGGGTTAAACTTGGCAATTCTAGTTGCAGCAACTATTTATTCCATTTATTATACCATCTCCCACAATTTACCTGCTGTATCAGTAGTCATGGCTTGGGGAGTTTTTGGAATTCTATTAAAGAACATTAATAGCCCATTTTATATTCAACCGGATATGAAACCTTATTTATTTATCCTGTTGGCAGTAACTGTTCTAAGTTCAGCTTATAGCTTTTATCGATGTAATGTACGAAGGGGGACAGCCGTGGATTTTAATGAAAATCCACCTTCCATATCTTAACTTGCTTATCATCACTCACCGTGAAGATTCGATCTTCATTCCATAAAACATTATTGATGCTCAGGTAATGGCTATCGAACCCTCTGTCTCTAGAGATATTTTTAGCAAGTGTCCAATCTTTTGACTTCCATATTTTCAGTGTTTTATCTCGACTTGCCGTAGCGAGATATTCCATGTCCTCTGATGCTGCAATACCATAAACAGTAAACATATGTGGAACCAAATCTTGAACCTTCTCCAGGTTTTTAGGATTTAATAGATACAATTTAGCATCTCTGCCACCTGATACTAAATCATTCCCAATAAATTTAAGACTAGTCACCGGTAACTCGTGAATCTTTTCTTTGCAGATAACATGAAAATCATGTGCATCATGCAAATGAATATAACCTTGCTTATCACCAAAAGCTAAGAAACGTTCATCGGTTGACATGGCTATCACTCTTGAAGTATCATTAGCGACTTTAAATCGGTATAACAATTCCTTGTTCTCCAAACTCCAAACATAAGCATAGCCTTCTTCTCCTATCGCTAGGAGCTCTTGTTTGCCTTTGAGGTATAGAATATCAAATATAGCTCCCGATTCCGTTTTCCAATTCCCAAGGATCTCCATCTTCACAGTATCCAATAAGAGTACTTGTCCTGATCGCATTCCTACCGCTAGCATATTCGTTCCTGATATGGCCAGCAATTTATAAACAGAAGACCCCACTTTACAGACAATACGTTTAAAGGATTGACTTTTTAGGTCCCATTCCACCACGCCTTTATCATTCCCACCCGTGTATAAGATGGATCGATCATCAGGTTGTGCTAAGGCAAATATGGGGTTCTGGTGTCCTGTTAGGCTGGCTTCAAGCTGTACGTCTGCAATACTTCTCATACTACAAAGATAAGCCCATTAGCTATAAATAAAAAGGCCAACCTGAGGTTAGCCTTTCAAAGTATCTTATTGATGTCTACTTTCCAAATTCTTGGCAATAGTTTCTAAACCCATCCCCTTCTCCTTGAGAAGTACTAACAAATGGAAGAGCAAGTCGGAGGATTCGTTGATAAAATCCATGTCCGTTTCGCGGAGAGCAGCAATAACCGTCTCTACAGCCTCCTCGCCTACTTTTTGTGCGATCTTATTGATCCCACGACCACGAAGCCTATTAACATAGGAATCATCAGAAGGGAAGTCAATACGGTGTTGAATAATACGCTCTAATTGGAACAAGAAGTTCTGATTGAAATCCGTTTTAAAACAACTTCTCGAACCCGTATGACAAGTAGGTCCTGCTGGATTTACCAGCAATAATATCGTATCCTGATCACAATCTAGATGTGAACTCACTACATGTAAGAAATTTCCACTCTCTTCGCCTTTAGTCCATAGACGATTCTTACTTCTGGAGAAAAAAGTAACCTTTTTTTCGGCTTCTGTTTTTTTCCAGGCTTCTTCATTCATATAGCCCAACATTAAGACCTCTAAGGTCTGAGCATCTTGAATAACCACGGGCACTAATCCATCGCCCTTACTAAAATCTATATTCATGATGATCTTGTATTTTAAGTTCTAACGGTTATCCCCTTAGCCTTAAGTGTATCTTTTAATTCTGGAATTAGGATTTCCCCATAGTGGAAAACCGAAGCTGCTAATGCAGCATCAACACCTGCTTCCTGGAATACATCAACAAAGTGTTGTTGATTCCCTGCTCCGCCTGAAGCAATTAAAGGAATGGAAATCCGATCATTCATTTCCTTTAATAATTTCAGATCAAAGCCATTCTTTGTGCCATCATGATCCATGGAGGTCAGCAGGATTTCACCTGCTCCTCGATCTGCAGCCTCTAAAATCCAATCTTCCGTTTTTATATCCGTTAAATCACGTCCTCCACGCAAATGGACATAATTGCCATCATTAACGAATCGAGTATCCACAGCCAATACCACAAACTGAACCCCAAATGCTTTGGCAAATTCATCCAGTAGTTTTGGATTACGAACCGCAGCTGAATTAATGGAAATCTTATCGGCTCCTGCGTTTAACAACACATCGGCATCCTTTAACTCATTAATCCCGCCCCCAATCGTAAATGGAATATTAATCTGGCTAGCCACAGCCTTCACCAGGTCAACCGTAGTCTTCCTACGTTCATGAGTGGCTGTAATATCCAAGAAAACCAATTCATCAGCCCCTTGCTGGGAATACTGATAAGCTAATTCAACCGGATCACCAGCATCTCGAAGGTCAACAAAATTAACCCCCTTGACGGTACGGCCATCCTTTACATCCAAACATGGAATTATCCGCTTTGCTAACATCCTTAGAAGTTAATTAAGGCCTTTAAATTCCAAGCCTTGATATCTTCAATTGAAATTCTATTTTCATAAATGGCCTTCCCAACAACAACCGATTCCATTTTACCTAAATCGTTCAATGCCTCAATATCACCCATGGAACTAATTCCACCGGAGCCAATCAATTTAATAATGGGAGAATGCGCCAATAATTTGCTGTACAACTCTACACCTGCACCACCTAGTTTACCGTCCTTACTGATATCCGTACATAGAAAACGGTAGAATCCTAAACTAAGGCATTTATCAATGTATTCGATTAATTTAATCGGTGAACTTTCTAACCATCCTGAATATTTAATGACTTCATCCAAGACATCAATTGCAATCACGATATGGTCAGCATATTTAATACGACCCTCGTTTAATTTTGATAACTCCTCTAAAAAAGTCGGATTTGTAATCGCTTGTGTTCCAACAATTACACGATATACGCCTGCGTCGATAAGTTCTTTCACTTTTTCAATGCTGCGAACACCTCCTCCATATTGTACTTTCATCTCCGTACGACGGATGATGTCAAACAGGTAAGCCTGGTTACTAAAGTCGCCTTTAGCACCATTTAAATCTATAATATGCACGATTTCAGTACCATTAGCATGGTACTTATCGATCTGTTCTTCTAAAGAAATAGGATAGGTTGTTACTTCATCGTAATTGCCTTCTCGCAAACGGACAACCTGTTTGTCCAATACATCAATTGCAGGTATAATATACATAATTTCAAATATTCAATTATAAGTTACTAAAGTTCAGCAGCAGTGTTTCCCCTGCCTTCCCCGACTTCTCGGGGTGAAATTGTACCGCCCAAAAATTATCTTTCGCGATGGCTGCAGAAAATGGTAAACCATATTCACAACGTGCAACGCAAAAGGCTTCATTATACTCGATAAAATAGGAATGTACAAAGTAAAAATAGGAATTGTTTGCTATATCTTTAAATAATGGACATTTATCATCAAACGCAATCGTGTTCCATCCCATATGTGGCACCTTTTCTCCTAATTTTTCCTCAAAATGAAGCGTCTTAACCGGGATTATCCCCAATAAATCTGCATTCCCTTCCTCCGAAAAATCCGTCATCAATTGCATGCCTACACAAATCCCCAGTACGGGCTTCGTTTGTTGTTTGATGATCTCTGCCAGTCCTGAAGCCTTTAGCTTTTCCATAGCCGCTCCAGCATGGCCTACGCCTGGAATTAGAATGCGATCATATTGCTCGAAATCCTCTGGATGATTTATCATTCCATAGCTTAAGCCTAAGCGTTTTAAGGCCGCAGTAATCGAGAATATATTGCCCGCTCCGTAATTTACTATCCCTATCATCTTTTATCTTCCTTGTATAACCATTTGGTATTCAAAAAGTTTTACAGTAATCCCTTGGTACTTGGTAAATGCATGTTGTCCGCATCACGACGAACCGCTTTCTTAATAGTCTTTGCTAATGCCTTAAAGATTGCTTCTATCTTGTGATGCTCATTATCTCCAGTTGCTTGGATATTCAAATTCGACTTGGAAGCATCAGAGAATGACTTGAAGAAATGGAAGAACATCTCCGTAGGCATATCCCCTATTTTTTCACGTTTAAACTCAGCATCCCATACGATCCAATTACGACCACCAAAATCCAAAGCCACCTGTGCTAAGCAATCGTCCATCGGTAGAGTATAAGCATAACGCTCAATACCACGTTTATTTCCTAATGCGGTAAGAAATATCTCTCCTAAAGCTATTCCGGTATCCTCAATGGTATGGTGCTCATCAATGTGTAAATCGCCTTTAGCTTTTATTGTCAAATCCAATGAACCATGACGTGCTAATTGATCCAACATATGGTCAAAAAACGGCAATCCTGTTTCTATGTCCGATTTACCCGAACCATCTAAGTTCAGTTTAATATAGATATCGGTTTCATTGGTCTTCCGATGATGCTCTGCAACTCGGGATCCCAATTTCAAAAATTCATAGATCGACTTCCATTCGGAAGTTTCTAAAGCCACGACATCAGCGTTGATTTCTACACCCTCCAATTGACCCAATTGATCATTATTTCTCAACCAAATCGCCTTTGCCCCTAAATTCTCCGCTAATTTCACATCATTTACGCGATCACCTATGACGAATGAATTGGCCAAATCGTATTTCGTTTCATTGAAATATTCCTTCAACATACCTACACCAGGCTTGCGTGTTTCCGCTAGCTCATGAGGGAAAGTACGATCAATATGCTCACGTGCGAAAGCTACACCTTCGCCAGCAAAACTATCCATAATGAATTGATGCACCGGAAAGAAGTTTTCCTCCAGATGGGAGTCGGTTCCCAAACCATCTTGATTCGTTACTAATACCAATTCAAAATCCAATTCCTTGGCTATTCTTGGTAAGTATTGTAAAGCTCCTGGATAAAATTTTAGTTTGCTGAAAGAGTCGACTTGTTCATCTGCTGGTTCTTGAACCAAAGTCCCGTCTCGATCGATAAAAAGTACACGGATTAATTGCTCAGACATGCTATTTTGATTTATAAAAAGATTGGATTTCGGCTAGTAATTTTTCATTTTCATTTTTCGTACCTACGGTAATACGTAAGCAACCTTCACATAATGCAACCTTGGACCGATCACGAACGATAATCCCTTGGTTTACCAAGGCATCGTATAATCCCCTAGGATCTTCTAACTTCACCAATACAAAGTTGGCATCCGAAGGTGTGATGTGTTCAACCTGGCTTAAGTTGGCTAACTGTGTGACTAATGCTTCTCGTTCCTGAATGGTTTCTTTAATCCATTCATTGACAATGCTATAGTTATCCAATGCCTCTAAGACTAAGTCCTGTGTGGCTTGGTTAATGTTATACGGTGGCTTAATTTTATTGAAAACAGCTATTATCTCCTTGCTAGCGAACGCTAATCCCAATCGTAATGCTGCCAACCCCCAAGCCTTTGATAAGGTCTGTAACACCACCAAATTCGGGAATTCAGGAAGGGAGTAAGTAAATGATTTCTGCTTAGAATAATTGATATAAGCTTCATCAACCACTACGATACCTTTAAAATTCAGCAATAAGGTTTCAATGTCCAATGGATTGATACTATTACCTGTAGGATTATTGGGCGAACATATGAAGATAATCTTGGTATGCATATCCAATGCATCTGCAATACCGTCTAGGTCCAATTGAAAGTCTGGTGTTAAATTGACTTTTCGGACTTGCACATCATTAATATTTGCTGACACCTCGTACATACCATAGGTTGGTGGTACAATGATGACATTATCCAATTTTGGGGTGCAAAATGCGCGATAAAGGATATCAATGGCTTCATCGGAACCATTTCCCAAAAACATATTTTCTGAAGGTACACCTTTAATTTTTGATAACTTATGCTTTACTTGATGTTGAAGAGGGTCGGGATAGCGGTTATAATCATGAGGAAGTGGTGAGCCAAATGCGTTTTCATTAGCATCTAAGAATACCGATGCTTCCCCTTTAAATTCATCCCTTGCAGATGAATAAGGTACGAGATTTCTAATATTATCCCGAAGTAATGCGTTTAAGTCGAAGGACATTTTACTGGTCAATTTTTTGAGCTGTAAATATGGTCAAAAAATCACAAAATCACTAAACTAAATACCATTTCCCTTCTACAGAAAGCTCTGTATTAGGAAATACGGATTGCGCTTCTTCCAGAAGTGGTGTTAAAACCTTATACCGAGCGGAGTAATGCCCCAAAAGCAATTTCTTCACCCCTGTTTCTTTGGCAATTTCTGCTGCCTCCAAGCAAGTCGTATGAAAGGTTTCTTTTGCGCGATCACGCATATCGTCTAAGAATGTTGATTCGTGATACAATAGATCGGCATCTTGAATTGATGACAGATAAATCGGGTGTCGTACCGTATCCGAGCAATACGCATAACTTCTGGATTCTGGCCCAGGCTCCGTTAGTTCACTTGCATAGAACACTTTGCCTGTAGGATCCACATAGTCTATCCCTTTTTTCAATAAAGAAAAATAGGGCTTTGGAACACCTGCAGCTTCCACTTTGTCCGCTAAAATACTTGCTGATCGCTTTCCTTCATTAAAACGAAAACCCGTACATGGTATCCTATGCACTAACGGGAAAGATTTTATCGACATCATCCGTGAACTGAAGATTTCCTCTTCCTCATTGGGATTGGTATGGTGAAAGATAATGGGATAACGGATAACCGTCTCTGAGTACTTAAAATGTACTTCTAGAATTTCCTGCAATGGTGCTGGACCATAAATGTGCAGGTCTGATTTTCGACCAACCAAGTGCATGGAAGACAAGAGGCCAATTAAGCCTAAGTAATGATCTCCATGCAAATGACTAATAAAAATATGGTCTATACGATTGCTTTTGATTCCGTACCGCGACAATTGCATCTGGGTACCTTCTCCACAATCGATCAAAAATAATTGTTCGTTATAGTTGATGACTTGTGATGTTGGATGGCGTTCAAAGATCGGCGTAGCAGAGCTATTACCTAATACCAACACTTCAAATCGAATCATCTTATACTTGCCCCTCTTTTAAGTCTAAGCGAATCTCATTGCCAAAGATTAAATCCTTTGCTTTTTCCACATTCGAAGTAATAATAAGGTATTTATCTAACCCCAAGGAGTTGATGTAGCTTTTTACACCATCATTCAGGTTGGTGATGATAAATAATCCACCTAAGGATTTACAAAGACGACGAGCTAATAATCCAGTACGGATTCCATGCTCATCAGTCTCCAATACTTGATTCATATCAAGGACGATGTTTCGCTGACCACCGGTATTGCGTAACATAAATTCGCCTTTTAAACTTGCGGCGGCATCCCCATCCAATTTCTGTTGAAGAGGCTCTATCACCACATATCGATCGTACTTATCCACCGTAAATTTCATAATATGTTCCTTTTTTTGGTAATTCCTATAATTGTGCCAATGCTTCGTTCACATTTTTCTCCACCCGATTCAACACCTCGCCTTCAGCAGGGTATTGGAATTTATCCCCAGTGATGTGTTCGAAAAGCTCAATATAGCGCTCAGAAATTGAATTTACAATAGCATCTGTCATTTCAGGTACTTCTTGTCCTTCTTTCCCTTGGAAACCATTCTCGATAAGCCATTGACGGACAAACTCTTTGGAGAGTTGTTTTTGGGCTTCGCCATTCGCTTGACGTGCTTCATATCCTTCAGAATAAAAATAGCGTGAAGAATCTGGCGTATGAATCTCGTCGATCAAGTATATTTCACCATTATGCTTACCAAATTCATATTTCGTATCCACCAAGATTAAGCCTCTATCAGCCGCAATCTCGGTTCCACGTGCATATAAGGCATGTGCATACTTCTCCAGTTGGCTGTATTCCTCTTCACTTACGATGCCTTGGCGAATAATCTCTTCACGGGAAATATCCATATCATGTCCAACCGCAGCTTTGGTTGTCGGGGTAATGATTGGAGTAGGCAACTTATCGTTTTCCTTTAAGCCTTCTGGCAAAGTAACCCCACATAATTCACGACCACCATCGCGATAAGTGCGCCATAAATGCCCAGATACATAACCACGAATAACCATTTCTACTTTAAAAGGTTCACATTGTTTCCCGATTGTAACATTGGGATCTGGAACAGAAACCACCCAATTTGGAACAATATCCTTGGTTGCTGCCAAAAATTTCGATGCTATTTGATTCAATACCTGACCTTTGTAAGGGATTGCCCGTGGCAATACCACATCGAAGGCTGAAATACGATCCGATGCGACCATAACTAAATAGTCATCACCGATGCTGTACACATCACGGACCTTGCCCCGGTAAAAGGAGGTTTGATTATTGAACTGAAAGTTCGTTTCTTTTATTGTACTCATTATCTTGTGCGTAATCACGCGTTAAATTTCATTAAATATCACCGTAGGCTTCCAAGATCCGTTTCACAAGTTTATGCCTTACCACATCGGCACCACTTAGGTAAATCATATCGATTCCTTCAATACCATCCAGAATTTTCACAGCATTCACCAGCCCTGACTGTGTTTTCTTCGGCAAATCCACCTGCGTCATATCTCCAGTTACGATGAATTTCGCCGTTGGTCCCATACGTGTTAAGAACATTTTCAACTGCATATCGGTCGCATTTTGTGCTTCATCTAAAATCACAAAACAGTTATCCAAGGTACGTCCGCGCATAAATGCTAATGGTGCAACTTCGATGGTACGGTTCTCCAAGTATCCTTTCAGCTTTTCAACAGGGATCATATCGTCCAAGGCATCGTATAAAGGCCGTAAGTAAGGATCTACCTTTTCCTTCAAGTCACCCGGCAAGAAACCTAAGTTCTCCCCGGCTTCTACTGCAGGACGTGTTAAGATTATACGTTTGATCTCTTTATTGCGTAAAGCACGAACAGCAAGTGCAACAGCAGTATAGGTTTTCCCCGTTCCGGCAGGACCGATAGCAAAAAGAATATCATTCTTATTGATACTATCCACCATACGGCGTTGGTTGGCCGTTCTTGCACGAACCACAATTCCATTCGGACCATAAACAATAGGCTCCCCTTTCATGGCCGCTGCTTTCGCATCAGCCTCATCCTTACTGTTCACCGGCGCCTTAATGTCGCTGACAACTCCTAAGATGCCCTCAAGCTCCAATAATGAAAGTGTTTGAAATTGGTTAACGTGGGCTAGAATCTGATCGAATGTTTGTTGAAAACGACCTCTTTCCCCCTCTTCGCCTAATACCTTTAGCTGACTACCCCGTGCTACCAAGCGCAATTTTGGGAATGCCTTCTTGATAAGCTCATAATTCTCATTCTGTGCCCCCCATAGGGTTACCAGATTGACAACATCTAAATTGATTTCTAATTCACTCAAATTTTAGTGTGTTAATTGTTCAATTATTTTTCTTTTCATCCCCTGCGGGTTTCTTTAAAGATACCCAATTTTATACTATCTTGAACCTTTTAAAGGTTTTGCTGACTCAAAAATACAAACTAATTGAGCAGAAATAAAAGCATTTGCAAGGATAAATTCACATATGATTTAGCATTCAGTTTACTTTTTCTATTTTTGTAGTTCGCTTATCAAAAACATCAGTTAAAATTTTTAGCTTCGGGCATTCTGGATAGTATGGGAGTAATAACGTTAACCACCGATTTAGGTCATCGCGATTTTTATCAAGCTGCATTGAAAGGCAGTATTATTTCGCAATTGCCTAATGTGCGATTGGTGGATATATCACACGATATTCCATCCTTCAACATACAGCATGCGGCATTCGTTATCAACAACGCTTACCCGTATTTCCCGAAGAAAACGGTTCACCTCATTGGTATTGACACCGTATTCCAAGAAGATTCACGCTATTTAGCCATGGCATACAAAGGTCAATTCTTTGTGGGCGCTGATAATGGTATCTTCAGCATAATCCTTGGTGAAGATCAACCTACGGAATTGATCGAAATCAACATCATGCAGGATTTACGATACCTGCATTTCCCATTAGCGGATATCCTGACCAAAGCTGCTTGTCATATTGCCAGTTCCGGCAAATTAACTGACATCGGCTTCCATATCGACAATGCTGTACAAAAAGTAACCTTCCAACCGGTTTACAACCAGTTTAGCATCAAAGGGCATGTGACTTACATCGACTCCTTTGGCAACGTGATCAGCAACATCAGTAAGGAACTTTTCAACAAAGTGCAAAACGGAAGAGATTTCATCTTACGATTCAAACGCAATGAAACCATCTCTAAACTGAGTTGGCATTACAATGAAGTAGTGGAAGGAGAAAAACTCTGCTTATTTGGTATCAGTAATTTCTTGGAAATCGCCATTAATAAGGGAAATGCCAATCAATTGTTAGGCTTGTATCAAGATGAAACCATCTTGGTGGAGTTTTTCGATAAATAGAATTTTTCAATTCTACTCAAAAGTTTTACTTTCTGACACAGGCTTGAGTCCGCAAATGACCTTGCAGGACTTTTTTTATTTTTCTCTGTAGTCTACCAAGGATGCTATCCTACTCACACCTCCTTATTGATAAAAATTTACCTCATATCGTATTCTAATTTTAGCCCATAATCCTTCGATACTCTAATGGAATTTCCAAGGATCTGATACGGATCTTGTTCAGATCTCGTTCGCTTCTAACCGAACGAGATCCGAACGAGTTCCGAAGGAGATCCGAAGGAGATCCGAATAAGTACCAAAGAAAACCCTTGTGAGAGATAGTTAGACCACAGACAAAAGACATCAGAAATAGAAAGGAAAAAGTAGGTATGAGACCGCTGCGCTATTAGATGTGAGATATGAGATATTAAGGTGGATAAGTTATGGTCCGTACAATTCAGAACACCGCAAAGAGTCTGAGCCCTGCGGGCAGTATGGAGTAATTAGTATGGAGTAATTCGACCTATTGGCGAAATATCATTTATGTCATTTACAACTCAGAACGAAGTGAAGAGTCTCTGTTCCCTCCCCATATGACTCGTCATCTTCCATCGAAGGTGGAAGATCTTTAAACTATGCAAATCAGATAAAGAAAATAAGTTGAAATAGATTTTTGCTTGAGCGGCCGAAGCATGCTTCGACCCTACGGTTTTTGTGGTAAACAGTAATAAAATCACGATTGTCTGTAGGCGATGCATGCATCGCCCGCTATATACCTAAATCCCCACAAGAAGGCTCTGTATTGAGTAGCATGACCTATTATCGGATCATAATCTAATCATTTAGAAAGGCTATAAAACAAAAAAAGCTGACACGGTATATTGGTCAGCTTTTTCTATTAGTGGTTTTGATTATTTATAAATTCCGAAATCCGCCAAGTTTGCGTAATAGAAATCTCCCCAAGAGTTTTGGGATTCGATTTTTAAATAACGTGTGCTGATTGTAGACCCTAAATCAATATTGATCCACGATCCATTCACATTTGGCAGTTGAAATGTTTTTAACAGCGTCCATTCTGTACCATTAGTACTTTGGTAAACTTTCACATCTTTTAGGGCTCCATTTAAGTTATCACGTTGTCTAAATGCCAATCCTTTGAAGCTACGCACTTCCCCCATATCTACTGCTACCCAATGCGGGTGAGTAGGTTGCCCAGCTCTCCACGTAGAGTGCCAAAATGTATTTCTATTATTATCCAGAATAGAGGAAGCTATTCCATCCCATTCTTCACTATCTTTCCCTAAGATTGACCAGCCAGTAGTAGGCTCCAATGTATGGACAGCTACTCCAGAAATCTGTGGGATTGAATTGACAAAAGAATAGTTATATCCAAAATTCGTTCGTGTACCATTTTCATGAACAAATCCTATACGCAATTGGTAATCGCCTTCCAATTTATAGAAATCAGTTAAAGGGCATACAAAGTGGAATCCGTCTGTACCTACGACTTTTCCAGACCAGCTTACAGCATCGTAATCTGTGTTTGCTGCTCCGAATGGTGCAGGATCATTCCAAACAATGATATCGTTTACTTTCTTGCTGCTTTGGAATTTTCCATCAATGACAATACTTCCATTTTCGTATTTTACCGAGAGTTCAGTGATCTCGTTATTAACTGTTGTATACCAATCGCTACGTGTTTCCGTACTGAAAGTTTGAGAACTATTGAAAGTTGCTGTTGAAGACCTCGAAAGCGTCGTTAATGACTTTCCATAAGTATAGTTTCCATCACTCATTAGTGAAGTACCTCGCGATGGAACCATGGATTTTATCATTTTATCGTGGCTGGCATTCAAACCGTGTCCAAGTTCATGCAATAATCCGCCAATAAAAACTGTTGCTGAGTTACCACGAGCACCGGATGTACCTAAGTAATTTACATCCAGGTATTGGAAATCTAAGGCATAACAATATGTACCACTGCCATAATATGGGGGTCCTGAAGGCCTATAAGGATCGCTAAGATCATAGGCAGGAACGATGATTAAATTATGTACGCTTTTCTTATCATCGGGATTTTGCGTGAAATAAGCATCAACCTCGGCTTTAATATTTGGTCCACCGCCATCGTACATGTATTTTTCTTTACCAAATTTCCCTTTGAGATAAATGACATTTACCGTTTTGTCATTAATCAAGTTTAAGCCGAAGGATTTTCGACCATATCCATCTTTTTCCATATCATCCGCAAATTCCTTTTGTCCTCGCAATAAGATTTGACTTAAACGATTTTTGAAATTTGCAAAAGTATCCACATCATTAGGTACAAAATAGAATACATTCAGTTTGTATGGATTTTTGTTCCATGGATTGGTAATTTCCGTTGGTTTAGGATCTGGATCTGGACCTGGCTTAACTCCAGGATCAACTTTTGATTTTGAACAGGAATAAAATGCGAATAAAAATACGCATAGAAACATCCTCCAAAGGTTTGCGTGCATCATCGTAATAGGATTAAATAGTTAATTGATTATTTGATGCGATATTACAAATCATAAACCAATATTTTCACGAAACACATTATTCTTTTATTCATTTTTATTAATCAAACGATTGCTTAAACAACGAAACCGAAAACTATGTAACGAGAAACAATAACTATTTAAGAAAAACAGAATTTCAGATAGTATGAAGCAATAAAATATTATCCAAAAACATAGGACAGTATAACTTGTAGTGGATATCGTAAGGGATGGAATTCACATGATACAGTCTGTTTTAAAGTATTCCATGTGAAACATATTTTGCATTCTTGGACGCATTTTTGATAATAAAAAAACTAAATATCCTAAAACAACATGTTTAAAATCCAAAGACCTCAATGGAGGAAGCTTAATTTTCAATTCTTATTTTTAGCCATAATAGGCCTTTACATGAGCAGTATTCCGGCTCATGCGAACATTCAAGATAGTACAGCAAAAGCCGCCGATTCCCTGACATTCGAAGCCCAACGAGCAAGAGTCAATCAGCTATTGGACTCCAGAAGCAAGCGGTTTGGCGAGTATGCTACTTCTTTGGAAAAGAAGACCGGTGTTTTTGGTTTGTTTAAGACGAAAAAAGATATGCAGAAATCAAATGACATTCTTCGGGAATTGGTCATTAACGATAATAATATCTTCTTGGAGACACGGAAATTGCTTGACTTGAAAGACGCACAATCCGAGCGCTATCAAAAACTAGCAACCGAGTACGACCAACAGGTCTCCGCCTACATGAAAACCATCAATAAACTTCAAAATGAAAATGATAAACTCCGAGGAGAAATAAGTCAATTACAAGATGTAGATCAAGGTAGTGACAACAAACTCTTTTTTGCAATCGTCCTGATTCTGATACTTGTAGGTATAATTGTCTATCTTTATTTAAAGCATAAGCCTAAAAAATTGACTGTATAGTGATAAGAAGACATAGATATATGTTTACTTTTGCCCAATTCATTAGTAAAGATACATGGCCAGACCGAGATTGAACAGTGGAGATTCGCATTCGGAGGATTTACCGAAAACGAAGTTAAACAAGGATACCTTTAAAAAAGCCTTAAAGATTTTCTCTTATATCAAACCTTTCAAGTGGAAGTTTGTGATAGGGATGATTTTTTTGATTCTATCAAGTTTAACCATGCTGACCGTTCCAGCATTGCTAGGAGCGATGATAAATGCAGCCCAAGGGCAACAATCCTATAATTGGTTGCCAGCGGATGTCTCCTATATCGGCGGACTGAGCATTGCTATTCTCGGGATATTAGCCGTCATTTCCTTTTTCCGTATTCGTCTTTTCGTGGAGATTGCAGAGAAAGCATTGGCAAATATCCGTAAAGAAAGCTACCTAAAACTAATAACCTTACCAATAGATTTTTTTGCCAACCGCAGAGTTGGTGAACTAAACAGTAGGTTATCTGCCGATCTATCACAGATTCAAGATACCATGACGACTACCTTGGCGGAAATAATCCGTCAAACAATCAGCTTATCTTTTAGTGTGGTTTTATTGGTTTTGGTTTCGCCAAAACTTGCCCTCATGAACTTGAGTATTTTACCGGTGATTATTGTGATCGCTTTAATATTCGGAAGGTTTATTCGTAAATTATCTCGAGAGTCACAAGATGAACTTGCTGATTCCAATGCCATTGTTCAAGAGACATTATTGGGGATTAGCAATGTTAAAGCTTTTGTAAATGAGTTTTTCGAGTCAAAACGTTATGCTTCAAAATTAGAGAAGGCGGTTAATTTGGCGGTTAAGGGTGCCACCTACCGTGGTGTTTTTGCTTCTTTTATCATTTTCGCCATTTTTGGAGCGGTAGTTTTGGTTATTTGGTATGGTGCGACATTGGTATCTACTAAGGAAATTTCGGTTGGTGATTTGACCAGTTACATTTTATACTCCATGTTTGTTGCTGGCTCTATGGGAAGTTTCCCAGAGCTCTATGCCAGTATACAGCGTTCTTTAGGTGCTAGCGAACGTATCTTAGAAATCCTGGACGAACCACAAGAAGATATACAGGTAGCTGAGAGCGACAAAGTCATAAAACAGGAATTACGTGGTGATATTCGTTTTGATCATGTTCAATTCGCTTACCCAACCAGACCTGATATTGAAATTTTAAAAGACATTTCCTTCGAGGTAAAGGCCGGCAAGAAATTAGCGATTGTAGGTCCTAGTGGTACTGGAAAGTCAACTATTGCTTCTTTAATCCTACAGTTCTATCAACCAAGTGGTGGTACGATTTATTATGATGACATACCATCAACAGAATTGGCCTTGACCGACATCCGTAATCAGGTTGCCGTAGTACCTCAGGATGTACTCTTGTTTGGCGGTACGATTCGGGAAAACATAAGTTATGGAAACTTGACGGCTGATGCGGAGGATATAATAATGGCGGCAAAACGTGCTAATGCCCATCAATTCATTATGGATTTTCCAGATGGTTATGATACGGTTGTTGGCGAACGGGGGGTGAAACTTTCTGGCGGACAGCGACAACGTATTGCCATAGCGCGCGCACTATTAAAGGATCCTGCTATCTTAATTTTGGATGAAGCCACCTCATCACTGGATTCCGAATCCGAGCGTATGGTGCAGCTTGCTTTAGAAGAATTGATGAAGAACAGAACCTCAGTCATAATTGCCCATCGACTATCGACTATTCGCGATGCAGACTGCATCATTGTGGTTGAAAACGGATTAATTTCAGATATGGGAACACACCAAGAGTTGATGACTAAGGGCAGTGGGCTTTACCAGCATTTATACCAATTACAGTCCTTACAGGTGATTGAAAGTTAATTTTTGTTAATTTCCACTAGGCACAAACATTTTGGCTTATTGCTTGTTTGAAGTATAATATCAATTACAAAAAATAGGATAAAACAATATAATCATGGAAAAGAATAGAAATGGACTAGTGGCATTCGCCCTATTAGGATTAGCTGTAGGTACAGCAGCATATTATTTATTAGGAACTGAAGACGGTAAAAAACAATTGGACCGTGCAAATGACGGTATCAAAAGTTTAACGAAATCAATTAAAGATTTATCGAAGAAAGAAGCAAAACGTGCTTCAAAATTCGCTAAATCAGCAAAAGAAGATTTAGAGAACCTTAAAGATCGTGCAAAGAATGCAGGCCGTGATGCATTGGATAAAGCAGCATCAAAAGCTAACGAGTGGGCAGGACGTGCATCAGATGCAGCTCATGGAATGGCTGATAAAGCGAGTGATGTAGCTGACAAAGCAAAATCGGAGATTAAAAACGCTTAATTTCTAGCTCATTCCACTTGGTAGAGCAGATTGATTCGTATCTTTGTCACGATGAATCTGTTTACACAAGTAAAAACATTAATATATAAGGATGTTCTTTTGGAATGGCGTTCAAAATATGCCATCAACAGCATCCTACTTTATGTGGTATCCACCGTATTTGTATGTTATCAATCATTCAAATCGGTGGATACTTCTATTTGGAACACCTTGTTTTGGATAATATTACTTTTTGCGGCGATCAATGCGATGAGTCGTTCTTTCCTACAGGAAACGGGAAACAGGCAGATGTACTATTATAATCTGGTGAGTCCCTTGGCGATTATTCTTGCCAAGATTATCTACAATTCCTTTATCATGATTTTGATGGCGGGGATTGCCTTTGTGGTTTACAACCTTATTTTCCGAACGCCTATAGGCAATTTACCTGTTTATTTGCTGAGCATATTATTGGGCAGCATTTCCTTTGCCACTGTTTTCACTATGGTTGCCGGCATTAGTGCAAAGGCAGGTAATAACAGTACCATCATGGCGATCCTGAGTTTTCCTGTTATTATTCCCTTGTTAATCGTGCTGATTAAATTATCGAAATCAGCAGCAATGGGTGGCTTAATCGCTGAAAACTGGGGAGATATTGCTGTTTTATTGGCAATTAATGTCGTTACTATTGCCGTTTCTTTGCTGTTATTTCCTTACCTTTGGCGAGATTGATTTTTTAGTACTTATGAGAAAAAATTGGTGGAAAATCCTAGCCGTAGTCATGGTTGCGAGTACGGTAATAGCCGGATTATTAGGCCCAGTACCGGTACTGTATATTTTAAATGAAACAATCAGAAATGTCTATTTCCACGTTCCAATGTGGTTTACCATGATGGTTTTATATTTAATTTCATTGGTTTACAGCATCAAATATTTAAATACCAGTAAACGGGAATATGATTTCATGGCGGTTGAAGCCGTAAATACAGGGGTATTGTTTTGTATCTGTGGTTTGTTAACTGGTATGTTATGGGCGAATATTACTTGGGGTACCCCTTGGACAAACGATCCCCAGTTAAATGGTGCTGCAATAACCACGTTAATGTATCTGGCCTATTTGGTATTGAGAAATGCCTTGGAGGAGGAACAAAAGAGAGCAAAAATATCTGCGATATACAACATCTTCGCATTTCCGATTATGATCGTATTGATCTATATCCTACCAAAAATGAACGATTCTTTACATCCTGGAAGTGGTGGTAACTCCACTTTTGGTTCTTTGGATATGGATAATAACATGCGTCCGGTATTTTACACGGCGGTAATTGGATGGATTCTAATTGGTATTTGGATAGCGACCTTACGCTATCGCATTCGTTTAATTGAAGACAAAAGAAATAGTATTTAAGAAAATATGAGAAATTTCCTATTATCCCTAATGGCCGTGCTAGTAAGTTTTAGTGGGGCTATTGCACAGACTACAACTACCAACCATGTTCCGATGGCAGATGGTCTTCGTGCTGAAGGAAAAATCTATGTGGTTGTTTTGGTCATGTTAGTTATTTTCATAGCGGTTGCCGTTTACCTATTCACACTTGACCGCCGAGTGAAGAAATTAGAAAAAGACAACTAAGAATTAGATATGCTGATTAACCAACACCGGACTTTATCGGGATTAAACATCTTCCTGGTGACTCTTGTTGGCACAGTATTATGCCTTGGTGCCTATACGCACTTACCTGAACGATTAACACCGGTCCTTTTTGAGCCGGGCTTAGCGAACCTTTTAGGATTTCAAATTGGGGAGAATATTTCACCTCAATCCAACGTATTCATTACCTTGGCATTGACCATTCTTCAGGCATTCTACCTGAACCGGGTAGTAAATCACTTCAACTTATTGGGAAAGCCAAATTTCCTTACGGCATTGATGTTCATGACCTTGGTCAGTGTATTTATTCCCTTCCTGGTCTTATCCCCTACCTTAATCTGTAATTTCATCACCATATGGATGTTGCATAAATTATTCAACATCTATAAACACAGTGATGTGAAAGGAATCATGTTTGACCTTGGTTTATTAATAGCCTTGGGAAGTTTGATTTACTTTCCTTTTATCGTGATGTTGTTACTTATCTGGGCTAGTTTGGTCATCTTCCGTCCATTTGCTTGGAGAGAATGGGTTACTCCATTATTGGGTGTTATCGTGGTATATTTTCTTTTAGCGGTAGCCTATTTCTGGTTGGAGCGGATGGATGAGTTTTATCAGATTTTTATCCCATTCAGCTACGCATTTCCAACACGTTTAAATATGGACATGCACGATTTCTTCGTGTTGATACCAATTGTAGTTGCCTTAGTTGGTTTTCTTTTTATCCTTAAGGACAATTTCTTTAAGAGTGTGGTACAAGTCAGAAAGAGCTTTCAATTACTCTTTGTGATGTTGATATTAATCTTTGCTTCCTTTTATTTGAATATTGATAAATCTGTCAACCATTTTTTATTGACTATACCGGCAATTTCGATTTATTTGGCTTATTTTTTCACCTATGCCAAGTTGCGTTGGTTTTATGAGACCTTATATGCCGTAATAATAGCCACGATTATCTACTTCCAGTTTTTCTAAAAAACTGATATTTAGCTGTTTAACCTTTTTTAACAACTAATTATCCCGTGATTATTAAAAATTAGATAGTTTTGTAGCGAAAATTTAGGCTTAAAATGCCAAAAATTAAGAATTAACCTCATCGTTTTAGATTACGAAATAAGGATTACTTTAATCGATCAAATACGATGGTTTATTATAAAAAGTTGATACCATTGAGACGAATTTTTAGAAACAGACAGTTATTTACACTTTTGGGTATAGGTGCTATGCTCTTGGGTTACACGGAAACACGTGCCCAATCATCGACTTCCCATTCTCCTTATTCACAATTTGGCTTAGGTCAAATGCGTGAGGATCAATTGCCTCAAACCCGTTCTATGGGTGGTATCACGAGCGGTGTCCGTTATCAAAGTGGTTTACCGATTTTAAACATATCCAACCCGGCGAGTTACTCAGCTTTCAGTTTGGCTATTTTAGATGCGGGCTTATATGGTAATGTGACCCAATTGGCAAAATCAGGCAGCCAAGGACATACAGCAGACTTTGCATTCAGCCATTTCGCATTCGGATTTACCTTAAATAAAACAAACGGACCTAAATTAGGTGGTGTTTCTTTTGGTTTAATGCCGTATTCGGATGTGGGTTATAACACAGCAAGCACCCGTCAAATTGACAATATTCCTTATAAATCAAGTTTAGTTGGTGAAGGAGGTGTAAATAAAGCCTATGTTGGCTATGGTGTTTCTATTTTACCAAATTTCAGTATTGGTGCTAATGCCGGTTTTCTTTTCGGAAATTTGTATGATAAGTCCATGATTGAATTCCCTTATGAAGCAGGCATGTACAATACGGTTCAAACCCGTACAAGACAGATTCGTGGGGCAACTTTTGATTATGGTGCGCAGTATTTCAAAGCACTTGGAAATAAAATGAACTTGACAATTGGTTATAACGGTTCGTTAAATAACACTGTAAATAGCAAAACGAGTTCATTAACTACCTTGACACAAACAGACCCTTCATTAGGAGATAATGGACAAGTAGCGATTGACACTTCAGCAATGGATCTTTTATCCAACAGAAACATCAATCTTCCACTAAAACATTCCGTTGGTTTTACCTTGAGTAAAGGTGTTAACTGGAGTGTGGGTGCCGACTTTAAATATGCAGATTGGTCTAATTTCCAAACGGAGCAAGGACAACCTAAATTAGGTAAAAACATGGGTATAGCAGTAGGTGGGCAATTTAAGCCTGATCCTACGTCCATGAAATATTTGAATGTGGTGGATTACCGTCTTGGTTTCCGCTATAACAAATCGCACATCTCAGTCGATAATCATCGATTAACAGATATGGCAGTTACAGTAGGTTTAGGTTTACCATTACCTGAGAACAATTTTGGTCGTACATTTTCAAATGTGAACATTTCTGCCGAATTTGGTCAGCAAGGTACCATGAACCATAATTTAGTTCGCGAGCGATATATCAACATCAACTTAGGCTTTACGCTAAATGATGCTTGGTTCAAGAGAAGATCTTACGATTAATATGTCAATTCCGAAATTAAAGATATCATCCATTTTGCCCCTAACAATTGTATTGCTAGGGGCAATCTTGTCAATTGCCTGTGAAAACGATCAGAAGGACATTGATCGTTTGACGAATATCGAGGCTGAGGAGGCAGTGGATATTTCGAAGGATGTAACGGTTATTTATAGTGATTCGGCAAGGGTAAAAGCAGAGCTTAAAGCTCCAGAAATGCGCCAATATCACGATAGTACCGGTAATATGGAATTTAAAAAAGGGGTCTTAGTAATCTTTTATGATGATAATGCTAAAGAATCGCAACGCATTACATCCGAATATGCGATTCTAAAACAAAAGCAAAAGCTCACTGAATTCCGCAAGAATGTAGTGATTACCATGGCCGATGGATCGGTGATCAAAACGGAGGAGCTGATTCATGATGAGCAGAAAAAGCAATATTATGGTAGTCAACCAATTAGCGCTGATTTCACAGATGGTAGGGGACAAATGCAAGGGACTTCGTTTATTTCGGATGTAGATTTCAAAATAGTGGATTTCACTAATGCCACAGGAATAATATACCCTAAATCAAACTCTTCAGGTTTCCCAGGTTTCGGAAACTAGCAGAAAGTGAAGTAATTGACTAATAATATTTGGGAATCAGCCTAAAAATAAAATTTTACACTTTTTTTCATAAAAGTTGTATCTTGCGCCTTGTTTTAAAGAAACACAATTAAGTAACTCAAATTAAGCATTAAAATATATAGTATACAGTTATGGGATTAATGGGCTATTTGCGAAACCATGCGGGACTAGTTGTTACCGTTATAGCTTTGGCAATTGTTGCGTTTTTATTAGGCGATATGATTAACATGGGGACTCCATTTTGGCGTAGCAGTCAAAGTGAGGTTGCTAATGTCAATGGAGAGGGTATCGACTATCAAGAGTTTAATGGACAAGTAGAACAAACAGTGAACATGTATCAGCAACAAATGGGTGGTGCAAACAACCCACAGATGCAAGGATATGCGGTTCAACAAGTTTGGAATCAATATTTGACTCAGCAATTGATTTCTCAAGAGATTGAGAAAATCGGAATTGAAGTAGGTAAAGATGAATTAAACAGTTTAGTGAGTGGAAAAAATCCTTCCGCATTAATTGCGCAGTATTTTACAAATCCACAAACAGGTCAAATTGACAACAATGCATTAAATGCATTTATTCAACAAACAAAACAAGACCCTAATGCAAGAACACAATGGGAAGGTTTATTGAAAAACATCAAAACTGACCGTTTATTCCAGAAATATAGCACGTTGGTAAACAACAGTGTATATACAACAGCTTTAGAGGCGGAATACGATTATAACTCACGTAATAAACTAGCTAACTTCAAATATGTGATGTTAGACTATGCATCCGTAACAGATGCACAGGTTAAATTGACCGATGCAGATTATAAAGAGTATTACGATAAGAATAAAAATGCTTTCAAGAACAACGAAGAAACACGTAGCATTGATTACGTAATTTTCGATGCTCGCCCTAACAAAGCAGATACAGCATTAGCGACAGCTGAAATTCAGAAATTAAAGAATGAATTAGCTGCTTCTACAAATGATTCTTCATTTGTTAACATCAATTCAGAGAATAAATATCCAGTTAGATATTACGGAAAGAATCAATTAAGCGCAGCTTTAGATTCAGTCGTATTCAATGCTGCTCCAGGAACAGTTGTAGGACCGTTCTTAACGCAAAATGTTTACGAGGTTGCTAAAGTAATCAGTGTTAAAAATTCACCAGATTCTGTAAATGCTAGCTTAATTGTTATTGATCCTGCTGCTGAAGGGGGTCTTGACAAAGCAAAAGCAAAAGCTGACTCCATCAAAAACTTGGTATTAGCAGGTGGTAACTTTTCAACTTTAGCTGTTGAGTTCAGTGCTGATCCACAGACTAAAAATAATGGCGGTGAATTGCCTACATTAACTCGTGGCGCTATTCCTGAATTAGACGAAGTTTTATTCGACGGTGTAACTGGTGATGTAAAAGTGGTTCCTACCAACAATGGTGTACACGTAGTAAAAGTGAACAAGCAAATTGGTAGCTCTAAAATTGCCAAATTAGCAATCGTTGACAAGAGCATCGTTGCAGGTAAAGAAACAACAGATTTCGCATATTCAAAAGCTAATACATTCTTCTCGGGCTTAACTGGAAAGAATTTCGAGGAGCAAGCGAAGAAACAAAACTTAACGATCATGAAGAACGACCGTACAGCTGCTATGGATAACACCTTCGGCGCGATTGAGGTACCTCGTGATTTAGTTCGTTGGGCATTTGAAGCAAAACAAGGTGATGTTGGGGAGAAAATCTTCGATACACAAGATAACTTCATCGTAGCTCGTGTTACAAATATTCAACCTAAAGGCCATCAACCATTAGAGTCAGTAAAAAGTGTTATTGAGCCAGTAGTTAGAAACATGGTTAAAGCACGTATGTTGAAAGAGAAAATGAACAATGCCTTAAACGGTGCATCATCTATCGATCAAGTAGCTCAGAAATTAGGTAAGAATGCACAATCTGTAGAGAATGTGGTATTGGCTAATCCGGTTATCCCTGGTATTGCAATTGAGAACGCTGTTGTAGGTACTGTATTTGGTTTACAACCAAACAAACCATCTAAAGCAATTGAAGGTTCGCAAGGTGTTTATGCTGTTCAAGTAGTAGGTTTTGTAAACCCTAAGGCATTAGCAGGAGAGGAATTGGCTTCACAACAGAGACAAATTACACAACAGAAAGCACAACGCTCTCAAAACGTAATTTTCCAAGCATTACAGGATAATGCGAAGATTGTTGACAATCGTATTAAATTCTATTAATAAAGAATAGTTAAATTTACAGCTGGGTAACGTTTTGTTGCCCAGCTTTTTTTATTTTAGGGAAATGGATATTCAAGAGAACATCGTTAATAAGGTAGCAGAGAGTGGATTGATTACGATCGACTTGGCAAAATATGCCCCTACGGAGCCAATCGTCGTTTATGATATAAAGGACAACTTATTCCATGGGTTGATATTAAAAGAGAAAGATTTCAGAACATTTATAAAAGAACATGATTGGTCCAGCTATGCCGGTAAACATGTTGGCATAGTTTGTACCGCTGATGCAATTGTACCTACCTGGGCTTACATGCTATTAACAAACAAACTGGTTGAGCATGCCCTATCGGTTCATTTCGGTGATGAAGCTTATGTTCGTCAGGTACTGTTTGAGCAACAATTACAGCAATTGGATTATAGTCAATATCAGAATGAGCGTATTGTGGTAAAGGGTTGTGGGGATATCTATATCCCTGAGTCTGCCTTTGTCAGCTTTACAGCATCATTAAGTAAAGTTGCCAAAAGTATTATGTACGGAGAACCATGTTCTACAGTTCCTGTGTTTAAGCGAAAAGCTTAAACTATTTATGCTAACCACGGTCATATTTATATGAAAAAATTAATTTCAGTTCTAGTATTGCTATTTGTGTTGAGCTCCATGAGCATAGCACAGACATTACCTTATCTTTCGGAGCCCACCTTCAAAGCGGGTGAGGTTTTGAAGTATAAGTTACGTTACGGTATTTTATCGGCTGCTACAGGCACTTTGGCTGTACATGAATCAAAATATGATTTCGGGGTTAAGGATGCGATGCACCTATCTGTTTTCGGACAGACTTCAGGAGCATTCTCTAAATTCTATACGGTCAAAAACCAATATGATTCTTACATAGACCGTAGGAATTTCCTGCCGATTTTATATACGGAAAATATTCGGGAGAACAATTACCGCCGTGTAGAATACGCTACATTTGATCATAAGTCTAGAAAGGTAAATGGTAAAAAAGGAAAGTTTTCAAGTCCAACTGCGCAGACTTTTGACTTGGTTTCCGCCTATTACTTCTCCAGGAATCTTGACTTCTCAACGCTTAAGAAAGGTGATAAGTTTAAGATTACGTATTTTCTAAATGATGAAGTTGCTCAGTTGGGCGTGGAATACATCGGGGTAGAAAAGGTTAAATCTGTATTAGGTACATTGGAGTGTATCAAATTGAGTCCTGAAATATCTCCGGGAAGAATCTTTAAAAAGAGCAGTCGTTTGTATCTTTGGGTCACCAACGATGGGAACCGTATTCCTGTAAAAGCACAGGTTGATATCCTCATTGGTTCAGTTACCATGGATTTGGTCAGTGCAGACGGATTAAAATTCCCGTTAGGAGAACGGGTTAGTTATTCAAAATAAAAAATGATAGAAGTAGGAAATGTATTGGTTCACGAGGACATTGTGAACCATGATTTTGTTTGTAACCTGAGCAAGTGTAAGGGTGTTTGCTGTATTGAAGGGGATTCAGGTGCTCCACTTACGGCTGAAGAGACGAAAATATTAGAAGATATCTACCCACAGGTAAAACCTTACTTGACAGAGAAGGGTATTGAGGCTATTGAAAAGCAAGGGAAATATGTTGTAGACTCTGATGGAGACTTAACGACGACCTGTGTAGATGGAAATAAAGAATGTGCTTATGTGACTTGGGAGAATGGTATAACGAAGTGTGCCATTGAAAAAGCATATGAGATGGGTGATGTCAGTTGGAAAAAACCAATTTCTTGTCACCTCTACCCTATTCGTGCAACACATTATCCAGAGTTTGATGTCCTGCATTATGACCGCTGGTACATCTGTAAAGACGCCTGTACCTTTGGTCAAGAATTGAAAATCCCCGTATATCAATTCTTAAAAGATCCATTAATTCGAGAATATGGTGAAGAATGGTATAAGGAGCTTGAAATTACCTTAGCTTCTAAACCATAATTTTAGTATTTTTATGGTCAATTTCATCGATTATTAATGGTCTTAAACCATTTTCATGTTAACATTAGACGAAATACAACTTCCTATAAAAGAACATCTCAAGAAATTCGAAAAAACCTTCAAGGCTTCGATGCAGAGCTCTGTTCCCTTATTGGATAAGATAACACGATACATCATTAAACAAAAAGGAAAACAGATGCGACCGATGTTTGTTTTCTTTTCAGCTGGGTTATGTGGCGGCATTACAGAAGCAACCTACCATGGTGCTTCTTTAGTGGAATTGTTACATACCGCTTCTTTGGTTCATGATGACGTCGTAGATAATGCCAACGAACGCCGCGGCTTTTTTTCTATCAATGCATTATGGAAAAACAAAGTTGCTGTTTTAGTTGGGGATTTCCTGCTTTCGCAGGGTCTCCTTCTTTCGGTTAAACATAAAGAATTTGATTTACTACGAATCGTTTCAGAAGCAGTTCAGCAAATGTCAGAAGGGGAATTATTGCAGATTGAGAAAGCAAGACATTTGGACATTGAGGAATCTATTTACTTTGAGGTCATCCGACAAAAGACAGCCTCTTTAATAGCTTCATGTTGTGCTTGTGGAGCATCCTCTGCTGGTGCAGATGCAGAAACAGTAGAAAAATTACGTTTATTTGGGGAAAAGGTTGGTATTGCCTTTCAAATAAAGGATGACCTGTTCGACTTTGGATTGGATGATGTTGGTAAACCGGTTGGAAATGACATCAAAGAAAAGAAGATGACTCTACCATTGATATATGCCTTATCGGTTGTTGATAAGGGACAAAAACGTAAGATTATCAATTTGGTGAAAAACCATAACGAGGATCCTGAAAAGGTGACGGAGGTAATCAATTTCGTAAAAGTGAATGGAGGGATGGAATACGCCACAGAGCGTATGATGCAATATCAACAAGAAGCATTCGACATCTTAGCACAGATACCGAATGGCGGTGATTATAAAACCGGATTAGAACAATTAGTGCGTTTTACAACAGAAAGAAAGAAATAAAATAACATGAGCCACGAAGCACTCTTTATGATCGGATTTATAGTTTTTATAATTCTGATGCTAGCAATTGACTTAGGACTATTTTCAAAAAGCGACAAACCTGTATCCCTTAAGGTGGCGGCAATTATGAGTGCCATCTGGGTTACATTTGCCCTCCTCTTTGGTTTGTTATTGTATTTTTGGGGAAATGAACTTCATAATGTTCACGACATAGCCAGGCTAAAGGAAGTCATAGCCAAACATTTTCATAATATCACCATCAATGAAAATGACCTCGCAGCAAGTTTACATATCTATAATAAAAACCTGACCCTTGAATATTTGACAGGTTATGTGGTTGAATATGCCCTTTCAGTAGATAATATCTTTGTCATGGTCCTGTTATTCAGCTCCTTTGGTATTCCAGAGAAATACTATCACAAGGTGTTGGTGTGGGGTATTTTGGGTGCCATTATCATGCGTTGTATCTTTATTTTCGTAGGTGCTGCATTAATTACAAAATTCGGATGGATTCTATATGTATTCGGAGGATTCTTGGTCATCACTGGATTCAACATGTACCGAAACAGGAATAAAGAGGAAGAGGTTGACCCAGAAAATCACCCGGTTGTTAAATTTGCATCTAAGCACTTTAAAGTAACCCATAAATTGGATCAAGGTCGTTTCTTCCATATCGAAAATGGCGAAAAGTACATGACCCCATTATTTTTGGTGTTATTGGTAATCGAGTTTACGGATTTAGTCTTTGCTGTGGATTCTATTCCAGCGATTTTCTCTGTAACGAAAGATCCATACATCGTATTCTTCTCGAATATCTTTGCAATTCTTGGATTACGTTCCATGTTCTTCTTATTGGTAAACATTATCCACAAATTCCATTATTTGAAAGTTGGGCTAGCATTCCTATTAATCTTTATCGGATTAAAAATGTTACTTCATAGCTACTTGAAAGATTGGGGTTTCACTACAACACACTCATTGATTGTAATTCTAAGTATATTGGTAATAAGTGTTGTTGCATCCTTGATGTTCCCTAAGAAACAAGACTTCGAAAAATCTTAATTAAAAATATCATGGCCCCCAAGTACGGGGGCCATCTTTATATGTGCTAATATTTTTACAATATTGCTCAATCGCCCTATTATAAATTTTATAAATTCGTAAACATTTTATTTTAACAAAAGACCATATGAATTGGAGTAAATCTATTCTATTTGCAGCAGCATTATTTGCTACAACCTCAACATTTGCGCAAGACAACCTAATAAACGCATTAAAAGGAAATGCTTCGGACAACAGTAAAGAAGGTTTCCGTTTTACCGAAGTTATCAATCTTGGTAACACTTCCATTAAAGATCAAGGATCATCAGGTACTTGTTGGTCTTATTCTGGAAACTCATTCTTAGAATCAGAAATGATTCGTATGGGTAAAAAGCCAGTTGATATTTCTCAAATCTATACTGCTCGTAATACATACATTGAAAAAGCAAAGAACTTTGTTCGTCTACATGGAGATCAAGCACAAGGAGACGGCGGTCAATTGCATGATGTATTAACTATCTTCAAAAAATACGGTGCGGTTCCTTATGAGGCCTATACAGGACTTACAAATGGTCAGACACGTAATAACTTCGGAGAGATGGGTACGGTACTTCAAGGGATTACTAAAACTGTTGCTAGCAGTAAAAAACCAGGAGCTCATTGGTTAGATGCTTTTACAGCAGCGATGGACTCTTATTTAGGAAAGGTTCCTGAATCTTTCCAATACAATGGAAAAACCTATACGCCTAGAACATTTGCTGATCAGGTAGTTGGTATTAATCCTGATGATTATGTGGGAATCTCTTCCTTTAAAGAGCATGAATTATACAAACCATTTGTTTTATTAATTCCTGACAACTGGTCATTTGAAAGCTTTTACAATGTAAAAATCAATGACCTTACAGATATCATTGACCAAGCATTAGAAAAAGGATACACAGTTGCTTGGGCTACTGACGTTTCGGAAAAATCATTCAGCTGGAAAAACGGTATTGCTTATGTACCTGAAAAACCAGTAGAACAAATGAACCAACAAGAGCTGAACAATATGTTCAATGGTCCTAAACCAGAAGCTAAAATCACGGAAGAGCAACGTCAAGAAGCATTTGATAACTATACGACTACAGATGATCACGGTATGCACATCACTGGATTAGTAAAAGATCAGAATGGAAAAGAATACTATATCGTGAAAAACTCTTGGGGTTCTACAAATGATTACAAAGGTTATATGTATGCTACAAAAGAGTTTGTTCGCTATAAAACCATCTCACTTTTATTGCATAAAAAAGCATTAACTAAGGAAATGTCAAAAAATTTAGGCATCTAAATTAAAGATATTACAAAAAGTCCTCGTGTAAACGGGGACTTTTTAGTTTTCTTTAATTACATTAGCCTTATTATAAACAAAGAATTATAGATTAGTATAGATTATGAAAAAGTTATTATTACTATTATTTACCATTCCCTTTTTGGCGATAGGTCAAGAAAAGGGAATTCAATTCGAGCATGGCACGACTTGGGAGAAAGTAAAAGCAAAGGCAAAAGCAGAGAACAAACATATTTTTGTTGATGCATTTACCACTTGGTGTGGTCCTTGTAAATATATGTCAGCCAATATTTTCCCGCAGGAAAAGGTAGGTACATTTTTCAACAAGAACTTTGTGAACCTAAAGATTCAAATGGACGAGACTGAAGGCGATGATGCAGATGTAAAATCATGGCGTGCCGAAGCGAAACGTTTTGCTAAAGACTATGCTATTACTGCCTATCCAACCTTTCTAATTTTTGATCCTAACGGTGAGTTAGTACACCGCATAGTAGGTGGTGGAGAAGCTGATCAATTTATAGCATTAGCAGGTGAAGGATTGAACCCAGAGACACAATACGTGACTTTGTTGAAGAAATTTGAGGCAAACCCTAACGATGTAGCTACGGCTAAGGTAGTGGCAGCAGCAGCCTCTAAAGCCTATGATAAAGCTACAGCTGAGAAAGCCCTAGGAGTTGTAATAGATAACTCGAGTACGGATGAGTTATTGACCAAAGAAAGCGTGTCTATGTTAGGTCGTGCAGCTAGTTCTACCAAATCAAAAGCATTTGACGTTATCAGAAAAAACAAAGCTAAAGTTGATGAGTTAACAAAACCAGGTTATGCTGACCAAATCTTAGGTATTGCTATTATTAATTCGGAAATCGTTTCTAAAGTTCGTGCATCTAAGGAAGATATTTTAGATCAGGTAATTGCAGAAGTAGAAAAAACATATGCCGATGTTGATATGAAAAACATCCTAGCAAGCTATAAACCAAATTATTACGCTTCCAAAAAGAATTGGCCTAAATACCGTGATGCTGTCAATGCATACATCGCAGTATTAGGTGATAAGACTCAGGCAAGCCAATACAACAGCTTTGCTTGGACTATTTTTGAGAACTGTACAGATCCAGCATGTTTAGATGCTGCTATCAAATGGGCAGAGGCTGGTTTGAAGAAAGAAGAAACTGCTGCTTTATTAGACACGTATGCTAACGTGCTTCATAAAGCAGGAAAGACAAAAGAAGCAATTGCTGCTCAGGAAAAGGCTGTTACCTTAGCTGATGCACAATCTAAAGCTGACTACGAGAAAACATTAGCATTGATGAAAAAAGGTTTGCCAACTTGGGAAACCGAATAATTAGCATGCTGAGATAATAAAAAAGGCAATCCAGAAGTGGATTGCCTTTTTTATTTTGTTAAACTTTGGACACGCTTATTTTTGAATATCCTTATAGCCTACATTCATGTTTTGGAACATAAATGCCCATTTATCGGTTTGTTCTGCAATAACCATTGCAGTAGACTTTCCAGCGCCATGTCCAGCTTTGGTATCAATTCGTATTAATACCGGATTTGGTCCTTTATGGTACTCCTGCAAACGAGCAGCAAACTTAAAGGAATGCGCAGGAACTACTCGATCATCATGATCCGCTGTGCTAACCATTGTTGCCGGATACTCTACTCCTTGTTTCAAGGCATGATAAGGTGAATATTTATAGAGGTAGTTAAACATTTCGGCACTATCATCTGCAGTTCCGTAATCAAAAGCCCATCCTGCACCTGCAGTAAACTTATGGTAGCGAAGCATATCCAACACACCAACAGCTGGGAAAGCTACTTTAAACAGTTCTGGGCGTTGGGTCATGGAAGCTGCAACAAGCAGACCACCATTAGATCCTCCAGCGATGGCCAATTTTTCAGAAGAGGTATATTTCTCCTTGATCAGGTATTCAGCAGCCGCAATGAAATCATCAAAAACATTCTGTTTCTTCATTTTAGTTCCTGCTAAATGCCAAGTTTCACCATATTCACCACCACCTCGTAAATTGGCAACGGCATAAACACCACCTTGCTCCAACAAAATCACATTACTCGTACTGAAAGAAGGTGTTAGACTAATATTGAAACCACCATAACCATACAATAAAGTTGGGTTAGTGCCATCTAATTTTATTCCCTTTTTGTAGGTAATAATCATCGGAACTTTGGTGCCATCCTTAGAGTTATAGAATACTTGTTTGGATTCATAATTCGAAGGATCAAATTGAATCGCTGAAGCTTTATAGACTTCTGATTTTCCGGATGCAATATCATATTGATAAATGGTTCCTGGATTTACATAATTTGTAAATGTATAATACAAGGTTTTATCATCTTTCTTAGCACCAAAACCCGCTGCAGTACCTATTCCAGGTAATTCCACTTCATGCTCTAATTTACCGTTTCGATCAAATTGTTTCACTAGCGAAGTCGCGTCTTTCAGATAGGTCGCAAATATTTTGCCTCCGCCAGTAGAAGGGCTCAATACATTTTCGGTTTCAGGAATTAAATCATTCCAATGCTCAGGTGTCGGATTCGCAATGTTGGTTTGTACCAAGCGGCCATTAGGTGCATTTAATTCCGTGAAAATAATTAGATTATCACCTTCATTATCTATTACATAGTGATTTTTCTCCATGTTATTGACAATAGGCACAAAGACTGAATTAGGTGCTTTTAGATCTTTTATATATAATTCATTACCTGAGGTGGTATTCGCTGCTGTCACCACCAAGAATCTTTCATCTTCTGTTAATCCTGCACCTATATAGCGTCTTGGGGTATTTGGACCTCCAAAAACTAAAGCATCTGTATTTTGTGGGGTATTTAGTTTATGGAAAAACAGCTTGTGCTGGTCCGTCATCGCTGAAAGTGCTGAACCGGCCTTTGGCTTATCATAGGAGGAATAATAAATTCCTTCATTTCCTTGCCATGCCATTCCAGAGAATTTAACATTGGTCAAGGTGTCTCCAATAATGGATTTATCCTCGGCTTTAATGATAATAACCTTGGTCCAATCAGATCCACCTTCAGAGATCTGATAAGCCGCTAAAGAGCCATCCTTGCTGAAAGAGAGACCCGCTAAAGAGGTAGTACCATCCTTCGAGAATTTATTGGGATCAAGAAACACTTCTTCCTTACCATCCTCCCCTTTCTTACGGTAAATTACGGACTGATTTTGTAGTCCATCATTTTTAGAAAAATAAGTCCAATCACCTTCTTTAGATGGGGCAGAATATTTCTCATAATTCCAAAGCTTCTCAAGACGTTTTCTGATATGCTCACGGAAAGGGATTTGGCTTAAATAATCTTCGGTTACTTCGTTTTCAGCCTTCACCCAACTTTTAGTTTCTTGGGATAAGTCATCTTCTAGCCAGCGATAAGGATCATCGACAGTAACTCCAAAATAGATGTCTTGCTGGGTTCCTTTGCTGGAATTAGGGTATGGTTTCACAGTAATTTTAGTGTTTGATTCTACTACTTTTTCTTGCTGGCATGCCGTCAGCATGAGGGCTAGAACGCCCAAACTTGCATATTTGATCATACGGATTAAGATTAGTTCATAACAAAACTAAGGAATTAATTCGCTTCACAAAACCCGACCATATTGTGAAAGCGCTATAAATGTGGTAGTTTTGGCCTTTATGGCCATTCGAGACAAGATATATTTCGCATCAGACTTCCATTTGGGATCCTATCCGGCTACCCAATCCATCGATCGCGAACGCCGAATCATTGCTTGGTTAGAGGATATCAAAGCTGATGCAAAGGAATTATATCTGGTTGGTGATATCTTTGATTTCTGGTTCGAATATGCTACTGTAGTCCCCAAGGGATATGTACGGTTTTTAGGTAAGTTAGCTGAGCTTGCAGACCTAGGAATAAAAATCACCCTATTCAAAGGCAATCACGACATGTGGATGTTTGGATATCTGAAAGACGAACTGCATGCTGATATCGTATCCAATGAAAAGATCATTGAGCTGAATGGCAAAAGATTCTATATTCACCATGGTGATGGATTAGGACCTGGTGATAAGAAGTATAAATTCTTAAAAAAGATTTTCCGATCAAGTATCTGCCAATGGCTTTTCGCTCGATTACACCCCAATTTGGGAATCGGCATTGCTACCCGTTGGTCTAAGCATAGCCGTATAGCCAATAATAATGAGGAAAAATTTCTCGGTGAAGAACAGGAATGGTTAATTGTCTATGCTAAAGAAATCCTCGACAACCAACATTTTGACTACTTTATTTTTGGTCATCGTCATCTACCTTACGAATTGGAATTGAAGAATAAATCGAAGATAATCAATTTAGGAGAGTGGATTAATTATAATACTTACGCAGTGTGGGATGGTGAAAATTTAAGCTTGAAAACATGGAATTCAACGAAATAGCGCAATCTATTTTCCTTCTAAATCAGGAAGATTTGGAAAAATTATCCCAATTAGTGGAAATACAAAAAGTCAGCAAGAATACCTGTTTTATTGAAGCAGAGAAAACGACCCCATATCTCTATTTTCAACAAACAGGAATATGCCGCATCTTCTATCACAAGGAAGAGAAAGAAGTTGTTTTGGCTTTTACCTTTCCAGGTGAAGCTATCCTTTCACTCAACAGTTATATTCATGGCAAAAAAGGTTATGAGAGTATTCAAGCCTTAGAAGACTCCATTCTTTACCGCTTATCCATAGCTCAATTGCAAGAATTATATAAGGATTCTGTTGGTATAGCCAATTGGGGAAGAAAATTAGCGGAATTGGAATCTGTAAAAATCGAAGAACGCTTGATGCTCCGCTTATTTAAGTCTTCTCGGGAGTCTTATCACGAGTTATTAAAAAAGGCCCCGAATATTACCAACCGTATAAAGTTAGGCTACATTGCCTCCTATTTAGGGATTAGTCAAGTTACGTTAAGTAGAATTCGTGGTATTAAAAAGTAGGTTAATTTTTTAACATTTGTTAAAGAATATGGTGTAATTTAAGTGCAAATTTGCAACCTTAAAATTTTATCATAAAAATGAACTGGATTATCCTAATTATTGGTGGCTTATTTGAAGTTGCCTTTACTTATTGTATTGGACGTGCTAAAGATGCAACAGGAACAGCGATGTACCTTTGGTATCTTGGTTTTCTTATCAGCGTGACTATCAGTATGGGTCTGTTAATTAAAGCAACAAATACGCTTCCTTTGGGTACTGCTTACGCGGTTTGGTCAGGTATCGGAGCTGTCGGAACAGTACTTATGGGTATATTTTTCTTTAAAGAGCCTACAGATTTCTGGCGTATTTTCTTCATTATCACCCTGATAGGCTCGATTGTAGGGCTGAAAGCAGTTTCTTCGCATTAGGCTCGTCAAAAAAGCAGGAAAATCTTTATTTTTGTCGATTACAAGTTCTCCCAAATTAGGAGGAGGACACACCATTCAACAGAGGAATACTATGTTAGACAAATTACAAGCAATAAAAGAGCGTTGGCAAGAGGTGGAAGCAGAGCTCAGCAACCCAGACACCATCAGCGACATGAAGCGTTTTGCCAAGCTTAATAAAGAATATAAAGACCTTTCCAAGATTGTTGATCAATACCATATCTACAAAAATATGGTCAGCAATATTGACACAAACAAAGATATCCTTGCCAACGAGAAGGATCAAGAGTTGAGGGAAATGGCGAAGGAGGAATTGGATATACTTTACACACAACGCGAAGAGAAAGAGGAAGAAATCCGTTTGATGTTAATCCCTAAAGATCCTGAAGATGGTAAAAATGCCATTATCGAGATCAGAGGTGGTACTGGAGGTGATGAGGCGGCATTGTTTGCTGGTGATTTATACCGTATGTACACCCGCTATTTTGAAACCAAGGGTTGGAGAACTGAAGTTATGGATGTAACAGAGGGTACTTCAGGTGGTTATAAAGAGGTGATCCTAAAAGTTATTGGAGATGACGTTTATGGCCAATTGAAATATGAATCTGGTGTACATCGAGTTCAACGTGTTCCAGACACCGAGACCCAAGGACGTGTTCACACTTCAGCGGCATCTGTAGCAGTATTGCCGGAAGCAGAGGAAGTGGACGTGGAGATCAATCCTGGTGATATCGAAATGCAAACATCCCGTTCAGGTGGTGCTGGAGGTCAGAACGTAAATAAGGTAGAAACTAAAGTACAGTTGACCCATAAGCCTTCAGGTATTGTTGTGGTATGTCAAGTAGAACGTTCGCAGTTAGCAAACCGCGAATTAGCTATGGAGATGTTACGTAACAAGCTTTATGAGTTAGAGGTGCAGAAAAAACATGGAGATGTTGCTGCAAAACGTAAGACGATGGTATCAACCGGAGACCGTTCAGCAAAAATCCGTACCTATAATTATCCACAAGGTCGTGTAACAGAACACCGTATTGGATTGACGATGTATAATTTACCGGCTATTATGGACGGTGATATTCAAGATATTATCGATAAATTACAATTTGCAGAGAATGCCGAAAAGATGAAAGAGGGCGCTGTAGAGTAATATTTTTCAAAAAAACATTAGCAGATATGGAAATAAACACTATATTTGCACACCTTCTAAAAAGAAGGTAATTGAGGTCTGGTAGTTCAGCTGGTTAGAATACATGCCTGTCACGCATGGGGTCGCGGGTTCGAGTCCCGTCCAGACCGCTCAAGAAAACAAGAAGTACATTAGGTATTTCAATTAGATCGGGAAACCGAGACGTTCTTTACGATATTGCAAAATTATTGGTCTGGTAGTTCAGCTGGTTAGAATACATGCCTGTCACGCATGGGGTCGCGGGTTCGAGTCCCGTCCAGACCGCCAATAATATTATTAAATAGTTTTGCAAAGATTTTGGTCTGGTAGTTCAGCTGGTTAGAATACATGCCTGTCACGCATGGGGTCGCGGGTTCGAGTCCCGTCCAGACCGCTAAAAAGGTCACAAATGTAAATTTGTGACCTTTTTGCGTTATCCCTAATTCAAAGTTTCTATTTCCGTTAACTTTTGTGATGTAATTCATAGCCTAATGCACCTGATGGGCAGGCTTCAATTTGATCAATCAGCTCTTGTGTTGTAGCCTCTTCTGGCTTTATCCACGGTCTTGCACTTGGATCATAAACCTTAGGAAGTGAATTGACACATACTCCAGAGTGAATACATCTTTTTGGTCTCCATAAAACGATTATTTCACCATTTGGATGTGGATATCGAATAGTCTTTTCTTCCATAACTCGTCTATTTATAAAGTTCAACAAGCGATAGGCTATATTGTTTGTTACTTAAGTTTGGTTAGTTCAATTGCTTATTACTATCTATTCTGATTCATTATTTTAGAAAAATCCCTCTTAGAGGGGTTAGAATTAGGGGCGAGGTGACATTCTGTAGATATGCGTAATTACATATAGTCTAAATAAATTTTCTATAAACTATTTTATTTAATTAATTTTAGGGTTAACCAATTTTAAATCAATAGTTTACCAATTAATGAACAATTCTAGCTATATTTAATGTAACTAATAACCTAAAAAACAAAATGAAAAAGCAGCCTCCCTCTCTCAATGAGGATGACGATTCTATGGATGACGGAAAAAATGTGGCCATAATTTCTTATTTAACAGCATTAGGCCTTCTAGTAGCCTTTGTATTAAATAATGAATCACGCAATGATTTCAGTACATTTCACATTAAACAATCATTAGGAATATTCCTGACGATGTTTGGCGTATTTGTATTAAGCTATATTCCTGCGGTAGGATGGGTCTTCGCGGGTATAGGTCTAGCAGCGACCTGTATATTATGGATGATTGGACTTATTCATGCTGCGAGCGGAAATAAAAAGACCGTACCTTTTCTTGGTGATTTCTTTAATCGTATTTTTGCTGGTATCTAAAGAAGCTTGTTCAAGAAAATAAAAAATAGTAAAGACATGCCCAAATAGAGCATGTCTTTACTATTTTTTTGAATAATTTATAATGAATTGCAAACGTTATTGTAATTCCATGATAAATCCATTACGTTTGGAAAAGAATTCCTAAAAAAAGGATTTTTTATTGTAAATGGGTTACTATTTGAATATAAGGGTATTAATAGGTGAGTAAAATAAGAGAGATAATTAATAAGACACGCACGGACAGTGAGTTGTTAGAAGGGATGCGGAAAGGCGATAGCGCTGCAGTGTCTTTTATCTATAAATCTTGTTATCCATCGGTTTCCCATATGATATTAAACAATAAGGGAACTGAAGACCAAGCGAAGGACATCTTTCAAGAAGCAGTCATCGTTTTATATGACAAGATTACTCGAGATGAGGGGTTTGAGCTGAGCAGTAAACTAAGCACATTTTTATATGCTATCTGCAGAAGGTTGTGGTTAAAACAATTGAATAGACGGAATTTATCGCTTGATAGTATCGAGCAAGATAACTTAGACATTCCCGATATAGCTGATGCCTTAGAAGATCATGAGGCAGAAGAAATGAAGTTTAACCAAATGGATGTAGCCATGAATAAACTAGGTGAACCATGTGCAACCATTTTAAAGGATTTTTATATCAACAAGAAATCCATGCAGGAAATCAGTGATGAATTAGGCTATAGTAATGCTGACAATGCTAAAAACCAAAAGTATAAATGTTTACAGCGATTAAAGAAACTATTCTTTGATCAATGGATTAAGGATGAACAATAACATGAATCAAAAGGACTTTATTGCGTGGGCCGATCGTTATCTTGCTGGAGAATTATCCGAAAGCGAACGTGTGGAATTTGAAACCCTATGCCAAGAAGATTCTGAACTGAACAATCAATTTCTTGCCCATAAAGAGTTTGTTCATGCCATGCGTCAGCATGCTCGAAGAAAAGAGTTTATGGCCAACTTGGATAATGTGGTTAAAAACACCCCAACACAGCCTATTATTTACCGTATGTGGAAGAAGCTAAAAATAAATGCAGTAGCCGCAGCCGCAGTTGCCGTTCTTTCCTCTTTAGCGACCTTGTATTTAACCGGATACTTCTCGACACTACGTAAGACGACTTCAGATTATAGCGCGCTTAAACGCGAGATAAATAACGTTAAACGTAATGTGAGTGCTCACCAGAACGCGATCAGCAACATCAATAAGGAAACAACGACCCCTACCCCACTACAATATGGTGCAACGGGATTTATGTTGACCAAAGATGGCTATGTAGTAACGAACTTTCATGTAGTGAGTGGAGCAGACTCTATTCATCTTCAAAATAACAAAGGAGAGACTTTCCGAGCTTCTGTTATCCATGTCGATGCAGAAAAAGACTTGGCAATTTTGCATATTTCTGATACGAGTTTCAATCAAGCTAGCAATATCCCATATACATTCAAACGCCAAGGACTGGATTTAGGAGAAGGTATCTTCACCATCGGTTATCCAAGAGATGAGGCCGTATATGGCGAAGGGTATTTAAGCTCTTCCACAGGATATAGCGGTGATACAACAGCTTATCAGATTTCCGTTCCTGTTAACCCTGGTAACAGTGGTGGCCCGGTACTTGATAAACAAGGAAATATCATCGGTATTATCTCCGGAAAACAAAAAGGAATTGATGGTGCAGCATTCGCCATTAAAACAAAAGCTCTAATTGAAACCTTGAACAGAATCCCTAAGGATTCTTTAAAAGGCAATATTGTATTGAGCAGTAAAAATAGCCTATCAAATTTACCAAGAACGGAGCAGATCAAAAAGTTACAAGACTTTATCTACATGGTTAAGGTATATTAGAATAATTTGACTTATGTATCTAAAAGGTGTTACAAATTATGTGACACCTTTTTTTATTTGATGTACTATGAAAGAGGGCTGAAACATCAACAAAATGACTTTTATTAAATAGCTATGGAATATAATGGCGTATTAATGAAGTGCTCTAAAAATTATTCCATTGAAAAAGAACAACTTAATAGTATATTTAGGAAAATAATTATCATGCGAACATTTTGGATTTACTTTTTCATCTTTTTATCGCTAGTTATTCTTGTACAGACATTTAAGTATTTATCAGGTCCGGTGGACTTGGCATTTACTTGGGCAGAAAGCCTGAAATACCTAGGTTTAATTGTATTGATTGCGAGCATATCTGCTTTCATATCTCCAAAAAAGAAGAAAAAACACATTTAAATAGAAAGAGCCAATTAGTAACTAATTGGCTCCTTTTTTATATAGATCAACCTATTTATTAGGTTGTGGAGTAGTTCTCAAATAAGGTTTGATTTCGGTAAAACCTTTCGGGAACTTTCCTGCAATATCCTCTGTCTTAATAGCCGGAACTACGATTACATCTTGTCCATCTTCCCAATCAGCAGGTGTTGCAACTTGATATTCATCTGTCAATTGCAAAGAATCAATCACACGAAGAATCTCTTGGAAATTACGACCTGTAGAAGCTGGGTAAGTCAAAGTCAATTTAACTTTCTTATCTGGGCCAATTACAAATACAGAACGCACTGTTGCAGTAGCGGAAGCATTCGGGTGAATCATATCGTATAACTCAGCTACCTTACGGTCCTCGTCTGCAATAATTGGGAAATCTACTTCTGTATTTTGTGTTTCATTAATATCTTTAATCCATTCCAAATGTTCTGGAACCGAATCAACACTCAGCGCTAATACCTTTACATTTCTACGTTCGAATTCATCCTTTAATTTTGCAGTTCTACCCAACTCCGTTGTACAAACAGGTGTGAAATCTGAAGGGTGTGAATAAAGAACAGCCCATTTACCATCTATAAAATCATAGAAATCAATATCTCCAATGGAAGTTTTTGCCTGAAAGTTTGGCGCGGTGTCTCCTAATCTTAAGCTCATATATTTAATTTATTAGTGTTTTGAATAATACTCTACCAATATAGTAGTATTTATTTTTAATTCCAAGAATCAGCAAATAATGACGTAATAATTATAATAAAATAATCCGATGAGGAATATTCTAGCTGTTATCTAATAAACGTTTTAGTTAGTCTTAAAGTTTGATGTTCAAGTAATTTGACAATTAAAAAAGAATCATTACTATGCAAGCATAGTATATTTATGTATATTTGATATACACCATATAAACGAATACAATGAATTTCGAACTATCAGAAGAACATAAAATGATTCGCGATGCAGCACGTGAATTTGCACAAGAATTGAAGCCAGGCATTATACAACGTGATGAAGAGGCTAAATTCCCTTATGATTTCGTCAAGAAAATGGGCGAATTAGGCTTTATGGGTATTATGATACCCGAAGCTTATGGAGGTGCCGGAATGGACACCTTAGCTTATGTATTGGCTTTAGAAGAGATTGCAAAGATAGATGCCTCAGCAGCAGTCATCATGTCGGCGCACAATTCGTTGGTCTGCTATGGTCTCAATGAATATGGTACAGAAGAACAAAAACAAAAATACCTTAAACCTTTAGCCTCGGGAGAAAAGTTAGGTGCTTTTGCCCTATCCGAACCAGAAGCAGGATCTGACGCCTCTTCGCAACATACCATTGCTGAGGATAAGGGCGATTATTATTTGTTAAATGGAACCAAAAACTGGATTACCAATGGTGGTAATGCAGATATCTACCTAGTCATTGCACAGACACATCCTGAAAAAGGGCACCGTGGAATCAATGTCTTGATCGTAGAAAAAGGAATGGAAGGTTTTAATATCGGCCCAAAGGAAAACAAATTAGGAATTCGAAGCTCTGACACGCATTCTTTGATGTTCTCTGATGTCAAAGTACCTAAGGAGAATCGGATTGGGGAAGATGGCTTCGGATTTAAATTTGCGATGAAGACCTTAGATGGTGGACGAATTGGTATTGCCGCACAGGCTTTAGGTATTGCTGCCGGTGCATATGAGCTAGCATTGGCCTATTCTAAAGAAAGAAAAACATTTGGAAAACCTATTTCTGATCATCAGGCTATACAATTTAAATTGGCAGATATGGAAGTTGATATCGAAGCAGCGAGATTGCTTACCTATAAAGCAGCCTGGACAAAGGATCAGGGATTACCTTATGGTAAAATTGCAGCCATGGCTAAATTGAACACCTCAGAAGTTGCCATGAAACACAGCGTAGAAGCCGTGCAAATCCATGGTGGCTATGGTTATGTTAAAGAGTACCATGTAGAAAGATTAATGCGTGATGCCAAGATTACACAGATCTACGAAGGCACATCAGAAATTCAGCGATTGGTTATTGCTAGGGAAGTATTGAGGTAAGAATTCCGAAATAATAAATAAAAAGCAAACGCCCCGAAATTCGGGGCGTTTTATATTTGATTAATTGCTTACCAACCTTGGTTCTGAACCAAATTAGGGTTTAGCGATATATCATTGTCAGGAAGGCCCCAAATAAATTTAGGATCTGAGGCTTCAACTTTTTTAGTTGTATATTCATCCCCAACTCGAACTAGATTTAATGATTGTGGTTCACGACGCTGAAATCCTTCACCCCAACGTTTTAAATCATCCAATCTAAATCCTTCGAATGCTAATTCTCTAAAACGCTCATCTTTAATTTCATTAAATAAAGTTGCACCTGAAATTCCAGAAAGCGCTGGCAATCCACGAGAAACACGCAATGCATTTAAATATTTTAATGCATCTGCTGTATTAGAAGGATTAGCTCTGTACGAAGCTTCAGCTGCAATTAGATACATCTCTGCTATTCTGAATAATTTTGGAGTAGAATAATTCGTATTAATATCCACATTCAAACCATTTTCAGTAGAGCCAGGGAATTTATTAACAATTTTCGCTGTTTCAGAAACATTCACAGTCGCCATAGTCACCTTAACCTCCTTAAAGAACACTGACTTTCTAAAGTCTGCTGCATCATATTTATCGATCACCCATTTAGATGGAAGAAAATCGGGTCTGTAGTCCTTATTACCAGCACTATAACCATAGTAATTGGCAATCTGATTTGGCATTTCTGAAGGACGCTGAACTTTGATTTGGAAAATTATTTCTGAACCATTGTCTGCATACCACATACTATTCATTGCCGCTTGTGTATTATTCAATGGATATAATCCGAAATCAACTAATTTAGCAGCAGATTCTTTGGCACCCGCAAAATCATTCATATATAATTTCACACGAGCTTCCAAAGCAGTCACTACATCAATATTAAATTTAGTAGAGCCAACTTTACCTTTTACACCAGCTAAATATGTTTTTGCCTTAGCTATATCATCTAAGATTAATTTATAAGCGTCAGCTACTGTTCCTCTAGAAGGCTTTCCTTCCATATCTGGAACAGTTAATAATGGTACTGCTAAGTCAGTAGCCGCAGTAGCGGCATTATAAGGCTTCGAAAATCTTAAAGTAAGATTTAAGTAATAATATGCTCTCGCTAAATGTGCATCACCATAATAAATATTCATTTGAGCCTTCTCAGCATCAGTTGTGGCTGTAATTTTATCAAAGCCTTGAAGTTGGGTATTGATATTGTTAATAGCTGAGTAGTATCCTTGATAAATATCTCTAATGGTATAATTACCTGATAAGAATCCAGTCCAACGATGTTCATCTCCACTTCTGTTACCAAAGTCTTGTGAAGCATTTAATTGATCTGCCTGAATATCAGTAGCACTAGTATACATTCCATATGAACGACCTCTTAAATACGAGTAAACTGCGGTATTCCAATATCCAGCATCAGACACTTTTTGAAAAGATTGTGACAATTCAATGTTCCCTGCAGGAAAGCGTTCTATCTCACATGATTGGAAGAATAAACCAATCGCTAATACGCCTGTTATATATTTGATTTTATTCATTTTGTAAATTCTTAAGATTAAAACTGTAACTCAATACCAATCATGGATTGTTTTGAATTTGGATTAGCACCATAGGTTAAATTAGAATCAACTTCTGGATCTGGACCTGTATACTTAGTCCAAGTCACTAAGTTTCTTCCAATGTAATATACGCGTGCATTGGTGAAGAAATTCTGATGTCCTAAAATTGATTTAGGCAAGTTATAACCTACAGATAATCCCTTCAGACGCAAGAAAGAAGCATCTTCGATTAAACCTGAGTCAAATTGGTTAGTTTGACCATATTTAGGATATTTAGCAATATCTCCTGGTTGCTTCCAATAGTCTCTAACATCTTTATTTTGGTTATATCCAGCGAAATTATATGGATTTGCGAAGAAATACTTATCATTATTAATCAAGTATTTACCTTTAGAGAATGTAAAATCAAGATTTACATAAAATCCTTTATATCCAGAATTTAATCCAAAACCACCATTAAAAGGAGGGAATCTTTTGATTCCTGTGCTTTGCTGTAAAGCAGTTGCACTAAAAGTTGTAGTAACTCGACTAGGATCTTGGTTGTTTTGTGCAATATTGTCACCCGGTAGGTACCACTGCATTAATCCACTTTCAGGATTCACACCTGCTTGAATTGGGTAGAAGAACTCTACAGGCGAATTAACTGCGTAACTAACGCCCGTATTAGGCACGATCCAATAATCTCTTCCTTGGAATAATTCAGTTATTTTTTGCTGAACATATCCAAAATTCACATAAGGAGTTACGAAATAATCTTTTCCGCTTACAACTGTCGCACTTAATGCAAGGTTGATACCTTGGTTAGAAAGGTTACCAACATTTGAAGTAATGCTAGAATAACCACTAGTATATGGATAAGGAACCGCCAATAATTGACTGCTTGTATTTCTATTGAAATATTCTAAATCTAAGTTGACGCGGTTAAATAAATTAGCTGAAATTCCAACAGATGTTTTTTGTTGCTTCTCCCAAGTTAGATTTGGGTTACCAGCTGAAGAAATTCCCCAGCCAGTCATTCCATCATATACAGTTGTACCAACTGTTGCTAAAGCTTGATAATTTCCAATAGCAGCATTACCCTGTGTACCTGTACTCGCTCTTAATGCTAATGAATTAATCCATGAAACGTCTTGTAAAAATGCTTCATTTTTCATTTCCCATTTACCGCCGATAGACCAGAAAGTAGCTTTTGTATTGTTTTTACCGAATCGAGAAGATTCATCTTGACGAATAGTTAGATCAAGAAAATATTTCTTATCCAATGCATATGATCCTCTTCCAAAGAATGAATTGAAAGCATATTGTGTTCTCGTCTGTGCAACATTTTTATCAATCGTACCAGCAGATAAAAGGATTAATCGGTCATCTGTTAAACCACCAACACTAGCTGTAAAACTATCTTCCGTATAATCTGAATATTCATGACCACCTAAAACGATTACTTCATTTCTATCATCAATATTCCATTTATACTCAGCAGTTGTAGTCATTGTTCTGGCAATCCCTTGTTGCCAATATTCTGAACCAGTTCCCTTTCCTACTGCGCCTAAATAAGAAGGCATTCTTCTAGTCGAATTACGATAATTAAAGTAATCCATACCTCCCTGAGTTCTTAAGGTCAATCCTGCGATTGGTTTAGCCTCTAAATAAACATTTGGATTGAACTGTTGATTAGTAGCAGGATCAGGGTTCATATCAGCTAAATAGCGTGGAGAATAACGACCTAAACCTGGAATAGTAGATTGATCATAATATTCATTTCCATCTTTATCAAAAGGAGTGTACCAAGGCAGAGCTAATAAAGCTAAACCACCATTTGTGCTATTTGCACCCCATCCATTGGATTCACGAACATCATAACCTCCAGCTAGATTAACACCAAAATTAACCCATTTATTTAGTTTCCCTGAGATATTACTTCTAAGATTTATTCTTTTGAAGTCTGACCGGTACATCATACCAGTTTGATCAAAAAATCCCCCTGAAACAAAATATTGAATTCTATCCGAACCACCAGATGCATTCAAATCAAATTGTTTAATTGGCGAATTCTTACGATAATAATAGGTATCCCATCTAAAATCCTCAGGAAAATCTTCTTTAATTTTGTCTACTTGGGCTTGTGTTCTGAATCCAGTTTCCACCCAAAACGCTCTCAATTCTTCAGAATTCATTAATGCATCAGCTGCTTTTCTTGAAGCTAAATCATTCCATCCAAACTGAGTACGAGCAGTAATATTTGCACGTTCGCCAGCCTTACCTTTTCTCGTTGTTATATATAGTACACCGTTTGCCGCTCTTGAACCATAAATACTGGTTGCCGATGCATCTCTTAAAACAGTAATACTTTCAAAATCATCAGGATTCATTGAAACTAATGATCCCATTCCTACTGGAACCCCATCTAATACGACTAATGGTGAATTGTTTGCTCCTAATGACCCAACACCATCTAAACGAATTGATGGTGTAGACGAAGGCTCTCCTGAAGATGTAAACACCTGAAGTCCTGGTACTTTTCCTTGTAGAGATTCAAGGGCATTTGCACTTGGCTTACCAGAAATATTATCTCTATTTACTTTTACTACAGATCCCACTACAGACCCCAATTGTCTTGCAGAACCATATCCTACGACAACCACTTCATCAATAGCCCCTTCATCTGATTGCAATTGAACATTAATGGTATTGGATGTTCCAACTTTAACGCTCTTTTCTACAAAACCAATGTATTTAAACACTAGTGTTGCCCCTTCCGCTACTTGAAGGGAATACGTTCCATCGGAAGAAGTCTGAGTACCTAAATTTGATCCTTGAATCAGGACCGAGACATTTGAAATTGGTGTACCATCAGTCTGAGAAGTAACCTTTCCACTCACCTGACGATTTTGTGCATATGCGACACCAATTAAAAGTGCACACAGCAGTACAAAACTGAGTAATTTTTGTTTCATAATAGTTTGTTTGAGTTGTTAAATAATTGCTTACAGTACTTTGAAAGCGGCTGGTTATTCCACTTCATCATAAATTAGCATGATTCCACTATTCAAACATAACATATATTTTTAACAAAGTATTAACATTGTTTTTATTTTTTTCTGTTTATTATAATATTTTGTTTAGTATTTTACGTTTATAATTATTATTTATTTAAAATTTTATCTTATGATTTATATTAATATACTTTCGTATTTATACGATTAATTTAAACCAAATTAGGTTGTACTATGACATTATTTTAATTAATACAAAATCAAATAATATTTTAAAAGATTTAACTAGCCCGTACAACCATCTAATAACAAACCACATACTAATCGATCATCACTAGTTCACCTAAAAAAATAATTAGAAAGACTACTTTAATTCTACCTCCCTTTCCTTCCTGTCACTAATACCCCTTCAAAAAATAAGGTAAATTGCCACCATGGCTATCTTAACTTTGTCACCCCCCTTTTTTTATAGCAATATTAAACAAGGCCACCTAGGGTCCTTGTTTTTTAAAGAAACCATTTGTTATAGCAAATAATAAACCATCTTTATTTGGAGGCATAATGTTACTTAAAGGAATGAGCATGGAGAATTTACCTACTTTTATTAAAAAAACTGTCACTTGTTCACTCCATCACCAAAATTCATCAAACAAAAAAAGGCCGCTCCTTATGGACGCGGCCTTGTTTAACTAAACACGGTAAAAATGCAGTTACTAATTATTCAAGTTAGGATTGTTTAATATCTCAGCCTGTGGAATATCTAGAGTTATTTCATCTGCATTGAACGGAAATACTGTACCAACATGGTCTAGGTGATTTGTCCCACGCTTGACGGACAATTTATTTCTTTTCATAGACAAGTAAGACTTCCCTTCGCCCCAGAACTCAATTCTAGTTTGTTTGAAAATCTCATTCTTCAAAGCTTGTCCGGATAAAGAAGTGAGATAATTTGTATCATCTAATCTAAGATCTAACAGACGTTTTAAACTAGTAATCGCCTCCTGATCACGATTAAGACGAGCTTTCGCTTCAGCATTCAATACAACCATTTCATCCGCTCGGATATAAACATAGTCCATGGTGGCATAACGTGTACCGCCTAGAGTCCTCGCCGGTGCAAAGAATTTATTTCTAGCAGTATAATCACTGAAGAACTGCTTCTTACGAATATCATTATTTGGAATCAATTTCAATAAGGATTCGTCTATTCCCTTTTTATCACCAACATATGCATAACTGTAAGTAAACACATCCATTTGACCCCACCAAGAAATTAAATTAAGGCCAATTTCCTGCGTAAGGTCGACCCCCCAAATCCAACTTGCAGTATTTACATCGTTAAACCCCGATTCCGGATTTAACAATTTACCAGTTTCATCTAAATTGGCCACTACTTGTTTTCTTGTAGTGAGCGGATGTCCACTATTATTAATAACATCGTCAGTAAGCGTAATCACCTGTTGAAGATCCTGATTGGTTCCACGAGCAGCCAATGCATATGCTAACAAACTTTCTGCAACATATTTATTCACCTGATCTTTGGACGTTCTTTGAAAATCCTTCAAATAATCTATCGCAATCGTCAAGTCAGCTACAATTTGATTATATATAATTTCCGATGTAGATTTAGGTTGGTTAGGAACGGTCGTAGTCAAATAAAGCGGCAGGATTTTTTCTTGACCAGTACCATAACCTTCCCTAGAATACAAGTTGGCTAGATAGAAATAAGCATATGCTCGAACTGCTTTTGCCTGCCCCATGATGTGTTTGGTTGCTGTTCCTTCAGGAACAGCATCATTGCCACCTAATGCATCAATCACTGTATTGGCAGCAAAAATCAATCTATAATAATACCTCCAAGGAATATAATTGACGTTACTTGTAAAATCGATAGTACTTGTTAGTCTAGAAAAACCAGAATACCATCCAAAGTTGATTCCCATTAAGGCCAAATCACCAGAAAGCATATCCGAATAGATATCATAACCTTTTTGACCAAAGTCGTCATGCCCAGTAGTTCCTCCTGTCCCCGTATTAATCATGGTTGTATATAATCCAGCAATATTTCCGCTTAATAAACCCGGATCTTTATTCACTGCTTCTTCTAAATCCTTAGCGGAAATTACATCTGTGGGCGTTTGTTCTAAGAACTCTTTACTGCAACTGCTAGATAAAATTGCGAAAGAAAGACCTGCTATATATAAAAATTTATTTTTCATGATTGTTAAAATTTAGCTCTTAAACCAGCTGTAAACGTGGAAAGAGGAGAATAACGATAAGTATTTGAGCTTCCAGTTTCTGATGAAGCAGGATTAAATCCTTTACGATTAGTATGCTGCCATAGATTGTCACCAGAAACCCAAATACCTAAACCTGTTAAACCAATTGGCGCTAGTAATTTTTCTGTGAAGTTATAAGTCAATCTTATGTTATTTAACAATAAATAGTTTGCTTTTGTCAAGAATCTTGTAGAAACCGAAGTCACATTTGGATCTTTATTATTGGATAATCTAGGTACATCGGTGATATCTCCAGCAGCTTGCCAACGATTGGCTATATCGGTGTGCCAATTATTACTACCGGCATAACCACTGTGCATTAGACCTGCATATGCCCCATCATATGCATACCCACCAAAACTATAAAGCATCTGAACAGCTAGATCAACATTTTTGTATCCAGTTCTTAAGTTTAATGCTCCTCTCAATTTAGGAATAGCTGATTTATTGACATAATGTAAGGTAGCTCTACTATAGACTTTCGTAGTACCTTCTAAAATCTCTAAATTGTCCGGATTAGTGAATGCACTCAACGAAGTAATTTCTTCCGTATCATCAAATTGTCCGTTATTATTTTTGTCAGTATAGAAAACCTTCCAGGTGCTTCTCCCATCCTGTGGATCAACACCTGCAAAATCACGAATGTAAAAATCATAGATAGAATGACCTGCAGCCCAACCATAGGTGCCCTGAACATCTAAAATCTTTTCTTTTCCAGTTGAAGGATCTATCGGCATTTTAGTGATTTTATTACTAAAGGATTCACCGTTAATATTTAAGTCCAAATAGAAGTTTTCCTTTTTCAGAATGTGCCCTGTTAAATCAAACTCTAAACCTTGATTCTTTAACATACCATCATTAACCCGAATGGATGCATAACCAATTGAAGGCCCTAAACTTCTGTTGAAAATCAAATTATCAGTGTTCTTGATATAATAGTCAATGGAACCAGTAATATAGTTACCAAGGGAGAACTCGAATCCAGTCTGGAACATTTTAGCAGTTTCCCAGGTAAGATCAGGGTTACCTACAGTTGCAGAACCGATTGAAGGCAAGTCGTTTAGATTAGAAATAGGATAAGTGATTAAACCAGGATAATATGAACCAACACTCTGATCACCAATTACCCCATAACTTAATTTATATTTCAAAAAACTGAAAATGTCCTGCTCCTTCATAAAGTCTTCTTTGGAAACAATCCATGCAGCGCCAACCGAGCCAAAAGTTCCCCATTTTTGGTTAACAAATCGAGAAGACCCATCCCGACGCACACTTCCTGAAAGATAATATTTACCGTTATAATCATAATTAACTTGACCAAAGAAGGATTCTAATGTATATCTATCGGTATAAGATGAAATTCCAGTCATTACCACAGCATTATCAAATTCGTCAGAATTATCTCTAACCAATTGATTTTTGCCCGCATACATAACATTATTTTGGAAATCTTGAGCCTCATGAGCAACTAATGCTTCAACATTATGCAATCCATCAAATTGAGTTCTATATCTCAATAAATTCAATAAATTATAAGCAGAACGTTCGGTTCGTGATTGACCAATACTTCCTTTTGTCGCAACGGAAGATCCATAGAATTTACTATCTCTTGAGGTGTATTTATTGTGGTAATAGTTAACCCCTAAGCTATTTTCAAAAGTCAAGCCTTTAATAATATTGAAATTAACATATCCAACTGCATTAACTTCATTTCTATCATGTCTACGCACAGAATTATGTGCATCTGAAATTGAATTCGTTATTGAACCAAATCGACGGGCATTACGTTCACCATAATCATAACGGTACCCTCCATAAATAGGATCGTCTATTTTATTTCCGTTGGCATCCCGCTCAAATAATGGATAAATAGACGGCATGTTGTCTACAAACCAGAAAACACTACCTGAATCTTCTGATTGGCCGGCATTATTTCTTTCTGTACGAGAATAGCCAATATTAGTACCAACATTTAGCCACGATTTCACTTTATTATCTACGTTTAATCGAGCAGAAAACCGTTTAAAATCGGAATTGATGGAATAACCCTTATCATTTAGGTATCCCAATGAACTGTAATAATTAGCACGTTCATTGTTTCCGCCAAATCGAACATTCATATCCGATCTGGCTGCGTTTTGAAACGCATAATCAGCCCAATTTTCTGGATCAAATTTTCTCGTAACTCCACTTTTTATGGTACGAGTAACAGGATCAATCAGGTCGGCAGCAGAATTAACTTTCCAAATATTGTTGGCTGCCCTAACACCTTCTTCATCAAATAAATTCGCCATGGCGAAGTCAACCTGGCTAGTAGCTGTCGATGGAGCAGAGTTATACAAGCCCTCCCATCCGTATAAAATATACTGCTCAGGACTTCTAATCACATCGTAACGAGGAAGTAAAGCCATGTTTACCCCGAAATTAACATCAGCTTCAACAAAAGATGTATTTCTTCCTGTTCCCTTTTTTGTGTTGATTAATATTACACCATTTGCACCACGAGAACCATAAATTGCCGTAGCGGCCGCATCCTTCAAAACGGTAGTAGATTCGATGTCCGAAGGATTGATTGCTGTTAACTCCCCATTAAATGGAATACCATCTAATACATAAAGTGGCGACCTGTTTCCATTTACGGATCCAAAACCTCTGATGCGGATGGTGGCAGCTGTACCTGGTTGACCACTACCGTTTACAACACTTACTCCCGCAACCTCACCAGCTAATGCTTGAGAAATATTAGACACACTTTTTCGTTCAATATTCTCTGCATTCACCTTTTTAGCTGTACCAGTAAACGATTCTTTCGTGGTTGTACCATAACCTACCACAACGACTTCATCTAAAAAGGTTTGAGCAGATGTCAAAGCAACATTTACCTCCGATTGATCAGATATTCTCACACGCTCAACAACATAACCTAACATCGAAAAAGAAAGTGAACTGCCTGAGCCGACATTAATCGTGAACTGACCATTAGCATTGGTCTGTGTGGCAATACTTGTCCCAACAACGGTGACTGTAACACCAGGAATTGGATTCCCGCCTTCCTTGGAGGTAACTTGTCCTCGAATTTGACGGTCCTGAGCATACGCTATCCCAATAAAAAGCGAATACAACAGAATTAAACTGAGTAATTTTTGTTTCATAATATAAGTTTGAGTTACTTGATTGCTTAGTTAAGCTTCATCCACTTTAGGACCCATGGATTAAGAGCCCTAAATTTGTTAATTCAAACTTAATATATTTTTTTAACACTTTCTTAACAATATGTTTGCATAATGTTATTTGTTACAACTTTTTTATACTATATAATTAATATTCTTAATTACATCATTCTAAAACTATTTATTTTATTAGCGAGGAAATGTATATTATTTATTATTTTGATATTTTATTTTGTTTCAGTATATTAATACCACGGTAATTTTTAGTAAACTAAATAAAGTTTATTAAAATTATTATCTAATTAGTAAAACTAAATTATATTTTTTAAATACCCACATAACCTTTACATATCCCACCCTACCCTAATCGACAGTTATAATCCAATAAAAAAAAGGTCCCCACGAATGGGAACCCTTTTAAAAAAATTGGTTTAAGTATAAAATGCTAAATCTCTAGATGTTTAATTACCACCCTTCATTTTGATCTAAATTCGGATTAATACTAACATCATTGTCTGGAAGACCCCAAACAAACTTCAAATCTGAAGCTTCCACCTTTTTACTGGAATACTCATCCCCTGAACGAACCAACACGGTAGATTGCGGAGCACGACGCTCAAATCCTTCACCCCAGCGTTTTAAATCATCCAGCCTGAAGCCTTCAAATGCCAATTCACGGAATCGCTCATTCTTAATCTCATTGAATAAAGTAGTTCCTGAAATTCCCGACAAAGCAGGAAGCCCTCTGGAAACACGTAGCGCATTTAGATAAGTTAAAGCATCAGCCGTATTTGATGGGCTAGACCGATAAGCTGCCTCTGCTGCAATCAAATACATTTCCGCTATACGAAATACTTTTGGAACAACAGAATTTGTGCTTTTATCTGTATTCAATCCTCCTACGATAAACGGGTATTTATTGATTATATTAACTTTCTCTGAAGCATTCACAGTAGACATCGTCACCAAAGTGTCCGCAAAATAGACTGCCTTTCTAAAATCAGCATTGTCGTACATGTCAACCACCCATTGAGAAGGAATAAAATCAGGTCTAAAATCATTATTCCCGGCACTAAAACCATAAAATGGCGCATTAGAATTGGGCATTTCATTAGGCCTAGCAACTTTAGGCTGAAAGATAACTTCCGAACTGTTCGTTGTAGCCCACATAGCCTCTACAGAAGCCTTTGTGGAATTTAATGGATAAAGGCCGCCATCAACCAACGTCTTTGCTGCTGTCAAAGCTCCTGAAAAATCACTCATATACAATTTTACGCGAGCTTCTAATGCGGTTGCCACATCGATATTGAAACGAGAAGCTCCTACAGCACCAGCCTTATTCGCTAAAAGAGTTTTTGCTTTGCCAATATCCTCAAGAATTAACTTATAAGCATCCTCAACAGTACCACGAGCCGGTTTAGCTTCTAAATCCGGTACCAAAAGCAATGGAACAGAAAGGTCTGTTGCTGCCGTTGAAGCATTATAGGCTTTAGCAAAACGTAGGGTTAAATTCAAATAATAATAGGCTCTTGCCAAATAAGCATCACCATAATAACCATCCATTTTTGCCTTTTCGGCACTATTTGCTGGAACTATGCCATCAAAACCTTGCAACTGTGTGTTGATGTTATTGATCGCACCATAATACCCCCGGTAAACATCGCGAATTGTATAATCTGTGGAAAGAAAGCCTGCCCAGCGATGTAAATCACCATTTCTATTACCAAAATCTTGGGTTGCATTCAATTGATCCGCCTGTATATCTGTTGAATAAGAATAAATACCATACACTCTTCCCCTCAGGAATGAATAAACCGCATTGTTCCAATATTCTGCATCAGAAACCTTTTTGAAGGACTGTGATAATTCAATACTACCCTCCGGAAAACGCTCGACATCACAGGAATGAAACATCAATCCTAATGCCAGCGCACTCATTATATATTTTATTTTTTTCATGTTGTTGCGTCTAATTGATTAAAACTGTAGCTCGATTCCGATCATAGATTGTTTTGAATTTGGATTAGCACCCAAAGTCAAGTTAGCATCTATCTCTGGATCTGGCCCTAAATATTTCGTGAAAGTCATCAAGTTTCTACCCACATAGAATATGCGTGCATTGGTAAAGAAATTTTGGTGACCAAGTACGCTTTTAGGAAGATTATAGCCCACTGAAACACCTTTCAATCTTAAAAATGAAGCGTCTTCAATTAAGCCTGAATCGAACTGGTTGGTTTGACCAAATTTTGGATATTTAGTCACATCTCCTGGTTCTTTCCAATAATCCAACACCTCTCTATTTTGGTTATAACCAATGAAACCATAAGGATTAGCAAAGAAGTATCTGTCGTTATTAATCAGGTATTTTCCTTTCGAGAAGGTGAAATCAACATTAAAATAAAACCCTTTGTAAGCAGAGGTGAATCCAAAACCACCGTTAAAAGGAGGATATAACTTAATACCTGTACTTTGTTGTAACAAACTCGGATTAAAGCTAGAGGTCACATTCTCCGGATCCTTATTCGCATGCGCAATATTATCACCAGGAACATACCACTGCATTAAACCATTATCTGGATTGACACCTGCCTGAATCGGATAAAAGAATTCTACCGGACTTCCAACCGCCCAACTCACACCTGTATTCGGAATGATCCAATAATCTTTTCCTTGGAACAATTCCTTTACCTCTTGATTTACAAACCCTAGATTCACATAAGGTGTAAAGGCAAAATCCTTACCTCTAAGAACTGTAGCACTTAAACCGAGGTTAAAACCAGTATTCAATACACGCCCTACATTCGTAAGCACACTTCCAAATCCACTGGTGTATGGATAAGGCACATCAATCAACTGGCTTGTCGTATTTCTGTTGAAATACTCGAAATCAAGATTCACACGATCAAGAAGTTGCGCAGCAAAACCCACTGAAAACTTTTGTTGATTCTCCCAAGTAAGATTTGGGTTGCCTGGAGCTGCAACACCCCAGCCAGTTTTTTGGTCATAAACTGTAGTACCTACAGTTGCCAAAGCTTCATAATCTCCAATCGAAGCATTTCCTTGCGTACCGATACTCGAACGAAGAGACAAGGCGTTCAACCAGGAAACATCACGTAAAAAATCCTCGTTTTTCATCTCCCATTTTCCGCCAAAGGACCAAAAGGTTGCCTTTCGTTGATTTTTACCAAAGCGAGAGGACTCATCTTGACGAACTGTTACGTCAGCGAAATACTTCTTAGCAAATGCATAGGACCCACGACCAAAGAACGAATTAAAAGCATAAGCAGTTTTGGTTTGACCAACAGTTTGACCAGTCGTACCAGCAGACAACAAGATTAACCTGTCATCTGTCAGACCTTGTACCCCAGCACTTAAAGTTTCATATTCGTAATCTGAATATTCATGACCACCAAGAACGATCAAATTATGCTGATCATTTATATCCCAATTATACTCAATCGTATTGGTAATAGTCCTAGATATCCCTTGTTGATAGCCCTCACTACCATTTCCTTGTCCTGGAAAACCTAAAAAAGAAGGCATCCTTCTTGAAGAGGTTCTATAATTGAAATAGTCCAACCCGCCTTGTGTTCTTAGGGTTAAACCAGCTATTGGTTTAGCCTCCAAAAATATATTAGGATTAAACTGTTGATTTCTACCAACACTAGGGTTCATGTCCTGCAAGTATCTTGGAGAATAAGCCCCTAAACCCGGAATGGTAGATTGATCGTATATCTCATTACCATCCGCATCATATGGTTTGTACCAAGGCAATGCCAACATCGCCAATCCACCATTTAAGCTATTAGAACCCCATCCATTGGTTTGTCGTTGGTCATAACCCCCAGCTAGATTCAGCCCAAAATTCACCCATTTATTAAGCCTTCCCGTGATGTTACTCCTTAGGTTTACACGCTTGAAATCAGAACGATACATCATACCAGTTTGATCAAACAAACCACCAGACACATAATACTGCAACCTATCTGAACCGCCCGATACATTTATATCATATTGTTTAACTGGAGAGTTTTTGCGGTAATAGTAAGTATCCCATCTAAAGTCTTCAGGGAAATCAGCTTTAATTTCATCTGCCTCTTCTTGGTCTACAAAACCAACATCCACCCACATTCCTAGCAATTCATCTGAATTCATTAATTGATCAAATGCCTTTCTAGATGCCAGGTCATTCCAGCCATATTGAGTCCGAGCAGTAATGCTGGCTCTTTCTCCAGCCTTTCCTTTACGTGTTGTAAAATAAACCACCCCATTTGCAGCTCTTGAACCATAGATAGATGTTGCAGAAGCATCTCTTAATACAGTGATACTTTCAAAGTCCTCAGGATTCATGGAAACCAAGGAACCTGCATCTACCGGAATCCCGTCCAAAACGATTAAAGGAGTAGAGCTGGCCCCTAAAGACCCTACCCCATCCAAACGAATGGAAGGAGTCGCAGAAGGCTCACCTGAAGAGGTAAAAACCTGCAATCCTGGCACCTTTCCTTGTAGAGATTCCATAGCATTCGCACTTGGTTTTCCAGAGATATTATCTCGATTTACTTTAACCACGGAACCAACAACTGATCCCAATTGCCGTGCAGACCCATAACCCACAACAACAACTTCATCAATTGCCCCCACTTCTGGAACCATCTGAACATTTAAACTGCTCGATGACCCTACTTTTACTTGTTTTTCCACATAACCCATGGATCTAAAAACCAAGGTCGAACCAGTTGATGCTTGAATGGAATACATCCCATTGGCATCAGATTGAGTGGCTACATTGGAACCTTGAATGGAAATAGATACACTGGAGATTGGATTTCCGTCTGACTGAGAAGTGACCTTCCCACTTACTTGACGACTCTGCGAATAGGCTGCACCTATAAAAAGGGCATACAGCAGAACTAGACTGAGTAATCTTTCTTTCATAATTTAAGTTTGATGTGTTTAGTTTTTATTTAACCTATGTAATTCAGGCACTTTGACACCCTTATCCACATAAGCTTCATTCCTATGGCTCAAACTTAATATATTATTTTAACAAATTATTAACACTTAGTTTATTATTTCATGTTTGTTACATTGTTTTATTAATTTTTAAATTATTTTAAATGTTATTATTTGATTATTTCAATTTATAAAATCATTAATTGCTATTTTGTTAAAAATAAAAGACACAACAAGATCACCCTTAAATAAACTAATCTAATTTTATTCTTGAATTACAATAAAAAAGCCTACTGTTAAAACAGTAGGCTAAACAATTATTTTAAATATTCTCTATTAAATATGTTTATCAATAGTTGCTAAATAATTATAATCCTCAAATGAAAAGTCGCCAGAACGCTTCATATTTAGCTCCAAAAGAAATTTTGCTTTTTGCAATAGACTCGATTCTCTTGAAAGTAAACCATCATACATCAACAGGAGTCCTAATGGCCTAACCTGTTCTTTTTGTAATCCATCTACAAACCTTAGCAACTTTGCCTCGTCCGCCTGTAGAAAGTATTCCCGATCTACCTGAAAGAATTCCTTATACCCCGAATGATCAAGCTCTATTTTCTCGTTATCTTCTAATCCACTTTCCCATTTATCGACATACAGACGAAGATGCTTACCCATTTCATTAATCCAATTCAGGATCGTATCCTTTTCAATTCTAATTCCCATATTAATTATCTTATTTGACCATGACCAGTGACAAACCACTTTTCACATACGAGCTTTTCCAGAGCGAATGGTCCTCGGGCATGCAATTTTTGAGTTGAAATCCCAATTTCTGCACCTAACCCAAATTCAGCTCCATCCGTGAACCTTGTGGAAGCATTGGCATATACTGCTGCAGCATCAACTGCTCGCATAAAGTTCGAAATATTTTCTGAATTTGATGACACAATACATTCAGAATGCTTGGAAGAATATTCCGAAATATGCTCCAATGCCGACTCCAAACCCGAAACTGATTTCATGGAACAGGCTAGACTTAAAAATTCCCGACCAAAATCAGTCGCATCCGCCAAATTCAAATACGGATAAGCTAAATTTAACCAATATGGATAGGCTACTTCATCCGCCAACACTTGCACTTCTGCAGCTTTAAAATAAGGGACTAAAAACGCTATCAAATTTGAAACCACCTCCTTATCCACCAAGATAGTATCTAAGGCATTACAAACCGAAGGACGTGAAATCTTCGCATTAGCAATTATCTTAGCTGCCATTTGGAGATCGGCAGTATGGTCCACGTAAGTATGGCAAACCCCTGCTCCCGTTTCAATTACCGGAACCTTTGCATGCGTTCTTACAAAATCTATGAGACCTTGGGATCCTCTAGGAATGAGTATATCAACATCCCCTTTAGCATGAAGCAACTCCATGAGCAATTCCCGTTCTACGGGTAAAAGTTGCACCATATTTGGATCTAATCCTGCTTTATTTAAAACTTGTTGAATTAATCCAACCAAGACCGAATTACTTTCCCAGGCATCTGAACCTCCACGAAGCAAACAAACATTTCCTGAGCGAAGGCAAAGACTAGCCACATCTATGGTCACATTAGGACGCGACTCATAAATAACTGCTACGACACCCAATGCCACTGATCTCTTTTGCAGGAGCAAACCATTTTCCAGAACCCGTTCAGTCAACAGCGCATCTATTGGATCAGACAGGGAAGCCACCTTTTCTACAGCTTTCACCAACTCTTCAATGCGATTTTCATCCAATCGCAAACGATCATATTTGGAATCATTTGAATCCATCTTATTTAGATCTCTTAAGTTAGCTGCTATGATCAAATCCTTATTTTCGCGTAATGTTTTTGATAAATCTCGTAATAGCTGAGCACGGTCTTCTGACCGCAACTTAGCCATATTCCTTTTTGCCTGACGACAATTCAACAATTGTTTTTGAATAGATTTTTCCATGTTATTTACCGATTTTAAAACAATACGATATCGTTGGCATGCGCCACTTCCATATCTTTAATATTTACTCCTGACCTGAGTCTGATCGAATCAATTTTAGATTTAGCAACTGCATGAATTTCCATGTTTTCATCCGCTATGTGAAACACTTCACCACTGATAAAATCCTGATTGACCTGTTTAATACCTACAGCCAATAAACTCTTTCGAGCATACAATGCTTTGATTGCCCCTGCATCTATTTGAACCAATCCCGATATTACACTCGCGCTTGCCAGCCATTTTCTCCTCGAAGGCAATCGTTTTTCTTCCGCCAAACACCTAGTTCCTGTACGGCCCTTAAGAGCCTGCAGAATCGCCTCATTTTGCTCCATGGAAAAGATGTTCACTTCAATCCCCATCTGTGTAGCTAATCGAGCAAAATTGAGCTTAGAACTCATTCCCCCAAGTCCCACCTGCGAACAATCTTTTCTAGCAAAGGAAAGCACTTCCTTATCGATTCTTTTTATCTCTGCTATTAACTGACCATCCCCATCTAGGACCCCCGGAACGGATGTAGAGAAAAGCAACTTCTCTGCTCCAAATCCTACAGCTATGAGTGTTGCTAGCTCATCGTTATCCGAGAACTTTAATTCCTTATTGCTGACCACATCATTTTCATTGGCAATAGGAATCACATTGTTTTTCCATAAGGTTTCATAGGTATTCTTTAGTTGTAAAAACTGACTTCTGTTGGAGAAATGATGTCGTTCGCATAAGCTTTGTGCAATGGCAATTTTGAAGGGGCGAAAATAACGAGCATAGGTCATGACCAATAAAGGATTTCCTATGGCAGCTGCAGCTTTTCGTTGTGCCAATGTACCGCGATATTTCGGAATAAATTGTTTCCCCGCAGCTACAGCGCCGGATGAAACTAATACCAGGTTAAAGGACGATTGCAATTGAGCACATTGACGCGCTATTTCCAATACGATCCTTTCATCAATCGCTCCATCCTTACTAATGGAAGCAGATCCAAATTTGATTACTAAAACAGGTTTTTTCATTGTAATGAGAACAATAGGTAAAGGTTGAGAATAAGAAATACGCCAATTAACACAGACCATTGCTCTGAAAGCAATAGACCTGATTCCAGGTGTAATTCAAAGAATAAATATGGGGATTGGAAATCTAGTTGCTAGATTTCGGTCTGGGTGCTCTCCAATTGATATAAAACAGGTAACAGGAAAGCATTAAAGAACTGGGGAGTAAAAAATCAGAAAAGCCTATTGCTTCTGCATTTCTATATTTAGAAAACAGCAATATGGCATTTAGGACTAACAGCAGGAGCGATAGTGCCAAACATACCAATGCAAATGACTTATTCATAAATCTAATCTACTAAAAATAAATGGGAAAACGTCTAAAAAAGCAAAAAGGCCCTAAGGCCTTTTCGTTTTATGCTAGTACCAATTCTACAGGACAATGATCTGAATGAACGGCATTTGGTAATATTCTGGAAGATTGAATCTGATCTTTCAATGCTGAAGATACCATGTTATAATCGATACGCCAGCCTAAGTTCTTACCTCTGGCTCCTGCACGGTAAGACCACCAAGTATAATGGTGAGGATCGGGATTTAAATGACGGAAGGAGTCAATATATCCGGAATTGATAAAGTTCTCCATCCACTCCCTTTCCGCAGGTAAAAAGCCGGAACTATTGGCATTCGACTTCGGATTGTGGATATCAATTGCACGATGACAAATATTGTAATCACCACAGATTATCAGGTTTGGCTTTTCCTTCAATAGATCGTTTGAATACAATTGAAAATCATCCAAGAACTTGTATTTGAAATCTTGGCGAACATCACCTGTAGTTCCCGAAGGGAAATAAACACTCATAATGGATGCCTTATCGAAATCGGCACGAATAATACGACCTTCAAAATCATAATCTTCATGTCCACAACCATATTCTACATGGTTCGGCGTGATTTTCGTGAAAATAGCAGTCCCACTATAGCCCTTTTTCTGTGCAGGATACCAATAATGCTCATATCCCATCTCTTCCAACAGCACCAGTTCAGGGACTTGATCTGGAGTAGCCTTAATTTCTTGAATACAAATAACATCTGGATTCTCTGATTTTAGCCATTCCAACCAACCCTTTTTAAGAGCAGCACGAATACCATTGACATTATAAGTTAATATTTTCATGGTTTATGGTAATTTATATTGACGTGATTTGAAAGAATCGAACAACTTAGTGAACAATCCTTTTTTTGGGGGAAGTCCTTTTAACTCACGTTCCAAGTCACGAGCCTCTGGACGATTAAGAACACGCATGGAAAAACGCTCATCCACCAATGGCCTATCGTTAGAATCGGTTTTATCAGCTGCGATTTTATCAACAACTTCAATTCCCTTTAATAACTCTCCAAAAACGGTATAATTTCCATCCAGGTGAGGTGTACCACCAACCGTACTATAGGTATCGCGTTGTAATGGACTAAGCTTGACTCCTTTTAGACGAAATTTCTCTAAGGAATCCAATGCAGCCTGCGTGAATACTCTTCCTTGCACCAGATAAAACTGCGATGCGGAGGACTCTTTAGCTGGATTATTATCACGAGCAGCACCGATGGTTCCTTTTTTATGGATTAAACCCGATTGTATTTCTGCTGGAATGCGATAATCTGGACCTCCTTCGCCTAGCTTCTGACGGCTTGCCGCATACCTGGAGTCAGGATCTCCACCTTGAATCATGAAGTTGTTAATCACCCGGTGAAACATCAAAGAATCGTAATAGCCTTCACGAACCAATTTCACGAAATTATCACGATGCTTACGCGTTTCATTATACAATTTCAATAAAGCATCACCTTTATTGGTATGGATTTCCACATAATAATGCGTAGGCTTTTGGGCTTGGGCGAATGACATTCCCAAAAACAAAGCGCAGAAAAACAATATTTTTCTCATATGTTATAAGATATTTTGGTCTTCAAAGTAATCAATGATCAAGGATTTCATGATCATTTCCTGTTCCATTAAGGTATAATTTGGAATGGCTTTCACCAATTTCCAATGTGGCCAGCCCTGTTCGTCAGCACCTTCTAATTCATAGAAACCTAGGCTACTGAACAATCTACAGGTAGCAATGTGCATAAGCTCCTCTTTTTCTCTTTTGGAAAATTCACCTGGACCTTTTCCCAATTCCTGAACACCTATCAGAAAGAGCATAACCTTGATATCCGGAATATCGGTATCAAAGTTTTCGGAAATAACCGCTTGTAGGTCTTTCCATTTTTTATTTATTTCTGCTGCTTGCATTTAAATATACATTATGATTCGCGCCATTCAGCTATCAGCTGCTCGCAACGCTGTTTAATTAACTCAAAGACGGGTTTAAACATATTTGAGTCGTAATAAGGATCGGGCACCATGTCATTAGGCAAGAACAAAGTCACTTTCTCTTTATCCTCTTCTTGTTGAGCTTGGGCAATGACATCCTTATAGTTCTGATGATCCATCACTAGGATGTGGTCGAATGCATCAAATAATGCAGGGGTAAAGAATTGTGCCCTTTGCATGGAAATATCTACTCCATTGTCTTTTGCAATCTGAACAGATCGCTTATCAGGAGCTTGCCCCACATGCCAATCTCCAGTACCCGCAGAATCAATCTCCCAATCCAAACCCTCAGCTTTAACCATGTGCTCCAATATACCATGTGCTAAAGGAGAACGACAAATATTACCCAAACAAACCATCAAAATTCTCATGGTCTCAAATATAGGGAAATGAGCGATAGAAGACAACAATTGTTAAGGAGTATCAAAGTGCTTTACACGCTCAAATGAAACAAGTCGTTTTCTATTAATCTTAGCCTATAAAAAAAGGCCCGCTATTCGCGAGCCTTCCTTGTTGCTTTATTATTCTAGTAATTCAATGGAACATTTAACTCCACAGAACTTCCTCTTTCATACACGCCTTTTAAGCGGACTACATTTCTTTCTGTATTCGATAATGCAGCTTCTACATCATCTACTGAGTTAACTGGCTTACCATTTACATGGGTTACAACTAATCCTTTTTCAACACCGAAATATTCTAAAATACCTCCACGGTGTACTTGTGAGATAATAACACCTGAATTGATTCCTAAATCTTTCTTCACATTCGCTGGTGCAGGAATAAAGCTACCACCTAATTTATTGAAGATCTCTGTACCTGATGCATTTGCTCCACTCGCACTTTTCGATTTGTTGGATTCTTCACCTTTTAAGGTCAATGACACTTCTTTTTCTTTGCCATCACGTTTGTAGGTTAACTTCACTTTGTCGCCTGGACGTAATCTAGCAACATGCTCTTGCAAATCTGGAGAACCATAAATGGTCTTTCCTTCTACCTTGGTAATTAAATCACCAGATTTAATACCTGCAGCTTCTGCGGCTCCACCTTTAACAACATCACTCACATACAGTCCATTAACATCGGAAATACCATATTGCTTACGGATTTCAGCATTTACTTCACTGAAAGTAACACCAATATAACCACGTTTTACACTACCAAACTCCTTGAAGTCATCAACGATTTTCTTTGCTAAATTGATTGGAATAGCGAATCCATAACCAGCATAAGTTCCAGTTGGCGAAGCAATAGCTGAGTTGATACCGATCAACTCGCCTCGAGCATTCACTAATGCACCACCACTATTACCACGGTTAATTACCGCGTCCGTCTGCAAAAAGGACTCAACAGCAGTATTAATGATTTGCTGCGGCTCTTCACCATAACCAAATCCACGAGGTTGTTGTTGCTGCTCTCCTAGAATACCAATCTGACGTCCTTTAGCAGAGATAATACCTGCTGTAACCGTTGATTGCAATCCTAGTGGATAACCTACAGCTAACACCCACTCACCAATTTGCACATTATCCGAATTACCAAGTTTTACCATTGGCAATCCTGTAGCATTTACCTTGATCAAGGCTAAGTCAAAGTTCGGGTCACGACCAATAACTTTTGCCTCATAAGAACGCTTATCGGTTAATACAACCTCAATTTTGTCAGCTTCTTCCACCACATGGTTATTCGTTACGATATATCCATCTGGCGAAATAATAACACCTGAGCCCGAAGCTGTCATTGGACGCGCTTGTCCACGACGTTGTTGTGGTACTCCAAAAAACTCTTCGAACATATCAAATGGAGAACCACCACCCCCACCACGTGAATTACGCCCGGATACAGTTACTTGAATATGCACTACCCCTGGCGAAACCGCAGCGGCAGCTTGTGTAAAGTCCGGATTCCCTGTAGAAGATAATATCTCCTCTCCCGGATTACTTGCGTAATATACTTTTTGACGTTCTTCAAACGTCATGTCGTCCATCTGTTTCTTTTCCAGAAGCTTGAAACCTCCTACAGCTACAGCTCCTCCAACAATGGCCGCCAATAAAGTTGCTCCTATTTTTTTCATATACTTATATTGAATAATCTAACTATTGTTTTTTAATTTCATATTTGCTTGATTCAAATGTAATACCATTCGATGGCTATCAATTGCTTTTGTCAGTTAAAAAATGTTAACAGCTCGCTCCTTTGTCAACCATTTAACATCATTTAACAAAAGCGTGGTTTATTGTAACAAGAATATTAAATTTACAGCACATTTTCAACCTTATGGCTCAAGAAATTCAATTTTATAAATACCAAGGCGCCGGTAACGATTTTATCCTTATTGACAACAGAAACGCAGCTTTTGACGCAGATAACTATGATTTAATAGAAAAACTTTGCGACAGACGATTCGGAATTGGTGGCGATGGACTAATGCTACTTCAAGAAAGTAAAAATTATGATTTCCAAATGCTTTATTACAATGCAGATGGCAAAGAAGGTAGTATGTGTGGTAATGGTGGCCGTTGTTTAGTCGCTTTTGCCAGGGACCTAAATATCATAAAAGACAAAACTGTCTTTTTGGCAGTAGATGGTGAACATGAAGCCAGTATTGTTGAAAACCAAGTCAATTTAGGGATGATAAATGTTGATGCGCATCATCGAGATGCTGAAGCTTACGTCATGAATACAGGTTCACCGCACTATGTACTCTTTACAGAAGGGCTAGCTGAAAAAGATGTATACGCTGAGGGTTCTGCCATTAGAAATAATGATACCTATGGAGAAAAAGGCATCAATGTGAATTTTATTGAAGCCGAAGGTGATGGTTATTTTGTGCGCACTTTTGAGCGAGGTGTAGAGGATGAAACTTTTGCCTGCGGTACTGGTGCAGTTGCTTCGGCCATGTCTGTTGCAGTAGCTTCCGGTAAAGATGGTGACTTCAATATTCCAATTCGCGTATTAGGTGGTCAATTACGTATATCTTTCCATAAAGAAGGTGATCATTTCAGTAATGTTTATTTAACAGGACCAGCTATTCAAGTCTTTCAAGGAAAAATCGATATTTCATAATAATTTAATCTGCCTTATTCCCAAGAAAAAGCCCGAATAACCGTATATTAGTAGCTTTTTCGAGCAGGAATACGTCGTAATGAAGCAGATAGACAACTCTTTATCATACCGTTTAGTTTACTCTTTGGGGAAACATCCATATTTGGGTTTTCTCATTGAGCCTCATATTGTCCATCTCAATCAAAATGGCTCCTACTCCCTTTCTTACAAGCGCGTATTCAGCAATACCGTAGGAGAATTCTCGAATTGCCTGGATGAAACAGATGAAAAGCTCATCAAATTGTGTGATGAGATGGAACAAACACAGATCATCAAGCGTTTCCACAAGAAGGCCATCAGGCCCATGGATTACTTCAGTAAGATCTTCGATCAGCAGGTCTATGATTTTATCCGACCAAAGATTGAGCAAAAAATGCTCACTATTCTTCAGTTAATAGGCGATAAACCATTGTTTTTGATGAGTAAGGATGGTTATCCTGCTGAACAAGAATTAAAGATCGCTCCAAAAACAACCTCCATTCTCTTCCATTTTAGAAGAAATGAAACGGAAACCCGATATTTCCCTACTTTGAAATATGATGGTCACCGCATGGAATTTATGTTCAAAAATGCGGAAGTGATTATCAACCAACAGGCATGGCTGTTATTGGAGAATACCTTATACCATTTCGATGAAGAATTAGAAGGAAAGAAATTAACTCCATTCCTTCAGAAAAGATTCATCTCAATACCTAGGGCAACCGAGAAACGATATTTTGATACGTTCGTTACTTCCCTCATCGAAAAGCATCATGTATATGCCGAGGGATTCGATATCGTTGTCTATAAAGAAAACGCCAGTCCACAATTACGGATTATCTATACCCCAGAGACTGAAACACAATTACAATTATGTTTCCAATATGGCGATTATAGCTTCCCAGCAGGTGGACAACATGCTGTCACCGTAAAATATGTATATGATGAACAGCAGGATAGACATCAATTCTTTCGAATAAAACGTTCCTTGAAATGGGAAGAACAAAAATCTGCCGAACTAATCCAGTTGGGATTACAAAAAGTGGATACTCTTTTTGGAACCTTTGCTCCTATTCCCGATAAATTCGGACAACGCATGTCTGCCGTGGAATGGATCAACGAATACCTCCATGAACTTGAAGAACATGGATTTCAAGTGATCCAATCGGAGAACGACAAACGCTTCTTGATAGGAAAAACCAGCTTGAGTATTGAAGTCAATGAGAAAAACGATTGGTTTGATATCAAAGCTGTAGTACGTTTTGGCGATTATGAAATTCCTTTTATCCAACTAAGGCAGCATATATTACATAGGATCCAAGAATTCGAATTACCAAATGGAGAGATTGCCATTATTCCTCAGGAATGGTTTTCTCAATATGAACACCTCTTTCAATTCTCATCTAATAAAGAAGAACTACGTCTAAACAAAACATATATCGGACTTTTAAATGAGATCAGCGAACATGCGCAGGTTAGTCTTCAACGAAAGCTGAATAAACTTGGTGAATTTGATGAGATTGCCGACATGCAATCGCCAAAGCATTTCAAAGGGGAATTGCGCCCTTATCAGAAAGCCGGATATAATTGGTTTCATTTCCTACAACAATATCGATTTGGTGGACTCCTAGCGGATGATATGGGCTTAGGTAAGACTGTCCAGACTCTTGCCATGCTACAAAAACAAAAGGAGGAGAATGCCGGCACAGATCTTCCTAAAACCTCGCTATTGATTGTACCAACTTCCTTAATCTTCAACTGGCAAAAAGAAGCCGAGAAATTTGTTCCCCAACTGCGTGTGCTTTTGCATACGGGCGGTAACCGCAGTAAAAATAACTTTGCTTTCTCCCACTTTGACTTGGTCATTAGCACCTATGGAATTGCGCGAATTGACGAGGAATTGTTCAGCAATTATTATTTCAACTACATTATTCTCGATGAAAGCCAGAACATCAAAAACCCTCGTTCTAAATCTTTTACAGCAATAAAACATTTTAAAGGACGAAATAAATTAGCGTTAAGCGGTACTCCAATTGAGAACTCCGTAGCTGATATCTGGTCACAAATGCACTTTGTTAACCCGGGTTTACTTGGTAGCTTCACTTATTTTCAAAAAGAATTTGTACAGACTATTGAAAAGAAAAAAGATGAGGAAAAATCTCGTAAACTTCAGGCTATCATTAAGCCATTTGTTCTTCGCAGGACAAAATCGCAGGTAGCCACGGAACTACCGCCAAAATCAGAACAGATCTTCTATTGTAGCATGACGGATGAACAACAGGAATACTACGAAACTGTAAAATCCGAATATCGCAATGCCTTATTGGACGGTGCCTTTTCGGGCAAAGCTTCTCAAATCGCTTTACTACAAGGATTAACCAAGCTCCGCCAATTGGCGAATCACCCTTTAATGATCGACTCCAATTACAAGGATGGATCAGGAAAATTTGATGCTGCTATTGAAACGATGGAATCCATCCTCCAGGAAGGCAATAAGGTTTTAATATTCTCCCAATTCGTCAAGCACTTGCAGATATTCCGAGACTATTTTGATAAGAACAAAATCCAATACGCTTATCTGGATGGTGCCACAAGTGATCGCAATGCGGCTGTGAAAAGCTTCAAAGAACAGGATAACATACAAGTTTTCCTGATATCCATAAAAGCAGGTGGTGTAGGCTTGAACCTTACGGAAGCAGACTATGTCTTTATCCTTGACCCGTGGTGGAACCCTGCTGTAGAACAGCAAGCGATCGACCGTAGCCATCGCATTGGACAGACCAAAAATGTATTTATCTATAAGTTCATTGCCAAGGATAGTATTGAAGAAAAGATTCTTGCCTTGCAAAGCATGAAGAAATCAATTGCCACAGCTTTAATCAGTACAGAGGAATCCTTCGTAAAATCTTTAAGCAAAGAAGATATAGCCGAATTATTCAGATAGGGCAACACCCATAAGAAATAAATTCAATAGGAGCCCAACCCTTTGGATGATAGTCTCATGTCACTGCTTTGAGTTGAAAGTTTCAGAAAGATTGGAATATTAATAGTTATCGATTATTAACGGTCGAAGCATGCTTCGACCCTACAGTTATGTTGGTTTGGAATAATAAAATCACAATTGTTTGTAGGGGCGATGCATGCATCGCCCGCCTATGGCACGAATACATAAAACCTTTATAGTTTAAAGTTTGTTCGGCTACCCTCACAATGACTCGGTTTTGGGAATAGAGATGAGACTCTTTGCGTTGCTCTGAGTTGTAAATGACTGAATTACCACCCGCCAATAGGTCTAAATACTCCGTACTAAAGACTAGTTACTGCCCGAAGGGCTCAGGCTCTTCGCTTCGCTCTGAGTTGGAAATAGCAAAACTGTTATTTCATTTCTAATTTTCCTTTCCACTTTATCTTTTTCCTTTCTACTTTCTGGTGTCTTTCGTCTGTTATCTAAACCTCTCTCCCAGGGGTTTCATTCGTCACTCTTACGGATCTCCTTCGGAACTTGTTCGGATCTCGTTCGGATCTCGTTCGGTTCCGACCGAACGAGATCCGAACGAGATCCTTTTGAAATCCTAAGAAATTCCGCAAGAGTATCAAAGGAAAACCAAGGCGATCTACTATAAAAACTGAAGGATTAAGAATTGAGTTAGGAAAGATGGGAATATGAAATTTAATAGAAAATTTAGGGTTTAAGTAATTAGGACGGCATAATAATTTGGGCAGGTAAAGCTAGGTATAAATACAAAAAGCCGTTAGACTAGACATCTAACGGCTTTTTATAGAATTACTGTTTTATTTTAGTGCAGCTCTAAAATTGCTGGCACTAACTTTTACATCGTTCATGTTATTTTTCCAGTTGTATTCATATTCGGCGGAAATCATGCCTTTAAACTTTTGGCGTTTAAGTTCTGCTTGGACAGCTTGTAAGCCAAGTTTACCGGTTCCCCAATGAACATCATGGGCATTCTTGCTTCCAAACTCATTTAGGTCTTTGAAATGCACGTGGTACACACGGCCTTCTAATTTCTTTAAACAAGCTATAGGATCTAATCCGGAGCGCATCCAATGTCCCACATCTGCTGCTGCACCCATTCTTTTACTGCGTCCTTCAATAGCTTTTAATACCACATCTGGATTCCAGTAATGAGATGGGTTGGGGTGATTATGAATAGCAACCTTAATATCGTATTTATCGCAAAGCTTCGAGATGTAATCCAGTTGAGTTTCATTCGGTTCACAATTGATCACCTGGATATTCAAATCCTTAGCAAATTGAAATACTTTTTCCCATTCTGCTTCATCTTTCGCACCAACAACACCATAGGCTAATGCCGTTATTCCCTTATCCTTTAATAGTTTTTTCACCAATGCTCTTCCTTCCGTAGAAAGCTCATAGGTCATTTTTTCTTGACTCCCTGCACCGATTGTCTGTCCTGGGAAAGCCTCTACATAGCGCAAGCCAGCACTATCGATTTTATTTAAGGCATCCGCAAAACTGAATAAACGAAAGGTATATGCTTGTGCGCCTAAATGCCAACCCAATTTTTCCTCTGGAAAATCTGCGGTTTTGGCATTTTGAGCAACATGATTCTGTGAAGAACATGCGGAAAAGAATAAGGCTGCTGTTGCCACGGCGGCAAGCAGGTGCTGTTTGAAAGATTTCATTTTATCTAGTTTTAAGTTGATTCAAGCTTATCCCTCAAATGCCGGCAGAGCAAGTTGAATACGCTCCAACACTTCCTCTTTTCCTAACAATTCAGTGATCTTAAAGACATCAGGACCAAACTTACCTCCAACCAACATGATACGGTAAGGCATCATTAATTCGCCCATTTTCATCCCTGAAGCAGCAATTTGTTCTTTAAACAAAGGCTCTAATACTTCAGCAGTCCAGTTTTCTTGTTTTTGAAACAACTGTGCGATGGATTGAAAAAATGCAGTTTTATCGGCATTCCATTTAGGTTTTACCGCATCAACATCATATTTTTCTGGCTTTACATAGAAGAAAGATGCTTGTTCCCAATAATCTTCCACGTAAATTAATCTTTCTTTTACTAAATCAAGAATGCTGTTCGTAAAATTATCATCGAACTTATCAGATGCTAAATGATGTTCTTCCAATACCGCATTTACCTGTGGAAGAAGCTCATTGTTCGGGGTATGTTTAATCCACTCTTGGTTATACCACTTAGCTTTTTCAAAGTCAAACTTAGCACCGGATTTACTAATCCGATCGACACTGAATTTAGCGATCAGTTCGTCCATCGTAAAGATTTCTTGGTCTGTACCATCATTCCAACCCAATAGTGCAAGCATATTGACGAATGCATCTGGTAAGAATCCAAGTTCACGGAAGCCTTTTGTCAAGTCTCCGGTTTTCGGATCTTGCCAGTTCATGGCATATACAGGGAATCCTAAACGGTCGCCATCACGTTTACTCAATTTTCCATTACCATCAGGTTTCAGAATCAATGGTAAGTGTGCCCATTCAGGCATTTCATCTTTCCAGCCCAAGTACTCCCATAAAAGAATATGTACAGGCGCTGAAGGCAACCATTCTTCACCACGGAAGATATGCGATATTTCCATAGCATGGTCATCCACAACCACCGCCAAATGGTAAGTAGGCATCCCATCTGCTTTTAATAGCACTTTATCGTCCACAAGTTTTGTTTCAAAACTCACACGACCACGTATCATATCTTCAAAAGATACGACTTCGTTTTCAGGCATCTTAATACGAATAGTATGAGGAGTACCTTCCGCTAATAATTTCGCTGTTTCCTCTTCAGATAAGCTCAAGGAGTTTCGCAAGTCCAATCTATTCTCATGGGAATAGCGGAAATTAGGATGCAGTTGTCTTTGTTGATCCAACTCTTCTGCTGTATCAAAAGCATAATAGGCAATTCCTTTAGCCACTAAATCCTCTGCAAATTTGCGGTATGAAGGTTTTCTTTCACTTTGACGATAAGGACCAAATTTACCTTCGTTCGAAGGACTTTCATCTGGAATGAGTCCACACCATGCTAGACATTCTTGAATATACTCTTCGGCTCCAGGCACAAAGCGGGTTTGGTCAGTATCTTCTACACGAAGGATGAATTTTCCTTGATGCTGTTTAGCAAATAGATAATTGAAAAGTGCGGTTCGAACACCACCTAAGTGTAAACCGCCTGTAGGGCTAGGGGCAAAACGCACCCTTACTTGTTTTTGTGAACTCATAGGCACAAAATTAAGCATTTCTAAATTTCTTTCTCCAAGCTATCGGAAAATGATTAATTTGGGTTCATTTTCCAGGTCTATGAAGCAACACCCTTACCGGTATAATAAACAACAATGGAAATTTTTCCTGTTTTTATTTGCAGCAATGATTGCAGCAGCTTCGCTTTTGTACAGTAACCATTTGGTGAAGAGCCTGTCAAAATCCGAGCGTACAAAGGCCCAGGTTTGGGCCATGAGTACTAAAAGTGTGGTCACCATGCCCGATCTGGACGATGAGTTCATCAGTTTGATTTTTGCCGTTCGGGATAGCTTGAGCCTACCTGCCATTATCACCGACCAGAATGAAAAAATTATCCTTTGGCGAGATTTAGACAGCAGCAAAACCAATATTGAAAAGGCTGCTCTGGACAGCGGATCCAACCTACAGTACGACCCCATCTATTTTGAGAAGGAACTGCACACCATGAAAAAGGCGCATCCGCCTATACAATTGGATTTGGATACAGGTGAAAAATGGTTCGTCTATTACAAAGATTCAGAAGCCTTACAACAGTTGCGCATATTTCCTTATATCCAACTTTCCTTGATTGGAATATTCCTGATTATCGCCTATACCGTTTTTAACTCTATTCGAAATTCCGAGCAGAATCTGGTGTGGGTTGGTATGGCCAAAGAGGCGGCGCATCAATTGGGTACTCCGATATCTTCTTTAATGGGGTGGCTAGAATTGGCAAGGGTGACTTATGAATCTCAAGATGACAGTCTTTTCAATGAAATGGAGCGGGATGTGCAACGTTTGGAAATTGTAGCAGATCGTTTTTCGAAAATAGGTTCTACCCCATCTTTGTCGAATCATGTGGTCTATGCAGTAGTGGAAGATTACGTGAATTATTTTAAGATCCGCACGAGCAAGCGTATTACATTTGAGCTTACGGGAGATCAACATGTGGAGGCCAAATTAAATGTGCAGGTATTTGACTGGATCATTGAAAACCTCTTAAAAAATGCGGTAAATGCGATAGAAGGAGAAGGCAAGATTGGGGTTAACATTTCGGAAAACATTGCAAAAGAGGAAATTTTTATAGACATTAGTGACACCGGAAAAGGCATTCCGCGTTCCAACTGGGAAACCATCTTTCAACCTGGATTCACAACTCGGAAGCGAGGCTGGGGACTGGGCTTAAGTTTGACTAAACGGATGGTATATTACCATCGTGGTCAGATTTTTGTGAAAGAATCTGAAATAGGAAAAGGTACAACATTTAGAATTATATTAAAAAGCAATCTACGTTATGAGCCCACTCAAATCTGATGAGTATCCAGCAATTTTTAACGACTATATCGAAACCGTAACGGGAGATGTCATGGTCGAATTAAACGATCAATTGACAACATTCCCTGAGTTTATTGCGAGCATTCGGGAAGATCAAGGAACATACAAATACGCAGAAGACAAATGGAGCATCAAAGAAGTGTTGTGCCATATTTTGGATGCAGAACGTATCATGACTTATCGGGCATTGCGCTTCGGTCGCAATGATATGACAGCACTGGCATCATTTGAGCAAGATGAATTTGTAGCAAATGGCCGTCATGATGAACGTAAGCTAGAAGATATCGCCCAAGAATTTTATCACTTGCGCAAAGCAAACTTGTATTTATTTGAGTCTTTTGATGAAACAGAGCTTGCTCGTAAAGGCATGGCATCCGATCGTTTAATCAGCGTTCGCGCTTTTTTATACATCATTGCCGGCCACTTAAACCACCATGTGGTTATCTTGAAAACCCGATATCTTAAAGATCAGAACAACAATAATGATTTGGCATAGACCGTATACCCTGGAGGAGATCAACGACCTGTTCGCTATTAACATGACAGGTTTTTTGGATATCAAAGCCATATCCATTACCGATGATGCCATTGTCGCGGAAATGCCCGTCAATGAGAAGGTAAAACAACCTTACGGTTTATTGCATGGTGGTGCTTCTTGTGTACTGGCGGAGTCTGTCGGTAGTGTTGCATCGAATTTAGTGATTGACTCTGATGTTTATGCAGGTGTTGGTTTAGAGATCAATGCAAACCACATTCGCCCCGTGACGAAAGGTACTGTCAAAGCGACATGCACCCCATTACATATCGGAAAAACGACCCATGTATGGGACATTCGAATAACAAACGAACGCGATGCTTTAGTCTGTATTTCCAGATTAACCATTGCCGTGATAAAAAAACCACAAACCTAACAAACTTTCTTAATGATGGATTGTTCAACCGTAATAATACCATTTTGGTTTTATGATACGGTTTAGGTTTTTGGAGAGACATCGCCCATTCGAAGTCTCTCCTCTTTTTATGGAAAAACGCAATCGTTTGCTTTTCAAATTCTATTTTAATATTCCAAATTATTTTATTAGCCTTGTGGTTAGCTAAAATTATTAATCCATAAATCAAATTTATGAGTAATCAACAAAATCAATCTACAGTAGGACCAATGATAATTATCGGGTCTTTATTCTTTATTTTTGGATTCGCCACTTGGCTTAACTCCCTGTTGATCCCCTACTTACGGATCGCTTGTGAACTTTCAGAGGTTCAATCTTATTTCGTAACATTTGCATTTTATATCGCCTATTTAGTGATGGCACCAGTATCGACTTGGGTGCTAAACAAATTTGGATTTAAGAAGGGAATGGCCATTTCATTGGCAATTATGGCTGTGGGAGCATTATTATTTATTCCTGCTGCTTACTCACGTACCTACTTATTGTTCTTGACAGGTTTATTCATCATGGGTGGTGGTTTAGCTATTCTACAAACCGCATCCAATCCATACATCACGATCATTGGCCCAGTGGAGACTGCTGCAAAAAGGATCAGTATCATGGGTATTTGTAATAAATTCGCGGGTGCACTTGCACCAATTATCTTAGGTTACTTCTTAAACCTTGGAGAAGCAGATAAAGTACAACAATCATTAGCTACCATGAGCCCTGAAGAATCAGCGGCAGCATTGGATAAAATTGCACTTCAGGTTGTTAATCCTTATATCGGTATCGTCGTTGTATTACTTGTCTTAGCATTCTGGATTTCTCGCGCTAACTTGCCAGAGGTGAAAGGTGATGAGGAAGAAGATGCTTCGCACCATACCTTAACGGAATCTAAGCAAAGTATATTTGACTTTCCTCACGTCATATTAGGCTTTGTAGCCTTATTTATGTATGTAGGGGTAGAAGTATTGGCTGGAGATACAATAATCGCTTACGGAAAGTATTTGGGCATTCCATTGGAAACCGCTAAATTCTTTACGTCCTTCACCATGGGTGCCATGGTGGTTGGTTATATCATTGGTATTATCGCTATTCCAAAATACCTTTCTCAAGAGGCAGCTTTAAAAATCAGTGCTATCTTAGGTATTTTCTTAACTGCCGGTATCGTATTTACTGACGGAATTGTATCATTAACCTTAGTAGGATTATTAGGATTAGCTAACTCCTTAGTATGGCCTGCAATTTGGCCATTGGCATTGAAAGGTGTGGGTAAATTTACAAGTGCTGCATCAGGCATCTTAGTAATGGGTATTGCCGGTGGTGCTGTTATTCCATTGTTATATGGTCAATTAGCGCACTTTACCAATTCGCATCAGGCTTATTGGATTGCTTTACCATGTTACTTATTTATCTTGTACTATGCGATCTCAGGACACAAGGTTCGCAAGCACTAATATCATAAAATGACAAAAGACAAACGGAGATAATCAACTATCTCCGTTTGTTTTTTTATATGGTATTAGTATCTTCGGAGAATAGAACATTTTTGATTATGAAAAAAATAGCATTTACCCTCTTGCTCGCATCGGGTTTATTCTTCAGCGTACAAGATGCTGATGCACAAATTAAACTACCACCAGCAAGTAGTACGCAATTTATCATACAAGATTTAGGCATTAGTCAAGTCAGCATAATTTATCAACGTCCAAATATCAAGGGTCGTAAAATCTTTGGTGATCTTGTACCTTATAACCAGATTTGGCGTACTGGAGCAAACAACGCAACTAATATTACCTTTCAAGATGAAGTAAAAATTGAAGGTAAAACATTGGCTGCCGGCACGTATGCTTTATTTACCATTCCGACGAAAAACGAATGGACCATCATTTTTAACAGCAATGCGAAACAATGGGGTGCCTATACATACGATCAAGCAGATGATGTTTTACGTGTTAAAGTAAAACCGGTAACCCTAAAAGATAAGGTTGAATCTTTCACGATTTCATTTGATGAGGTTAATGATCAGCATATGAAAACTTCTTTGGCATGGGAGAACACTAAAGTTTCTTTCATGATCGAGGTAGATCAGAAGACGGAGATCATGGCGAGCATTGATGAAGCTATGCAAGGAAACAAAAAGCCATACTTCCAGGCAGCGCAATACTATTATACCCACAATATCGATGCAAAGAAAGCTGCCGAGTGGATGGTAGAAGCGGATAAAGGCAATTCGAATGCTCCACATATCAAATATTGGAAATCTTTAATCTTAGCTAAGGCGGGTGATAAAGCTGGAGCTGTTAAAGCTGCTCAAGAAGGAATTGAAATGGCTAAGAAAGAGAAGAATTCAGAATATGTGAAGTTGAATACTCAAGCTCTTCAAGCTGCTCAGAAAAAATAAAAATCATGCTTTACGGTTTATTGGATATAAAAATTTAAACCGTATTGTTTAAACATAAAAGGAAAGGGAGGCACCACTGGCGCCTCCCTTACTTATTTAATTCATAGGTAGATTATCTTGATTTTAAGAATGTCCATTTCTCGTGGAAGAAGGTACGATCTTTACCATTTTCCACCATGACATACTTCACTTCCATCACCTTTGATCCATCAGTACCAATAGTCATTTTGTTTGCACCAGTGATATCTAAGCGTGCAGAACGTCCATTTGGATTTGTTCCTTGCCCAAAATAGTTGGTTACTTCAACCACATTGTTGTTGGCATCAAACTTAAATATCGGTGAGAAGTTACCATAAGATGAATTTGCAGTACCATTTTTAATCGGGTGACCTGTTCCTCCGTTCAAATAGGTATTGGATGTCATGAAATTGGTGTTACCCAGAACGGTTACTAAGTTTGCTTCAAGTGGGTAATAACCAACTAAATTTCCTGCCGTAACATCAAGCATCGGTGATAAAGCTTCCACCTTATAAACACCATCGTATTTATTCTTGATGGCCATGGTAAAGATGGCTGTTCCACCATTCCCGGAAATATTTCCATGAGAGCTACTGGTGATGGCAATTGCTAAAACATTCTTTTTAGCCAAGTCAAACTTGTCCAATTTTAGTTTAACCTTTCCTAAGGCGAATTTCTCTCCTTTTTTGATGGTTAGGCTTGTTGGCATTTCATATGAATCTGCTGCTACTAGGGAATACCCTGATCCTTTTGCTGCATTTTGTTTATCAACAACCTGTTGAGATGCCGCTAATTGCACAACGATATCCTGAGGTGCTGTATTCTCTGGCCCAGCATAATTTACGCCAAAGGTGAATTCGTCCTTACCCGTTTCAAAGGTCCCTGCACTGTAAACCAATACAGGATCTATATAAGCGGAAGTAGGACCAGTCACATTATAGAATTCGATAACATTTAGTCCTCCTGATGGATGCAATGCATATTGATCATCTTTTAGACAGGATGTATTCATGAATAGGAAAAATGTTCCTATTGCAAGTGCTGCTATTTTCTTCATTATATTTCGATTATACATATCTATTCCTATTAATTATTTCTTAGCCCAGAAGATCTGATCAGCAAAGTGATTGATCTCTTTTGTATTTGCCGCGTTGTAATTGTATTCCGAAGTCGGATACTTAATCATCGTTGGCAATTTGTCTGGACGAGGTGAATTGGATGTTACAGAAGCCATATCTACGTATTTGCTACCACCTGGAGTAGTCTTAGGATAACCCGTACGACGGTAATCATTCCAAGCCTCTTCACCAGTGATCATGTTCATAGCGATATACTTTTGGGTAATAATAGCTTCTAATTTTTGTGCATCGGTTCCTGCTTTGGAAATATCTACTAAATAAGATGCTGCATTGGCTGCTTTATAAGCTGCAAAATCCGTTGCTACATTCTTACCAGCTGCAAGTGCACCATTCACATCTAAGTATAAATAATTGAAGGATGCTTTGATACCGTTTTCAAATGCGGTGGTCATATTTCCAGTCAAATATCCTTTTAAGAAGGCTTCTGCTTGTAAGAAATAAGACTCCGCAGCTAACATCATAGGTTGTCCTTGAGTAGGTCCTTTCACCACACCAAGGGCATCTGTAATACTGGAAGCACTAGAACGAACGCCTGTATACCAAGTAGAGTATCCTGAACGTACTGGTGGATTACCCGTCTCGTTTCCTAATTGATTCAAAGGCGTAGGACGTGTGGTTACCCCAAAGTCATTATAGATAACCTTTCCTCTCCAGCTATCATCAATCTTATTTCCATCGTAAAAACCATAGATAAAGAAGGAAGGAACGCGTGAGGTTGGAACAGGGTTACCTGCTGTCGAATATCCCCAGGATGACCAAGTAGGGTTTGGTCTATCTTTCACATAACCTGGATTATTAATTGCATCTTTTGTTAAAAAACCAAGTGTCATATCCATTTTACCGAATTCCTCTGTTACTTTAGCTTTTAAGGCATCAACTGCAGAAATACGAATCAACAACCTTAGTTTCAAGGTATTTGCAAACTTCTTCCATTGATCAATATCCCCTTTAAATAAAGGATCAGATGACGCGTTTAGCTTTTTCACGGTTTGTGATTCCCCATCAAACAAGGTGATAGCCTCGTTTAGACGACGCAATAGATCCACATAGATGGAAGATGCTTCGGAATATTTAGGTGCATAATTGGCTTTACCTTGAAGTGCTTCTTCATAAGGGATATCATTATGCTGGTCAACCAATTTGTGGAATTGGTAAACAGACATCACTTCCGCAGCAGCTTTAAAGTTAACTAACTCTGGATTTTCTGCAGATCCATCGATCACATATTTTAAATCCAATAAGTTACTATATGATCCCCATTGCGAACCTGTACCTGCCACATAGTCATAAGTTAACAAGTTACCAAAGCCAGAGAAACCACCAGCATTGGCGATATACCCCACTACATTGCCACCGTAGGTGCTGTATGAGACCTGGTAGGCAGCAGCCGTGTTAATAGCCCCCGGAAGAATCAAGTCGGGCTGTACATAGGTTGGACTATTGGGGTTGACGTTGATGTCTAAGTAGTCATTACACGAAGCAAATGATAGACAACAAGCAAGCCCTATATATTTTATTTTATTAATTGCTTTCATTTTCATCAGATTAGAAATTTACAGAAATGGTACCACCAAAATAACGTGCAGGAGGTGTTAAGCTGATCGTTGCAAAACCAACGGCATTACTTGTAGAACCTGCAGAACTGTACTCTGGGTCAGTATATAAATTGGTCTTAGGAACGAATAACAATAAGTTTCTTCCTTGAACGGAAATCGTAGCGCCTTTAGCAAATCCTTTTAACAAGGTTTGTGGAACATCGTAAGATAAAGTAGCCTCTCTCCATTTCCAGAATGCCGCCGAGTGTACATAGTTCTCACCTACTCCGGTGTTATAGTTTCCAGAAGTCCAGAAGTCAGCACCACCAGTACGAGTCGTGATATTCGTGTTCTCTACATATTGGTTTGTTGCAGGATCTAGATAAGAAGAATTTGGAATAACAAAACGCTCGCGGTTAAACCAAGTTGTACGGATACCTGAACCGGAGAAATCAAATGCTGTAGTTACACGGTTTGCGATAAAGTTTCCAGTACGGTATTCGAATAAACTGGTAAAGCGGAATCGTTTATAACGTAATTCCATATCAGCACCCAAAACGTGTGGTGGGTTAGTAATACCAACCCCTGCATAGTTAGTACCATCAAAACTTGGGAATCCTGAATTTGGATTTACAATGATGCGTCCTTGATCATCACGCTTGTATTTAGTTACTTCCAAATAAGGGAATGGGTTGCCTACTTTAGCTACGATACGGTTACCAGTTCCTGCATCCAATACGAAAATATCCGACTGATCAGAGAGTGAGATAACATTGTTTTTGTTGTAAGCGTAGTTAGTTCCTAAGGTCAGTGTCCATCCGTTTAAATTACTAATTGGCGTAACGCGTAAGTAAGACTCAATACCTTCATTGGATACCTCTCCTACGTTCGTACGTAAGCTGGTATAACCCGAGGCTTGAGAAACAGAAACACTGAATGTTTGGTTAAAGGTGTTTGTTTTGTACCAAGTTGTACCAACGGAAACTCGACCATTGTACATCTCTAGATCAAAACCTGCCTCAGGACCTTTCGTAATCTCTGGTTTCAAATCATCAGCTACCATTGTTCCACCAATAGTGAAAGCAGATACACCATTATATGGATATCCTGCAGCTTGTCCAAAGGTAGTACTCAATGCATAAGGTGATAAGTTCACATTACCCACATAAGCGTATCCACCTCTAATTTTCAAGCTGGTCATCCATTTCTGTGCTTTCAATGCAGGGATCGCATCAGAAGCAATGAATGAAAAGTCAACCGATGGATAGAAGAATGAGCGGAATTCTTTTGCTAGAATAGATCTCCAGTCATTTCTTCCTGTAAAGTGTAAGAATAAGAAATCCTTATATCCAAAACGGGCATCACCAGCTAAAGCTACTTGTCTTGAGCGGGTGTTTGATTCTGAAGCTGTAGGATTTAAACTGGAGTTGCTGATGTTGAATAAATCATCAATAACTAAGTTTGCTCCTCCAACATTAAGACCCTTGTAGTTATTCTCACGAATGGAACCTAAAGCTGTTAGGTTGTACGTGATATCGGAAGTGATATTTCCTTTATATCCCAATGCAAGCTCGGATAATAATTGAATACTGGTTGATTTGCTATCACTCACATTAGCTGCATAATCACCTTTGGATGAGGAAATGTTTTTGGTGTATTCCGTAAAGCGGAAAGCCCCATTGTAGCTCTTATTTTGTGCATTTTGAGAGCTGATACCAATACGGTAAGTCACCGATGCATTCTTAATAGGGTTCCATTCTAACTGAACGTTTCCTTGGAAATATTCATTTCTAGTTTTAGAACGCCAGTTTTCCAATGAGAAATAAGGGTTGTCATAATAATCGTTGTAATAACCATTCGGGTTAGCATAAGGATCGTTCTTCCAATCTTTATACTGAGTCAATGGAACATGCGCAGGGGTCTGTAGAATCTCGTTATACATACTTCCACTTGCTGTTGTCAAATCATACCAGTTCTGAATGTAATTGGCATTGTAGTTAGCACGGAAGTTTTTGTAAATATTTCTAGAACCATTGGCACGGATACTAGCACGTTTGTAAAGGTCTTTTGGTAAAACACCAGATTGAGCAAAGAATTGTCCGGAGATATAGTAAGTAGATTTATCATCACCAGAAGTTACGCTAATATCAGATTGATTAGCTAATCCATTTTGCCAAAATTCGTATTTATCATTACGAGCAGAATAAGGGATTGTTTGAATAGAGCCATCGAATAAGGGCTTACCAATTTCTACCATGCTACCGTCAAACTCGGGACCATATTGCTGGTTCTCATACGGGGTATAGGTCTTAACAGCATCTGGAGTAGTACCTGATCCGAAGCGATTTTGAATCTGCGGTAAGTAGCTTACCGCCTCTACTGTTGAAGTATGAGAAGCTTTGATGCTTGTTACACCTGGTTTACCACGTTTAGTAGTAATTACGATCGCACCATTGGATGCATCCGATCCATAAGCAGCAGCAGCACCGGCACCATTTAACACTTCAATGTTTTCAATGTCCTCTGGATTTAAGTTCCCTAACATGGAGTTTGGTACTATAATGTTATCCAATACCAATAATGCCTGGTTGTTACCAGTAATAGAGCGCTGGCCACGTAATACCAAACGGTAGTTAGGGTTTACACCACCATTAACAGCATTTACCTGTAAACCTGGAACTTTACCCGATAAGGCAGACGCAAAGTTGGATGATTTACCTTGAGTGATAACCTCCGATTTAATGGTAGTACTGGCATTACCTACTTCCTTACGTTTAGCGACTAAACCTCCCCCAGTAACGACTACTTCGTCAAGTACATTATTAGAAGTCTCTAAGTAAATATCCAACCGCTCACCACGAAGGTTTGAGACAGAAATTACTTTGGGGCTATACCCTACTGATGTTACTTGAATGCTGTTGCTGTTGGTAGGTACCGAAATGGTAAATCGGCCTGAACCATCAGTCATGGTTGCAATACGGGTTGATGGAACCGTAACTGTAGCGCCTGGAATTGGCTTTCTTGTTTCTTGGTCAGAAACAGTACCCGACACAATGCGGGTCTGAGCAAAACCAAGATGAACTAACAGGAGACATCCTATTAGCAGAATTGCTTTGAGTTGTTTCATTTGTTCAATTAGAATTGGTTAGTATTTGTTTGTTTTTCCCCAAAAATATAGGCAATACTTCCCCCTAAGGCCTATTTTTAGACCTCTGCCCCTAGTCCCCAAGGACTCCTATATTTTAATAAAAGATGTACGGACGCTTCGCCAGTAAACTTATACCCTAAAGCTTACTATTGGAAACGAATTAAATCTTGACTGAAAGGACCAGCCTTAAGAAATGGATAATGTGTAGATGTCTGTTTTTTCATATTTAGTTTTTTAGTTTAAAAAGCAATCCCAAAACTCCAAAAAGAATACCTTTATTCTGCTTTACCTAGGCGCGTAAAGAAAATAGCGATAAGTACTCCTAAGGGTAATTAAATTAAATATTAAAAAAAGCAAGTTGGAAGGCTGTCAGACAAACTCGACAATAGCTTCAACTTCATAATTTAGCAACACCTAATTGTAAGTGCTATTGGTTATCTAGTCTTACAAACTTAATATGTATGACTTTATGATTAAATTTAACAAAGGATTTTAATTAAACAAATTTTATTATTTATTTATAAAAAGAGTTGTAAATAATATTTTTTCCTGTTAAGATATTTTTGCAAAAATTCTGATAACAGCGTTTTTGTGATTTTAAGACTTTTAAATTCTGAATAGCTTATTGTATAATGTATTTGTTAAAGGCACAGCATAGAGCCTCTATCTTGAAAAATAATTTCAATCAAAAAGCATCTCTCATTTTACATTCTGTAACAAAAGATTATAGAATAAAAAAGATTGTAAAAAATAATCAAACAAAAGACCTTCCAACATCTAAGTTGAAAGGTCTTTTGTTTAATCTTGAAAACTCGATTATTACAATATAGCCTTAAATAAAATCTCTATTGGGTGTAGGGCAGATTCTTTTGTTCCATCATAAATTTGATGCCTGCAACTTGCGCCTGGAGCGGCTACAATACAGCTTGACTTCTTCTCTCGTACAGCAGGGAATAGCACTAACTCCCCTATTTTCATGGATACTTCATAGTGTTCTTTTTCATATCCAAAAGATCCCGCCATACCACAACATCCTGACGGAATATCCTTCACTTTATAATTAGCTGGAATAGCCAATATTTGGTGAACAGCAGGTACTATCCCCCATGCCTTTTGTTGGCAATGTCCATGAAGCAATATCTCTTGCTCTTCTTGGGTAAACTGTTCTCTACGAATATTGCCTGATTCATATTCTTGCAAAATAAACTCTTCAATAGACAAGGCTAATGGCGCAATTCGTTTTGCATCTTCTAGCAAATGTTCATCCACTAGATCAACATATTCATCTCGAAAAGTCAAAATAGTAGAAGGTTCCACAGCAACTAACTTCGTGTTCTCATTGAGTCTGCCCTCAAAGATCTCTACATTCTTATTGGCCAATTTCTTGGCCTCTCGCAATAATCCTTTAGACATTAAAGCACGACCTGAAAACTCATGCTCTACCATTAGAACCTGATAACCTAAGGCTTCTAATAGCAGTATGGCCTTCTTACCAATCTCAACATCGTTATAATTCGTGAACTCATCAAAGAAGAAATAAACCGTTTTTATAGCTTCTTTTTTATCAAAGGAAGGTTTATCCTTTTGCTTATACCAGGAACGCAAGGTCTGACTGGATATTTTAGGAATATGACGCTCTGGAGCAAAACCAATAACTTTCTTGATCAGATTCCCAGTTAGCTTATTGCCCGTCATAAAATTATATATGCCCGATATGGGTTGCATCAAGCGCGTTAAAGTATCCACATGGGCAATCATTCTCGATCGAAGAGGCACGCCATGCGCATCATAATAGCCTTGTAGAAACTCGGCCTTTAGTTTAGCCATATCAACGCTACTAGGGCACTCTGATTTACAGCCTTTACAGCTGATACATAAATCCATGACATCCTTTAATTCCTCATGGTCAAATGGATTCAGTTTACTGGAATTTGTCAGCATTTCACGCAGCATATTTGCCCGTGCTCTTGTCGTATCCTTCTCTTCCTTGGTTGCCATATAAGTAGGACACATCGTACCCCCAGATAAGTGCGTTTTACGGCAGTCTCCTGAACCATTACACTGTTCAGCATGCTGTAGGATAGATTGTCCGTTATAACGAAATACCGTCTTTATTTCACGATCTACTTGTCCGGGTTCATGACGTAAGAAAGTATTCATCGAAGGCGTGTCAACAATCTTACCCGGATTAAATATCCCTTCAGGATCCCATTGTTTTTTGAGATCTATTAAGAGTTGGTAATTATGGTCACCAATCATGAGTGGAATAAATTCTCCTCGAAGTCTTCCATCACCATGTTCTCCACTCAAGGAACCTTTATATTTCTTTACCAATTCTGCAATTTCCAATGCGATTGCTCGAAAGAGTAAATTGCCTTCTTTTGTTTTGAGATTAATTATTGGGCGCAAATGCAACTCGCCAGTAGCAGCATGGGCATAATGCACCGCATATAAATTATATTGCTCTAAAATCTGGTTAAAATCAGCAATATAGGCAGGTAGATCATGCACATCTACAGCCGTATCTTCAATGACAGCAACAGGCTTCTCATCTCCAGGCACATTGCTTAATAACCCCAATCCAGCTTTACGTAGATTCCATACCCGCTTCTTATCAGCGCCTAATACCAAAGGAAAATGATAACCTAGCCCATGAGCTCGCATATCAACTTCAACTTCTGCAACCTTTCTTAAAATATCTGCCTCATCCAGTCCATCGTATTCGACGATTAATATCGCCGCTGGTTCGCCCTCTATAAAGAATCGATTATTCATTTGCTCCAGATTACCTTTGGTGCACTCCAAAATGTAATTATCCATGAGCTCACTTACCAAAGGCTGATGTTTTAAGGCAATCAGATTTCCTTTTAAGGCATCTTGCAGCGAATGAAAATGCACACAAAGCAATCCACTCGGATTCTCAGGCAGTACATTTACATGAAGTTTAATGGAAGTAATAAAAAGTAAAGTCCCTTCCGAACCACAAATCAATTTACAGAAATTAAAAGGCTCAGCTCCTGAAGTAAAAGGATCGGACTCTAATAACAAATCTAAAGCATAGCCCGTATTCCTACGTTGAATACTTGCTTTCGGATAGTTCTCGCGAATTAATTCCTGATTGTGATAATCTCCCAACATGGATTTAATCTGCTGATATATCCTGCCCTCAAGATTATCTTGTTGGCTCTTAGCAACAAACTCATCAAAACTCAAAGCTTTGAAAGCTACTTCAGAGCCATCACTCAGGAAGCCTTCCACCTCTAACGTATGCTCCCGAGCACTACCATAAATCAAGGAGTTAGAACCACAGGAATTATTTCCCACCATCCCGCCTATCATAGCGCGATTGGCCGTTGAAGTCTCGGGTCCAAAATAAAGCTTATACGGTTTGAGGAAAAGATTAAGCTCATCCCGTATTACACCAGGCTGAACCCTTACCCAATTCTTCTCTACATTTAGCTCTTCAATATCTGTGAAATACCTGGAAACATCCACCACTATCCCTGCCCCTACAACCTGACCTGCCAAGGAAGTACCTGCAGTACGAGGGATAAGAGAAGTATGCTGTTCACGAGCGAAAGAAATCAATCTTTTGATATCCTCCTTGTTCTTTGGATAAGCCACAGCCAAGGGCATCTCGCGATAAGCAGATGCGTCTGTTGCATATAACAAACGCATCGGCTCATCCCAAAACAATTCGCCCTCTAACTGTTGAGCAAGCAAAGAAAGCTGCTCTTCCATATTCTTACGCTCCTTTTATTTGTGTGGTATAAGTACTTTCGAAAATCTTATCGGCATTATTGGTCTCAAAACCATCTCGACGATGTTTTGGTTCAATTTGATCTTTTGGTAAATCTTTAAATTGAGGCAAAACACTACGCTCGGCAAACTCCACATAACTTCCAGCAATAGGCAATGTCTTCCCATCTGCAAATTTCGCATCATATAAAGCAGAAACCGTACTACTCTGGCGCAATAAACCATCCTCACTGGTCTTAATCTTACCACCTGAAGTATTCAATTTCACTCCAATACTTTCCAAGAAAGCATTAAACTCTTCTAGGGTATTGTAACCATCCTTCAGTTCATGTATGCTGATGGTGTAATGGTTTAAGTAATAGCGATTATAAATAACCCATGCAGCATATTCACTTTCTGCCAATAGCGTTTCATATTCGCTAGAGGTAGGCAAGTCCCATAGCGGCTCTTGCAAGAATGCTGCAACCTCTTCCCCATTCTTCAGGTCGATTTGATCAACTGGATCTGAAGTAATGGACTGTGTATATTTCTGGATGATTTCTTGTGCTTCTTTAGACAATTCCTTTACCCGAAGTTCCGAGACAAAAATACGTGGATAGCTTGGATCTGCCGGTGCATACCAATAGGCATCCAATTTCTTCCCTTCAAAATAAAAATAATCCATCTTTTTGTAACCAAAGGAAAGGAAGATCTTCTCAAAAGAAGCCAATCCTAAATTTGGAACGCCTAAAGTACGGAAGGCTATATGGTCATTGACAATCTCTTCTTGAGAAGAAACCACTTGACGCTCTAAAAGAGCTTTGGTAATTTTATCGACATCGGCTACGTTTCGTCTATAATGCTCAAAAAGATCATTTAGAACAAAGTCAACAGGCTTTTTTTCATCGAAATGCATAATCGCGGAATTTAAATTTACAATTAGAATAAAGTTATCGAAAAATTGATAAATAAAAACAATTATTCAGTAAAATTCATATTAATAAAAATATTATTCAGCAAATTATAGTTCTTCGTTAAGAATCTTCTCTAACTCCTCCGCAGTAAGGTTCATGTTGATGTTGCCATCCTTTGCAAATGAAATCTCTCCAGTTTCTTCCGAAACAATGACTGCAATAGCTTCGGAAACCTCAGTAACGCCAATTGCAGCACGGTGTCGAAGCCCGAATTGTGGTGGCAGATCCTCACTATCTGACAAAGGCAATACCGAACTCGCTGTCATAATACGGAAATCAACAATGATTACCGCACCATCATGTAAAGGGGAATTTTTAAAGAAGATGGTTTCCAGCAGACGCTTTGATATGGGTGCATCGATGGTCGTTCCACTGGTTTGGTAATATTCCTCATCGAAGTAACGCGAGAACACCAATAAAGCACCCGTCTTTGATCGGGACATGTTTTGACATGCCTCTACAATTGGACGGATATATTCCGTATTATCTGCATGAGTGGATTTCTTTGTACCAAAGATGGTCCAAAAGAATTTTTTACGACGTAAGGAGATATTCTTACCAATATGTAATAGAAATCGCCTGATTTCCTGCTGGAATACAACAATCAGGGCTATGGATCCCACGGATATAAAACCGCCGAAAATCTCCGTCAAGAGGCGCATCTCCATCTGCTTCACTACCAGGTAAATCCCATAGAAAAGCCCTACCCCAATCAGGATATTTACTGCTATTGTACCTTTTATCAAACTATAGATATAGTATATGATGATCGCTACGAGTAGAATATCGATAAAGTCGAGTAGGCGAAAGCCACTTAAGAGATTGAAATCCAGTCCATCCATATTTCCTGCAATTTATAAAATTTTATCCATTGATTTAGCGTTAATAAATCAGAATATCATAGGAATATGGCCTACTAAAACAGTAGATTTGTAAAAAACAGGAATCATGACTAAACTATCCGTAAACATCAATAAGATTGCTACCCTCCGTAATTCAAGAGGAGGCAATGTTCCCAATGTATTAGCTACCGCTTTGGCTTGTGAGCGCTTTGGTGCTCAAGGGATCACTGTTCACCCTAGGCCAGATGAAAGACATATCAGATACCAAGACGTATATGATCTGAAAGCCGAAATCCAAACGGAATTCAATATTGAGGGTAATTGTCAAGAGCAAAAATTTGTTGATTTGGTATTGGCCAATAAGCCTACGCAAGTTACCTTGGTTCCTGATGCCCTAAACCAAATTACCTCCAACCATGGCTGGGATACGATTACCAATAAGGATTATCTTATCGAGATGGTGAAACTATTCAAAGGAGAAGGCATTCGAGTATCCATCTTTGTTGACCCAGTTGAAGAGATGGTGGAAGCAGCTGCTGAGACAGGCACAGACCGCATTGAACTGTACACCGAAGCTTATGCAGCAGAGTTTGGATTTGATAAAGAGAAAGCAATTGAGCCTTATTTTAAAGCAGCCGTAAAAGCAAGAGAAGTAGGCCTTGGATTAAATGCAGGCCATGATTTGGATTTAAACAACCTGCAATATTTCAATCAGCATATCCCCGAATTAATGGAGGTAAGCATTGGCCATGCTTTAATTGCAGATGCTTTATACTTGGGCTTAGAAGAAACAATCAAACGCTATTTAGCAGCATTGAAATAGGCAATCAAAATATTTAATAATACAGGAAAGGCTGAATTTTCATCAAATTCAGCCTTTCTCTTTATGCTCTTTTTAAAGTTCCACTATTAATTAATGCCTTTAAATATTCTATTCCAACGGATTTTGCTTAATCCAGAACCATCCGTATCCCAGCTCATCCAAGTGAATAATGCTTTACCTACGATATGGTCTTCAGGTACAAATCCCCATGCTCTAGAATCGGCAGAGTTATGGCGATTGTCTCCTTGCATCCAATAGTAATCCATCTTGAATGTGTAGCTGTCGGATTTCTGCCCATTGATGTAGTACCCATCAGCACGTTTCTCGAAAGTATTACCTTCGTAAGTAGAAATGACCAATTCGTAGATTGGAGCCGATAAGCTATCCAATTTCACACTCGCTCCCTTCTTAGGAACTGTAATAGGTCCGAAGTTATCAAAGTTCCATACAGGACCATGCTCATAATGCGGGTAAGCATCACTCATAGGATCTGTTGTACCTTTTGGATAAATTAACTCCTCAACTTTTTGAATGTTCGGCCAAGTCTTCACTTGATCTGCTTCTTCCTTGGTCATATGGATAACGTATAATCCTTGAGCTGGATTCGTATAGTAATTATCCAATTCCAAGCGGTTATCTTTTAATTTCTGTTGATCGATCGAGTTTGGTTCTGTCTGAACTATGTAATTCGTCTGAAATTCTACTGATGTATAAGCAGGCTCACCATTGACGAATAACTTTGCATCTTCCATAGAAACTACATCTCCAGGCAACCCAACACATCGTTTAATATAATTCTCACGCTTATCAATCGGGCGGAAGGTTTCTGTTGGATAATTAAACACGACTACATCGTTGCGTTTGATCTCTTGGAAACCAGCAAGACGTTTGTAAGGCAATTGGATAAGTTCCGAATAAGCCTTTCCGCCAGTTATTGGCATGGTGTGGTGTGCAAAAGGAAATGCTATTGGTGTCATAGGCACACGTGGGCCATAGTTCAGCTTACTTACAAATAGGAAATCCCCCACCAATAAACTGCGTTCCATAGAACCTGAAGGAATCATATACGCCTCGATCAAGAATCCACGAATTAAAGTAGCAGCTACGGTAGCAAAGATGATGGCATCAGCCCATTCCCTACCGAGTGATTTCTTATATGGATATTTTTTCTTGAATTCCTCTGTAGTTGACTGCCCCAAATATTTCACATTCGGATCTCTACCCCACATTGGCAATACGATAAAAGGCACTAATACAGCAGCTGCATTTTCCCAGAACCGACGTTTACCAAAAGCTTTTACAAAGTTTAAATAGAAATCATAGAATATAAACACATTCACGATTGGCACAAAAAGCCATACAATCCACCATGTTGGCCTTCCTACGAGTTGAGCCATCACATATTGTCTATATACAGGAACGATGGCTTCCCAGCCTTGTCTACCCGCTTTAATATAAAGTAGGTAAAGCCCGTATAAAGAACCTAAAATGAAAATGGCAGCAAAAATATACCACATATATTATTTATTAAAATCAAACATTTCTGTAACCTGGAAAAATCCTTTTTTTCCAAAAAGCCATTCTGCAGCAATAACTGCACCTAAAGCAAATCCTTCACGGCTATGCGCAGTATGCTTAAACTCGATTTGGTCGACCTCGGAACTATACAACACGGTATGTGTTCCTGGAACCTCCTCGATACGCAAGCTTTCAATCAATAACTCATCTGCCTTAGGAATCACCTCTTCCCCCGATCCTTCTACCGAATTCACCCATCCAGCTTTGGAGTCCATTCCATCTAAAATCCCCTCAGCAATGGTAATCGCTGTACCTGAAGGCGCATCCAATTTATGGATATGGTGGATTTCTTCCACCTGCACATCGTATTGTTTATAAGGATTGATTGCTTTTGCTAGTAATTTATTGATATGGAAAAATATATTGACTCCGATGCTAAAATTAGAGCCATATAATAAAGCCTGATTAGCATCTAAACAGGTTTCTCTCACTTCTTCCAAATGATCGTACCAACCGGTGGTTCCTACTACTAGAGGAAGGTTGGCTTCAAAACATAGACTGATATTATCAAGGGCGGCGTGAGGAGTACTGAAGTCGATAGCAATATCGGCATCTTCAATATCTTCCAGCTCAATGGAATCACGATTTTCTTCATCCACGATCAAGACCACCTCATGCCCTCTTTTGAGTGCGAAGCGCTCGATCAGCTGCCCCATTTTACCATATCCCAATAAAACAATTTTCATATTATAATTGGTTTTTATCTTAATTCAATGTAAATGTCATCTTAATTCCTGGAGCATACAAACTTTTCGCCGAAAAATTAGGTATACCCGCCGAATAGGAACCCGTAGGCATAAAGGTAGGAGATAATTTAAAACTTAGGTCATTGCTGATGTTCCAGCGATTTTTAAGTATGGAATCCACATAAGCTTCCACAATGTTAAGACCATACCATCCAACGGTGACCAAGATTGTCAAATCTCGATTACGACGACCATAATCCTTAAACTTGATCAAACCTTGTGTATCCCAATTGCTATTCATACCAAGGATACCATCAGGTGAAGGCTGATTATACTGTTCCCGGTATTGCAATTCGGTTAGAAACAGCTTATAATACCATTGCCAATAATCAATAACAAAATAGGAGGCGACAAACCCTCCATAGATAACCGGAACTTTGATCCACCAAAGTCCTTGATTCGTATATTGACCCCAACCAGGTAAAATAGCTGAACGCTTCCACGCAACGCGTGTTAAACGCTCAATCTCCAAACGAGCAGAATCTTTCTTAATATCCTTGTAATAATATTTAGCACGTTCCTTCTCTGCCTTGATCCGAGCCTTGCGCTCAGCACGCGTCTCCTTCTTTGCGGTATCTTGCACCGCAGCCTTAACAGAGTCCGGAATTATAACGGTCTTTGTAGAATCAGGAATGGTATCCCGACGTTGTGCCGAAACAAAGTTCGCACACAGCAACAAAGCCAATAGCCATAGTATTCGCTGCATTACCAATCAAGCAATTCTAAAATACGGCTTAAATCATCTTCCGAGTCAAAAGGGATCTCAATAGCGCCCTTACCCTTCGCTGATTTTAAGTTCAACTTAACGCGAGTAGCAAATTTGGAAGCCAAATCATCCTCAATCTTTTGAAATTGAAAGTTCAATCCAGCATCTTGTTTTCCTTTTTGCTTTTTGTCCTTTGCTTGTTGTACCTCACGAACCAATTGTTCTGCCTTACGTACCGAAAGACCTTTTTCCACGATTTCGCGGAAAATAAACAATTGCTTATCAACCTCACCCACATTGATCAAAGCACGTGCATGCCCCATTGTCAAGTCACCATCACGAATTGCCGCTTGAATAACAGGTGGCAATTTCAACAAACGAAGGTAATTGGTAACCGTAGAACGGTTTTTACTTACGCGATCACCCAATTCTTCTTGTTTAAGGCTACACTCTTCAATCATACGTTGAAAACTCAATGCAATCTCAATTGCATTTAGGTTTTCACGTTGAATGTTTTCGATCAATGCCATTTCCAACATCTGTTGGTCGTTGGCTGTGCGCACATAAGCAGGGATTTCAGTTATCCCAGCTAATTTTGAAGCACGAAGACGACGCTCACCAGAGATCAACTGATACTCATTTTTGCCTACCTGTCTTACGGTGATAGGCTGAATAAGTCCTTGAATCTCGATGGACTCCGACAATTCCCTTAGCGCCTGTTCGTCAAAATCCGTACGTGGCTGAAAAGGGTTTATTGAAATTTGTTCTACTTTTATAAAATTGATACTCCCTGCCGGAGAGGCTGGGGATTTCGCTACAGGAACCTCAGTAGGCGTGCTTTTTGCCGTGCCGATATCATCTTGTTGCAATAAAGCTCCTAATCCTTTTCCCAATCCTGTTTTCCGCTGTAATGCTGCCATACTATACTGTTACTGTTTGCGTATTTTCTTTTAACAACCCGTTCTTTTGAAGGATCTCCCTAGCCAAGTTTAAGTAATTGATCGCTCCTTTACAAGAAGCATCGTGCATGATAACCGAAATACCAAAGCTTGGCGCTTCACTTAAGCGCGTATTACGTTGGATAATAGTATCAAACACCAAATCATGGAAGTGCGTACGCACCTCTTCTACTACTTGGTTGGATAAACGAAGACGGACATCGTACATCGTCAACAAGATCCCCTCGATCTCTAACGCTGTATTTAATCTATTTTGTACGATCTTGATCGTATTTAACAATTTACCTAGCCCTTCCAATGCAAAATACTCACACTGAACCGGAATAATAACCGAGTCAGATGCTGTCAATGCATTGATCGTGATCAAACCTAACGAAGGAGAACAGTCGATAATGATAAAATCATAGTCATCTTTCACCACTTCCAACACACGTTTCATCTTGAACTCTCGTTCTTCCAAATTGATCATTTCAATCTCCGCACCAACTAAGTCGATATGCGCAGGTAAAAGATCAAGATTTGGTGTTTCCGTATGTTGAATAGCGTCCTTCGGGTTCAAGTCATTGATTAGACACTCGTAAATACTGGCTTTTATTCCTCGAGGATCAAACCCAATACCTGAAGTTGAGTTTGCTTGTGGATCCGCATCCACCAATAAGGTCTTATATTCTAATACTGCTAAACTGGCCGCTAGATTGATGGACGTCGTAGTTTTACCTACTCCTCCTTTTTGATTGGCGATGGCAATAATTTTTCCCATTGTGATTCCTCAGATTTTGAAAACTAATTTTGTGGCATCTATTAGGCTACATGAAGCTGCAAATTAACATTCACAATCGATAAATGATATTTAAATGATGTTAAATTTGCTACTTTTGAGCAGTTTCCTCCTCAAGATACTCAGGATGCTAAGATACAAAAAATAGAATTAGGTATGGTGATTTAACTGTCATGCTTTTTCATAAGTAACATTTAAACAATGAATTTAATTATCTCCGGAACGAATAGAAAACATGCTAACTCTTTGAAGGTCGCCAAATTCTATCAAAAGGAATTACAGCGACGAGGTGAAGAATATGAAATTCTCTCACTTGAAGATCTTCCAGCTCAACTCATGGAAACTGATCTTTATGGTAAGCGCTCAGAGGAATTCGCTGTTATTCAACAGAAAGTATTCGATGCGGATAAATTTATATTCATTATTCCAGAATATAATGGAAGTTACCCAGGCGTGCTGAAGCTCTTTATTGATGCTTGTGCATTCCCAAGCAGCTTCCACCATAAAAAGGCAGCTTTGGTTGGTGTATCCTCCGGAAAATACGGAAATATCCGCGGCGTGGACCATTTTACAGGTGTGTGCAATTACATGCGCATGCATGTTTTACCCCTAAAAATTCACCTCCCTCATATCGCCAATGAACTGGATGAAAACTTGGATTTTCACGACCAATTAACGCTCAAGTTTGTAACAGAACAAATTGAAGAAATTAGAAGATTCTAAAAAGAACCTTTCAACATTATTAAAATAGCAATTCAAGCAAAAGGGAGAAGCATTTGTTATGTTTCTCTCTTTTGTGTTTATCGTTCATTATACCTAAAGTCCTGTTAACTGTAAAAGCTTAATCATCATTTTCGTCATCACGAATTTTATACCCAAAGACAATTCCACAGGCTTCAGCAACCTTGTTGAAATCAGCAAGTACATCTGCCTCCTTTTGCGAATGACTCATTAGCTTGTTGTACTTCAATGTGAATGCTTCATCACTAAAACCCTTCGGTAGATTTTCAAAATCATCAAAAGTTGCTAGAAATTCCTTTTCCACACTGATGTAGGTGAGCATCATCGTTCGAAGAATCTCCATCTCTAAGGGAATTTTTTTGTTTTTCAACAAAACAGCCTGTTTATCCAGATAGGATAAGATCTGTTTACTGAGTGGTTTTATACCCTTCATCTCCCTTGTACCCATTCCTTCTTTAATCTTTCCGCCGAGCTGAAGACCCAATCGATAAGTTGAATCGGAAATGTCAGCACAAAAATCATTAAAATCCAATGCAATTTTCCGTTCTGCAGCAGTTTTCTGCGCATAGCCTACCTGCAAGCACAGCAAAAAGGCCAGTAGAATCATTATTTTTTTCATAGAAATATAGGTTTGTAATAATTGTTAAAGTAAATCTACCACAACTTTTCCTAATATTCGATAGAAGGATCTCCAGATTTAACCGCATTTGATTACTAGCTATTATCTTACACCTACCAACACAAGAAAAAGGACTACACTTCAACCTTAGATGACTTAATATTTTGCCAATTTTTTTTCCAGTTTGCTTCGAGACTCTTAGGGAATTTCTAAGGATCTGACAGGGATCTTGTTCGGATCTCGTTCGGTCGGAACCGAACGAGATCCGAAGGAGTTCCGAACAAGTTCCGAAGGAGATCCGAAGAAGTATCGAATAAAACCCCTCTGAAAGACGATGAGAATACAGCCAAAAGACAACAGAAATAGATGTGAGATATGAGACCGCTACGCTATAAGATGTGAGATAGAGGAAAGGAAAAAGGGGAAAGGAAAAGTAGAAATTATCAAAAATAGAATTGAAAATTGAACCTGGGGGTTGACTGGGGGTATAAAAAGAAAAAACCCACCAGAAGGCGGGTTTTCGTGGAGGCTACTGGATTCGAACCAGTGACCCTCTGCTTGTAAGGCAGATGCTCTGAACCAGCTGAGCTAAGCCTCCTAAATTCTTTGATGTTCAAATGGGATTTAGGATTCCCTTTTTTGTTGTGGAGGCTACTGGATTCGAACCAGTGACCCTCTGCTTGTAAGGCAGATGCTCTGAACCAGCTGAGCTAAGCCTCCTTTTCCGTCTTGCGGTGTGCAAATATAGGGCTAAAAACTGATTTACAAAATATTTTAGACTTAATTTTTAGATTTTTTCAGCAAAATATTCTTTTCCAAAGAGATAGTTTTTGCAAAACATCGCATTACCAAGCTCCGACCTAATCCAAATACCCGTAAATCTGGTGCATGTAGTAGGCTTCATCCAAAGAATGGATCAATTGATTCAACTCATTCGGGTGAAATGAAAAGTTTATTCCATCATATGGACTATGCAATAAGATACGCTGACTGCCATCTGGGAAAGCAATGGTCTCCTGCTCACCTTGAATGTTTTTCACGATCTGACGGAAACGAAAGAAATCATCTACCGTAAAATTGATCATTAGATTATTAAAACATAAATGGATGACTTGATGACCACAAGGCATGCTGATAAAGCCTAGTTTACTTTGGGAAAGAATTTTTAAGCTTTTGTGATTCATCAATCTGCTGCTCTTGTAATCTTTTGCTTGTTGTCGCTTTTGTTTCGTTGTGCCTGCCTTACCCGTATGCCTATCATCATACGGGTAAACAGGACTTATGTATTTGAGAAACTATGTAATTCCTTTGCGCTGTAAATATAGAGATTATTTAGAATGATTATAAATAATATTTGCAATTACACCTGTTTTGACAATTAAATTATAATCCGAGAACGATAGCAGCATTCGATTTAATTACAGCAACAGAGCAAAATAAACTAGCCGTTTAAATTTTTAGACATAGTGAATCACTAGTCTTCCAACCTTTTCAAGATGGAAAACTATTATTCATCTGTTAAATGATGGGAAAAAGGGATTAATCGTAGAACTTCCAAGACACCCCAAAACGAAGGAATGCAGGGTTCATCGGGTATCGACGAACAGTATAATAACCCTTAGGATATACATGTTGATTAGCGAAGTTATAACTCAAGAATAAATTCACTCGATCAATGTTTGCGGTCAACCAAAAGTCAACAATGGGATAAGTTGAAAATTTGATTCCTAAATTATCGTTATAAAACTGTCCAGCATTGATGGCGTAGGAAGGCGTTTTAAAGGGTGTATTAAAGCGCACATCCATTCCAATTCTAAAATCCATCACATTGTACAATATATTCGCATAATACAAGCTATGGAAGGTATAGAGCTCTGGCGTGGCAAGCACATCCATAGCATCGGATTTTTGATAGACCACCATATTATCCAAATGCCATTTGCTTACTTTGAAATTTTGTCCTACCGTAAGTTTCAATAAGTTTAGATTTCCAGCCTGCAAAGTTTCTATCTGACGAGCCCTAGCTAACTCATTATTCGGATTTGGAATCTCGTGGAAATAGGTGTAATTGTTGATTAGAAAATATTCAACCTTTCCATTGAAGCCGATCTTATTATTGGCATAAGCAAAAGATAGGTTTTGGGTTTTTATTTTATCGAGATTGAGGTCACCTTCATTCCATTGGTGGTAAGCAAGATTGGCATTTTGGAAAATCATCTCGGGAGACTTGTTTTGCGAATAGGCACCTATCCGTAGTTTTCCAATAGCCTCGCTCAAATGTACATCAGCATATGCCTCATATAGAAAGTCTCCAAAATTACGTCCCAATACAATTTGATTGGCCGCAAAGTTAACATCAACCTTGTCGGAGAATTTATAGCCCACGGAGCCCTTCACCATGGAGTTCTGATAGAAATTACTCATTAAGGAGTCAGAATACCATATTAGGTCGTTCTGAAAGCCTAGCTCCACCTTAGCCTCATTTTTCATCGCCTTGCCCCTCAAGTAAAAGGAATAGGTGAAATCATTACTAATGGTCGTTATTTTGGTGGTATCATCTACCCATTCCAGGGATTTGAAAGGAAAGGCATTATATAAATCCTGTTGGTTCTTAAAGAAGATAAATTTCTGCTGACGAACAATGGAATTATGCGCAATAACATTTGTAGGATGAATTTCGGCGTCAGGACCTTTTCCATTTACCGTATCGATACGTCCGATATAATAAGATTGTCTTAAGAACACACTCATATCCTTCCATTTGTTATATGGACGGTTGGCTTGAGTACCATTTAACCGCACAGGATAACGAGAGGGTGAGGTATTGTCTGAAGTGTCTCGAAACAGGGTATCGTTGAGTACCGATCCGTTTTCCGTCGCATCCAAGGTATTAAAGGTAAAGTTGGAAACTAAATTATAACGCTTACTAGGCGATTCGTACCAGGCAAACACAGACCCTTTGCGATCACTATATGTTTGGTTATTGTAGTAACCGTCGGTATTGGTAGCATGATATTCTGCACCAATATTAAGATTCGGATTGATATTCTGTGCTAAACGCGCTCGAAAAACCTGATCATCAAAAAAGAAACCTACGGCGTAGAGTTCAGAAAAACGCGCTCGAGCCCGAAAATACTGAATGGAATCAGAGGTTAGTAAATACCTTTCCAAGGCATGATAACCCGATTGGAAACCAATGGATTTATTCGAGTTAAAAAGTAAATCGCGCGTTGCTAAACCATAGGAACCTAAGTTTATCGAAGGGTTCCAAGGGAGATTTTGCTTATTGTAATATTGAAAATTGACGTGAGAAGTATCTATCTGATAGGTTTTGGTCAATCTCTTAAGCGTAGCTAAATTGGTATACCGAACATATTTAGCGGTAAAGACTACAGAATCCTTCTTGTTATCCTCTTTTGCACGAGCTGAATCTAATGCTGAACTAAACTCCTCTTCCACCTGCGCGTATAGCTTAGGGGTGACACTCAACAAGACCAGTATGAACAACAAGCGTTTTAATATACTCATGTAGGGATAGCTTCGAAAAATTTATTCAGCAAAAATAGTTCAAAAAAGCAGAATTATTGCAATGCAACCAATTCTTTTAGAATATGCGTCATTTTAGGCTCTGCTTCGGCTGCTACAGCCACAATCTCTTGTAAAGAAACAGGTTTCAGATCTTCATGAAAACCCTCGTCTGTAATAACAGAAATGGCAAAGACAGGTAATCCCATATGATTGGCAACTATAACCTCTGGAACCGTACTCATACCAACAATATCTCCGCCAATAATGCGCATGTAACGGTATTCTGCTCTGGTTTCCAAATTAGGTCCTGGTGCAGATACATACACGACCTTATGGGCCTTTACTCCAGATTCAGAAGCAATCTCTAAGCCTTGTTCGATCATCTCGAAATTATAAGGCTGGCTCATGTCAGGAAAACGTGGACCAAAGGATTCGTTATTACGTCCGCGCAAAGGATTATCAGGAAGCAGGTTAATATGATCTTCAATAATACCAATATCCCCTTTCTTAATTTCAGGATTTAAAGAACCCGAAGCATTCGATACAAAGAGTTTTTGAATACCCAATTCTTTCATCACACGTATTGGAAAGGTGATTTCCTGCATACTATATCCTTCATAATAATGCAGGCGCCCTTGCATGGCTACAACTTTTCGACCATTTAACGTTCCGAATATTAACTTTCCCGTATGGAACTCCACCGTAGAGATCGGGAAGTTCGGAATATTGGAATACATCATCTGAAATTCCACGTCAATTTCATTGACCAATTTGCCTAAACCAGTTCCTAGGATAATTCCAAACTCAGGGGTAAATTTGCCAATTTTACGGCGTATAGCAGTAGTAGATTCTTGAATCTGATGGTACATGTATGTTATTCTTTAGTATTCAAACTTACTGTATTTTTTTTGCACAGACAAATCAGTAGCTTTTGATTAACAATAGTTAACAAGCAGTATTAAAACCCCATTACAGTTCATTCAAGCGACAAATAGAATCGGATTTATAAGTTAAGATTCTGACCAATTCTTCACCTTCCATGCAAAAACAAAAGCCCGAATAAATCGGGCTCTTGTTGTTATTATTATAGTTTGTTTTTGATAGGTCAAATTAAGACGCCTGATAAGGCGACATCCTTATTGTTTATTAAGCGTGACGACTACCAGCTACTCTTCCTTCCACCTTTCCTGGAGAAGTAACTAATAGTAATAAATAAGTCAATAAACCATTGTACACAATAAGCTCAAACCCGATCTTATAGGCGGTATGTGGCAATACATACGTGGTTAATAAGAACATTAATATTGGAGCTAATACACAGATGTAAGGCACTAGATTATCATTTACTCTACGTTTGGTTAGGATACCAAAAGAGAATAGACCTAATAATGGACCGTAGGTATATCCAGCAATCTTAAAGATAGCAGATACAACTGATTCATCATTGATCCAATGGAACAACAAAATCACCAATAACATCACGATCGAGAAAGCGAAGTGAACATAGTTACGTTGTTTGACCAATTTTGGATCATTGGGGTTCTCCTTTTTATTGAAGTTTAAGAAATCCACGCAGTAAGAGGTTGTCAATGCAGTCAATGCCGAATCGGTAGTGGCAAAAGTAGCTGCAGTCAATCCCATCATGAATATAATGCCCGGAAGAATACTTAAGTGACGTAAAGCAATCTCTGGATAAAGGTAATCGGACTTACCTAAATCTTTAATACTGATTCCATTTGCTTCTGCGTAGAAGTACAATAATGCCCCTACAGCTAGGAAGAAAAGGTTGATAACAACGAAGATGGAGGTAAAAGTCATCATGTTTTTCTGCGCTTCACCAATGGTCTTCATACTTAAGTTTTTCTGCATTAAGTCCTGATCTAAACCGGTCATAGCAATCGTTACGAATATACCCCCGATGATATGTTTCCATATATTACGGGTATCTCCTAATAGATTTTCCCAGATAAAGATTTTGGAGTATGAACTTTCTTTTACTTTTTCAAAAGCCTCTGTTACGGTCCATCCAAGGCCATCGGCCATAAAATAAATGGATAATACAACAGCTAATAAAAGGAAGGTTGTTTGCAGTGTGTCCGTAATGATAATGGTTTTAAGACCGCCCTTATTGGTATATAACCAAATGAGGACTAAACACACGGATACAGTTAGAATAAAAGGAACATTCCAGGCATCAAAGATATACCGTTGCAAGACGATAGCTACGAGATACAAACGGAATGCAGAACCGATAGTTCTGGAAACCAAGAAGATCATAGCGCCTGATTTGTAGCTTTTATGCCCTAGACGTTCTTCCAAATAGGTGTAAATGGAGGTCAGGTGCATACGGTAGTACAGCGGCAGGAGCACATAGGCAATGATGATAAAGCCGATGGCATTTCCGAGAACGAACTGGAAATAAGAGAAATTGTTTGGTTCGGTTAATCCAGCAGGGGTATTACCTACATCTCCAGGAACGGAGATAAAGGTTACACCCGATAAGGCCGTACCAATCATTCCGAAGGCAACCATATACCACTTGGAGTTACGGTTGGCAACGAAGAAGGTAGAGTTATCTGCGGAATTCTTGGAGGTAAAGTGAGACACCGCCAAGAGGATACCGAAGTAAACGACCAAAAAGGATAATAGGATGATAGGTGACATACTGTCTTTTAGTGTTTGTTTTTCAGATTGTAGTTATCGATCGCTTGACGCACATTGCCGAATTCTTCAATTAGTGCTGCCGCTGTTTCCTCATCGGTTCCAGTTTCAGCCATCACCATACGAACTCCCCTACCCACAAGTTTGTGGTTAGACAATTGCATATCGACCATTTTATTGCCTTTTACACGACCCAATTGTATCATGACAGCCGTGCTGATCATATTAAGCACCAATTTCTGTGCAGTACCTGCTTTCATACGCGTAGAACCTGTAACGAATTCAGGACCTACAATAACTTCCACTGGGTATTGAGCGCGTTCAGCAATAGGTGAATTGCCGTTACATACAATACATCCAGTAGCAATACCCATTTCATTGGCTTTATCTAAACCACCAATGACATAAGGTGTAGTACCTGAAGCAGCAATACCGATAACCACATCGTTGGTGTTTATGGCGTACTCTTCCAAATCTTTCCACGCTTGTTCCAAATCATCTTCAGCAAATTCTACTGCTTTACGAATTGCGGAATCACCTCCTGCGATTAAGCCAATAACCCAATCAAAAGGAACTCCATAGGTAGGTGGACATTCTGAAGCATCCAAAATACCTAAACGGCCACTGGTACCTGCTCCGATATAGAACAAGCGACCTCCGCCCTTCATCCGATCTACTATAACTTTTACCAGTGATTCTATTTGAGGAATTACTCGCTCTACCGCCAACGGAACGGTCTTATCTTCTTCATTAATGTTACTTAGGATCTCCAAAACCGACATTTTGTCTAAGTTTTGATAATTTGAATCCTTCTCCGTTGTGTTGATCATAGCCTTCTGCATGTGCAATACTTTCAATAACTTTCCGTAAATATGCGACTTTTTAGTAAAAAACGCAAAAACCCGCACTCTTATTTTATAATTCGTTTAGCGGCACGAATTTATAATTTTTATCTTTCAGTAGCTCCATCAATTTTTCCAATTGATTAAAAAACTTATCCGTTCTTTTAGGATTGCTTCCAATATGTATAATAATGATAAACCCATTGAGACCTTCTTTTACTTCATAATTTACTAATTGGTTAAAAATAGCCTCAGAACTCATATACCGATTTCCCATTTCTGGATCGGTATAATCTGCCGCAGTACGCAAGCCAGGGGTGAAATTATAGAGACTTAAGCCCAATTCTTTCGTCCAAGCTGCAACATGTGTGTTATACCATTCATATGGCGCCACAAATTTATCAATATTCACTATACCTAGTGCATGTAATTTCTGGATGTTGACAGTTAAATCTTTGTTAAACGTTTCTTTTGTAACGAGGAGGCTATCTCTCTTCTCCCAAGGGGCATAAAGTAAGTGCTGATCGGAATGTGGACCTACCTCATGTCCTTCCTCGTAAAGCTTCTTCAATACTGATTTAGCTAGTTCATCTTCCAGAAATCTACCAGTAACAAAAAAACTCCCCTTTACGTTTTGCTTATTCAGGCTTTTACGGATATGCGAAATCCCTTCCCGAAATTCATCACCGGTAAAGATTAAGCTGATTTGTTTTTTTGTTGCATCCCCTCGCACGATCGCGCCTTGGGAATCAATTACTCTTTTTTTTTTGACTCGTTCTCTTTTGCAGATAACAAGTAAATCAATGATGCTGTACCATCCATGGTTGGCTCATTGGTACTGTAATCGCCAAAATCATCGTGGTAAACCACCAGGTCACTTTGGAATTCAGCATACTCATCTGGATTATTTAATTTAATTCCGATGAGGTTCTTGTAAATATTGGAGTAGACTGGTCCATCGACTAATCCGCCATCAATAGGGTAATTATGCAAATAGGTGAAGGCAGAATGGGGATCGACAGGTGTATCGCTTCCACTTGGAAGACCATAAACCATACTGGTTCCCCATGGGTTAAGCCCGAATAACCAGTCGATATTGGCTTGCTCCAATTCTTCAAACTGTTTGTCTTGGCTTTGTTCCCTATACCAAATACATTGTATAGCAAAGGATGTCGTCAGGTTATTGCTGCACCAAATAAAGGGTACACCCCGATAAAACATGTTTTCCTTTGCGCGATTCCATACTTGCTCTATTCCTTGTTTATAATATTTTAAAGCTTCTTTTCGGGCTTTCTTATCAGCTGATTTCACTAATTCATAATGCCCTAAATTGATAAAAGGATAATATTGATAGTGATTGGCAGTGTCTCTCAATATCCAAGGGGTTATACTTTCTTGTCGGGCATAGTTCAATGCCTTTTCAAGATGCTTAGGATCTTGATTCAACTGAAATAAGGTAGCTTCAGCCAATTCCATATCATCCACCCAGTTATCTTCAGCATAAATGTAGGGAGATTTAACCGATACGGTTTGTGTAACTCCGGGTTTGATATGCGCATATTGATAGGCTGTTCCAGCTTTTTCTTTTAATACCGCAGCGTAGTTTTGATCCTGAGCTTGGAATAACTGAAAGCCTAACCCAAATGCAGACACAAATTTTGCAGCAGTAGAACTGGTTCCTGTGGTGTTATTGAGGAATTTTCCACGCTGTTGAGGGTTTCCGTCAATAAAATAAACAGGTCTTTCATGCCCTCGACCATAAAGGGAGTCTTGTCCGGGCATTCTCAAACGCGTATGATCACGATCATCCGCAATCTGATTATACATGATGTTTGGTGTAGGATGCATTTTTAGCAACCAGTCCAATCCCCACTTGGCTTCATCCAAAACGTCGGGAATTCCGTTTTTACCGTCCAATCCATTGGACTGCTTATGATCGGTGAAAACGTTAGGGAAATCGCGATATGCCGCTAAAAGATGATAAGTTGCATTGGCTGATGTTGTTGCATACTGCAAGTAATCCGAGGCATCATGCCATCCACCAGCTACTTCAACACGGGTACTATCTGGCATTCCAACAGAGGAGGCATACATGGTAAACCCATCATGTGTATGGCAGCTATCTTGTAAGAAAGGGTTAAATAAGGTTCTTTGCTGGCGCATATAACGCAGGGCAAAATCTGCTGCTCCATCATATACATTGGCATTGATGTTGAAATTCGGAGATCGCGTACCATCATCCGCCTGTAAATAGAATTTTCCTGAACCTTTAAACTTGGAGAAATCAAAGCGGTATCCCTTTTTAAAGGGGCCATATTCACCAAATGCTTTACCAGCATTATTGGAATACACGACCTGATTGGTCAGGGCATTCCGAAGTTCAAAGTGTTTGACGGTGTTTGTCTCTTTACTTACCCATACAGCCACCTTTTTATTATTGGGCAAATAGCCCAACTGGTTGATGCGGATCCATGAGTTAGTGGTCTGCGCATAAAGGTTCAGGCTCAGAAAGCCCACAAGCAGTGTGATGAATAATTTCTTCAACATAGGTATGCCTTTAGTAGGTTAAAAGGACGATTTTGCCGTCCATTGTACTTACTGCAATCTTATTCTTTAATACCAATGGCGGATTAATCATACCATTGGATATTTTATATTGCCATTTCAATTCTTCGGTCTTGGCATCAATTGCGCTTAACAGACCTTTGTCAGAAGGCATAAAAACGTTCTTTTTATCGCTATAAATGGCAGTAGGTGCCAGTTCATAAGGTAGCTGCGTTTTTGCCTTCCAGGTAATATTCATAGTCTCAGCATCCACAGGCACAGCGATCAATTCACCATCCATGGTTTTAGCATAGACCAATTTCTTATTATTAGACAAGCCAATAGACTCCCTGACACGGTATTCATCTTTCTTCTCACGCCATATCATCTTCCCGGTCTTTAAATCCAGAGCTGTCATATAACGATCTGGCGCCACAATAAACACACGGTTATTGGCTATAACCGGATAAACCGCAGCCGCTGAGAACATTCTGTTTTGGTGTCCATTGTTCCATTCCCAAACTAAAGCGCCTGTCTTTTGATCTAAGGCATAGAAACCATTGCTCCAACTACCGAAAATCACCTTTCCGTCGGCTAAACTTGGAAGTGTGGACACATAACCTTTTACTTGATCAAAAGTCCATAATACTTTCCCATCCTTTACTTGGATACAACGAAAGGTTCCATCCGAACCTCCAATAAAAGCTTTTCCATCTTTTACAGCAGGAGATCCCAACACGGCCTTATTTGTTTCCAGTTTCCACTTTAAAGCACCTGTCTTGGCATCCAATCCGTAGATGTAATGATCAGAAGAGCCCACCACAACAACTCCTTTGTGCACGGCTGGAGTGGAATATACTTTGCCACCTGTTTTAAAGGACCAAACACGTTGTCCGGTTGCTACGTTTAAGGCATAGACCTCGCCTACCGTATTGGCAGTAAACAACAATTTACCATCGCTACTAATACCAGCGCCAATATCACCATGGTCTTCATATTCCCATAACAACTTGGCTTTACTCTGGCTATTTACTTGATAATTCGGTCTTTTTACACCCAAAGATAAATTTGCAGGCACTGTTTTCATTGCCAGTTTCAACCAAGCTTTCGCTGTGCTTTGTCCTGGTTTGCGAACTTGGAAAAACACAGAATCAGTTGTAAGGGTTACGATGTTATAACCACCGATAGGGTCTTTTGCACGAAGATTCGATCGAGTCATAACCCCAGATATCCCCTCCCAATCGTATAATTTATTGATATGTCCATGCCCACATAGTGCCAATTGAACATTACGTGTTTTTAGACGATCAATGGATTCATACCAGTTATTTAAAGAAGAGTCTAGGGGGTAATGGTTAATGGCTATTAAGGGCTTTTGCGAATCTGGATTCGCTTTAAAGATGGAGTCCATCCATACCAAATTCTCTCTTGGAATCTGTCCAGGGCTCATTCGCATATTGGGTCCAGAGGTTGTTCCAATGAATTGGAAGCCTTTATGTTCAAAAAAGAAGGTTTCAGCACCGAATACTTTTCGGAAGCTATTAGCTCCACTTTCGGACCAATTGCTATCGTGGTTTCCAGGAACCACGTATAAAGGTAATTTCAAGCTGTCCAAGATTTGTTTAGCTAATGCTAATTCGACATCAGAACCAAATTCCGTAACATCTCCAGAGAGAATAACGAAATCGATATCCTTTTGTTGGTTAAGATCTGCAACAGTACGACGAAGATCATCAGCACCAGTAGAACCGCCAACATGAGTGTCAGTCACTTGGGCAAACTTGAAGGATTGAGCGAATAATGGATGGACAGTTAGTATGCCCAACACGAAGTAAATACCTACTAAAATTGTTCTCTTCATAATTCGCTCAATTTTACTCATTTTTTTAAAGTCTATTCTTATTTCTTAACCAATTCTGATTCTTTACTTTCTACGTTATCTACATTCACGCTGGTCACACAATAGAAACCACTTTTAGAGATCTGTAGTTTGTTAGCAGAAGTTAAGCTTAATAATTCACCAACGGATTCTTTGGTAGCAAAATAATAGACAGCAGCTCTCACGTTTGAACCATTCAACGTCCATGAGAGCTCTGTACCATTAATTTTCACATTGGTGGGTGTGGTTGGTTTAGCCGCTACCTCGCGTCCAAAGAATGGCATAAGCACATCTTTGGCATATAATGTTTTTAGTTTATCGGTTATACCAATTCGATTCGCCAATACATCGCGAACACTATAGATTGCACTACCGAAAACTTTATCGTTCTTTCTTACTAAATTAAATTGTTTTTCCAATTCATCGACAGATTGGAAAGCAGCACCATTTCCTGCACTGCCAAATTTATAATATCCATGGCCTACGACCACCTTCGCCTTACCTCTGAATTGTACCCAAGTTGATAGGTTTACTTCAAATGGGTTGTAGGAGTTACCAATTTCTTGGTATAACTGTGGGATTAAGATATCGACCCAACCGGAAGATGTCCATTTGGCGATATCAGCATAAAGATTATTGTAATTGTCATTTTTATTTGGAGCCGGAGATACGGAAAACACCATATCAGGTTTTGTTTCTGAGACTGTTTTGAAGACCCCTTCAATCGCCTTGTCTACATTGCCTCTTCTGAAATCAGCAATAGTAGCATAACCTGCTCCATATTTTTTGTAATCTTCTTCATCCTTGTAGGCTTGACCTGATGGATAGAAGTAATCATCAAAGTGGATACCATCCACATTGAATTTGGTAATAAAGTCTTTAACGATATCGTTCAATCGCTGTCTTACTTCAGGTAAGGCAGGGTTGTAAATACGAATGGTTGGGAAATCCAATACCCATTCAGGTTTCACGGAACTGTGTAGAGCTGGATAAGCATCGCCAGCACCTCCACGCGTAGAAATACGGTAAGGGTTCATCCAAGCATGGAATTCCATACCTCTAGCATGAGTTTCATCGATTAAGAATTTCATCACATCATAACCAGGATCTACACCTCTGGTACCAGAGATTGCTGCAGACCAAGGTTCATAAGGTGAATCATAAAATGCATCACCCATTCCTTTCACTTGAAAAAACACAGCATTGAACTTCAACTCTTTCAATCTGTCCAATTGCTGAATATACTTTGCTTTTTGCGCAGCCTCACCACGTACCCCAGGCCAGTCCAGTTCCCAGACAGTAGCAATCCATCCAGCACGCATTTCCTTTGCAGGAAATTTCAATCCAGTAGGTTGAGGATCAGGATCAGGAAGTACCGTTCCTGGACCATTCGAGTCCTTACTACAGCTTACCAACAATAAGGTCCAGCTTAAAAACAAACAGGTATAAAAAGATAGCTTTTTCATCATAAAAAGGATATAAAGGTTAGTCGATAAAAAAGAAAGGACAACGGTTAATAAAGCCTATAAACTAAATAAGTTGTTGTCCTTTCAATGGGTAAAATTGTAATTATTAATCTTCTAATACATTCACTGGGAATTCTACAATTGTAAATCCGAAGTCAGCTGACGCTCCATAGATCATCAGTTTTTCGTCTTTTCCCTCAGCATTTTTCACGATATGGTATCCAGATTGTGTACCTGGAGCAGTAGTGGTATTGCCAGAGATAGAGAACTCATAGATTGCTTTCTTGTTATCACTTTGTTCAAAGGCAGTTATGGCATCTACAATGTTTGCTCCCTTTGTAATGTTATACACATACATCTTACAGTCATTAGCATTTCCACCACGAGGAACAGTCACCACTAATAAATAACGCTCACCGTTAAATTCGATCACACGTGGATCACCAGCGTGTACAGGAATTGAACTTGCGGCCATATTGTAACTTACACCACCACCGTTGTTGGCTATACCAACTACTTTATCGTGGCCTGTTATTAAGTAATTATCTGTATTGCCAATGCGGTTATAAAATGACCATTGACCATATACAACAGCTGTATTAATTACTGAAGTTTCAGTTACGTTTTTATACGCTTCAATTTTCAAACGGATTATTTGAGTACCCATACTGATAAAGTAAGCATAACCATTTCCGTTGTTATCTAATCCAATAGAGAAGTTATCACCATGACGTGTTCCAGCACCAGCTAAAGAACCTACGTTAATATTTGCAATAACTTGAGGAGCAGCAGCAGGGTCTTCCCAATAATAAAGTTTCAATGGAGAAGCCAAAGCTGTAGATAAAGAAGCAATGTATGTACGTCCATTTACTTGAGCACCCATGTTATAAGGATAGGTACCTCCGGTAACTCCAGTCGTGTTAACAGGAATAGGTTTGGTAACATTGTTTTTCAAGTCTTCAACACTCAATAAATGTACGCCCATATTACCTCTATTAATAACAAGGACATGTTTACCATCGAATCCAGTTCCGCGAGTTAAGCCACCACCAAAACCAGCATAAGTAGGATTACCTACCGGGTTTGAAGAGTAATCATATACGGTACCCTTGGTAAAGTCAGCTCCATATACAGGAACTTTAAAGCGGATTACCGCCTTATATTCCTTAAACCTTGGGGAATTGACCACTTTCAAGATAACATCTCTCTGCGTATCACCTTTTTGAAAAGGGATATTCACCACATCTTTTTCTAAAGTAGCACCATCTGATGTAACTGCTTCAAATTTCACGGCTGAGAAATCCGTCAAAGTATCCAATCTTGGGAAAGTAATGGTTTTAGTTGCTTCATCAATAGTACCTTCCAATACTTCATTTCCTTGCGCCCCAGCATTCACGATCTTAACGGACTTAAGATCGGTGTATTTATCCGATTCCACATTTGATGGGAAATCATCAGAACAGGATGTAAATCCGACGAAGCCTATTAAAGCGATCAGGACACCTCCTATTGTACGATTAAAATTCATTTTCATATCTCAAATTAATTAAGATCCATAATTAGTTTTGCGGCCAACCTTCGGTTTGATCCAATTTATAACCTTGTGCTTCGTATTCATTAATTTGGTTGGTTCCAACCGGTGATAAATACGGGTTCACATTAGTTTGGTTATAGAAAGGTAGCCTATCTTTATTTAGGGTGTAACGGTAGAATCCAAGCATTTTATCCTTACTAGTTGGATCAGCCGGATTGTATACTTCGATTTGGCCATTCAATTTTACGACAGACACGGTAGCTTTTAGATCACCTGCGGCTTCTGTAGGGAAATTAACCCATCCGCCTGCTAATAAATCTGGATTTACTTCGGTATCCATATACTGCAACTTAGACCAACGTTTCAAGTCAGCAAAACGCGAGTGCTCGAAGGTTAATTCCATACGACGCTCACGTCTGATTTCCCATAACAATTGACTAACTGAGATGTCACGCTCAGGATCAGAAGGTAGACTTCCTAAATCCATAAGAGCTGTTTGCTTAACACCTTTATCAGCCGCCTCTTTAGCAAGAGGTCTTTTTCTAATTGCATTGATAGAAGCATCAATATCTGCTTGGGTAACGGCTGCACCACCTATGGTTGCAAGCTCTGCTTTTGCCTCAATCCAGTTCAATAGTACCTCTGCAAAGCGTAATACAGGCGCATCAGTGATGTTGTTTGCACCCGAATGTTCATTTAATGGTGCTTTACCTTTGGCAATACTATCTTGTGCTGCACGAGGTAAGAACTTCGTAATGTATAAATAAGATGCCCTATTTCTACCTGTAGGTTTCGTATGGAAAGTAGCCTCAAAACGAGAGTCTCTGGATTTCACCATCTCCTCTGTAGTGAAATCATTTGCTTTGTCTACACTTGAATTTTGCCAAGTTTTACCATCTGTACACAAGTAAGATTTCAATAAATCTGAAGTAGGCCCGTAAGTTACGTTATCTGCTAGGTTGTGAATAGATAGAATGGAGTGCTTCACAGCCATTGCCTCATCATATTGTCTATACATCACCATATCTTTATTACCAGCTAAGTTATCTGAAGTGAACTGCGAACGGTAATCTGTCACAATTGCATATTTCCCACTTCCTTTAACCATATCTCCCGCCTCAATAGCAAGTTCTAAGAATTTCTTAGCACGGTCATTATTTTTATAGTAATACTTCTGCCAAGTTCCTTCAGATAAAGCGATTCTAGAAATGAATCCAGCAGCAACAAATTTATTAACGGTTTGGGCACCATCATTCGCGCGAATATTTGATAATGCAAATTTCATGTCTTCATAAACGGCATCCATTACTTCGTTGCGTGGAGTTCTCTTTTTATACAATTCATCCAACTCCGTATCGTTAATTGGACGGTCATAATAAGGGATATCCCCATATGCATATACCAATTCCCAATAACGGAATGCGCGGAAGAAGCGGCCAACACCCAACCAGTGGTTGTAAGCTTCTGGAGTCAATACTCCTTGCATTCTGTCCTGTACACGATTTACCATAATGTTAATGGAGCGAATCGTACCGTAACCCCAGATGGAGCTTGCAGGAACAGATCTGGTAAAGTTTGATTGATTTCCTTGATACAACACGTCATCGCTGAAGGTATATGATGCTAATAAAGCACCATCCACATTGAATCCTAATCCATATCCTGTAAAGAAATCAGTATAAAATTGTGCAGCATAAAGACGAACATTCTCTTCCGTTGTCCAAGCTGTTTCATCATTTGCTTCGGTAAGCTGTGGCCTATCCAAGAATTTCTCACAACTGGTCAACACTAAGGCTGCAGCAATGAATAAGCTATATTTAATTTTCATAATAATATCCTCCTATAAATTATAAACCTATTTGAATACCAAAGGAAGCGGACTTAAACGATGGGTTTCCAGTTCCTGTACGGCCTAGGTTATAGTTTCCATTTGTCAATAGCATGCTGTTTCCAGAAATTGCCTCTGGATCAATAGGTAAACCTCTCAAATTATCAAATGTGAAGAAGTTCTCTAATGACACATACACACGTGCATTTTTCAAGCGAGCATTCTTCAAAACAGATCCAGGAATAGAATAGCCTAAATTGATGTTCTTGATTTTGAAATAAGACATGTCTAATAAGTAACGAGTCTGCGGACGCATCACGTAGCCCTCATTAGCACCTCCTAAATTCCATGCTCTCGGGTAGAAAGCATCTGGACGGTCTTCTTTCCAGAAGTCTCCAGCAATTGCTTGTGGCATTGCACCATCTTTTACGTGGTAACCTGGAATAGCTAATTGACCAGCTCCCCAGATTTCACGCTTACCAATACCTTGCATGAATACTGACAAGTCAAATCCTTTAAATTCTGCCCCTAAGCGCATACCGAAGTCAAAACGTGGAGTTGAGTTACCAATAACGACACGGTCACCTGGATCACCATTTGTGCCTTTTCCTGGCGTGATATATCCATCCCCATTCACATCTACGAATTTTACATCACCTGGGTGCATTTTTAAGACGTTTCCATCTTCAAAGTAAGTTTGGTAAATCGGATTTTCACCTGCTAATTGATTGGTAATCTTTGCAGATCCTTCATGAATAATTGTAACAGGGATAAAATCACCATTCGCATCATACATGAAATCGTCTTTTTGGAATAAACGATCCGTTACATAACCATAGATATCTCCATAGCGAGCGCCGGTATTAAATCCACCACCTACACCACGGTTTTCCCAAGGAAGGTTCCATTGTAAACCTTTGGTTGTAATGGTGATCGCGTCAGCAATATTCGCATTACCAAACAATCTTAAACCATTATCAAATCGATGCGAATAATCTACTGCTAATTCCCATCCACGTGTTCTCAAATTACCGAAGTTACCACGTGCTGCTGATGTACCTGCAGTTGCTGGAAGTGATTCTCCTGGGATAATCATGTGTTTGGTACTTCTTTGATACCATTCAAATACTACTCCCAGTTTATTGAAGAATTTAAAATCAGCACCTACGTTTAAATGTTCAATATCTTGCCAATTAATATCGTCACGAACGTTTGCTGGTGTACCCAATTGGTAGAAATAGTTACCTGAACCATCTAACCAGTTGTTTGTACCAATGCTCATAGTAGGAACATACAATGCATTCCCAACAGTTTGGTCACCAATACTACCCCATGATCCACGGAATTTCGCAAAGCTTAATACATTTTTGATGTCCTCCATGAAGCTTTCATTAGACACTACCCATCCCGCAGAAACTGAAGGATACCATCTCCAACGTAAATCTGATGGGAATTTGGAAGTACCATCATATCTTAAACTGGTCTCGAATAAGTATTTCTCTTTGTAAGAGTAATTTAACCTTCCGAAGAAACCTGCTTGTGAATCCCAGTTGGTATTACTACCGTTGGTTTGTACACCAGTAGCAAAGTCAAACTGCGGATTGATTTCGTTAATTAGATTCGTTCTTCTAGCATAGTGATCTACCCACTCAAAAGCAACGATGTTAGTTCCTAACATCACTTTCATATCGTGGTCTTCACCGAATTTTCTACCAAAGGTGGAGAAAGCATTGAAAGTATGTCTTTTTGAATTAAAAGAACGTTTGTAGATATTGGATTGAGCCTTCGTAATGTAGGTTTCCGATGGGAATTCAAATCCTGGTATACCTCCATTATCAGTAGGGTTCCCATTTTCATCTACATAGATACGATTGCCATCGTTGTCATTCCATGCAATTGGTGAATACCAATGGCTCTTACCTCTGAACGTTGGCATAGATGAATTGTTACCATTGTTTTCCGCACTGAAGGTATAATCAGCATTGAAGTCCCAACCTTTAAGAATATTTACAGTTGTACCTAAGTTTAAGTTAGTATAACGGTCAATCTTAGAAGCTGTGTGTGCTTTTTTAGTGTCGAAATAAGGATCACGAATGTCTACACCATTTTCTTGAACGCCAATTGGGAATAATCTAGACCAACGGTAAAGATATAACCAAGGGTCAGCTGTAAATCCTGTTGCGGAGTTGGCATAACGTTTTGTACCATTAGAATACATTGCACTTCCACGCATGGTTAAGAAGTCCGTTACTTTGGTCGATACACTTAAAGTCGCATTATAACGTTTGAAATCGTCATGTTCTGCAGCTTTCATCATACCATTTTGGTTCAGGATACCAGCACTAAAGTTATAAGATGTCCCACCAGACTTTCCATTAAGGCCAAGGTTATGAATGTTGGTCATCGCATTATCCTTGATCATAACATCCACTGGATCATATAAACGGTAACCGAATTTGTCAACACCATCAAAGTACCAGTCACGTCCATATACTACAGGATCGGAATTTCCAATACTGCTACCGTATTTCTGTTGCCATTCTTTAACTTTTTCAAAGCTTTCACGACTAACACGCCAGAATCCACCAGCAGGGCCTGAGCCATTCATGTTTTCATGAGCCTCTAGTGTATATTCCAAACCATCTACACCAGCTATATCAATTGGCTTGAATGGTGATTGGAAAGAAAAGTTGTTGTTGTACGTGATGTTTTGTACTTCAGATTTAGCACCTTTTTTGGTCGTAATTAATACTACCCCGAAAGCTGCTTTAGAACCATAAATAGATGCTGAAGCCGCATCCTTTAACACCACGATATCTTCGATATCATTCGGGTTAATCACGTTGATACTTGGAACTTCAACGTTATCCACTAATATCAATGGATTACTACCTCCAGAGATAGATGCTACCTGACCACGGATTTTCATGATCGGATCAGAACCAACCTCCCCAGAAGGAATAACGATTGATAAACCTGGTACAGCACCTTGTAAACCGCGACCTGCATCAGGAATAGGACGAGAGCCTAAGGTCTTCTCCACATTTACTGATGAGATAGCACCTGTTAAGTGTTGCTTTTTCTGCGCACCGAATCCCACAACTACCACCTCATCCAACACATCGCTGGACTCTGATAAAGTCACATTCATGGTGCTACCAGTTACGGTTACATTTTGTGTTTCCATGCCGACATAAGAAATTCTTAATGTGGCACCTACGGCTGCTGCGATGGTAAATTTACCATTGCCGTCCGTTACGGTGGTCGAATTTGTGCCCACTACGCTTACCGTAGCACCAGCTACCACGCCATCAGGCCCGCTAACTGTACCTGTTACGGTATTCTGCAAAACAGCAGTGGCTTTTGTCCAACCCGCCGTGTTTCCTAAGATCATATTTGCGGAGTTATTAGCAAAAGATGCATAACTCGGCATTGTTAGACCCAGAGCGAGAGAAAAGAGTAGAAGTCTTCGCATTGCTTAATGATTAATAATTAATAATTTGTTGCTATCATAATCTGGTCTATTCTTCAAAATCTTGTAGAATTCGACTCGAATTAATATTGTTTGGCACTACGCCTTTAAATCCCTATCCCGAAACGCGAATAGGCCCAATCTAATTGAGCCATCCACATGTTTTTCATTTGAAATCTGGGTAGAGTAGATATTTTTTGCGCATTTGCATGTATTCCATCAATTCAGGTTTCCAACTTTCACGGATTTCCGCCTCAGTCTTTCCTGCAATGATTTGCTTACGTAATTCGTCTGTACCGGCTAGTTTATCGAAGAACTCTGCACGTGCAAAGAATTTCGATTTGTCTGGCATCTTATTATAGAAGTGAAGTATATACTTCAAGGTAAATTTCTGATCTGCTGGATTTAGATTACGAAGGTCTAATCCATAATTGGTAGCTCCTTTTCCTTCCACATGTTTTACCATGCCTGCTTTCTCTCCAGGGGTAAAGGTAAAATCACCATACACCGGATTGGTAAAACCAACCACTTGGAATGGCCAATCTGTACCACGGCCTACCGAAATATCCGTTCCTTCAAATAAACATAAGGATGCATACAAACGCACCGATAATGCATTAGGCAAACTTGGTGAAGGAATTACTGGTAAATCATATTGGCTATCATGAGTATAGTTCTGAACAGGAATAACTGTAACCTTACATTGTCTTCCTTGTTCTAACCATTTCTCACCATTAATCATATTCGCCAATTCACCGACAGTTAATCCGTGAACCATAGCAATCTTATGATAAGAAACATTAGATTTAAATTTATCGTCTTTACGAACAGGACCATCCACTTGATCACCACAAGGATTTGGACGATCTAATACAATCAGTTCTTTATTGTGCTTAGCACATAATTCCATTACTCGATGAAGGGAAGTGATATAGGTATAGAATCGCGCACCTACATCCTGCAAATCAAAGATCATGACATCAATAGACTGAACAATGGAATCTTGTTTTGCATTACCACCGTAAAGAGTAAACAATGGCAATCCAGTTTTTTGATCAACATCATTGGAAACCTTTTCACCACGCTCAATATCACCACGGAAACCATGCTCTGGAGCAAAGCCAAATTTAAGATCAACCTTCTCACGAAGAAGTACATCAACCAAATGCTCTTTATTAGCTCCAACAATAGAAGTTTGGTTTCCCATCAATCCAACTTTCTTTCCTTTCAATAGCGGAAGGTAAGCAGATAGCTGATCAGCAGCAGGAACAATAACCTTAGCGGTTAATGCTTCTTTTGTTGCAGAATCTTTTGGAGTAGTCACAGGTTTGCGTTTGCTTGTGCCACAGCTGTTGGTTAATAAAACCCCGAGTAATAAAGTGTGAACTAAGAAGGTTCTCATAAAGTATTGATTTCGTTTCTTTGCGGATTTACTGCTAAAAATTCCCTAAAATTAATAGAAATAACGCACAATAAAGCAATTCGCTACAGCTTTTGCGTCATTTTCAGCAAATCAATTTGCTAAAACCGCATAAAGCAGAACTTTACTATTACCTATATACTTCCTTAAAAACCCTGGAAAACTGCTTAATTAGCTAATAGCGATGGTTTTACAATGCAATCGGTTGCATTACTTAGTGTAATTTAAACACATTTAAGTAACATTTATGTGACTAAACACCTAATGTAAAGTCAAAATACACCTATAACTTCTAGATGGTTGAATGCTAATGGAAGAATTGGTATAAAACAAAAAAACCAGGCTGAATGATCAACCTGGTTTATATTTAAAATATTAACAACAAATTATTTTACGACAAAACCAATTCCACTAGGAGCTGCAGCTAATGCTGGTGTAATGTTCTTTTTAATCCATTGTTGTTCTTTACTTAAAACATCAAGAACAGTCAATGATGTCACATTCCCACTGGTTGGTTGCATAGCCGTATAACAGCCTAATGCACGCATAATATCTCGTAAATCGTCTAGTGCCACCCCTGCTGAGAAATTCGCTACAACACCATCAGTAGCTACCAAGTAAATCTTCGATTCATCTTGTGTAATTCCTACAGCAATACGAGCAGCCCCACTAGAAGTTGTGCTTACATTGTTTCCTTTGTAAAGCAAGAAATAACTGCCTCCAACAAGGTGTTTAATTTGTGTATAGTCAATTTCCGGTACAGGATACTTGGTAGCATCTGGACTATTAAAAAACTCGATCTTATCAGATCCTTTGCGAACGCCTATGTAAGGTCTGGTTTTAGAAGTATTCTTCTTCATTACTCGGCCAAACTTAACATAGGAACCCGTAGGCTCATTTGAAGTAGCTGCATCTCCATTTATTGCCGCTATAATTTTACCTTCTGCACTCACCTGATTAAATGGAATCATTTCAGGAAGATGTTGTGCCGAGAACAAATAATCGTTGTATGGCGTTAAGGTCTGCATGGTCACCTTAGTTTTCGACATATCGATTTCAAGGATATGCATACTAATGGATAAGTTTTCCTTATTGATAAATCGCGTATGTACATATTCAAATCCAGGGGCGATAGTCTGCGTAGTATCCATCTGGAAAGTTTTTATATACGTGGTATTATCCATGATACGTTGTATCCAAGCTGTCTTTATATCATCTGGTGGAATGGTATCTTTCACTGGCACCTCCTCTACAGGAGGATCAAATTCCGGATAGTCATCCCTCACTTTACAACTTTGCGCTGAGAATAAAACCGTATAGGCCATTGCCGCGCCTAAGAATATCTTTAAATATTTCTTTTTCATAACTATCGAACTAACATAAATGAAATATAGGGTTTCATGATGGTGGATGTTTGACCCGCCCAGCCTAAAGCAAAAGCCGTATACTGACGTTGATTCAATGTGGAACCAGCATTCGCATAAAAGGCTACTACGGTTGCATTTGTCACCTCCGCTCCTGCAGGTCTCACTTTCCATGTACGCGTAACAGAGCGATTCAGTAAAACCGTTTCGGAAATCTCACCATATTTTACGTTCTTAAACACCAACGAATCCAAGTCAGGTCTTTGGCCAGACGCTGCGGTAGAATAAAAACCATAGTAAATATCTACTGCCGGCATATTCGGAATCAAGTTGATAAAGCGATAAGAAGCATATGCAGAATCAGGCATGGCAAATGTTTCCTCTGTAGGAATCACTCTTGTGTTTGCTCCAGTATCCGCTACGTGAAAGGTGTAACGACTTCCGCCCTTAATATTCACTTTCGTTTGGTATAAAACCAACGAGTCTGAACCATCATCAACTTTCTTTGGCAAACAAACCTTCACATCCACATCACCACCTTCTAACATCAGGAATTCCGAACTCGAAGGACCTCTCGTGTTATATCCACCTCCCGGATAAGGCTCACGAGCACGAATCTTTGGAGTATAACGAACGTCATTAAATTTCACATACATATAACGGTCATCAGGATAAACCGAAGCCATATTGATCTTCACGATGGATTTATTACCGTCCATATATTCAACGGAACCAAAATCCTTGATTTCTTCCTCCTTACAACTATGTATCGTCGCCAGGCCCATTAAGCCTACTATAAACACGACAAACCAATATCTTTTCATATTCTAATAATCTAAACTGTTAATAATCCGACAATACAAACCAGAGGGGTTTAATGATATACGTCGGTTCCATTGCCCCCCATTTTTCAAGCTCCTCAGCATTCCACATGTATTCTGAATTATAACGTGGTCTTACGCGATACGTATAATCATTGTGGAATAACTGTACTCCGGAAAGTTGTTCGAATTGTCTGAAAATTATCGGATCATATTTGTATTTCCGCATGTCAACCCAAATGTCGTAACCTCCCCATCCCCATAGAGCAATGTATTTTTGTCCCATAACATCGGTAAGGGTTAGCTCCTCTGGAGTCTGTGCCACCTCTGTAGAGTCCATGTAAGCCTCAATCTCTGGATTCGTTATAACAGTTCTATTCAACGTTTCATCGGCATTCTCATCTCTGATTTGTGTGTATTTATTCACAAAAGTCATGTGCCCTCGGATACCATTTAAGTAAGCCTCATGAGCGATAGATTTTTCCCCTTTCTTCAAAGCCACTTCCGCACGGATGAACTGCATCTGTGAATAAGTCATGATAGGAAAGTCTGTCTTGTTCTTGAACATGTAGAAATTTCCAACAGCAGGAACTGCTGTATTTGCAGCTCTACCATCAGGCATAGCACCCAAATAGATACTATCTGCATTAAATTTCAACATTCTAGATAAACGTGGATCAGAAGAAGATTTTGCTTCATCAATTACATCTCCACGCACACCTCCTGTTAAATATCTTAAGATTGGTGCGCCAGCACGGTTGTAATAGGAACTATTCAACAAAGCTTGATCTTGTCCATATACATTGGAGTTGTTGGAATTCGTACCTGTAAATTTAACAGTCGCATTATCCGCCTCAGAACTGAAGGAAAGTGCTGTATACTTCATTACGGAATCCGCATAGTTCTGAATGAAATCAGGTTTGTTGATATAACGCGCATAATTCATCGCTTTGACCCCGTAAATGAATTTTCTCCAACGCTCCATATTACCGTTGTAGATGTAATCGTATTTGTTTAATAGGGCTTTATTATCCGAGAAACTCTTTTGATCTAAAAAATAAAGAGCAGAATCACACCATAATTGAACACGTTTATAAACATCGGGTTGATCTTTATATTCGAATTGTAACCTTTTTTCTTCATAGGCACCGTCTAAAACAACAGGCCCGTGATAATCGGTAAGTAACTGATAATCGAATGCCTTAATAGCAAAACCAATTGCAGCAAACTCATACTTTTTACTAGCTTTTGCGTCTGCCAATAAGTTCTCTAGATTTTTACCGTGGTTAAAATACACCATACGCCACATTACACCTCCCACATCGCTAATACCACCTGGAAAACTGTGTTGTTCCCAAATATAGGATGCCCGATCAGTAGAGTAGCCTAACATCGCTTGAGTAAACTTGTTGATGATACGCTGATCTTGCCCATAACCATTGGCAATTTGATATATTATTGGTGATAAGTACAATTCTGCAGATACCTCTTGTGGAAAAGAGGGGCTAAAATTGATATCCATAAACTTCTTACAACTTACCCCCGTCAAGGAGAAAGCAGCGATAAGTAGGATTAATATGCTTTTCGTTTTCATAATGCTCGTTTTATAATTTCAACCTTAATCCAAAGTTCACACCTATTGGTCTGGTCATATTACCATAATCAATACCATAACCACCAATACCTCCAATACCAGGTGTGTTCGAGTTAGACTCAGGATCTAAACCTGTATAGTTGGTGAACAACACTAAATCTGTCATCGTACAGAAGAAAGATAAATCCGATTTTGAACCTAAGAAAGGAATCTTGTTTCTTGGCAATCTGTATTCAAGCGTGATATCACGTAATCTCACTGTCCAAATATCCTTTTCAACAAATTTTTCTCCTGTAACACTTGAGTAATAATATCCTGAAGAATAATAAGGTGTAATCGCAATATTATTTGGGGTTGGATTAGCTGTATTTTCCAAACCATCTTCTAATACCCCTTGAACAACACGTGGTTGCTCACGATCTAAAGTCTGGTGACTTAATCCTAAAGTATAAAGACGATAATCTAACAAGTTGTAAACATCTCCCCCAAAACGAGTATCCCACAAGAAATTAAGTGTAAAGTCTTTATAGCGGAATTTATTTACAATACCCAATGTAAAATCAGGAATACGATCTCCTACATAACCAAAAGAAGATTCTGTTGGTAGTAATGGAAGACCAGACTGTGGATTGATCAAGATGTCACCACGATCATTTCTCTTAAATTGTGTAGCGGAAATAGCGCCCATACTTTTACCAATAAATACAGCAGAACGAACACCACCAGTTAACCAGGTATCCGAATCGTAAGTTTCAGGAAGGTCCTTAGCTAATGACTTAACGATGTTTTCTTGTTGCGTAAAGTTGAATGTCAAATTCCATTTGAAATTCTTACGTTCGATTGGAACTACGTTAGCTTGAATCTCATGCCCTTTACTTTCTACTACACCACCGTTGATGGTCTTCAAGATAAAACCAGTAGCATAGCTTAAACGAGGTTGGAAGATCTGGTCAATACTACGACGTCTGTAATGCGTATAATCTAAGGTAAACTTTCTCTTAAAGAAGCTTAGTTCAGTACCAAACTCCACGTCTTCCGTAGTTTCTATGAATAGGTCTGCATTACCACCATAAACGCTATATGCAAAACCACCACCAGAGGTCATTTGAGTCTCCAGGTTTGAACGAGTAGCATAAGAACGGAATGGCTCTTTACCTGTTCTCGAAATGGAGGCTCTTAATTTACCTTCATCTAACCAGCTCAAATTCTCCTTAATGCCGCTGATATCGGTAAAGTTGAAGGCAATAGATGCAGATGGATAGGTATATACTGGATTATTCGGCATTAAACGGGAAGCCCCTTCTACACGTTCCGTAAGTGTTAGGTACAATAAAGACTTATAGCCTATGATCGCTTGTAATCCCACACCGATGTTGCGCTTACGGTCTATGTTGTTCTTCGCTTTTCTTTCCTCAGGATCCGTATTGTTGATGTTATAAAAATTTGGATCATACATTTTTCTACCATACTGCGAATCCGTGTTATAATAATAATTATAAACGTTAGCCGTCAAGTTGGTTTGTAAGCTAAAGTTTTTCTCGAAAAATGAATGTCTTGTTGAAGCTCGGAAAGTTCCCGTCAAGATGTTAGCAGTACGGGTATATACATACATTTCTCCAAGGTCTGGATCACTTGAATTACCTGAACCATTATAAGATTGACCATGGTAAATCTTGAAACCATTGGTAAAAGAATAATCCAAACCAATAGTCGTTTGTAAACTCAACCATTTATTCGGTTTGTAATTAAATTGTGTATTACCTAAGATACGGTTTACATCATCATATGCACTGTTCTTATAGGAATCCCAGAATGGGTTATCCAATTCATTGTAAATATCGGAACTATGCAATACCCGATTACCACCTTCATCAATCCAATCCCGAACATCCCATCTAGGGTTAAAACGCAATAATGTCATTAAATAACCAGCATCCCCTTTATTCGCTTTATCATTATGCGAATCCATATAACTGAATGTGGTATTTACATCAATCTTATTATTAATTTTAGTCGTTCCGGTCAATCTGGAAGTAAATCGTTGATAAGCGGTATTAGGAACCACACCGTAGTTGTCAAAATATTCGTTAGACCAACGGTAAGTTATCGCATCAGAACCACCCTCAATAGTCGCATTGTGCTTATGGTTGAAACCAGTTCTAAAGAAGTTTTGGGCATTGTCCTTAAACAGGTGTTCTCCTTCTTTAAACTTAGGTCCCATAGCATAAGCAGAAGTTCCAGTATATACTCCGTTCGTACCTTGAGAGTATACATACTGACGATCTGGATAGCGATAAGGCTTTTCAATACGACCTGAATAGCTGTAGCTCACTGTTGCTTTTCCTGCTTTACCTTTCTTAGTGGTAATCAAGATAGCACCTCCCGCACCTTGGCTACCATACATAGCAGTAGCCTCTGCACCTTTCATGATGACATAGCTCTCGATATCCTCAGGGTTGATGTCTATCCCACGGTTAGAATAATCGTTCTCCCGGTTTGTACCATCATGGACCATATCGTGCTCATTGACCGTTGAGTTATCCACTGGAACACCATCAATCACGATTAAGGCGTTGTTATCTCCAGAGATGGAAACAAAACCTCTTAATACGATTTGCGCTGATGCACCTGGTAAACCATTTGATGAGTTGACTGTTAAGCCAGGAACACGACCTTGAAGACCATTAAAAAAAGCCTCTCTCTGTGTTTCTGCCACCTCTTCTCCAGAAACCTTTGGCGTAGAATATCCAAGAGATTTTCGATCACGCTCAATACCAAATGCCGTAACTACGACCTCATCGATAGCTGATTTATCCTCACGTAAGGAAACATTCAACGTAGACCCAGTCACTTGACGCTCTGCTGTAACAAAGCCAATCGAACGGAATACCAACGTAGCACCATCAGAAACATTAATCGTGAAATTACCACTGGCATTCGAAGAAGTTTGATTTGATTTGCCCTTCTCTACTATCGTAACGCCCCCTAAAGGTGATCCATCCGGACCCGTCACCTTCCCTGAAACGCTGCGCTGGGCATAGAGATTGGAACTAATAAAAATTAGCCCAATAACGAATAGAAGTAGCCTTCCTTTCATAATTTAGAATTTAGTTGAATAATTTAGTATAGTTTGTTTTTCACCCCCTTTCGGGAAGTAGGTTTGTATCTAAAACAATATTAATAAATAATTCTAAATCTAATGCACTATTTTTAATTTTATTATTAAAAACCGCACAAGACCGCAAGTTAAAACGAACTTTTTTCTCAATAATGTAACATACATCGAAGAAAATTCAGCCTTACTGCATAAATCCGCAACCATTGTTAGTAGACCTGTCATATTCATGCTCCATTGCACGTTTGAGTAACATCCTAGTTCTTTAAAATTTTTCATAAACAAATGTAAATCAACCTATATTAACCAGACTTCATCATATGGTTAATTAAATAGAGTAATTATGTCAAGTAATTTTAAAGTCTCCATCCTATTCATCGCAGCACTTACTTACATCCCTTTGTAACAAAAAAGGCCAAATCTTTCGATTTAGCCTTTCCAATTCTATTTATAACAGCGATTATTCTGTCACTTCTTCTGCTATGTAATCACCTTCATTTCCTAAACGGTCTACTGGTTTAATCGCGATAGCATTTAACTTTTGACCATTCTTTGTTTTAGGGAAACTGAATTCTGTTTGTGGCGCATCAAAGATCTCCACATCCCAAGTGTTTCCATATCGGGCATAAGCTACCCATTTAAACACTTGCTCTGGCTGCTTGTGCAACCATTTCGCAAAGACTGAACTTGTTTGTTTAGTTAACAACAAGGTTGGTTTAAGAATAGGGTTGTGTGCTAACCAAGGTGATGCTGGAACCAATGCCGGTTGACTATATGGTCCTTCATGAAGCGCTTTCAACATAGAAGGGTTCTTTGTCAATCCTGCAATACTCCAGTGAACTGCTCCTGTACTGTTTGGTATAACCTCACGTGTTACTTCAATTTGATTCTTGATCTCTTGAACACGATTAGATGTGGAAACAGCCACCGTATTCAGTCCTGGCCATAAATGGCGCTTATGCGTATTTTCTGATTCCCACCATTTCAACAATGCCGTGAAGCTTTGTTTTGGCGGATTGATTGGCCAATACAGTTGAGGCGTAAAATAATCGATCCAACCCTCATTTAACCATAATTTAGCATCGGCATACAATTCATCATATTGTGATGAACCTGTAACCCCTGCTGGATAACCAGGTTTCCAAATACCAAATGGACTCAAACCAAACTTAACTGCCGGCTTCTCTGCCTTAATTTGGGTATAGATACGTTTAATAAATTTATTAACATTATCACGACGCCAGTCTGAACGGCTCAAATTACCTCCCGATCTGCGGTATGCTGACCAAGTTGCATCATCTGGAAAATCTCCACCACCGTTATACGAAGCATAAGGATAGAAATAATCATCAAAGTGAACACCATCGATATCGTAACGTTTTACAATATCCATCACCACATTGGAAGCATGGTCTTGCGTTTTCTGATTTGCTGGATCAAACCAATACATGCCATTACGTAGACGAACAACATAATCAGATGCCTTATTTACCATGGATTCACTCGTTACCTGGCCACCATTGGAGTGGTGAGCTCGGTACGGATTCAACCATACATGTAATTCTAATCCGCGTTTATGGGCTTCTTCTACCCAAAACTCCAAAGGATCGTAATATGGAGATGGTGCTTTACCAATTGAACCAGTCAAGAAATATGACCAAGGCTCATAATTGGATTTATATAAAGCATCCGCTGAAGGACGTACTTGAAAAATAACTGCATTAAAATTATTCTGCTTCAGCAGGTCCAAAAGCGCAATAGCTTCTTGTTTTTGTTGTTCTGTACTCAGGTTATTCTTACTTGGCCAGTTGATGTTTGCTACGGTTGCTACCCAAGCAGCACGAAACTCTCTTGGAGGTTCAGGAAGATTGGCACGGAACTCTTTCTTTATTGCCTCCTTTATTGCTTCGCTTTTTTTCTTTGCTACATCTGCACCAGGTTTTACTGCTACTTTGTTTTCCTGATCGGTCACTGGAGTTTGTACTTGCGTCCCTTGGGCAACTTCAGCCTTAGGTTGCTCCAATACTTTTGCCTGTTTGTTCTTCGATCCACATGAAGCCATAATCGCTACGGCAAGGATTAAAAAACAAAATTGAAATAATCTTCTATTCATATACACTTATCTGCTAACCTACAAAACTACGGTTTTTATATCCGCAGTTTCAAATTGTAACTCATTCTTTATAGTTCCTTACAGCTCTTCGCCCTCTAAAACAACCGTTTTAACTTTAAAATCTGCATCAAATATTAACACATTGGCAACTGTTCCTACCTCTAAGGTTCCTAAGTCTGTTCGATTAATTAACCTTGATGGATACAGCGTAGCCATCCGCAAGCTCTCATCTAAAGGAATATCCGCCTTTTCTACGCAATTTTTTACGGCTTGCAATAAAGTCAATGCTGAACCCGATAAAGTTCCATCAGGGAGTACATAGTGATCCTCATTCAAGATATGTTTGTAGATTCCTTTTTGACAAGCCGCTACAGCATCTGTAATCAGGAACAAACGCTCTTGCATTGCTTTTTTACTGATCTTAACAGCTTCATAGTCCACGTGAATACCATCGACAATAATAGAAGCGCATGCAGTAGCATGGTTAAATACCGCACCAGGCAAACCAACCTCCCGATGCTGTAAAGGAGACATCGCATTCCATAGATGTGTCGTTGTTGGCACACCATGGTCGAAAGCATGTGTCGCCTCACTATAGGTTGCCATACTGTGACCCGCTGAAAGTAAAATATGCTGCTCATTCAGATAATCCACACAATCCTGTTCCACCAACTCCGGTGCAATGGTCATCATTTTCACCACATCTGAATTCCCATCTAACAAACCTTTCAAAATAGGCACTGTCGCTTGTTGTATCAATTCAGCGGGATGTGCACCTCGCTTCTTGGGATTAAGGAAAGGACCTTCTAAATGTAAGCCCAAAGCTGCTCTTGTTTTTGTGTCACGAAAAACACGAATAGCTTCTTCAAAAACCTCTAAGGTATTTGTAGCCAAAGTAAGCATATAGGAAGTACATCCTTGAGCCAAGAGTTGCTGATCAATGCTGAGCAAAGACTCCTTAGTTAACTCCGAAGAGAAGAGATCAACACCAGTACCATATATCTGAAGATCAATCAGTCCCGGGCAGATATTAGCACCTTGAACATCTCGAATCTGATAATCTTCCGGAATTTCATCTTCCGAAACGATTCCTTCGATATGTCCATTATTTATCAATAATGCTTTGCCCTCATGTATGGAATAGGCATCGAATATTTTCCCGTTGGAATAGGCAAGTTTAAGTTTCATAATGCAAGTTAGTTAATGTTGAGCGTTGTTGAAAATGCCATCCGCTAATCGTATATTTACCCATGAATACTAGGCAGGAATTCTTGTTCTTGGTATTCAAAAAAAATAAAATTGATTAAAGAATTAAACCTGAAAATCTTATGTCTAAGAAAGAAATTTTAAATACCGACAAAGCACCAGCAGCTATTGGTCCTTACAATCAGGCGGTAAAAGCAGACAAAACCTTATATGTATCGGGACAGATCCCATTAATTCCGGAGACCATGGAGTTAATCAATACAGGTGTAGCAGATGAAGCACACCAAGTATTAAAAAACATCGGTGAAATCCTTAAAAATGCAGGTTATGGTTATGAGGATGTTGTGAAGACTTCTATCTTTTTAAGCAGCATGGATTATTTTGCTACAATAAACGAAGTATATGCTGGTTATTTTACAGAAAATCAACCTGCACGTGAAACAGTTGCGGTAAAAACACTTCCTAAAGAGGTAAATATCGAAATCTCTGTAATTGCCTGGAAAGCATAAAAAGAACTTATTCTTTATTAAGAACAAAAGCCGAATATGAAATTGATATTCGGCTTTTTTATTTCTACCCCCCTTTCCATAAACCGCACCTTTTATTTCAATTTTCTCAAAACAATTAAGTGTAAAAAATCCTTTAAGAAAGTAACATCGATCATGGAATTGGAACGATAAAAGGTCGTAATTCGTTAAAAGAAAAACATTAAAACAAATCTTATGAGATTATCAGGAAAAGTCGCCATTATTACCGGAGCAGCTTCCGGTATGGGAGAGTCAATGGCCTATCTTTTTGCTCAAGAAGGCGCTAAAGTAGTCCTAACCGATATACAAATTGAAAAACTCAATATTATTGTTTCGAAAATAAAATCCCAAGGACAAGAAGCTATCGGCATTATGCATGATGTCTCCGATCGAAATACTTGGTTCGAGCAAGTTGTCCCAACTGCTATGGAACATTTTGGCTCAATCGACATTTTGATCAATAATGCGGGTATTTCCGTTCCGAAACCTTTTGAAGAACAAACAGAAGATCTTTGGCAAAAAACATATAATATCAACATTAACTCCATTATGTTGGGCATGCAAGCTGTATTGCCACATATGAAAGAAAAAGGCGGAAGTATAGTCAACATTTCTTCTATATCAGCTTTAACTGGTATGGCAGGTCCAGGTTCCTACACTGCATCCAAAGGAGCAACCTCAGCCATTACCCGTGCTGCAGCTGTTGATTTTGGCAAATACCAAATCCGCGTCAATGCGATCAACCCAGGCTATATCATGACCCCAATGAGCGAACCCCATTTAACGAATCCGCAATACAAAGAATATATCAAATCCATCGTTCCATTAAAAGGTCCCGGTGATGCCATGGACATTGCGCATGCCGCACTATTCCTAGCCTCCGATGATGCCAAATACATCTCTGGCGTTAATTTACCAGTAGACGGTGGAACAACGGTGCAGTAAGATGCCCTGCGGGCGGTATAAAGTATATAGTATTTAGTATTTAGACCTGGGTTGGAATAGCAACTCCACCATAGGTCTAATTACTAAAACTTGATACTAAACACCCTTTTAAGGTGACTATAAAATGTCAAATAACAAACTCTCTAGATAGTACGTTAGGTTGGGGCAGTACTGAGTGAGTTCGAGGAAAGGGATTTATCCCTAACAAGAACGAACGGAATGTCCGCCCGATTTTTGTTTTTAGAGGCAACAGACCAGAGACTTAAGGTATAAAAATATTATCTATTAGCGGGCGATGCATGCATTGCCCCTACAAACAATCGTGAAATTATTGACGATAACAACCATAACTGTAGGGTCGAAGCATGCTTCGACCGCACCTTATCTACCTATATTTCAATTCTTTTACTTATTCTGATGTGCATAGTTGGAAGTTCCTTCATCTTCGCTCTGAGTGGTAAATAACAAATTTGCTATCCTGCCATAGGTCTAACTACTAAATACTCCGTACTAAATACTATTTAAGCTCCAGTTTGCTTGGATACACCTAGGGAATTTCTAGGGATATCGTACGGATCTTATTCGGATCTCGTTCGCTTCTAACCGAACGAGATCCGAACGAGTTCCGAAGGAGTTCCGAAGGAGATCCGAATAAGTATCGAATAAAACCCCTTGAAAGCACCAAGAAATCAGAAAGAATTTCCCATGAAAAACCCAACAAAAGGAGAGGTTATTGAACGGTAAATCGTCTTCATGCTGTCGCATTATTTCAAGGATATCCAAAAACTTGCTGAACGATTATCAAATTTGAAGGATAAGCAGTATTTTCCTTAATTTAGTGGGATTATCTCATGGCTGAACTTTCATTAATTACCCCAATAGACTATTTAAAAGGTGTAGGTCCTCAGAAGGCAGAATTGCTGAAGAAGGAATTGCAGGTATTTAGCATTGGGGATTTATTGCAACAATATCCTTTTCGATATATCGACCGGACGAAATTCCATAAGGTTCGGGAATTGCATTCGGAGATGATCGGCGCGCAGGTATTGGGTCGTTTAATCAGTTTGCAAGAGATTGGTGAGAAGCGAGCTAGACGTTTGGTAGGTCAATTTAAGGATGATACCGGAAGGATGGAATTGGTTTGGTTCCAGAGCATCCCTTGGTTGAAGAAGAGCTTGCAGGTTGGATCTGCTTATATTATTTATGGGAAGCCTTCCGAATTCAATGGGCAACTGTCTATGAGTCATCCAGAGATGGAGCTATACAATCGACAGGCACAACGTATCGGTAACATGACCATGCAGCCTGTTTACTCCTCCACCGAAAAGCTTAAAAAAGCCGGATTAGATACGCGAGGAATTCAGAAACTCCAAGAAACAGCATTACATGCTGTCTTGAGGACTGTCGATGAGACGCTACCTCACTATTTAATTGAAAAACATCAGCTATTGGGACTTGCCCAATCGCTATTGAGCATTCATTTTCCACAGAACGAGGAGATATTGCATGCTGCTATTCGTCGATTAAAATTCGAAGAGCTCTATTTTATACAATTGCGATTATTGCGAAACAAGCAATTGAATACGCAAAAATATAAGGGACATCGTTTTGATCAAGTGGGCGATAAATTCAATCGCTTCTTTAATGATCGTCTTCCCTTTCCATTAACCAATGCGCAGAAGCGTGTGGTAAAAGAAATACGCATCGACTGTAATACCGGCGCTCAAATGAACCGCTTGGTTCAAGGAGATGTTGGATCTGGAAAAACAGTGGTTGCCCTTATGAGCATGCTCTTGGCCATTGATAATGGCTACCAAGCTTGTATGATGGCCCCAACGGAGATTTTAGCTACCCAACATTACCATGGTATTAAATCGCTATTGGGTGATGATATTTGTAATGTACGTCTATTAACAGGCTCTACTCCTGCCAAAGCGCGTCGCCTAATTCATCAAGAATTGGAAGAAGGTACTTTGGATATTCTCATTGGCACGCATGCTTTGATTGAGGATAAAGTGAAGTTCAAGAATATTGGATTTGTGGTTATTGATGAGCAGCATCGCTTTGGTGTGGAACAACGCGCCAAGTTATGGCGTAAGAATGTGATTCCTCCTCATATGTTGGTTATGACCGCAACGCCTATACCTCGAACCTTGGCGATGACCATGTACGGTGACTTGGACATATCCATCATCGATGAGTTGCCAGCAGGCCGTAAGCCAATTAAAACCGTACATTTCTTTGAGAATCAGCGACTCCGTGTTTTTGGTTTTATAAGAGAAGAAATAGCCAAAGGTAGACAGGTTTACATTGTTTATCCACTGATAAAAGAGAGTGAGAAGATGGACTTGCTTTATCTGGAGGCAGGATTAGAAGGATTAATGCGGGAATTTCCATTACCGGATTACCGTATCAGTATTGTACACGGTAAGATGCCTGTGAAGGATAAGGATTTCGAGATGCAGCGATTTGTTAAAGGCGAGACACAGATTATGGTTGCCACGACCGTTATTGAAGTCGGTGTGAATGTGCCGAATGCTTCGGTGATGATCATTGAGAATTCAGAGCGTTTTGGACTGTCCCAATTGCATCAATTACGGGGTCGGGTAGGTCGTGGTGCGGAGCAATCCTTTTGTATATTGATGTCAGGCGACAAATTGAGTCGAGAAGGCAGAACCCGCCTGGAGACTATGGTTCGTACAAATGATGGATTTGAGATTGCCGAAGTAGACTTGCAATTACGAGGTCCTGGAGATATATCGGGCACACAACAATCTGGTATATTGGATATGAAAATCGCCGATTTGGCAAAGGACCAAGCGATATTGAGCGAGGCTAGACAATCGGTCATTCAGCTGTTTCAAGATGACCCTGAATTAATAAAAGCAGAGAATAGACTATTGTATAACTATTTGCATCGTAGTCAGCCCAGTATTTCATGGGATAAAATCTCTTAAAAACTTTACCTTTGTAAACTTGTTCCTAAAAAACAAGGTTCCTCATGGAACCTTTCAGGAATAATGTTTGATCATTAATAACATACATGGCAAGAACGAAAATATATGACACGGCGTTAAAGCCTGAAACAGCGGTATTGGTAAGTGTAATTACACCGGATGTTTCAGACGAAACCGCCAAAGAATACTTAGAGGAACTGGAATTTTTGGTAAGTACAGCTGGAGGAGTAACCAAAGGCATCTTTACACAGAAATTAGCCTATCCGGACCGTGCAACCTTTGTGGGTAGCGGAAAATTGGACGAGATCAAAGAATTCATCAAAGCCGAGGAAATCGATATGGTGGTTTTTGATGATGAGCTCTCCCCTTCTCAATTAAGAAACATTGAGAAATATTTTGAAATCAAAGTATTGGATAGATCCAATTTGATCTTGGATATCTTCGCGAAACATGCACAGACGGCACAAGCGAAGACGCAGGTGGAATTAGCCCAATTACAATACTTATTACCACGATTGACCCGTATGTGGACTCACTTGGAGCGTCAGCGTGGGGGTATCGGTATGCGTGGTCCCGGGGAATCGCAGATTGAAAGTGATAGACGGATGATCTTGAATAAGATTTCCTTATTCAAAGAACGTTTAAAACAAATCGATAAGCAAAATGAAACCCAACGCAAGAATCGTGGCGATATGATTCGTGTGGCTTTGGTGGGTTATACCAACGTTGGGAAATCGACCATCATGAACATGATTTCGAAATCAGATGTGTTGATTGAGAATAAACTTTTTGCAACATTAGATACAACGGTTCGTAAAGTGGTTATTGAAAATTTACCGTTCTTATTATCAGATACAGTAGGTTTTATCCGCAAGCTACCCCATCACCTGGTGGAATGTTTCAAGTCGACCTTAGATGAAGTTCGTGAGGCGGATGTATTAATTCATGTAGTGGATATTTCCCATCCATATTTCGAAGATCATATCATCGCAGTAAATGAGACCTTAAAGGATATCGGTGCGGTAGACAAACCTATCATTACTGTATTCAATAAAATTGATGCTTATAAGCCGGCGGTTGAATTTGATGAAGATGGAGAAGAAATAAAGATTGGGTTAGATGATTTCCGTAATTCCTGGATGGCTAAGAATGCAGATCCGGCAATTTTTATTTCAGCAACGGATAAAATAAATGTAGAGGAGTTGAAGGATAAGCTTTATGAGATTATTGTCAAGTTGCACAATGCTCGCTATCCATACAATAACCTACTTTATTAATTGGAGAGGTATTTTCAAACATGCAAAATAAAGAAGTAAAATTTATAGACTGGGGATTGCAAGATTACCAGACAGCTTGGGATAAGCAAGAAGCAATTTTTGCGGAGACCTTGGCAATAAAGCACGATAACCGGGTTAACAACAGTGAAAACCCAACCCCAAATTACCTTATTTTCACAGAACACCCCCATGTGTACACCTTGGGAAAAAGTGGTCATTTGGAATATTTGCTATTGGATGAAGAGGGCTTAAAAGAAAAGAATGCCACGTTTTATAAAATCAACCGTGGAGGCGATATCACCTATCATGGTCCGGGGCAGATTGTAGGCTACCCTATACTTGACTTGGACAACTTTTTTACGGACATCCACCTTTATCTGCGCACCTTGGAAGAGGCTATTATCCTAACCTTGGCGGATTATGGCATTGAGGCTGGTCGTTACCCAGGATATACGGGTGTTTGGCTGGATGCTGATAATGAAAAGGCGCGTAAGATATGTGCTATGGGTGTTCGGGCATCTCGCTGGGTAACCATGCATGGTTTTGCCTTCAATGTCAATGCTGACCTGAGTTACTTTGGCAACATTGTGCCTTGCGGAATTGACGATAAGGATGTGACTTCCATGGAACGTGAATTGGGCTATAAATTAGACATGGAGGAAGTAAAAGCGAAACTAAAAGGTCATTTGGCTGAACTCTTCGCTATGCAGCTATCCTAAGTATACTGAATGACTCGTATCGACTGATAAGTTATCGTTGTTTGGATATGCTCTTGTTCCACAAGGGAGATTTCAAACAAAGGGGTTGCGCAGCTGCGTAGTGCTACGGATAACTTGATGTCTGAGCAGTGCGGAGCAAACAACTCTTCCACCAGCTCAGGGTGATTATTTTCACCTGAAAGGTGACCTAAAATCAGGTGTTTTACACGATCGGTTTTATGGGCCATAAATGCTTCTAAGGAAATACGGTTAGAAAGGTGACCTAGACCACCACGGATTCTATTCTTTAGGTAATAAGGATATCGACCCTTATCCAACATTTCTTCATCAAAATTAGATTCTAAGAAAATCACATCGGATATTTCAATTGCTTTCTGCACATTAGCACAAATTCTGCCTAGATCCGTTAATACAGAAATATTCAAGTGCCCATCGGTAACCATGAAACTGCAAGGTTCTTGTGCGTCATGGTATTTTGGGATGGCATATATGGAAAGTTCCCCTACGTTGACAATAGAATCGGCCTTAATAAAATTCAACAAGTAATCCGGAAGTTGCAAACGCGAAGATTCGTAGGTACCAACCGTAAGGTATACTGGAATTTGAAAACGCTTGATGAATACCGACAATCCTTGAATATGGTCTGTATGTTCGTGGGTGATAAAGATAGCGTCAATATTGGCTGGGTTAATCCCTAAGCTGGCCATTCGCAACAGCATGTTTTTGGTATTAATACCGATATCGACCAATACGGCGCTATTGCCCTTAGCTATATAATAACTATTCCCATTACTTCCTGATGCTAAAGCACAATATCTGACCATTGTCCAAAGATAAAAAAAGAAGCGCAGAGTCATTTGTAAAAAAGCCTAAACAATTCATTTGCTTAGGCTTTTCTAGGATAGGCTGTTAGTTAGCCTTATATTTTAATTGTTGAATTAACATTCTGGTAAGCTCAGAGGCACCTTAATGGCTAGTCCCCCATCGGCAGTTTCCTTATACTTGACATTCATATCCAATGCTGTTTCCCACATGGTACTTACCACCGCATCTAAGCTTACTTTGGCTTTATCAGGATTTGATTGCAATGCAAGTTGAGCCGCAGTAATGGCTTTGATAGCCCCCATGGTATTTCTTTCAATACATGGGATCTGGACCAATCCACCAATAGGATCACATGTTAAGCCCAAGTGATGCTCCATGGCAATCTCTGCAGCCATTAAAGCTTGTCTTTGTGAACCACCTAAACACTCGGTCAATGCACCAGCAGCCATAGCTGATGATACACCGATTTCAGCCTGGCAGCCACCCATAGCTGCTGAAATGGTAGCTCCCTTCTTAAAGATGGAGCCAATTTCTGATGCTGTAGCGATAAATTGAATGATTTTATCTTCATTATAGGCATCATAAAATGCTAGATAGTATTGAAGTACCGCCGGGATAACACCCGCAGCACCATTTGTGGGTGCAGTTACTACGCGACCAAAAGAAGCGTTTTCTTCATTTACAGCTAAGGCGAAACAGCTCACGCAGTCAAGAATATAACCGAAGTCACGTCCACCCGCGCGAATAGCCTCTAACCAACTGTCGTAATCGGAATAGGTTCTGCCTTTCAGCATTCGTTTATTCAATTTTGCTGCTCGTCGCTCCACGTGTAATCCTCCAGGTAATACCCCATCGGTATGACATCCTTTATAGATACATTCCTTAATGGTATTGAAGATTTGCATCACCCCATCACGAGTCGCTTGTTCTGATCGCCAAGAACATTCATTCTCCAAAACAAGTTCAGAGATTTTCAATCCCGTACGCATACAAGCCACCATGAGTTCCTGTGCTGTATCAATCGGGAAAGGTAAATCAATTTCAGAAAGGACACTTTCGGAATCATTTTCTTGAATGACGAATCCTCCACCTATGGAATAATAGGTTTCTGAAACAGCAGTACCATCCTCTAAGAAAGCCTGAAAAGTAACGGCGTTCGGGTGAAAAGGAAGGCTTTGGTCAAAAAGAAATAAGAGGTTGTCAATGTAACAGAAGTCAATTTCTTTCTGCGCTCCTAAGTTTAATTTTTTATTGGATTTTATGCGTTCCACTTTAGGGACCACATCGTGTACATCAAAGGTTACCGGATCATCACCGCTCAATCCTAAAAGAACAGCGATATCCGTACCATGCCCTACCCCAGTTTTCGCCAAGGAACCGTACAAAAGAATATTGACGGTTTGGACATGGCTCAGCAGATTACGGTCCACCAACACTTGTACGAACCGCTGAGCCGCACGCCAAGGACCTAAAGTATGGGAACTGGAAGGACCAATCCCAATCTTAAACATATCAAAAATAGAAATCTGCTCTTTTGCCATAATTTAATTTATTACAAGCAAAAATAGACTTTCTTTTATCAATAAAAAAGCCAGTAAAAATTACTGGCCTTAAATATGTGTTAAATTTTACTTAACTATAACCCTTTTCCGTATTTCAAATCTTTGGAAATGGTAACCGGTAATTTTCCAGTAGGTTTTAGTTGTTTCAAAACAGCCTTCAAAGCAGCCTTTTGCATAAAGAAATCATTCTGATAAGCCAGCAATACCGATGCACTGCGCATTACATCCACCGAGTTCATCGCGTATGGATTTGTAAACATCACAGAGATCGTTCTTCTACCTGCCAATTTATCAATAAATTTTACGGTTGGCTCATTTAAAACCAATTCGCTACGAGGTCTTGAGCGATTATCGTGGATAGCCAAAACAATTTGTTTATGCTCTCTGATTTCGTTCAATAATTCTTTTAATTGCTCTTCCGTTTCATCTCCCTTGATGAAATATTGCTTATGAGCAGTTAATTGTGTCGTTAATCCAGTCTCAAAATCTTGGGCTTTATCAATACCCACACTTACGATAGCAGTTTCCTTAGTCTTATCGAAACGGTTGATTCCACGATCAGACTTTAATAAGGTAATTGATGCATCAGCCAAGCGTTGTACCAGTGATTGTGCAGAAGGTGTATTTAAATCTTGGTAAAGATTATTTGTATTAACCACTGTTGAGCGGTTTAAACCTAACCAAAGTTTAGCTGCCAATACTTTCTTTACGCGTCTATCGATATCCGCTTGAGAAATACGACCAGTTTTGACAGCATTTTCAATTAAACCGATAGCACGTCCACTATTTTCAGACACCTCTAATAAATCATGTCCAGCTTCGATTGCCATAACATCTGCTTCACCGTTCGGGAAGAATTTCTTCACCCCTTTCATATCCATCGCATCCGTAACTGTAAGGCCTTTAAATCCTAATTCATTACGAAGAAGGTCAGTAACTACTTTCTTGGAAATGGAAGAAGGCATATTTGGGGTATTATCCAATGCAGGAATATTCATGTGGGCAACCATTACCGATGGTGCTCCCTCATTGATCAACTCTTTAAAAGGATAGATTTCCAGGCTTTCCAAACGCTTACGATCGAAGTTCAATTGTGGAAGGTCATAATGAGAATCCACATCGGTATCACCATGTCCTGGGAAGTGTTTAAGCGAAGCTAAAATACCGCCATCTACCATACCGTTCATGTATGCTTTGGATTTTCTAACTACGTTAAACTTATTGTCACCAAAAGAGCGGAAATTGATAACCGGATTTTTAGGGTTGTTGTTGATATCGACAACAGGCGCAAAGTTAAAGTGCATTCCAATGCGTTGGAAATCCTTGGCTACTTGTCTACCCATATCATATAGGAGTTGATTATTTTGAATCGCTCCAAGGGTCATTTGGTAAGGGAAAGAAATCGTTGAATCCGGCATACGCATACCTAATCCCCACTCACCATCAAAGGTGATTAACAAAGGAACCTTACTAACCTTTTGGTAGTTGTTAAACATATTCGCGTGACGAACAGGTCCACCTTGAAATACGACTAATCCACCTAATTGTTCTTTTTCAATGACACGTTGAACCGAGTCAATATATTTTTGTCCCAAGTTGGTATGGGCGCGAACCAAGAATAATTGCGCGATTCTTTCCTTTGGGCTCAAGGTTTTAAAAACCGAATCTACCCAAGCATGATCTTGATTCACAAAGGTGATAAAATCAGGCCTTTTTTGCGCCAATACAGAGGTCGCAACGAATAGGGTAAATAATAAAATAGTTGATATTTTTTTTATCATCACAAATTAGTTTGGTACGAAATAAGGAAATTTTGGTTATTTATGGAAATCTTATTGCGTATTTATGTTTGAAGCTTGCATTAAACATGCACAAAAACGCATTAAATTAAGTGATATTTTTGCTCAATAAGTCTTGCTAACTCTGCTGAATTCTCAATATCCCCACAAGCTTCCTTCTTCCAAAGCATATCAATAATTAGAAGTAAAAATTGTGTTTCAAGTTCTGGATTCTCATAACCTAGCTCCATAAAAGCACGTAATAATATGGGTTGTACAGGCTTAATAAAGAGCTCATGCTGTGTTCTAGAGAAGGAATGATGTGAAAGTCGTTCTTGTAATTTCCAGAAAAGAGGCTCTTCAGCGACCAATTGACTCGGTAGAAGCACCATATTCTTGAGAAAATCCTTAGCACTTTTATAGGACATCATCCCTTTGTGCTGCATCAATACCTTTCGGTATCCGGCTTTAACAATATGCGCCAATAGGGCATCCTTATTTCCAAAATGCTTGAAAATAAGAGCTTCAGAGACACCAGCCTGCGCAGCAATCTCCTTAGTTGATGTGTCCAAATAACCATTTGTCGCAAATAGCTGTAGGGCCGTTTGCCAAATCTTTTCTTTTCTACTTAGGGTTGTTTCTTTCATTTTAACTTAGGAACAAATATATCCTTTTTTCAATTAGCCTGTGAGAATGTATCTTTTTTGTGATTTGCGGATTATATAGAACAGATTTCAAGATTTTGAGTTATTATTACACAATTAATCAATCCTTTATCATGAAATACATTTTGTTTCTCCTATTATGTTTGGGACTAACGACGAACATAGAGGCACAGGTGAAACTTTCCGGCAAAATTACCGATAAAACTAAACGTGACGTTCTTTCTAACGTGACGGTTCAATTGCTTAACAAAAAAGATTCCACGAAACATGCGGCAAAGACCAATGACAATGGAGAATTTTCTTTTGACAAGCTGACTGCTGGAACATATACAGTTAACAGTACTTTATTGGGTTTTAAGCCATATCTGGCAGAAGTTCAATTAACAGATCGACCTGTTCAATTGAGCTTTGAGATGGAGCCTGGGGAGATTATGATTGAGGAAATCGCCATTACCGCAGCACCAATGGTTGCCGTTAAAGGGGATACCATGGAGTATAATGCGAAGAACTTCGTCACCCGGGAATTTGCTGATGCTGATGAAATGGTGGCACAAGTTCCAGGAGTCACGATTGATGAAGATGGGAATGTAAAAGCTCATGGAGAAGATGTAAAACGAATTCTGGTCGATGGTAAGGAATTCTTCAGCACAGACCCTAGGATTGCCTTAAAGAATTTACCAGCAGATATCATTGATAAGCTGCAAATTATAGATGAAAAGAGTGAACAGGCTCGTTTCTCCGGATTTGATGATGGTAAGCGTAGTAAGGTTATTAATATTGTCACCAAGCCCGATAAACGGAAGGGTTATTTTGGACGTGCCAATGCCGGCAAAGGTGATTCTGATAAATTTGCTTTAAGTACAGCCTTAAATTCATTCAATGGGGATCAACGGATTTCCATGACTTTAATGGCTAATAACATCAATGAAACTAGCTTGGGCGAACAAGGAAGAGGTGGCGGAAGACGAGGCAATAACAATACGGAACGCGGATTAGCCGACACCTATGCCGGTGCTGCCAACTATTCCAACAGCTTCCTGGACAAAAAATTGGAAGTCAATGGAAACTATAATTTCCGCTATTCCAATACATTCACAAATACCTTATCAGACATTGAATACTTAGCTGGAGCACGTGCTAATCAATTTCAAAACTCCCATCAGTTGGCTACTGCTATCAATAACGAACATACCTTTGGTGGACGTGTAAAATGGCAGATTGACAGTATGAACAATCTGGACTTTACACCTAATCTAACATTTAGGGGATCAGGAAGGGATAATTCGTCTAGTAGCCAAATGACAAAAAACCAAACGGAGCTGATCAATAAGTCTGACCGTAAGAACAATAACGACAATAATAGCTTGAATTATGGTGGTGCCTTGACCTATATGCACCGCTTTAGAAAATCGGGTCAGACTATCAGTTTAAATGCGAGTGGAAATAAAAGTTCCAATGATGCTTTAGGGCAAACTTTAGCCTTTGTAGATTATTATAAGAACGCGGTGTTGGATCGAATTGATACCAATGACAGACAGAATGTGACCAATGGTTATGGCTCTGGGTTCAATGGAAAAATCAGCTTTACCCAGAATTTGAATAGGTTCTCTAGATTACAAGCTAATTATGGTCTTCGAAATACCAATAATTATTCGGATCGTAAAACCCTGGAATTCTTAGCAGAAACCGGTCAATATGAAGAGTTGAATGCCCGCCTATCTAATGAATTTAGAAATGACTTTACCCATCAAAGTGCAGGTTTATCCTATTCATACAACAAAAGGGATACACTACGTATTCAGGTAGGATTAGATTATGAGCATGGGGTTCGTGTAAATGATCGTACCGTTCCTTATGATTTACGCACAGTGGCAGACTTTGGTAGTTTCTTGCCAAACTTTACAGCAGTCTATTTCTTCAATAAGGAAAGAAATGTGGAGTTCAATTACAACACCAATACCAATGTACCTTCTATCGATCAATTACAAGATTATATTGATAATGGCAATGAACTAAACATCAGACGTGGTAATCCGGATTTGAAACAAGAGTACAGACACGATTTAAGATTCCAATATCGGGATGTCAACAAAGTTAATGGCCGTAGCTTCACCAGTAATGCCAGTGTGAGTTTTTATAAGAACCGAATTGTAGACAACCGCTTTATCACAGATACCACGCTTCAATTATTTGATGATGTAATCTTAGGTGCCGGTGGTTCCTATACTGTTCCAACGAATATTAGTGGACAGTACGATATCCGTTCGACAACCAGCTATGGATTGCCGTTAAAGAAATTAGGGTTCAACATTTCTTTGAACACCAACTTATACATGAATAAGAATTTCACCTACTTGAATGATGAGTTAACTCCAAATTATGGTTATGGTCTTAGCCAACAAATAGGTATGAACACGACTTTCAGTAGAAAGATCATTGTGGGTTTCCATTACAATTACAGCACTCGATTTAGCGATAATCCAACAGCAAGGGTAACCCATTACCGGGTAACGGATCATCGTCTTAGCAATACTTTGGTTCTGGAGTTCTGGAAAAATATGATCTTCAGCTCCCAATATTCCTACATCTATAATGGTGGAATTATGAATTCTGGAGGTAATAATATTTCCTTGCTTAATGCTTCATTAGGTTACAAAATGTTGAAGAGAAAGAATGCAGAAATATCCATCAAAGGATTTGACTTGCTAAACAATGCGACAAATATTAATCGTAATGTGACGGGTTCATCGATTAACAACATTCAATCCAATACTTTGAATCGTTATTTCTTGTTGAGTTTAACCTATAACCTACGCAGTTTTGGTGGTCGTAGCAGCAATAACTCCGAAAGAAGTATGGATGGTCCTAGAGGGGAGCGTGGTGAAGGCAGAGGAGAAGGATCTAGATCAGGTGGTTCAGGTGGATTCGGTGGGGGCCGAAACAGAAACCAGTAAAAAATCAAAATATTTGAATGCCCATTTAAATTATGTTTCACATGAAATTAACATATAATTTAAATGGGCATTTTTTATTTCTACTTATAGCAATATACCGCCAGCTTGTATAAAGTCGTTCTTTTTCTCCATAAAAGCGCCTTTATCAATAGCCTTGGTAGCTTTTGAAATGATGGCCGACTTAAACCCAACTGCCAATGCATCCATTGCTGTAAAATAAACACAAAAGTCTGCTGCCAATCCACACACATGTACTTCTTCCACATTTCTAGCCCTCAGGTAACCGCCGAGTCCAGTATCTTTACGTTTACCGTTATCAAAGAAACCAGAGTAGCTATCAATCTTTGGGTCCATCCCTTTACGGAATACAGCCTCTACTCTATTCATGTCCAGCTCATCCGAAAATTCAGAACCATAAGATCCCTGAATACAATGGTCTGGCCATAACACCTGATCTAAACCATACAAGTCTATCTGTTCGAATGGTAGTTTTCCTTCATGTTGACTGGCAAAGCTTAAGTGATTAGCGGGATGCCAATCTTGGGTTGCCACAATTAAGTCGTAATCTTTCTGGAGCTGGTTGATAATGGGAATGATCTCATCTCCTTTGGATACAGCTAAAGAGCCTTCCGGTAAAAAATCGTTCTGTACATCTACAATAATCAGTGCCTTCATTTTCTTATTCCTTATGTCTTCATTAATCCAGTGTCAGCATATAGCCTACTCCACGGATATTGGTAATCTTAATTCGTTCATCTTTGGACAAGTATTTCCGGATTCTACTGATGAACACATCCAAACTACGACCAGTGAAATAGGTGTCATTACTCCAATAAGTCCGAATAATCTCATCACGTGGCAATACTTTATCCTTACTCTCTATAAGTCTTTTTAATAGTTCTGCCTCCCTATAAGACAATTTCTCTTGTTCATCGCCTATACTGAGGACATTTTTTACGGTATCTAAGGTATAATTACCGAGTACAAATCTCGAAGAAGACATCCCTTGTCCACTCTTTTTAATCGCAGCCTCTATTCGAACAATCAGTTCCTCAATCTTGAATGGTTTGCGGATGTAATCATTGGCTCCCAATTTAAAACCCTTAACGACATCATCAGTTTGTGTCATGGCGGTTAGAAAGATAATGGGGGTATGTAAATCCGTTTTGCGGATTTCCTTAGCTACTGTAAAACCATCCATTAGAGGCATCATCACATCCAAGATGATGATATCTGGTTTATATTTATTGTGAAAAAGCAAGGCTTGTTGACCATTTAGCACATGACGAACCATAAAACCATTGGCTTCCAAGCTATCCGACACAATCATTGCCAAGCTTTCCTCATCCTCTACATATAAAATATTGATCATATCAATCTTTTGGTAAAGTCACTATAAAAGTACTGCCAAGGCCTTCCTCGCTCTTGACCTGTACTTGTCCTTGATGTTGCGTCACGATCTGCCTTACATAGGCAAGACCTAATCCAAAGCCTTTCACATTATGTATGTTGCCAGATGGAACACGGAAAAACAAATCAAAGACCCCCTTCTGATAAGCCTTCGGAATACCTATTCCGTTATCTTGAATTTGAATTTCAATTTCTTTATCAGAAGCTTGTACGCGAATATTTAACTGCACTGTTTCTTCAGCATATTTGATCGCGTTGTCCAACAAGTTATTGAAAACATTTTTAATATGCGCCATATCGCCCATCAAAGTATAGCTTTCGACATTACTCTCCCAAGTAACTTGTACTGCTTTTTTTGCAAACAACTGAGCATTCTCTACACATTCTTTCAATAGAAGAACGATATCAAAACTGGATTTATCAAGCACAAGACCATTTGTTTCCGCAACATCAATCTGCAATACACGTTCAATCATATCGGATAAATGTTCCAGCTCATTTCTAGAAATAGCCAAATAACGGTTCATCCGTTCTTTATCATCTTTGGCACCAAAACGCTGAATGGATTCAACTGCTGCCATAACCGTTGATACGGGGGTCTTCAATTCATGGGTCATGTTATTGACAAATGCCTTGCGCATTTTAGCTAGTTGATTTTGTTTCTTGATGGTATCCAAAAGATAGAAGAAAGTTCCGATAAGCAAGCAGATGAGTAAAATAACAATACATATCTGCCAGAAAATAGCCATGACAATATTTCGCCAAGGATTATCGAAGTCCAATTCAAGGTAAAGGTTATCACCCGGATCTACTAAAATCGGGCGAGATTTATTTTCCTTAAATCTTCCATGGTAGAAGCTGGCATCCCTTTCTTGTTCATCCGGCAGGTTAAGCATATGGAGTTTAAAAGGTGTATCCATATCCCTTTGTTTCAATACAACAGATAAGCGCTGAGCTAAAGTATCCAATACTTCCTCACTCCAATTGATATTGCGAAACACAAAAGAAGATATGAAATGACGACTCATTTTAGCTCGTCCATTGGCGGTTGTATCCGTTGAAGGCTTATCGTTATTAGGTCTTCGCCAGAAATTCTCCGATTCAAAAAGCCCTTTTACGGTATCAATATCCACCATGGGATATCTTTTCTTTAAGGCTGTGGAGAATCGATCTATTCTTCCTCGACGTTGGTTTTGATTATCTCGTTGAATTTCAGCTTCATTATCTTGATAAAAACCTTGTATAACATCGAATAATTCTCTTTCCGCAGAACCTAAATAATATTGCTTGCGGGTCTGATAACTTCCATACAACCAAACACTAAGCACCAGAATCACTCCTGTTGCCGTTAGGACGATGGCTAGCATCAATATTTTATACTTTTTTAACATAATTAAAACAAATTTAAATTAGTAGATTTGCACGGCATAAAGAAATGGATGCTTTTAACAATTTATAACACTGATTAACAGTTTAACAAATAAGTTGTCGCATATCAACCGTTTTAACCGTTGAATATAAAGCATAAGATTTATGAAATTTGATAGCAGGTGTTGCTAGGTTGCTATTTCCTTTAAAGCTGTTAAAGATTATTAAATGGTGATTTTTAACATAATATAACAAGGAATAACAACAAGGTTTCAATACTTTTGCATGACTAATGAATTTATGATTAAAAATTTACGTTTTTCTCTTTTTGCTACTTTCAGTTTAAGTGCTGCATTATTCTTGTCGAGCTGTGATAAGGATATGGCTATATCGTTGAAAAACGAGAATCTTAATAATCTGAATGTAACAGCTATAGACAGCTTATCAGCAGTTGTCAAAACGATACAGATGCCGAATATACCAACTGCGGCAACTGGTTCTTTATTGGTGGGTAAAGTATCCCAACCAGCAATTGGCTCTTTAAGTGTGAGTACTTCTTTTAGATTAAGCCCTGCGGGCATTACGAAAGATTTCCCAGCAAATTCAGTATTTGACTCCTTAAACTTGGTTATACGACCAAATTCAAACAGATACGCATTTGGGGATACTTCTAAAGTACAGAAATTCACGGTTCACCGTTTGACGCAAGCTTTAGAAACTACCACGTTGAAACCATCTCCAGTGGGCATATCTTTTCCTATTTATTACCCAGGAGCAAACATCTTTGCCGATCAGAAATTCAAATACGATGCTGCAGAATTAGGATCTATCCGTTTCAGACCACATATGCATAAAATCGACTCCTTGAATATCCGTTTAGATGATGGATTAGGTCAGGAGTTTTTTCAAAAGATTAAGAACTCGGATGTTGCCTTTAACTCTGCATCGAATTTTGCAGATTATGTAAAAGGATTAACGATCGTGCCTGATGCTACAAATACGGCTATGGTAGGTTTCAAAGACACCTTGCAAGTAACATTAAACTATTCTTATATTGGATCTGATGGTTTCCGTAAGAAAGGAACTAAAGTATTGAACATGGGTGAAAAGACCTTCCAATACAACCAATATGATGCTGATCGCTCAGGAACTGCTTTTGCTAATTTGAGTACATCGAAGGCTATTCCAACTTCAGAAACCAATGGTGTAAGTTATTTTCAAGCAGGATCAGGTGTAGCAACAGAGCTTACCTTCCCAGCATTGAAGGATTTCATGCAAGAACCTGGAATTGCCATTAACAAGGCCGAATTGGAGATTGAGGTTTCCTCTTCTCACTTAGGTTATTATACGGCAGCTCCACAGCCTATTCTATATATTGCAAACCTTGGTGTACCGACCAGTTTCTTGACGGTACCTTTTACGAATACCCTACAAACAGGAACTTATATTATTGGTAACAACACAGGAAAACCTGGAAAGTATATCTTTAATATGATCCAGTACATTCGTACTGTAAACAGTCCAGACGCACAAAATAAATCTTTATACTTATCTTTGGGCTCTCCGGCATTGTTTAATACGGGAAATACCAGCATCTTGGCAACCCAAAACAGTAAACCGAAAGTTAAATTAAATATCGTATATACAAAATTTAAATAATCTATGAATAAGAAAAACTGGCTAGTACTAGTTCTAGTAGCCGCTTTAGCAATTACATCCTTCAATTCCTGTAAAAAAGATGAAGAAGGCGATACCGAGACAGGGCCTACAGAATGGACGCGCTCTACAGTATTTCCTGAGGATCCACGTAATGGAGCTTCAACATTCACGATAAACAATGTTGCTTATGTTGTAGGTGGATACCTTAAAACAAATGAGGTATTAGCAGACAACCACGCTTTTAATGGTTCTCAATGGAGCACAAAAGCAAATTTCATTGGTCCAGCAAGACATAGTGCAGTTGGTTTCGCAGTGAACGGTAAAGGTTATGTTGGTTTAGGTTTTGGTGGTGAAGGTGTTGGTGAATTGAAAGATTTCTACCAATACGATCCTACAGCAAACACTTGGAAAAAAATCGCTGACTTCCCAGGAGAAGCTCGTTTCGGAGCAGTTGCTTTCTCTATCGGTAACTACGGTTATGTAGGTTTAGGTGCAACTTCTACTGATAAAACATTCAGTGATATCTACAAATACGATCCTGCTGCTGATAAATGGACTAAAGATGAAACTACTTCATTTGCATTCAAAAAAGCATATGCTTACGCTTTCGTAATCAATAATGTTGCTTATGTAGGTGGTGGTTATTCTAACAATACAGCAACTGATGATTTCTACAAATTCGATGGTACCAAATGGGAAAAATTAGGAAGTCTTAAAACAGATAGCTACGATGCAAGACGTTATAACGCTTCTACTTTCGTAATTGGTAACAATGGTTATGTAGTTGCAGGTCGTTCTGCTTCAGGTTTATCAGGTACAGTATGGAAATTCAGCCCTTCAGATAACAGCTGGACTGAAAAACACGAACCTTTACCTTCAGCACGTGAGAAAGCAGTTTCTTTCGCTATTGGTGATAAAGGATATATTGCTACCGGATCTAGCGGTACAAGTTACTTCGATGACAACTGGGAATTCGTTCCTGTAAGATAGTTTTAGTATATAGTAGTAAGTATTTAGTAGATAGACCTATTGGCGGGAAAGGTAGAAATGCCATTTCCAACTCAGAGCAAAGCGAAGAGTATCTGCTAAATCTCACTTAGACCTCGTCAACTCGAGGCTAACTGTGAAAACTTAAAACTATAGAAATAAAAAAACCGACAGTATTAAAATACTGTCGGTTTTTTTATGCTTTTATTGAGACCACTGCGCTATTAGCTGTGCGATATGAAATCGCTGCGCTGTTAGATTGGAAATGCAGAAATATAGGGTTGAATTAGAAATTTGATGCTCAGAGTAAAGTAATTTGTTTCTGCTGACCTTCTACTAGGCATTATCATTTCAAGGCAGGTTGAGAGAATTTAAAAGGGTATAAAATCAATGTATTTAATTCTTCCTTTACCTCCTAAAATATAAACGGTCGAAGCAAGCTCCGACCGTATTAAAATATTCTTGGAAGTTCGATCATCTTCGATGCTCGATGTTGATCTATAATAGTGGGTAGTAAAACCGTTGCGTTTCACTCTCAGTTGGAAGTAGCAAAGCTATTTTCCAACCAATAGGTCTATCTACTAAATACCCCCTACTATATACTAAACTAATCCTTTTTTGTTCAACAATTCTGCAATTTGCACCGCATTGGTTGCTGCTCCTTTACGAAGGTTATCTGCAACGATCCAAAGGTTCAAGGTTTTGTCTTGTGACTCATCACGACGAATACGGCCAACAAACACCTCATCTTTTCCATGTGCATCCTTAGGCATTGGGTATTCTAAGTTTGCAGGATTATCCACAACGATGATTCCTTCTGAAGCAGCTAATAACTCACGTACTTCATTTACATCAAAGTCATTTTCAAACTCGATATTCACAGACTCGGAGTGACCACCCATAACCGGGATACGAACTGTTGTAGCCGTTACTCTGATGCTATCATCGCTCATGATCTTGTTGGTTTCCTGGATCATTTTCATTTCCTCTTTGGTGTATCCGTTGTCTTGGAAAACATCAATATGAGGAATAACGTTCAAGTCAATCTGGTATGGGTAAGCCATCTCACCTTCTACCCCGTTACGCTCGTTCATCAATTGATCAACGGCCTTAACCCCAGTACCTGTAACCGACTGATAAGTAGAAACAACAACACGTTTGATTTTATATTTCTCATGCAAAGGCTTCATCACCACCACCATTTGAATAGTAGAGCAGTTCGGGTTTGCAATGATTTTATCATCATTAGTTAGCACATCACCATTCACTTCAGGAACCACCAATTTCTTGCTAGGGTCCATACGCCATGCAGAAGAGTTATCAATAACCGTAATACCAGCTTCAGCGAATAATGGAGCAAATTCAGTGGAAGTAGAACCACCGGCAGAGAATAAAGCTACATCTGGCTTCAGTAAAATAGCTTCTTGAGGTGTAACCACCTTATACTTCTTTCCCTTAAAATCGATTTCCTTACCCTTACTTCTTTCAGAAGCTACTGGGATCAATTCCGTTACTGGGAAATTACGTTCCGCTAATACTGTCAACATTTCTGTCCCGACAAGACCTGTCGCGCCAACTACTGCAACTTTCATAGTTTTTCTTTTACTTTAGATTATAAAAAAGAAGAATTTTAATTAATTAATTCAAGGTAGCAAACATACTAAATAAAGCGCATTATCCCTCATATATTTCCCTAATTCACAATACTTTTTGGCTGAGGAGGAATAATATTCAACAGATCGAAAGAATCCATGAAATATATTCAGTTATTCCATCAAATTATTGACATAATATCATTTTATAAGCAGTTAATACGAAGGACAGGATTTTCATGGATAAAAAATTATTAAAATATCGATGATTTTGGTTGATTATTAATAGATTTTAATCAAAAAAGGATAAATCATACGATTGCGTAAAATCTCAAATTAGCATCATTTTCAGCCATTTAATTGGTAATTTCGCCTTATTCCAATGTCATTGGATAATTATAGATAAAATTTTAACAACACTATCTCCATAAGCATGAAAGAATGCATTTTGATGATCGGAGCAAACGGTCAAATAGGCTCAGAATTAGCAGCGGCATTACGTCTTAAATTTGGCAATGAAAACGTCATAACATCGGATATCCGTGCGCCTAAGGAGATCGCATCGGGAGAGATTTTTGAGACATTGAATGTCTTAGACAAAGAAGCGATCAGAGCCCTTATTCAAAAGTACAAGCCTACTCAAATTTACTTATTAGCAGCCATGTTATCCGCTACTGGTGAGCAATATCCTATGAAAGCATGGGATTTGAACATGAATGGCTTATTGAACGTATTAGATTTAGCTGTTGAATTTGGTATTAAGAAGATCTTTTGGCCAAGTTCGATTGCGGTATTCGGACCTCACTCTCCAAAAGAGCAAACTCCACAGTACTGTGTGATGGATCCGAACAGTATCTACGGAATCTCTAAACTTGCTGGTGAGCGTCTATGCGAATATTACCATGAAAAATATGGATTAGATATCCGTTCGGTACGTTATCCAGGAATTATCTCTTGGCGTACAGAACCAGGAGGAGGTACTACAGATTATGCTGTACACATCTTCTTCGAAGCTATTCGTCAAGGAAAATACACTTCTTTTTTATCGGAAAACACCGAATTACCGATGTTGTACATGGACGATGCCGTTCGTGGAACAATTGAACTGATGGATGCCGATCCTTCGAAATTAAGTATCCGTTCAAGTTATAATTTAGCGGGCATCAGCTTTACTCCAAAAGAAATAGCTGAAGAAATTAAAAAAATTCTCCCTAATTTTGAGATTTCCTACTCAGAGAACGACCCACGTCAATCGATTGCGGACTCATGGCCTAAGAGCATCGATGACAGCGAAGCAAGAAATGATTGGGGCTGGGCACCGACGTTTGATCTGACAGGAATGACAAAAGACATGTTAGATAATCTTAAAATTAAATTAAACTAAAATGGGTAGAGCTTTCGAATTCAGAAAAGAAAGAAAATTCAAGCGCTGGGCTAAGATGGCCGTACAGTTTACGCGACTTGGGAAAGAAATTGCAATCGCTGTAAAAGAAGGCGGACCTCACCCAGAGAACAACTCACGCTTACGTACAGCGGTTCAAAATGCCAAGGCAGTAAACATGCCTAAGGACCGTGTGGAAGCTGCTATTAAAAGAGCTTCTGAAAAAGACGCTAAAGGATACGAAGAGTATGTTTATGAAGGATATGGCCCACATGGTGTACCTGTCCTTATCGAAACTGCGACGGATAATACCAACAGAACGGTAGCTAACATCCGTAGCTATTTCACTAAATCAGGTGGTTCTTTAGGGAAAACCGGTTCTTTGGATTTTATTTTCAACCGTAAATCTATCTTTCGTTTCCCTGCCACGGAGGAATTGGATATGGATGAACTGGAATTAGAATTGATTGATGGTGGATTAGAAGAAATCTATGTAGAGGCTGATGAAGAAGGAAACGATGTAGTCGTAGTACAGACTTCTTTTGAAGACTTTGGTAATATGCAACGTTTGTTGGAGGAGAAAGGCATTGAGGTGTCTTCTGCGAAGCTAGAACGCATTGCCTTATCGCATACCTCTCTGACAGAAGAACAGGCTGCAGACGTCTTAAAATTGATCGACAAGATTGAAGAAGACGATGATGTGCAAGCGGTTTACCACAACATGGACTAATCGATAAGAAATTAATAAAAAGGAAGGCTGAGCCTTCCTTTTTTTGTTTCCAAACCTTTGTGCCTGGTATTATTGAAAAGAAAATTGCATCCTAACTTCTCTACTTCCCTGTAGAGTTTGTTTAAATTATTCTTACAAAGCTTCTATTCGGAGCAATTAAACTTTAAATTTCTTATTAGCTGTATCTTTTTTCAAAAGGATATGCTTCGTCTATGGTTAAGATTTGCTCTTATATTCCTTCGAGACTCTAACGGATTTACCAAGGATCTAATAGGGATCTCCTTCGGATCTCGTTCGGTCGGAACCGAACGAGATCCGAAGGAGATCCGAACAAGTTCCGAAGGAGATCCGAAAGAGTACCTAAGAAAACCCCTTTGCCCTACGGGCAGTATCCAGTATTAAGTAGTTAGTAATTAGACCTATTGGTGGGATAACAAATTTGTTATTTACACCTCAAAGCAGAGCGAAGAGTCTCAACTCCACCACCAATAGGTTCTGTCATACAGAATCCAAGATGAAGGAGGTTCAAACTATATGAAAAAAAACAACAGTTTTCACTTCTAATGCAATTTTACATAGTATTTGAATGTAATATTAATGAATAATTAGTTTGCGGGCGATGCATGCATCGCCCCACATGAAATGGGTAAAATAATTTCAAAACAACCTTAACTGTAGGGTCGAAGCATGCTTCGACCGATAATAAACATTCCCAAAATCATCACATTTGATGGCTGATGCCTTTTAACCATAATCTCCAAAACGCGGGCGGACATTCCGTTCGTTCTCGTCGGGGTTTCACCTTTTCTATCTCAAATCTCCTATCTCACATCTATTAGCGAAGCGGTCTCATTTAATTCGTCTAAAATGTTTTTCGTGAAAAAAAGCGGATGCATGTTGTCTTTCGTGTTTCGTCTCTGTACATTTGTATATGCTGACCTTTTTGGAATTTTTCACAAAGAAGAAAATAGATTTAGATGCATTGCAGAAAGCCCGTCCTGAACTTTATCAGGAATTTGATCGGGATTATGCTTTGATGGGAGAAAAGAGTTTTGACCATAGCAAAAAATTCTGGTTCAATCGATTAAGGAAAGATTATCTATTAGCGGAAATTGAATTAATCGAAAATAAGGAAGGCGCCGTACAGAAACTCGTTACGGGAAGCTCATCAGCAGATGGTGAAAAAGCAGCTACTACAGAAACAACTAAGTCTGCTACAGGTTTTAAACCAAGATTCAAAGCTCAAGTTGCAGCTAAGCCTGTTGAAAGTGCGGAAAGTACCGAAGAAAAACAAGCAGACCTTCCAAGTCCAACAGCTAAACCTGCGGGTTTTAAACCAAGATTTAAGGCAAGCACTCCGCCAAAAACCGCAGAACCAAAGGAAGAATCTTCCATTACAGAAGAAAACCCCAATGTATCAACAACTTCTGCGACGGAAGCGAGTAAACCTGCCGGGTTTAAGCCAAGATTTAAAGCTGGAAATCCACCAATTAAAGTGGAACCTAAGGAATCATCAGAAAAAGAAAGTAAAGAGAAACCTTTAGACCCTTCTACTAAGGAAATTGAAAATAGTAAACCTTCCGGTTTCAAACCCAGGTTCAAGGCGAGCAATCTACCAAAGCAAGTAGAACCAACAGCTCAAACTGATGAAAGCACCGAAAACAAACAAGAAAATCCGACTGAAAGCCCTCAAGCAGAAGAGACAGCGAGTAAGCCAGCGGGTTTTAAACCAAGATTTAAAGCGAGTAACATTGTCAAGAAGGTAGAAACAGCGGATAAGCCGGCAGAAGAAATTCAGGCAGGCAAGGAAGAGCAGAAAGAAGAAACTCCTAGCGTGGAGAGCAGTAGCAAACCCACAGGCTTTAAACCAAGGTTTAAAGCGAGTAGTCCGCCTAAGTCAGTTGAGGCAGAACCTAAACTGGCAGAAGAAAGCAGCGAAGAAGAGTCTTCAACCCCAAAAGAAGAGGAATCAACAAAAAAGCCTCCTGGCTTTACACCACGATTTAAGAATCTGAAAATAAACCCTCCAAAAAAGGAAGAAGATGACAATTAGGAAGATAAACCTAATTGCTTATCGAATATTTTTATAATTTTATATCCCATAAGTAAATTTGAATTATGTTAAAAGAAGAAAGGCAAGCCTATATTATTCATCAGATCAATATCCACAATAAGGTATTATCTTCGGATTTAAGTGTTCAGTTGAATGTTTCGGAGGACACCATTCGTCGGGATCTGAATGAACTTGCAGAAAGCGGACAGGTTCTAAAGGTTTATGGGGGCGCTTTATCAAGATCGTTTCAATATCCATTTCAAGAAGGAAACGTATATGCCAAGGAAGCGAAAAAAGAGATTGCTTCAAAAGCTATTACCTTAATAAAAAGCGGTATGACCGTTTTAGTGGGCGGTGGTACCAGTATGATCGAGTTGGCGCGATTAGTACCTAAAGATATACAATGTACTTTTTTCACCATTAGTCCTTTGGTAGCTTTAGAATTAGCCGAGAAAGAAAATATTGAGGTTATCTTATTGGGAGGGAAACTTTCCCGCAACACCAATGTCGTTACAGGCTCACAAGTCATCAATGAGTTATCGGAGATCAAGGTTGACCTGTGTCTATTGGGTACAAATAGTCTTTCCGTTGAGGAAGGAATAACCGATTCGGACTGGGAAGTTGTTCAGATAAAAAAAGCGATGATCAAGTGTTCTAAGAAATTAGGCGTATTGAGTATCGTGGAGAAATTAAATTCGAATCAGAAAATGCGTGTATGTCCATTAAAAGACATCAGCTATTTGATAACGGATTTAGATCCAAAGCATCCAAGTTTAGCAGAGTTCAGCAATCAGATCAGTGTGATCTAAGCTTATTTTGCTTTCAATTTATACCGAATGGCTCGCTCAACGAGCCATTTGTTGCTTTCAATAAATAGGTTATGCCACAGCATGTGGTAATCCACCTCCCTATTGAAAACACTACGTTTTACATGTTTCAGCAATGCTTTGATATTATATTTCCCTAATCCGTTAAAAGGTTTGGCGTAATATTGTATGTGGTGTTTATCCCAATCTTGAACAGCAAAAGCCGTGACATAATCTTCGTAGGAATGAATATTAAGCTTTACATTCAAATCAGCCATCATTTTTTCGGCTTCATTTTCATTCCCTAAGTCCAGCTTATTGTTCGTTTTTTTAACGACATGCATGGTAAAGCCGAGCAGTTTTTTTCCTTCATAACGAAGTTCTAAAAGGCCACCTGTATTCCATTGGGGATGATTTGAAGGATAATCGAAATAGAAGTTTCCCAAGCTATAGAAGATGGGTTTATTTTCATGGTATTCCATTCCCTGTAAAACATGGGGATGGTGCGCTACTACCGCATCTGCTCCGGCATCCAGCAATTGCTTATACCTTGTACGCCATTCCGGGATTGGCACATCCAAAAGTTCTACGCCAGCATGCACTTGTAAGATTAGCACATCCACCTTTTCCGCGGCTTCTTTAATTTGAGTCTCCACTTGTGGATCATTTACCCAAGCATGCCCATAATCACGATCGCCATTTAAGGCTCCGAAACCATTCTCACCAAAGGCCATAAAGCCATATAGGGTATCGTTAATTGTCAAGGTATGGCAGGCATAGGCCTGTTTTGCATCTCCAGCACCTAAGCAGTTATCTGCACCTATTGCCGCTATGGTTTTCTGAAGAGCAACATCGCCGTAATCTAAAATATGGTTATTCGCCAATGAAAAAAAATTGAAGCCTTCTTGTTTCAACCATGCCACAGCTTCAGGATCCTGAGCAACATGAGGCCCTGTCTTCAAAATAGGCTTTCCAGCACCTTTCAATGGAGCTTCAAAATTGCAAACACGTAAATCCGCCGACTGAAAAAGATCTTTCAGCTTGGGCGTGAATACGGGTTTGCTATTAAGCACTACATCTCCGACGAATAAGAGTTTGCTGGTCTTAAGCATGGGTATTTCTTTTCTTTAACAAGATTTCGATTGGCATAATGGTAATATACGCAAAATAAGCTTCTAATAAGTCGTTCTTAGCCCCTAAAAGCTTAAGAACACCCTTGACCTTCGGCGTATGCATTAAAGTCTGAAACAGGCGCTCTTTGCGGCCAATAGATTGAATCTTACCATTGATCCAATGCAGATATTCCGGATTAATGCATTCTTTCAAGACCTCCACATCCAATGGTTCTAATTTCTCATGGAGTAAGGCATAATAATTCAAGGAATTCTGATAAGTATGGTTGTGTTTTTCCTCTTCAAAAAGAAGGTTATTTTTTCTGAAGAAATCACGCTGCCAAGCTCTATTTTCCTTTCTATCCTTAGGCAAATTGAGCATGGCCAATGCAATGTCCTCTTCTACGAAAGGTGAATACCCTGGGAAGCCCATTTGGGTGGGCACGGAAATTAAATATTGAAGGAGCATCATTTTAGTCCGCATAGCGGTAATGATGCGGAAGTCTGGATCGGCTAAATGTTCTTTTTGTCGATCGAAGATCGGTTCTACCAAAGAAAGGTAGTCGGTATTGCAGGCTAATTTGGCGTTGGCACTCATACCATGGGTATAACCCAAGGTACGGTATTCATTGGCCGATTGAATTTGAGGTACATGTACAGCACCTGCCCACGCATCACCAATAATACCACTCAATAGGTGTAGTTTTTCGAAGTTTTCCTTCTCTTTGATCTTCTGGTAAAATTCCATGTGGTAAGTTCCAGACGCCCCAACTGCAGGACCAAACTGCTCATACCATTGCGGGATATATCCGTTAAATTTACCCAGAGGAATTCTAGACCATTGTGTCCCTAGGCGTTCGGAGAGCAGGCCCGCATAGACCGATTCACGAGATTGACCTTGGTTAAAGGAAGTACCATAAGTATAGGCATGGATTCGAGATTTATCTTCGATGAGCACATTCATCAGTCTAGAATCAAAACCACCACTGGTAGGAATCAAAATATTTTCAGAGAAACCATCTGCCCATTGGTTAAGGGAAGTTTTTATCTGGTTCAGCACATCTTCCTCCCTACTGGTTTTTCCAATCAGGTTTAAAGTGGTATCCTCTGTATTGTAGACCTGTAATTGGCCATCGATCAAATTGAGACTTTGATGTGGCAAAAGGAATTTCACATGCTTAACGGGTGTATGTCCGAATACAGCATAGCCAAAATCAAGATAAGCCGCTAAACCTTCTGGATCAATCTCTAAATTGCTATAATCAATAACTTCATTGATGGCCAATCCATATTTGCCCGTCTTCTCATGATAGAAGACAGTCTCATAGCCTACCCATTGTCCTTTTGCAACTTCCATTAACCTTATTTTGTAATTTTCTTTTTAACTAATCCCAAAATCTCCAACCAAGTTTCATTTTTCAGGACATGGTTGATTCCGATATATAGGACAGCGAATATACTAGTTTGTATGATTAGAAGTAAAAGATCATGATCTACCCAGTGGTAATAAAGCGGTAAATAAGCTATTCCAGCAGCAAAAACACTGATCAATAAACTTGGGATAATATCCTTCAGTTGATTTAATATCAGGTATCCATATACTTTACCACTCATGGCAGAAGCAATGATATAGCAGATCACGCGGATAACCAATTGCCCATAAATGATCATCATAATGCCATGCTTGTAGGTTAAGAAATAGGTGATGATTGATGCTCCAAATTTTATGATTTCAAGGATCAAGGAGAATTTAGATTTTCCTTTGATATTCAGAAAATTCACATTGAGGTCAGTCATCGCGATAAATATCCCCACGAAGCATAACCATTGAAAAGGCACCACAGAAGGCATCCATTTTTCGGTTAGGAAATAACGGAAAGCAGGTTCGCCAACACATATAGCGAGCATGTTGACCGGGAATAACACGAATACCAAGCTGGACATGGTTTTTCGACAAGCATTCAAGAATCGGGCAGATTGATCTTGAATAGGTGCCAGTGTTGACAAAGTAGTCCCCTGAACAATAGAACTCATGAGCATTCCGGGCGTTTCTCCCCATTTATTACCGTTGTAGTAATATCCAGCTACAGTTTCTGTAAAATGTTTGGCATTAAAATTATAATACAATTGGGAAAGGGCCTTACCCAATAAGTTGGAAAGCATGAAGGATACGGAAAAATGCAGGTGCTTTTTCAGGGAATTAGCACTAAAGGTAAAATCGATTTTCCAGTCGCCCCATATCCACATAAACAGGGTTTGAAAGGTCGCATAGTAGACCGGCTGTAAAATCATTGCCCAGATAGGTGCCCCAAAATAAGTCATTAATATCGTAAGTCCGCCTGATAGAAAAACCGCTAAGACATTACTCCGCATCATGAGGTTAAACTGGAAGTTCCGTAGAATTTTGACGTTCTGTACAATACCAAAGGATTGAATAACAATTTGCAGGAAAAGAACCCTTGCGAACAATGCTAATCCCTTAATTCCATAAAACTGTTCCATATAAGGAGCAGCAAAAAAGAGTATGAGGTATAAGCTAATACTAACCGTCAGGTTAAAGCAAAACATGGTAGAGTAGTCGAGTTGATCGACTTCTTTGCTACGTACAAGTGAAGTTGCCAATCCGCTATTGACAAAGGTGGTGGCTATTGTGGAGAAGATCAGCAATACACTATACTGTGCAAAGGCCGATGGATCGGCAATACGAGCAATAATAACACTGACCAAAATAACCATTGCCTGGTTGCCGAAGCGGTCAATGGTATTCCAAAAGAGGCCTTTAAGGGTATTGCTTTTTGTATTCTCGCTCATGAATTTCTTTAATCAACAAATTTAGGAAAGATTCTTGTACAGTATAATAAAAAAGCATTATACTTAAGCAATACGAGTTTATCTCCATATATTTGATTTTGAATTGATTGATTTTTGTGATTACATGTTAGCACCAATTGCACTATTTGTTTACAATAGACCTGTTCATACCCGAAAAACCTTGGCTTCTTTAGAGGCTAATCCACTTGCCGAAGAATCTGATCTTTATATTTTTTCTGACGGGCCAAAAACGGCCAATGATATCGACAGTGTGAATCAAGTTCGGTCTTTAATCCGTGAACCTTGGAAGTTTAAACATATCTACATTATAGAACGTGCGCAAAACAAAGGATTAGCGAACAGTATCATTGAGGGAGTCAGTCAGGTCATTCAAAAACATGGTCGGATCATTGTCTTAGAGGATGATTTAGAGAGTTCACCTTTTGCTTTAGAATATTTCAATGATGCTTTGAATCGATATGAAAACGAGGAAAAGGTGATGGAAATTTCGGGCTATATGTATCCGGTAGAGCGACCAAAAAGTTTACAGCAATCCTTTTTCTTTCGGGTAGCGAATTCTTGGGGATGGGCGACCTGGGAAAGGGCTTGGAAGCATTTTAATCCGGACATTGAGGCACTCACGAAGGATTTTACTCGAAAGGACCGGAAAGCTTTTAGTGTAGACGGTACAGAGAATTTCTGGAAGCAGGTTCAACAATTCAAGGATGGCAAGATTAATTCATGGGCCATTCGTTGGTACTTATCGATTTTTAAGCAACAAGGATTGGTTTTATACCCTCGTCGTTCCTACATACAAAATACGGGAACAGATGGTTCAGGAACACATTCGGATGTGGATCAGGTGTACCGTGTTGAATTAGCTAAAAAGGCAGTACAACGATTCCCTACTGTTATTCAAGAAGACCCAACGGCATATGCAGCCATTAAACATTTCTATAAACATCGTAAAGGCACCTTCTTTGAACGATTGGCTCGTTTCCTTGAAAAGAAAATAAATGCCTATAAGGCGAAGAAAAACAAGCAAGCTTAATCTTCTTTACGTTTAAAAAACAAGGTTCTTTTGGTTTTGGCGACAAGACTATACCCTTGTTGAAGCATGAATTGGTATATCTCGGACTGATGGAGTTCTGGTATGGAAAGCTCTTCCTCGACTAATACAAATATCGGTCTGTATTTATTCCAGTCATTCGACTTTAGCACAATCAAATCAAATCCTTCGGCATCTACGGAGAGAAAATCAATCGGTTTTCCAGGCTTCAGGTGTTTGTCAAGAACCTCTCTTAAAGGTAAGGTCGGAACGGGAATGGTTTTTAGTAGCTTATATTTTGCGTGTAGCCCATCACGACTTTCAGATACTTCTTTCGAAAAACCATTTAATGCGGGTTCATTAAAGCAATAATAGGTTAACTCTTGAGGACTTTCAGAAATTCCAATATTTAGATTGACATCCTTTGGTCGAAAGAACTTAAACCAGGGCATTGCATCTGGAGATGGTTCAATATTAATGCCTCTCCAGCCTTTTTTATAGAAGTAATTGGTATTGGAGAATCGGTAGGGATGGTGTGCACCAACATCGACGTAGACTCCTTTATAGCCTTTCTTGGCTTCATAAAATCCACGTATGACCATATCCTCCCCTTCCTGCGAAAAAGATCGCGCATGAAAGAACTTGTGAATCGGGAAGTATTTGAGGATAGTTTGTTTAAGTGTTGGCATAAAAATTAAATTAACGCGTATTAATGTCCATTAAATTTAGAGTTCTCCAAGGAGATTATTAAATAATTCAGCGTTAATTTAACATATTATAACTTAGGTTTTTGTATTTTCTGCTCTATCAAACTGTTTTTTCAACATAGGATAGTACCTTGACTTCAAAGCGTCTCCTTTCAGACTTTCATAAGAACTGCGGAATTTAGGGAAATCCCGAAACAAATAGAGTTGATAAAAGAGAAAAAATGTACTCACTTTTTTATCGGCATTGTCTTTTATGAGTTGGTTTAAATCTTTGAGGTAAACTTGATCAATCCATACCTTTTGTTTAATAGAATCTGCTTTTAAAAATTTTTGTCTAAGGTTTTTATCATTTTGTTGAATGGCATTATAGTAATCTGTATTGAACTTTTTAGATAGGGAATCTTTTCTTTGAAAGAAGGCATTGTAGTTTTGCCAATAGACTTCTGATAAGGCGCACTCTTCACAATTATCAGTTTTTAAGTTAAAATCTCGAATCTGATTAAGCTCAATATCTTCTGGGTTTAATTTTTCGATAAATCCAAATTGGTAATCTCTTAAGTTTTCAGCATCCACATAAAAAGGCTTGGTCAGTTGATAATTATCTCCTTCCTCTCTATTAAAGAATTTACTTCTCATAACACTATGGGGGATATATGTACGAGGCCAGTAGAAAACGGCTAAGTACATATCCTCATTGAGATCTTTTATTTCTATTGGTTTACCTACCGGCATTAAAGTATCCAACAATTCTGCACCATCCATATAGTGGATCAATCGGAAACCGATGGAGTCTGCGGCAATATTATCAAATTGAACTTGAATATTTTTATGTCCAGCCGGCTGATTACAGGCAAGGAAAAATGGGAGAATAGCAATAAAAAACAGGAGACGTAGCATACTATAAAATTAGAAAAGGAAATCGGCATTTCTGCCGATTTTCCTTGACTTGAACATTAGGATTATCGTTTATTATCGTAAGAGGCTTTTAAGATTACATTACCATCTTTACCATAAGCTTCAAATTCCATTTTTACATTATTTTCATTTCTACTTATGCTTTTAAACACTAGATAATGGGATTTAATATTATTTTTCAATGCTGTTGCTGCTTGGTTTGTCCCGTTATTGTAGGAGAAAGGAAAGATGGAAACCGCATTATGGCCCAAGGTCACCGTTGTATTTACCTGATTGGTAATTCCTCCAGTAATGATGAAATAATAATTTGGTTTAAACCCACCTGTACCTATATTGTTCTCAATGGCAAATGGGTCACCTCCTTGATATAGATATGGATTATTCCAAGTCCAAAAACGCCATTCTACAGTTCTATCGGGAGTATCGTTTTGATAATCGAGTTTCATTTCACCGAAGACCCCATTCACATTGGTTTTAAATTCAGTGGATGTCCAGTCAAATTCTATATTCTGATTAGCCCAAGTCCAATCATCCGGTCTTTTGAACATTTTATAAATAACACCCCCTTCTTTAGAATAGACATTACCACTTCTGTAGGGTTGTATTTGAATTTCGTCATCTGAAACAGCAATTACATTGTACATATGATCTGTCACATCGGAAGCTTTAGCGCCGATACGGAACAAGGTGCTCATGATTGATCCAGTAGAGAAAATCAATTGTGGGCTTCCAGTTCCTTTAGTTACCCGGAAGAAATCATCTGTTTCAGAAGTCATTCCATACACAGTTGTAATCTGTACTTTATTAAGAACGGTATCAAATTGAAGTACAATTGGTGTATATACATCTTCACTCAATGAAGTTTTGACCATCATTACCCAACCATTGGGCGAAGATACCATTGCTTTTTTCAGTTTAGAAACCACCTCTTCTTGTCTATTCGGGTGAGCATCAAAGTGGGCATTTGTAATATTATCTTTTTCACATGCGGCGAATAGAATGCTGGCACAAAATCCGAATAACATGTAATAAATTAGTTTTTTCATAATTTCTAGGATTAATAGTTCACTTTATACACAACAGAATCAACTACTTTATACAAGTCATGTAAGTTGATTCCCATATCCATATACATTTGGTGCACCATTTTATATTTCGATTCCAGATCTCGGTTTTTGGCGATGAAAGTTTTGATTGTGCTTTCCGGATATTTCACCATATATTCTACACTAGTTGCGAAATCTTCTTCTGGAGCATATCCACCGTAAGGTTTAAAGAATCCGTCTTTTTGAGCTTCATCATCTGTTCTTTGGCGACCAGTGGCTGGATTTGTATAATAACCACTTAAGCCATAGTATTTACCTTGCGAAACACGGTCATATAAATAACCACGACCATATTTGTGGTCTATCTGATGGGCATGTTCATGGTATAAGGTCACCACGTGGTCTTTTAACCAAGATTTACTGAGGGAGAAATTGTTCACTCCACCCATACCTAAGCGGTAAAATTGTGCATTCATACCAGCCCCTGCAGCAGTTGCAGTAGCTGTAGCATTGTTAAAATGTACATATCCACCGGCAAGAATAAATTCAATAGGTGTTTCTTTTTTGAAGAAATCCGGAAATTTCTCTTTCAGCGGTTGTAACCACATTTTATCCAATACTACTTTGGTATAAGGAAGAGCTAGATCGTATTGTGGTGGCATAAAAAAGGTGTTACCCGAGATTATACGCGGTGTATATTCATAAATGATTTCTATCCCATACGCTCTTTGCATGGAGTCACATAAATAATCCAATTCATTCCATTGTGATTTTGGTTTTACTTCTCTTTTAGAGAAATAATCTACTTTATCATCTACTTCACCTAAGGGATAATTTTCCTTTGTACATCCGATACAAAGAAATATGATGACGATTAGCAATATATTTTTCATATTCAGTGTTATCTAGGGTTTAACTGATTTTCTAATTTTGGATTTCCGACACGTGCTGGAATAGGGATTTGAATAGCCGTTCTTAAATCATTTGGCTCTAATACTTCATCCGGTTTAGAAGAAGTTCTGACTAATCGGTGCTCAATTCTCAATCCGAGACGTTTGATATCATACCATCTAAATCCTTGTCCTACTAATTCCAATTTACGTTCATCCAATACGATTTTCAGCGCAGCTTCTAACGATCCTGGGGTAGTTAATGCTCTGTATGGAGATATACGTTCTTTGCGAATAGCTTCTATATCCGCCATTGCTTTGGCGATATCTGGTGATGCTTTCTTCAGATTAGCTTCAGCACGATTTAACAGTACTTCCTCCATAGTGAAAGCATCGTATCTTGAAGCAGCTGCATTAGGGTTATTAGGTTGTGTAGCATACTTGATGATTAGTGCCACAGAGTCTATAACAGTACCTCCAGAAGAGTACAACTGATTTCTTAAATCCGTACTTGGTGTTCTATAGAATATGTCATGTGCCAGGTAAAATCCACCTAAACGATATCCAATTGGTCTACAAAGAAACACATTCGTCTGAGTCACTAATAAAAGATTAGGATGAATGCTAGGATTCATGATTTCTTGTGCGAAGTAGACTTCAGAGGTAGATTTCTTTCTAGTAATATCTTCAGATAGTTTTCTAACCACTGTGCCTCGATCTTCTACAACTAAATCAGCATATCTTGCTGCTTCTTCCCATTTGCCTTTATAAAGATTGACTCTTGAGAAGAAGGCATAAATACTTGCCATAGTGAAGCGGTAAGGAGATCGACTAATTTCATGAGAAGCTTCTTTTAATAGGGCTAACCCCTTTTCCATATCAGCATCAATTTGATCATAGACTTCTTTAACAGTAGCACGATCAAAAGTTCCTCTGTTCTCTTTAGGCACTTCTGTGATCAAAGGGACACCTAAGTTTTGGGCATTTTTGGCCTCATCATAGTGCAGACTAAACAAGTTTACTAAGGAAAAATAGCCATATGCTCTTAACATCAATGCCTCTCCTAGTAGTGCCTTCCTTTTCAGGTCTGTACCGCTTACTCGTTCGGCTTCTTCAATTACTAAGTTTGCTTCGTAGATCTTCTTGTAATAGTGCGAATATGCATAAGTTGGTGTCGCCGTCGTTATACTTTCCGAGTACTCATCTTTCCACAGGTAAATGGGTATATAAGTAGCTCCATTGGAAGCTTGCATAGTGGAGGCATAATGATGGAAATTATCCGTCATTATCTCTGTAAAAATATCAGCACGTAAAGGATAAGCATTGGTAATTATTCCTTCTAATTCTTCCGTACTTTTTAATTCCACCCTATTATCGTAGGGTGCATCTATAAATTTATCACAGGAGCTCAATGACAAAGCAGTCATTACAGTTCCAATTATCATTATAATATTCTTCATCATAATAAGCTTAAAAACCTAAGGTTAATCTTACAGTATAGGATCTAGGGTTTGGCAACGAAGTACCACCATTTAGGTACAGTTCTGGATCTACCCCTCTTAATCGACCACTTGTCCAATAATGTATGTTATTTGCGGAGAACATGATTCTCGAGTTCTTAACAGCTGGCCATTGTTTATTGATGATACGACCAATATCGTAGGATAATTGAATTTCATTAATTCGTAAATTATCGGCTTTGGCAACGCGGAAGTTACTTCTATTGTAAGCCACATCATCAATATTACTTACAGTACCAAGGTGGATACGTTCAATGGTACTGATCAATCCAGGAATATTGGTATACTGTTCATCGCCAATGGTTTCCCATCTGTAATTCATATCACCAGATTTTGAGCTGGCATCATCGTAGAACCTAGACACAGCAGGTCTAATAAATACTTTATGACCATATGCATAGGTTAAGAATACGCGAAACTCAAGACCTTTATACGACATGGTACTAGCAAAAGATCCAGTTCCTAAAGGTTGGCGAGAACCCATATATTCTACTAAGCTTCGATCGCGTTCTGAGGATGTAATACCATCCACCAACTCATCTCCTTTGTAGAAATAAGGTTGTCCATTGGTCCCTAACCCGGCATAACGGAAGGCAAACAAGCCCTCTAATGGATAACCTTCTAAAGCATAACCTGTGGATCTGGTAATCTGGGTCAATAAAGAAGATTGTAGTTCTCCATTTTTCAGGGAATTCTTCACATATCCATAGATCAAGTTGGCATCCCAAATAAAATTCTCTTTGTTAAGGATGTTTTTAAGGCCAATGGTCACATCTACTCCTTCATTCACCATGGATCCGAAATTGATACGTTTGGTTGTAAAACCTTCCTCTTGTGCAATATTTGGTGAAGTGACTAAGTCTTTGTTTTCACGGTAGTAATACTCTGCTGTTAAAGACAGCTTATTGAATAAACCAATGTCAAAGCCGAAGTTGGATGTATAATCCTTCTCCCAATTTAAGTTGAATAATTCAGGGCTTAATACTGATATTCCTTTCGCGTTATTTGCCGCGTCTAATCTGGTTAAGTTGACGTAGTTGGCATCTAACATAGGCGAAGTTTCGAACTGATTTCCACGAAGTGCATAACTAGCTCTAATTTTCAAGAAATCAATTTTATCTTTTAAACTGGAATTTTGAATAAAATTCTCACGGTCAATATTCCACGCTACACCGACACTATAGTTCGGTAAAAATTTGGAACGGGTCATTCTACCGAAGATATTACTACCATCCACACGACCACTTAAACCAAGGTTGTAGCGATCCTTATAGGTGTACTGTGCAAAAGAGTAGTATCCAATTTTACGCAGGCGTTCAAAAGAAGAAATATAGGTTCTATCGTCTAAGTTTACTGCTCTAATCATTGCCAGACGACTTGGGGAAATAATACCGCCAGCATAATAAAGATATCCTGTACCTTTTGTATAATCACGGTCAATATAGATATCCTCCATGTCGGCACCAACAGATAGGTCCAGGCGGTGATCATTGAATTTGTCCGAGAAATTCAACTGGTTTCTCATATTCCAATTGTTCATCCAGTTTGATCTTTTGAAGATAAATCCACCTTCAGGTAGAAAAGTCTCCCTATAACCAAATGCATCATTTGGATCTTGATAAAGCAATCCATTTTGTTGTCTTAGGACATCATTATAATCCACACGGTGCGCATTAGCTACGTTGGATCTCTCCGTTACGGTATGGTTATAGGAGTTGTTGGCTTTACGGATAGCAAAAGTACCTTCATAAGTTAAATTTCTGAATAGCTTAATAGTTGGTCTAAGCATACCGCGAATCTCTTGCGCACGGATATCATTAAAATTCTCATTCAACTCTTCCAAGATGTTGAATGGCGCTAGATTTTCAGTATAATATTTATAGGAGCCATCCGGATTATATGGGTACATGGCACGAGAGGTGTTCATGGCATATAAAAATGGATTAATCTCAAATTGTCGATTTATATCTGAATACGAAGTACCTGCATTATATGTTCCCGGAGTACGTTGATTTCTATTACTCCAGTTCACATTGACATCTAAATCAATTCCTGAGGTAATTTTTAAAGTTGTTCTTAAATCCGCAGTAAATCGGTCAAGATTGAATCCTATTGCCTGACCATCATCTTTGGAATAACTACCAGAAGCATAGTAGGTATTTTTTTCACCCCCACCGGAGAAAGAAATACCATGCTCTTGGATTAAGTTGTTTCGGAAAAGTACATCAAACCAATCGGTATTGGCTTTTGCAGATGTATTTAGCTCCGCATAAGCATCTTCTAAATTATAGTTACGCAAAGCCAGTTGCTTGTAAGTTTCTGTAAAAGCCCCGGTTGAAGATGGCCAATTGGCATTGGACAAATAACCACGGTCATACATTTCCTTATACAACTTCATCTCCTGATTGGAATTCATCAAGTTGAACTGATTTACATTCGGTTTTACACCGATGGAATAAGCAGTTGAGAGGTTAATATTTCTAGAATTATAAGATCCTTTCTTGGTTTTGATAAGGATTACCCCATTTGCTGCTCTCGTTCCATAAAGTGCAGTTGCAGAACCATCTTTTAAAATTTGGATATCCTCAATATCTTGAGCATTAAGACCAGCAATTGCCGAGCTTAATACAGAGGCAGGGTCTCCACTGTATAGTTGAGAAACAGAAACATTGGATGGTGATGTAATCGGTACGCCGTTGATGACATATAGCGGCTCTTGGTTGGCACTGATGGACGAGTTACCACGGATACGAATTTTTGGTGTAGAACCAAATGTTCCGGAAGTACTCTGTACACTTACCCCTGCAGCAGCTCCTTGCAACATTCTGGAAACATCAATAGATCCTGAGCGGTCAATCACCTTTTTATCCACCTGGCTTACTGAGCCTACGAACTTACTTTTATCAACTGTTTGGAAACCTGTTACTACAACCTCATCAATTTCTTTGTCTTCTGCGACCAAGGTAACTTTCATGTTTTGCGAGGCCGCCTTAGTTTGGGTTGTATAACCTAAAAAGGAAAATTTTAAATTGGAATCACTGGATTTGACATCTAAGGTAAAACTACCGTCAACATTTGTCTGTGTTGTTCTACCTGATGAAACTTCCGTTACAGACACCCCAGCAATACCCGAACCATCTGTACGATGTACAGATCCACTTATCTTAATTTGTGGAACTTCATCAATGGAATTTGGATTGACTGTTATAACATTGTTGGAGATTACATAACCAAAGGGTTGGGAATTGAAAATCTCATCCAAAGTCGCTTTAATGGATTTATTTTGAATATTAATGCTCACTGCATTCGCCTTTTTCAAATAGGCTGAATTGATCAGAAAGCTATGTCCAGTTTGTTTCTGGATTTCTTTTAACACAACATCCAACCGTTGGTTTTTCATGTTCAAAGAGACACTCTGACCGAATATATCAGCAGATGCTTGAAACATAAAAAACAAAATCAGAAATACGGTTAACTTCATAATTAATATCGTACGATATAATGGTGTTAATGTGCGGCCTTGCGGAACATCGGTCCAATGCAATGCCATCAGGACTTTTTGCCTAATCATAATTGTTCATAAAGCACAAGTATAAGAACCTGAAAATATGGTTGATATCCTTATATTTGTACTGGTTAATAAAATTTAGTAATTAGTTATGCAGATTTTAAAAACCTGTCGCTGGGGATGTTGCAGCATCTCCAGCTTTTTTTTAGTTTGCAGTATTCTTCTTTACAAACACCCTCCTTTCTTGGATTTCAAATTTATATTTACTGTTCATTTCGAGAATATTCAATAACTCTCTTAATTTAATCCTACGTGATACTTCACCTACCATTTGCACATTCAGATCAAGATGTTCCTCCATTACAAACTCCACATCATACCAATTTTCTATTTCTTTTAGAATTTCGATGAAAGAGCTGTTATGAAATACAAATCTTTTTTCTGACCATGCGGTCTTTTCGGTGGTATTTACATTTTTAATATTCACCTTATCGGAAACAATGGACTCATCTCCAGGCTTAAGTAAATACTCTTTTTCTGCCACAGTGATCTTGACGCTTCCTTCAATTAAAGTTGTTTTGTCAATTCCATCACGTGTTTGAAGATTGAAGGTTGTACCTAATACCTCCAATTGTTGTTTATTAGATTTCACTTTAAATGGCCAAGATTTATTTGAAGCCACCTTAAATAAAAGTTCGCCCTCAACAGTTACTTCTCGAAAATCTTCAGCAAATTCAATTGGATACTTGATATAACTATCTGCATTTAATTCGACCACTGTGCCATCAGCTAATTTCACGGTTGTTACACCTGCCTTTGGAGTTCGTACGGTTATATACTGTGGCACCCCATCCGATTCTTTAGCTGCCCGATATGATATTTCACCAGATTCAGATTTATACACCTCAATTTGGTCATCTTTATACAACACCCCTACCTTGGAGGAATCCACTTCTATGGATTTTCCATTATCCAGATTGATTTGAGCAATATTTTTCGCCGGTAATATATCTGTCACTATTTTAATTTCCTGTGGCAATTCTGTCTTTTGATTGAAATAAATAGCAAAACCAATTATCAAAGCGCAGGCTGCAGCGAGATATTTAATTAAAGGTTTCCATTGAAATTTCCCCTCATTTAATTTCAAGACAGGCTTTTCCATGAAAGCTTCTTTTTGGATCGTTTGATATATTTCTTGAAGACGGTTATCAATCTCTTCCTCAGACTTGCTTATATCGAAATATTGAGGAACATCAATTTCATTGAGCATTTTGACCCAAGTCTCTTTCGGCTGCGTCAAAAAGAATTGTTCCAACTCATGGAGTTCAGCCAAAGAAATATTTCCTTCAAAGTGCTTACGGAGTAAGTCTTTAATATGATTTTGATTCATTAAAATTGGTTATTTCGCCTAGGCGTTTAAAGGTATTACGATTAGAAAAGGGAAAGTCACTAATCGGATATTAAATATTTTTTAAAGAGATCATAATAAACAGCAAGGTTTTGATTTCATTCTGATGTTTGGAGGTAAAATCCTTGATGGATTTCATAGCTAGCGTCAGGTGGTTACTGATGGTTGCGGTGGAAATATTCAGCATTTCACTGACTTCTTGATAACTATAGCCTTCGATTTTACAAAGGGTAAATACGCGTTGTCTTTGCGCTGGTAGTTGATTTATTGCTGCTTCAAGAAGCATTCTTCTTTCTTTTATTAAATAAGAATCTTCTACAGATTCTAAAGAAATAGATTCTGCTTGTTCAATTTCTTCGAGTAGCCTATTCTTAATATTTTTTCTAATAAAATCGATGGCCGTATTTTGGGTCATCTGCATAACATAGCCAGCAAAATTACGGTCTAAGGAAAGCTCATCCCTTTTCATCCATAATTTCACAAAAATCAATTGCAATGCTTCATCAACCTGATCAGCATCCTTCAACATATAAAATAAACGGCGATATAAGGTTTTCCCATATGTCCGATAAATTAATTCGAAAGATTTATGATCACCGGCGATGAATTGCTCAAGACACTTCCTATCAATCTCCTGTAATTCCACTGGTATTGGATTAACTTATTGTTAACTTCGATACGATTTTACAAAAAAAAATGTGAATATCTACAATTAGTTATACATAGTCTGATTTTCCTATTAAAATAATTAAAGCCTACAGTTAAATCGAACTTACAAGGCATACCGTTTAGAATAAAAGTTTACAAAAGATTTGTAACAACATTCTCGGTTTATTCTTATTGGAATCCTTATTTTTGTAGCATAATTCAAGAATATAATGACTGTCTCGCTTCCCAAAATATCCATCATCACGATTGTGTACAATAATGTACGCGATATTCGATTTACGTTGGATTCTGTAGCCGGTCAGACTTATAAAAACATCGAATATATCGTTATTGATGGAGCATCTACTGATGGCACATTAAATGTTCTTCAGGAATATCAATCTAGCATAGATAAGTTGGTTTCTGAACCCGATAAGGGAATCTATGACGCCATGAATAAGGGATTGAAACAAGCAACGGGAGATTATGTGCTTTTCCTTAATTCTGGTGATGAATTATACGATTGCACGACCTTGGAACAGATTTTTCAATATGGTGCTGACGCCGATATCTACTATGGTGAGACGAAGTTAGTGAATGAAGAAAGGGAGATCCTTGGCGACCGAAGGCATAAAACCCCTGAAGAATTCACCTGGAAATCTTTCAAATACGGCATGAATGTCTGTCATCAGGCGATCTATGTGAAGCGTTCTATTGCTGAACCTTATGATCTTCAATATAAGTTGAGTTCGGATATTGACTGGGTAATTCGTGCAGCGAAAAAAGCAGAGAAGATAGTCAATGTCAATTGCTATGTGGCGAAATATCTTGTGGGTGGTATGTCTCAACAGCGACATAAACAGAGTTTAAAGGAGCGCTTTGAAATATTCAGAAAATACTATGGTCATCTTCCCAATTTAATTAACCATGGTATCATTGCCCTTCGATTACTAAAACATCGACTATTAAAGGGGAAAACGAGAGATTAATATGATGGATCCAAATATTCTAGTGGAGTTGGCAAACAGTAAAATGCCCTTTGGAAAATACCAAGGATATTTGCTTTGTAGATTGCCAGAACCGTATTTAGTATGGTTCAAGAAAAATGGCTTTCCTGCTGGCAGACTCGGTATGCTACTAGAGACACTCTATGAAATTAAGCTCAATGGATTGGAGTATTTATTGACACCATTAATCAAAAAGTGATCACTATCAATTTTTATTTTTCTGATTTGTTTATCTTTGCATAAAATTTAAAAACATTAAACGCCGTTTGCAGCGGTATCAATGAATATATGGCACAATATCAAACATTGCTGTACTATTGCTACAGCCCTATCGAAAATGCGGAACAATTCGCAGATCAACACTTAGCATTTTGTAAATCATTAGGTCTAGTAGGCCGTATTATCGTAGCTGACGAAGGCTTGAACGGTACTGTATCGGGTACTCCAGAAGCTTGTAAAGCCTATATGGAAGCCGTACATGCTGACCCTCGATTTGCAAAGACAGAATTTAAAATTGATGATGTAGAAGAACCTTCCTTCATCAAAATGCACTGTCGTTATAAAGCGGAAATTGTACATTCAGGACTTCGTGATCCTAAGATCATTAACCCAAATATTGAAACCGGTAAGCATCTTGAGCCACAAGAGTTCATGGAGATGAAAGATCAAGAGGATGTGGTGATTTTAGATGTTCGTTCGAACTATGAGCACAATGTAGGCAAATTCAAAAATGCCATTACATTTGACATTGACAACTTCCGTGAATTTCCAGAGAAAGTAAAGGAGTTGGAACACCTTAAGGGAAAGAAAATCTTGACTTATTGTACTGGAGGTATTAAATGTGAGAAAGCTTCTGCCTTATTATTAAAAGAAGGTTTTGAAGATGTTTATCAGTTACATGGAGGTATTATCAAATACGGAAAAGAAGCTGGCGGTAAGGATTTTGAAGGGGAATGTTATGTATTTGACAACCGAGTTACAGTACCTGTAAACTCTGTCAATCCTTCGGTTATTTCTACCTGTAAGAACTGCGGTAAAATCACCTCTAAGATGATTAACTGTGCTAATCCTATCTGTAATGAGCATTTCACGCAATGTGATGAATGTGGTTGGGAAATGGATGGCTGTTGTTCAGATGCGTGTAAAACACATCCGAATAAACGCGAATATGACGGTACTGGATATTATGTAAAAGTGCCTCAACCGGTAAACATTGATAAAATATCTAAGCGTAAGCATAAGAAATTAATAAAAAACTAAGTTTTTTAAGAAAATATTGAAAAAATCCGATTATCTTCATTGAATAATCGGATTTTTTTATTCAATAATAAACCACTAACAAAATGGAAAGCCAAAAAGTTGACATGTTTTTAATGTCTAATAACAAGTTTTTTGAATCGTATCATTTGATGGAAATCAAAGATTTATTAACGAAAGCTGACGACAGCAAGTTAACAAATGTACAAATTCAACAATATAAGGATCCGACCACTGTATTAATCATTTCATTGATAGCAGGAAGTTTGGGCATTGACCGTTTTATGATTGGTGATACAGGATTGGGGATTGCTAAATTGCTTACCTGTGGAGGGTTGGGTATTTGGGCCATCATTGATTGGTTTTTAATAATGGGAGCAACAAAAAATAAGAACTTTGAAAAGTTAGTAATTGCATTAAATTACTAATCATGATAGACAATAAAAACAAACTATATCGAATAACAGGTATAGTTTGTTTTTTGGGTTTACTCTGGTTAGGCTTTATACATTATTCGGAAGCCGAAGCTACGGTTTGCCCTATTAAATTGGCCACAGGTTATCCTTGCCCATCATGTGGTTCTTCTAGATCTATCCTAGCTTTTCTACAGGGCGATTTCAGAGAAGCCATCATGATCAATCCTTTAGGGATCATTTCGCTGATCATCATCATTGGTATTATCCTATTACTGTTGATTGATATCATTTTCAAAAAGGAATACTATTACCGTGTTTATCGAAATGTCGAAGAATTTCTAAAGACAAATAAGTTAATTAGCATCCTACTCATTCTTTTAATATTAGCCAATTGGATATGGAACATCAAGAAGGGACTTTAAATTTTGACTCTGTTAGGATAACAGAAGATGAAAGAGAATACGCATCAAACAGTTATTTGATGTCGTTATTTGCTCTTCTTGCAGGCTTACCTTTACCTATTTTTAACCTCATTGCTACCATTATATTTTATTTTGGAATGAGAAAATCGACCAAGTTTGTTAAATGGCATTGTACACAAGCCTTAGTATCCCAATTGTTTATTTTCTTTTTCAATACGGTAGGCTTTTGGTGGACTGTTTCCATTATCTTTCAGTCTCAAGAGTTAAACAACTATTATTTTGGCTATATCACCTTGATACTGATTATCAATATTATTGAAATCATTTCCACGATTTATACTGCTGTAAAAACTAGAGCGGGAAAGCATGTACGCTGGTTTTTATTTGGGGATTTAACTGACAAAATTGTAAAGTAATGAGGGTTTTAGGCAAATTTATATTTTTATTGGCCGTATTAGCGGGTCTATACATTGGGTTATCTCAAATCAATTGGATGAAACACTTCCAAGTAGAAAAGAATGAGAATAAGCTGGAGAAAAAGTTAGGTAATTTGATCATCAAGAACATTGATCAGCTTTATGAACAAGTGGATGAAGACAGCGTCAAATCAATTATTGATTCTCTAGCTCTACCCCTTTTGAAAGATAATTCTATTTCCAGTTCGAATTATAAATTTCACGTCATTCGCGATACAGAAGTTAATGCTTTTGCTTTACCTGATGACCATATCCTTATCACTACGGGTCTAATTCAATTTTTAGATAGTGCAGACTACCTTTCAGCCATTATCGCGCATGAGGTAGCTCACTGCGAAAAGAACCATGTCATGAAATCCTTAGTTACCAATTTTGGCTTGGACTTGTTGTTATCCGGATCAGGAACTGGTGAAGTAACCAACTTTTTGACTGGACAAGCCTTTTCCAGAAAGTTGGAGAAAGAGGCTGATGAGACTGCCGTAAAATACTTAATGGAAGCTAATATTAACCCTAAAAGCTTAGCCAACGTGATGGAGCTATTTGATATACATTTCAGTTCAGATGCTGACTTGAGCTGGATATCATCACATCCTGCATCCATGGAGCGGAAGGAATATATCAATAAAAGTATCCAAAGGCTTCATGGCGAAGCCTCAGAATATAAACACAGTATTCGTCAAGAAACTTGGACTAAGCTTCAGGAATTGGTATCAGCAAATGAAAACTAAACTGATTGTGTTTAGGTTGAGGAATTGAGTTAAACTCAATTCCCCCAGCGCCATTCACCTGATATCTGCAACGGCGTTTTCAGGTCTGCCTTTTCCAAGAAGTCACGGATTTCTAAATCTGTTAATTTCTTTGCAGCAATCTCAGGAGCATTCGCCAGGAAATAAGTATAGGCTGTTCCAATACGAACAGTCTGTACCAAACCAGCTTTATCCACTAAACTAAATACATCATTATCGGAGTGGTAATACATCCCGGCATTATTAGGTAATCTTCCCCCTCTTGCAGATCCCGTAGGGATACCTTGCAACATAAAAGGTTGGTGATCGCTGTGCAATCCTGCACCCGAGGCATTATTATTTTTAAAGGTCGTGTCAACTAGGGCATAGGTTTTACCCCATTCGTTAAGATGATGCATCATGTCATAGCGAATGGTCGAAAATCCAGTAGGTGCATTGACCATATCAAAATTAAGCATGTATTTTATCTGATCAATAGTACCTTCTTTTTGCGCATTTTCCACATAGGCTTTTGATCCTAATAATCCCTGTTCTTCTCCCATAAACAAAACAAAATCAATACTTCGCTTGGTTTTCAGCTTCAGTTTCTTAAAGGTTCTTGCCATATCAATTATTGCAAAAGAACCAATACCATTATCAATTGCACCAGTTGCTAAATCCCAACTATCCAAATGCCCTCCAACAACAATCTTCTCATTGGGCAATTCCTTACCTTTGATATGAACGACGATGTTTCTCGAAGTAGTTAATCCAGCCTTATTGCGCATCTGAATCTTTGCATTTGTGATATTGGTTTTTAAGTAATCTTTCCAGGCCATCCCATCTTCCAGACCAATACAGATCGCTGGTATATTGATCAATTTCCCGGTAATAGAAGCTGTTCCAGTCAATAGGACATTGTTCTTGACGGTATTGATAAAGATAATGCCTTTTGCACCATATTTCTCAGCTAATGCTGTTTTCTCGGAACGGTGAAGATTACGAAGGCCATTACCAGAGTTAGGGAGAATACCTAAATACACCAAGGCAATCTTACCTTTTATTTGATCGCCTACTTTTTGATAATCGGCTTCTAGGCCATTTCCCATATCCATTAAATCAGCAGTTAGATCAACATGAACTGGTGAATGTGCTAATGCGACCGATTTAACCGCTTTATTTTGAATGCTTAAATCAAGTGATTCCCTTGACCAGCTGTCCGAAGTAAATGGTTGATAGGAAACATCAAGGCCATATGACTTGAATAAATCATGAGCATACTCTTCTGCTTTACGTCCATTTTCAGAACCAGTTAACCGATGTCCTAAATTCTCCGTGCTATATTGAAGTCTTTCATAAGCCTGGGAATGGCTATTAACTTCTTTAACGATCTTCCTCAGATCCTTTAATTGGTTTTTCTGTGCTAGTGCTGTTTGGCAGCAAAGCACAAGGCAGATTAGGTAAATTCTTTTCATAATAATTGAAGTTACAAAATCTGCCCATTATTAAAGCTAAGCTTTGGATATTTTCCACTGCACATAATTGATGTTCTTATCATGTGCAAGGTATTTTTTCTCGTAATATGTTTTTATGGACAAAACTTCATCCACTAAATCAGAGCGATAAAGATCAGTTGTTTCTTTAAGCTTTGGCAGATCTTGTAATTCAATTTGCTCGAGGGTGTAAGCATAGAAACCATCATTATCGGTTTTCAAGTGCATAATACCATCTGGAGCTAGAATAGTTTTATATCGCTCAAGGAATACAGGATTAGTCAGACGTTTCTTTTCACGACTATCTTGAGGTTGCGGATCAGGAAAAGTAATCCATATTTCACTTACTTCGTTTGCATCAAAATGTTCCAAGATGGTTTCAATCTGAATACGCAGGAAGCCCACATTATCAATCCCCTCTTCTAAAGCGGTCTTTGCACCACGCCAAATACGATTTCCTTTGTAATCAATTCCTATAAAGTTCTTCTCTGGAAATAGCTTTGCTAAATTGACGGTGTACTCACCTTTACCACATGCCAGCTCTAAAATTAGCGGTTTATCGTTCTTAAAGAACTCTTTACTCCATTTACCTTTATATTCTTTACCTGCATCCAGTTGCACTACATTTCGAAATGTAGCTACTTCTGCAAATTTTCTAAGTTTATCCTTACCCATACCTGAATATTAAGTCGCAAAATTAACCTTATATTTGCAGTATACAAGACATTTAAGTGGAAAAACAAGCTAAAATTTACGTTGCTGGACACCGCGGTATGGTTGGTTCAGCCATTCTACGCAAATTGCAAGAATTAGGTTATACCAATTTGATTACCCGCACATCCAAAGAATTGGACTTGCGTGATCAACAAGCTGTTAAAGCTTTCTTTGAGCAGGAAAAACCTGATTATGTATTCTTGGCAGCTGCTAAAGTTGGTGGAATCATGGCTAACAATACTTATCGAGCAGATTTCATATATGAAAACTTAGCTATTCAGAATAATGTCATTCACTATGCGCACGAAAGTGATGTCAAAAAACTGATGTTTTTAGGTTCTAGCTGTATTTATCCGAAAATGGCCCCTCAGCCATTAAATGAAGATTCGCTATTGACGGGTCCATTAGAATATACCAACGAGCCTTATGCCATTGCAAAAATTGCTGGTATTAAAATGATAGAATCATATCGCCTTCAATATGGCGATAACTATATATCCGTGATGCCGACAAATCTATATGGCATTAACGATAATTACCATCCAGAAAACTCACATGTTTTACCTGCTTTAATTCGTCGATTCCATGAGGCTAAAATCAATGGAACACCTTCAGTAAGTATTTGGGGTTCAGGGACACCATTGCGAGAGTTTATGTATGCAGATGATTTAGCAGATGCTTGTGTGTTCCTAATGAACAATTATAATGAGGAACAATTCGTAAATATCGGTGTTGGTGAGGATATCTCGATTAAGGATCTAGCTTTAATGATTAAAGAGGTGATAGGTTATGAAGGTCAGCTGGAATTTGATAGCAGCAAACCAGATGGTACACCTCGAAAACTGATGGATGTAAGTAAATTGAAAGGCTTGGGATGGGAAGCAAAAACTAACTTAAGAGAAGGTATTGCTTTAGCTTATGAAGATTTCAAACGAAAAAACCAAGGAGTTTAGATCCTTGGTTTAGTAGGCTTCACTATCTTTAGGAATGCCATATATATTGTCTTGCACCGACTCTTCAGCGGTTATCATTGGCGGATGATGAGGTGGTGCAGGATTAATTACTTCACCAATTACTGGTTCCTGTAATTTTTCCTTCTTCTTTTTCTTCTTTGGTTTGATGATATCGGTTAATTTTCCGATCCATGAGGATACATTATCCTGATTAACACTACTTGCTGCTGATTCAGAAGCTAACAGCACTAATCCTTTTTTAAGCCAGCCAGCATTTCTTAATAGTGTTTTATTAAGTACTAATGGCAATCCTACCTGCAAAGTCTTTGTTAGCCAATCTCCCTTGGTATTCTTGGAGGTTGCTTTACCAATTCCTTGTACCAAACCTTTAACCATCCCAACGCCGGGAACTCGGTCTAATAATAAGTTAGCGATACGAGCAGGAGCTTCAACTTTATGTTTAAGCAAGACATATTGATGTTTCAGAAAGAGCTCTTGATCCTTCTTAAGACTTTTCAACCGAGCAATCTCTAGATTTAACTCCGTCATATTCGTCACCTTATTACGTTTATTTTTGCTATCCACAATCATGCTTACAATCCCTCCTGTTTTGATTGATTCTCTTGCTCTTCTTTTACTTCTTCTCTTATTTCTTCTTTTAACTCCTCTTCATCATCATCTTCCTCATCCCATTTTGTTAAAATACGTTTGATGGTAAGATCCATAAATTTGGCTTCCAACTTTGGTTCTACAGCACGAATGATAAGCAAGATCACTAAGAAAATACCTCCAGTACTAAGGAATCCTAATGAATAACTTCCTAAGAGTTCACCCAAATAAAATCCAAGTGCTAAGGACACAAAGAATACGATCAATAAAGTCAATAAGACCTTACTGGCATCAACGATCAAGGATCCTAGAATCCTAGACATTCTTGATATCCCCTTTAATTTTAGTAATTCAAATTGAGTTTCTAAGTATTCCTTAGACTTCTCGAATGAATCTGAAATTGAAAATTTTTGTTCTTTTTCTTCCATGCATATCCCCTAAAAGGAAACTGCCAAGCCAAAGAAAGCAGCTTGGCAATTTCTAATGTATAAATCTATTCTACTTTGACTTATGCGTGCTCTTCGATTTCTTCATCGATAAAGCCTTCAGCTTTTCCAAGCTTAGATTTCAAAGTAGCAACGATCTTTTCTTTAAAGTCATTCAATTGATCGAACTGCTCTTCTGCGCGCTCTTTGATAGCATCTCCCAAATCAGCTAGCGATTCGTTGATTTTCTCTCTAGTCTCGCTTCCTTTTTCTGGTGCGAACAAAATTCCCAATACTGCACCTGCTGCTAATCCAGCTAAAAGGGCTGTTACAATTTTACCGTTATCGTTCATTTTATTTTGCAATTTAATGGTTAAACCAATTCTTTATTTTAGCTATATATTTATAACAAAAAATAGACCGAATCGTTTTAAATAACAAAACTTTATTGTAATTCAATCTGATATCGAGTGTCTATCTCATTTCCGTTATTGCATAAGTTACTAAAAAAACAGCGCTTATTCAACTTTAAAGCTGATTAGCTCCAGCTATGTAGTCCAATAACCATATATAAATTTTATCATTCTGCATTAAAAATCATGATTCATAGCAAATGCCAATCTTCAAAATCTTTAATTTAATTTGTTATTGCCCTCATTTTTATTCAATATATGCTCGTGTTAATTTTATGTTATTCTTGATGTAGATAATTTTATTTCACATTAAATAAAATTATTTTCGTACATGTTGACAAAAACCTATTGTAGTGCTGTATTTGGCATTGAAGCAAGCAATATCACTGTAGAAGCTAATGTAACAAACGGATTAAAATATTTTATTGTTGGACTCCCTGACAATGCTGTCAAAGAAAGTTTACAACGAATAGAAAGTGCCATTTTGTCTATCGGTTATAGAATGCCACGCCAAAAGATCGTTATTAACCTTGCACCTGCTGATATTCGTAAAGAAGGGTCTTCTTATGACTTAAGTATAGCCATCGGCATATTAGCCTCTTCAGACCAAATTAGAACAAGCAAACTTGCCTCCTATTTAATTCTTGGAGAGCTTTCACTTGATGGTAAGATATTACCCGTAAAAGGAGTCCTCCCTATTGTTTTACAAGCAAAAAAAGATGGTTTCAAAGGCATCATATTGCCTAAGTTAAATGCGGAAGAAGCCGCTATTGTAGAAGGTATTGATGTTATTGCCGTAAGTGACCTTAAGCAAACATGTGAATTTCTAAATGATTTCATTCAAATAAGTCCTAGTGTGGTTGATATCCACGAAATATTCGAACAGCAAGTTAATTCATATGATTTAGATTTCTCGGATGTAAAGGGGCAAGAAAATATCAAACGCGCATTGGAAATAGCAGCTGCTGGTGGTCATAATGTAATTCTCATCGGTCCACCAGGATCAGGAAAAACAATGCTAGCAAAGAGAATCCCGACTATATTGCCTCCATTGACTATAGATGAATCATTAGAAACAACAAAGATCCATTCTGTATCTGGTCTCTTACCTAGTTCCAGCTCATTATTGACCGTGAGACCCTTCCGGGCACCACATCATACCATTTCGGATGTAGCCTTAGTAGGTGGCGGAGCAAGTCCCCAACCAGGAGAAATATCACTGGCTCATAATGGTGTCTTATTTCTAGATGAATTGCCTGAATTTAAAAGAACTGTTTTGGAGGTTATGCGACAGCCTTTAGAGGCTCGCTCTATTACAATCTCCCGAGCTCGCTTCACAGTAGACTACCCAGCTAGTTTTATGCTCATAGCAGCCATGAATCCATGTCCTTGTGGGTATTATAACCATCCCAATAGAAACTGCAGCTGCGGCTTTGCAACTGTCCAGAAATACATCAGTAAAATCTCAGGCCCTTTACTTGACCGCATCGATATACACATTGAGGTTACTCCAGTTGAATTCAATGAGCTCAGCACTGTTCGTACCTCAGAAAAAAGTGTTGATATAAGGGCGAGGGTAATTCAAGCTAGGCAAATACAGGAAGAGCGGTTTAAAAACCAACCTTTAATACACAGCAATGCACAAATGAAAGTAAAAAATATACGGGATTATTGCGTAATCGATGAAACCGGGAAAGGCTTATTGCAACGAGCAATGGAAAAACTAAATCTGTCAGCTAGAGCTTATGATCGCATCCTTAAAGTAGCAAGAACCATTGCTGACCTTGATAATTCCTTAGAAATTAAAAATGAACATTTAGCTGAAGCTATTCAGTTCCGAAGTCTGGATAGAGAAAGTTGGAGATAAGATAGTAGTTAATAAATTTAGTAATTTGAATATCTACTAAGAAAACCAACTAAAACTGTCCAATAAAGTGGTTTATGATCCCTGGAAACATTAAGATGGTTAAGATTAAACCTGTTAATGCACCGAATAAGTGAGCATCATGGTTGATACCATCATTCGCTCTCTTAGAAGCATAAATACAATAAACCAAATATAGACCAGCAAATAAATAGGCCGGCATTGGAATAGCGAAGAAAATATACAGCTTAGTCGTTGGATAGAAAAGGATAAAACTAAACAATACTGCCGAAATTGCACCTGAAGCTCCTAAGCTATGATAGCCATAATCATTCTTGTGTCTAATGATGGTTGGTATATCACTTAGTATTAAACCCACGATATACAACAAGGCAAACATAAGGTGTCCAATTGAACCCATCTCTTGCACAAAGATCCCCTCCAAGGCGAAGCCAAAATAATAGAAGGTAATCATATTGAAAAGAAGGTGCATCCAATCTTTATGAATCAAACCACTAGTAAAAACTAGATAGAATTTACTCTTATCTCTGCTAATACTATAAGGATGTAACATCAATTTCCCAAACCACTGTGGATTTGAAAAAACGTATATGCTTAATCCTATCGTCAAAGCGAAAATAACACTAGCAACAGGAAAGTTAAATAGATAATGTTGCAACATCTAAAAACGGTCTTCGAGTAAAAATAAATAAAGCTCTTTTGGGCCATGCGCCCCTAACACCAATCTCTTTTCAATATCAGCTGTACGGCTAGGGCCAGTAACGGTCGTGATCATCGTTGGAAGATCTTGTTTGTACTTTTCACGGATAATAGCCATTCCATGTTTGATGTCCATAACCAACTGCGAAGCTCTTGCTATCACAATATGTATAGGCGGGTAAACACTTAAACGACGTCCAGAATCATTAGCATTGCTAAGCATAATGCTACCATTACGGGCAATGAGCGCCTCACAACCGGTAATACCGGCTTCAGCCTCATCAAAATGAACCTGTGTACTACGATATGGAAATCCGTATTGATCCAATAACTGCTGAACCTCCTGCTCCCAAACATACATTTTGGAAAGGTTCAACTTCTCTACCAAGATAATAAGATTCTCAATGAGATTGATCTCACCATCACAGTAAATAAATTTTCCAGAAACTTGTGTAAACTCCCTAGCAAAAGTCACATCCAATGGCTCCTCTTCATCTTTGTAAAGCGGAGTTTCCTCAAACATAGGATGAGGGTTCTCACGCTTTTGAAGAAGCGCTTGACGGATTTTCTTTAACATCTTTTCCTTGGCAGTCGTATTCCGGATATTCATGGTTATATATAAAAGCAGACAAGGCATGAGCTGCCTTGTCTGCTAATTTATTACTGTTCTTCTGTATTCGTTTTGTTATTAACAGTTTGCTCTGTATCGTCTAAATCACCTGTAGGAATAGGCAAATCAGTTTGTGGAACACCTCCACCATCAGCACCACCATTTACAAACTCATCGTAAGTCGTTTTGTTGGAGAACGGACGTTTACCAAGAATTTCCTCCAGATCAGCTTGGAATAAGATTTCTTTCTCCAAAAGCTTCTCAGCAATTTTGATTAGTCCGTCTTGTTTTTCTAGCAATAATAATCTCGTACGCTCGTAAACCTCCGAAATCAATGTTCTTACTTCATCATCGATTAATTCAGCAGTCGTATCAGAATATGGTTTCTGGAATTGACTATCTCCAGCGCTATCACGGAACGATACATTACCTACTTTATGGTTCATACCGTATACTGCAGTCATGGCATAAGCAAGTTTAGTAATTCGCTCCAAGTCATTCTGTGCACCGGTACTGATTCTTCCAAAAGTAATGTCCTCAGCCACACGCCCTCCCATCGTCATACACATACTGTCAATCAGTTGTTCAGTCGTATAAAGGAACTGCTCTTTTGGCAGGTATTGTGCATATCCTAAGGCGGCTACACCACGAGGAACGATAGATACTTTCACCAATGGATCAGCATGCTCTAGGAACCAACCAGCAATAGCATGTCCTGCTTCGTGGTAAGCAACAATTTTCTTCTCTTCAGGAGAGATGATCTTATTCTTTTTCTCCAAACCACCAATTACACGGTCAATCGCATCTTGGAAGTCTTGCATATCAATTGAACGTTTGTTCTTACGCGCAGCGATTAGTGCCGCCTCATTACATACGTTAGCAATTTCAGCACCAGCAAAACCTGGAGTCTGCGCTGATAATTTCTTAGCGTCTACACCTTCAGACAATTTCAATGGTTTCAAGTGAACATTGAAAATGTGCTCACGACCAATTAAATCTGGCTTATCAATGGAGATTTGTCTATCAAAACGACCTGGTCTCAATAATGCCGAATCCAATACATCCAAACGGTTAGTAGCAGCAAGAATGATAACCCCTAAGTTTGTACCAAAACCGTCCATCTCTACCAATAATTGGTTCAATGTATTCTCGCGCTCATCATTTCCCCCCATAATGGAGTTCTTTCCACGAGCACGACCGATAGCATCAATCTCATCAATAAAGATGATACAAGGCGCTTTCTCCTTAGCTTGTTTAAACAAATCTCTTACACGTGAAGCACCAACCCCAACGAACATTTCTACAAAATCAGAACCTGATAAAGAGAAGAATGGTACTTGGGCCTCACCAGCAACAGCTTTTGCCAACAAGGTCTTACCTGTTCCCGGAGGGCCTACTAGTAGGGCTCCTTTCGGTATTTTACCTCCTAAATCGGTATATTTTTTAGGGTTTTTCAAGAAGTCAACAATTTCCATGACCTCTGTTTTTGCCTCTTCCAATCCAGCAACATCGTTGAAGGTGATGTTTATCTGGGATTCTTTATCAAATAATTGCGCTTTAGATTTACCAATGTTAAAGATAGCACCACCGCCACCTCCAGCACCGCCATTCATTCTACGCATCAAGAAAATCCAGATGGCAACAATGATTAACAATGGAAGCATGAACGATAAAAACCAACCGGCATAAGGGTTTGAACGGTCTTCGTAAGACAGGCCAATCTTAGGCTGATTAGCCGCTAAGCTATCTTGAGATGCTTTTAACTTCTGCTCCAATACTTCAGATGAAGCTTCTGAGAAAACATATTGTGGACCTTGGTTAGTAGATAAGTTTAAGGTGTTATTGCTTTTAGCGATATCCTTATACTTTTCTTCACCTAGACGATCTTTTTTAATAAAAACTTCTACATCCCATAAATCGTTGCTCTTATAGGCAACAAGTTTTTCCACATCTCCAGTAACTAAGGATTTGCTTTCAAATTCTTTATAGGTGATTCTTTTTGGCCCATCAGAACTGAACAAGTACTGAAGACCAAAAAATCCTATAAAAATGGCGATCCAAAGCCATATCATATTGAATTTTGGTGGCATTGGCGTAATTTTCTTACTCGGAACTTTCTTCATTTATTCTCTATACTACGTAATTTTTAAACTAATTATTGGCCCATTAAGCACTCTGATAAGTACTTACGTGCGCATCACCCCAAAGGTCTTCGATTCTATAGTGGGATCTTTTTTCAGATTGGAAAATATGAACGACTACATCTACAAAGTCCAATAAGATCCATTCGCCATTTCCCTGACCTTCTTTATGCCAAGGGTCTTGACCGAATGCTTTGTAAACTTCATCTTCTACACTTTTAGCGATTGCATTGACCTGCACAGCGGAATCAGCATGACAAATTACGAAGTAATCTGACAATGTCGCATTGACCTCTCTCATATCCAACCGCACTATTTCGTTTCCTTTTTTCTCTTGCATCCCTAAAATCACAACATCTGCAAGCTTTTCGGATAAGGAACCTTTTTTGTTTCTACTCATTAAGAAATATTATACTTTTGATAAAAATATTTTAAAACCATTATCTTTTGCAAAATAACACATTTTCGGGAGATTCACCCTCTCAAAACATAATTGTTTTGGATGAAATTGGCTCTACCAATGATTATTTAAAATCTGAACTGTCAAATTTCAAGCCATTTGCTGAATGGACTGCCATAATGGCAAGACACCAAACCGCCGGAAAAGGGCAAAGAGGCAATACTTGGCTTGTACCTCCCAACAAAAACCTCACTTTTAGCACCTTCGTACTCCCAAAAGACCTGCTCTTATCCCAGCATTTCTTTTTAAATATCCTGGTGAGTTTAAGTATCTGTGATTGGCTTGAAACCCAAGGCCTTCATGCAGAGATAAAATGGCCAAATGATATTTACCTCAACGGGAAAAAGATTTGCGGAATCCTTATTGAAAATACAGCCCAGGGAAATAATATCCGTCAATCTATAATTGGGATTGGCATCAATGTAAACCAAGAAGAATTTCCAGAAGAAATTCAACAACGGGCTAGCTCCTTACTTTTAGAAACAGGCAAGACTATCCCGAGTTTGGAAGTAGCATGCGCCCAAATATTAGTACATCTTCAAAAAAGATTCTTCAATTTCTCGGGACAAAAGGATGATCTCAAACGTTTATTAGATGAATACAATAAGCAATTATATCAAAGGGGAATACCGGCATATTATTCGTCTGAAAATAAAATCTTTCAGGGAACCATTCAAAAGGTTGATAATGAAGGACAATTATATCTAACTATAAATGAAAAAGAAAAGGTCTTTCAATTTAAAGAGCTGAAATTTCTTTTGCAATAAAATGATTACACGGATAAATTATCGAACATATAATCCTAACTTTGAATTAAACTTTATGAAAACTTTATAGTCAATTAACAAAACGGTTTTTTATGAAAAAAATAAATCTATTAATCGCCTTAGTATTATTCACTGTAACAGGTGCATTTGCTCAGGTATTCAAACCCGTACAGTGGTCAGTAGCTACTAAGAAGGTGAACGCGAAAGAGGCGGTAGTTTTAATCAAAGCTAACGTTGAACAGGGATGGCACATTTACGGTTTAAATGTTCCTTCGGGAGGTCCTATTGCTACTTCATTTACTTTTACGCCAGATAATGGTGCTAAAGTAAGTGGAAAAGTTGCTGCAAAAGAACCTAAATCTAAATACGAGGATGTATTCAAAATGAATGTTCCTTATTACAATGGTGAAGTAATTTTCCAACAAAAGGTAGCATTAGCAAATGGCAAACCTACCAAAGTTAAAGGAGTTGCAACATTTATGGCTTGTGATAAAGAGCGTTGTTTACCACCAGATGAATACGAATTTACTGTAACTATTAAGTAAGATTTTCGTTATATCGTTTACAAAAAGGCAGGGATTCCCTGCCTTTTTCTTAGATTTGCGCCCATAAACTAACAATTATGTTAAATTTGAAGCATTTTTTTATAGCCACATGTTGGCTTTTTCTTTCATTAACAGCACCTCTAGTAGGTTTTTCACAAGATTCTTTAATTAATGTCGAGGATGTAGAATTTTCTTCTGGTCAGGAAGAATCTGCTGATACTGGCTCTGCACTTATCACAAACTTTGAAGATGTGGAATTCTCTGATGGTCAGGATACTAGTGCACAAGATACCAGCGCTGCAGTTGCAGCGACTCCAGATGCAAACAAAGATGATAGCAGTGTCTCGTTATGGGGGATATTCTTGAAAGGTATTGCAGGTGGATTTATTGCATTCTTAATGCCATGTATCTTCCCGATGGTTCCTCTTACCGTAAGTTTCTTCACGAAAAAATCTGGAAGTACGGCGAAAGCTGTTCAACAAGCATTCTTATACGGCTTGTTTATCATTGTGATCTATGTAGCATTAGGTATGTTAATCACAATTACATTTGGAGCAGATGCATTGAATGCCCTCTCTACAAACGGTATATTTAACTTCCTATTCTTCCTACTTCTTGTGGTCTTTGCAGCATCCTTCTTTGGTGCATTCGAAATCACATTACCAAGTTCTTTTGTCAATAAGATTGACGCTAAATCAGACAAAGGTGGATTGATAGGATTATTCTTCATGTCTGCGAGTTTAGCGGTTGTATCTTTCTCTTGTACTGGACCAATCATTGGTACTTTATTAGTAGACGCGGCTACAAAAGGTGACCGCTTAGGCCCTGCTATTGGTATGCTAGGCTTCTCTATGGCTCTTGCCATTCCTTTTGTCCTATTTGCCATGTTCCCATCCATGTTGAAATCTCTACCTAAATCAGGTGGTTGGTTAAACAGTGTGAAAGTGGTATTAGGTTTCTTGGAATTAGCATTAGCTTTAAAATTCCTTTCCAACGTAGATTTAGCTTACAACTGGCAATTCTTAGACCGTGAGGTTTTCTTAGCGCTATGGATCGTTATTTTTGGCTTAATGGGATTATACCTAATCGGCAAGATCAAGTTCTCTCATGACTCCGACTTGAAATTCATGTCTGTGCCGAGAACAATCATCGCCATTATTGTATTCTCATTTGTTGTTTACATGATCCCAGGTATGTGGGGAGCACCGTTGAAATCTATTTCAGCATTCCTTCCTCCTATCGGAACACAAGACTTTGATATCTCTTCAGGAACAGGAGCTGTAGCTCATGCTGGTTCAGCAGATGCTGCTAGCAGAAAATATTACCAACACTTCCATGCTCGTGCTACATTGAAAGGTATGGATCCATACTACGATTACGATGAGGCATTAGCAGCATCCAAAGCACAGAACAAACCTTTATTGGTTGACTTTACAGGATGGAACTGTGTAAACTGTCGTAAGATGGAAGCTACTGTATGGTCTGATCCTAGCATCAAAAGCATGATCAATGAGAAATTCATTCTCGTTGAATTATATGTTGATGACAGTGTATTGGAATTACCAGAAGCAGAGCAATATGTTTCTGAAGTAAGTGGCAAGAAAATCACAAAAGTAAGTAAGAAAAATTCGGAATTCCAGATCACAAGATTCAACTCTAACTCACAACCATTATATGCTTTATTGGATAATGAAGGCGAGTTGTTGATTCCTACAAGTGGAGCGAATTACGAAATCGAAAGTTACAAAGCATACTTGCAATCAGCTTTAGATGCTTACCATAAGAAGTAGGCTAATCTAAATTTAATATTCGTAAATGCTAGTAAATCGTATATTTGAGCTATGAGTCACATTAAGAACATTGCTGTTTTAACTTCTGGAGGAGATTCTCCAGGTATGAATGCAGGCATTCGTGCCGTAATCAGATCAGGTATTTATCACGGAATGAACATGTTTGGTATCCGCAGAGGATATGACGGCATGGTACAAGGAGATATAATGGCGATGGATGCTAAATCCGTAGCAAACATTATACAACGTGGTGGTACCATCCTAAAAACAGCGAGAAGCGAAGAATTCAAGACGCTCGAAGGTAGAAAACAAGCATACGAAAACTTAAAAAAACATAATATTGATGCCCTAGTGGTAATCGGTGGTGATGGTACTTTTACAGGTGCATCCAAATTCATTGAAGAGTTTGATATTCCCATTATCGGAATGCCTGGTACCATTGATAATGATTTGAACGGTACTGATTTTACTATCGGATATGATACAGCTATCAATACGGTAGTAGATGCAGTCGATAAGATCAGAGATACGGCAGAATCGCACGATCGTCTATTTGTAGTAGAAGTAATGGGTCGTGACTCCGGATTAATCGCATTGCGTTCAGGTATCAGTACTGGTGCTGAAGCTGTATTAATCCCTGAATTGGAGGTAGATTACGATGCGATTATGAAACGTCTGGATAAAACCAGAAAAAACAAAGCATCTCGTATCATTATCGTTGCTGAAGGAGATAAGGAAGGTGGACTAGTAGTAGCAGAGAAAATCAAAGCTAATTTCCCTGCATACGATGTTCGAGTTTCCATCCTAGGCCATATACAACGTGGTGGAAAACCAACCTGTATGGATCGTGTGTTAGCCAGCCGACTAGGTGTAGCTGCAATCGAAGGATTACTAGAAGGTAGAAAAGGTGAAATGGCCGGCCTAATCTGTGGAAATGTACAATTCACCCCATTCAGCAAAGCCATCAAACACATCGATAAAATCAATACCAACTTAACAAGGATTGTAGAGATACTTTCTTTGTAAGGCAAAATATATAAAAAAACAGGCAGCGGAAAATCCGCTGCCTGTTTTTTTATAGTATTTAGTAGTAAGTATTTAGTAGATAGACCTATTGGCGGGATAGTATTTATTGAATGTTTTAACGGTCGAAGCATGCATCGCCCGCCTTCGCTTCGCTCTGAGTTGTAAATAGAAATTCATCTTTCCCGCCACGGCTTAAATTAACTACTATCGACAACCTATAATACAACCTTTATTTTTTATCATATTCTTTATAAAAAGAAAAAATGACCAAAGATGTCACATAGCCGATAAATAAACCTATGATATCTAGGAAATCGAAAACTCCCAAAGGAATAAAGTATTGGGTTAGTTCAATAAATACGAAAAAAACAAGAAGGAAGGTATTATCGACAAAAAAAGATTTAACGGGAACTTTTTTAAGTAAAAACAAGGAGATATAAAGAAATGGTATAAAGAAAAGATTCCCTCCAATATCACCTAATATAGAGCTGTAATAAGGCTTAATTGCTGTACTAACATAAAAACTATATGCAAATATTACAACAAGTATGATATATAATATAATTCTTTTGACTTTGGATTGCCTCATTAACTGCCCTTTTATTAAAAAATTGATTCTTATGTTTTTTACACTAATTTTTTTCGAATAAAGTTAAAAATAAATTTGAGTGTATTTCAATTACGATTTGGTACCTCTCCTTTTCCAACCCTATGTCCAAAACTAAACCTTTCACAACATTTTGCACTTCTGCAGGTCTGTTGTCTGTCATCTATTATCTGTTGTCTATTTTCCCTACATTTGTTTAAAATTACACAGGATGCAAGTTGCAGAATTATACCAGCTATATTTAACCTATTCTAAGGTTTGTACAGATACACGTCAGATTAGTCCAGATTGTCTTTTCTTCGCCTTAAAAGGCGATTCTTTTAATGGCAACAGCTTCGCTGAGCAAGCATTGGCTGCAGGTGCTAAGTATGTGGTAATTGATGATAAAAATTATTATCAAGACAACCCGGCTTATATCTTGGTGGATGATGTATTGGCAAGCCTTCAGGCATTGGCAAAATACCACCGTTTGCAATTGAACATCCCATTTATTGGTATTACCGGTACTAACGGCAAAACCACCAGTAAAGAATTGGTGCATGCCGTATTATCACAACGGTATAAAACATTTGCCACAAAAGGCAATTTAAATAACCACATCGGTGTTCCTTTAACGATTCTTTCCTTACCAAAGGATTTGGAAATCGCGATTATTGAAATGGGAGCAAATCATATAAGGGAGATTGCTTTCTTGTGCGATATCGCACGTCCTACGCATGGTTTTATTACCAACGTAGGCAAGGCCCACTTAGAAGGTTTTGGCTCCTTTGAGGGCGTTATGAAGACCAAAGGAGAGCTGTATGACTTCCTAAAGGAAAATCAAGGACAGTTATTTATTCAAGGAGACAACGAATACCTAACGGCGATGGCTGCAGATCGCGGAATTAACAATGCGATAACTTATGGATTCTCAGAAAACAACTCCATTCAAGGCGGTCTGGTTATAGCCGATCCATTATTGACTATCTTTTGGAAATTGGCAGAAGAGAAAGGACAACAGGAAGTAGCTACACATCTTACTGGTGCTTACAATATTGAAAACATGTTGGCCGCAGTGGCGATTGGACACCATTTCGAATTATCTGCTTTGGAGATCAATGCAGGGCTGAATGGCTATGTCCCTCAGAATAATCGCTCGCAGATAAATAAAACCGAAAAAAACACAGTGATAGCCGATTATTACAACGCTAATGCCAGCAGTATGGCGGCAGCTATTGCGAATCTGCAAGTTATTCAAGCAGAAAAGAAAGTAGCTATTCTAGGTGATATGTTCGAAATGGGTGATCAGAGCGAGGAAGAACATAAAAAGGTTATTGAACAAGCAAAGAAATTGAATTTGAACGGTTTGATTTTCGTTGGAAAGGCCTTCTATGCCTTACGAGATGAAGAAGCACAGTATTTTGAAAGCACCGAAGATCTAAAAACCGCTTTAAAAGAAAAGCCTTTAGAGGGAAATCTAATTTTACTTAAAGCCTCTCGAGGAATGGCTTTTGAACGACTAATGGAGCTATTGTAATGGCCTTAAACCTGCAAAAAGTACACCATATAGCCATTATTTGTTCAGACTATGCGGTTTCCAAGCAATTTTATACAGAAATACTCGGACTAGATATCATCCGTGAAGTGTATCGGTCTGAACGGAATTCCTATAAATTAGATCTGGCGCTAAACGGCAATTATATTATCGAATTGTTTTCCTTTCCTGAACCTGCTGAACGCCCCTCCTATCCCGAAGCCACCGGTCTACGGCATTTGGCTTTTCAAGTAGAAGATTTAGAGGAGGAAATTGAAAAATTGCTTTCCCATAAAATATCCGTTGAAGAAATCCGAATAGACCCTCATACAGGAAAAAGATTTACATTCTTTCAAGATCCAGATGGTCTACCTCTAGAGCTCTATGAAGGATAATAAATAATCAACTTATTAGGAAACCAACATCCATTGTTCTAGTTCCCAAAAATACACGCCTTAACTCCTTATATTTTCAATCAAAAAAGCTTAGGGTTTGCTTTGGTATTCCCAAGGAATTCCATTGGATCTTAATCGCATCTTGTTCGGATCTCGTTCGGTCGGAACCGAACGAGATCCGAAGGAGTTCCGAACAAGTTCCGAAGGAGATCCGAAGGAGTGTCAAATAAAACCCCATTGGAATAGTATTTAGTATGGAGTATTTAGTATAAAGGCAACTGACAAAAAACGACAGAAATCTGGCTAATATTTCAACATAAAACAATCGAAAAGGGAGTTCATTTTTTTGTTGGTTTCAAACATTTTGCAAAAAATAAGGACAAGCATAATCACTTGTCCTTATTTTCATTTGTATGGATTAAATAGTCCTATCAGAGCAGAGAGCTCTTTCAATTTGACCATTAATTACCTGTTTCCAGGTTTAACTCCTTTTCTTTATTAATCAGATTAGAGATACTGGTGTCATTCAGTATCTGCAGCATGGCATTACGAACCTCCACAAAGGTATCACGAATACCGCAAGCATGTTCTTCCACGCATTCTTCACAAGAACGATAGAAGTTCAAACTAACACAAGGCAACAAAGCGATAGGGCCATCAATTAAGCGCATAACCTGCGAAAGATAGATATCTTCTGGTGCTTTGTTCAAACTATATCCACCACCGGCACCCTTTTTAGAGTATAGGATTCCGGCATTACGCATTTCTAAGAGGATTTGTTCCAAGAATTTCTTGGGAATTCGCTCTTCCTCTGCAATCTTACCGATTTGCATCGGGTCTTTTCCGTAATTCCGGCCCAATACCATCAGGGCCTTAATAGCATATTTCGTTTTCTTTGATAGCATAGAATAAGCTTGTTTTGCTAATCTTCAAAAATACTAAAAATAACAGACTATTTCTGTAATACGTCTACAATCGGTTGCCCGATAGAACCATTAGGTTCCATCACATGCAATAATGCCGAAATAGTAGGTGCAATATCCGTTATATGGGTCACCTTATTGGTTTTTCCCTTATTCACGCCCCAGCCCATGAATACCAATGGGATATGAGAATCATAAGGTGTCCAGGTACCATGTGTCGTACCGGTAGAACGTGGTGTTCCATCATACCATTGAGGCTCTGTTATGATCTGGATTGCACCTGATCGCTTGCGATTATAGCCATTGATAATCTTTTCACGAAGTACAGATGGAATCATCATGTTTTCTCCACCTTCCATATCCACCACAAAAGCAACACCATCTTCATGACGTAATGTTTTGATAATCGACTTCTTCACTTTCTCTTCATCCATTTTCTTGCTTTCCATAACAGCATAGTTCAAATGAACCTGGTAATTCATCAAACTGATCACCAAATTATCCACACCAAATTCTTCTTTTAAGGATTCATTTAAGGTTCTAATCAACTGTCTAGAGAAGAAATAGCCACCATTTCCACGCATATCCATAAAATAGCGAGAGTTATAAGATGCTGCATGGTCAGCTGTTAAGAAGAAGGTATAATTACCTTTACCAACGGTACTGTCTAAGTATTTTAAGAAAGCTGCAATATCCTGATCTAAGCGAAGGTAGATATCTTCAATTTCTACAGATGAAAGTGAATATCGGTGACCAACATAATCGGTTGCTGATAAACTCACTGCCAAGAAATCGGTAGCTTTAGTTGGGTTATTACCTAACTTTTCTTGCTTAATTGCTTCTTTGGCAAAGTCAAGGGTGAAGGTATTTCCAAATGGTGTTGTTTTGATCAATTCATAACCTGCATCCTTCATCAGTTCCGAAGTCTTACGAGGAAAAGTTGGTGACTTCTCGCCTGCCCATTTTCCTTCATACACGTTATCATCGTCAATACTGTTGTTTTTATAGGTATCAATTGGGTATAGTGTATTCCAGTCTTGCTTCAGATATTTATCTGCGAGCTGTTGTTTATTGAATCCTTGCACCCAATTTGGCAGGTTTTCCATATAATAGGTACTACTGATCCAATCGCCGGATTTAGCTTCAAACCAATAAGCCGCATTTGCAAAGTGACCAGCAGGCAAAATACCACCACGATCCTTAATGGCAATACCAATAACTTTAGATTGGAAATTAGTCGCCAATTTTAACTGATCGGTGACAGTAGAAGCCAGTAGGTTTCTAGGAGATTGTTTACCTTCTTTTTCAGTAGTACCAACTCCCTGTACCGCATCATCTTGTGTACAATACATGGAAGTACCTGTTTGTTGTTCGATCCAGTCATTTCCGGCGATGCCGTGAATGGCAGGAACGGAACCCGTGTAAACGGAGCTGTGCCCGATAGCGGTAAATGTTGGCACATAGTCGATAATGGTATTCTCACAAGTAAATCCTTCACGAAGGAGACGCTTAAAGCCATCATTACCGTAGCGATCAGCAAAGCGATAGAGGTAATCCCAACGCATTTGATCGACCATTAAACCAACAACCAATTTAGGCCTTTCTACTTGTGCTGCCACAAGATTGCTGATAAGAGTCAGCAATATCAGAAAACTAAATTTTTTACGCATAATATTTGAGTTTAAGTATTTGAATTTAGGTGACGTTTAAGGTAGTCACCAGTATAGGATTGATTACAAGTTATTAAATCTTCCGGTGTTCCTGCAAAGACCAGGTTACCTCCTTTATCACCACCTTCAGGGCCAATATCAATAACCCAATCTGCCGATTTGATCATATCCAGATTATGTTCGATGACTAAAACGGTATTCCCTAGAGCTATTAATGCCTGAAATGCTTTTAGCAATTTACCTATATCATGAAAATGAAGTCCGGTTGTAGGTTCATCGAAGATAAATAAAGTTTTCTTCTGATTATTCCCTTTGATCAAGAAAGAAGCTAATTTAATCCTTTGTGCCTCACCACCTGATAGGGTACTCGAAGATTGACCTAATTTCACATAGCCTAAGCCCACCTCTTGAAGAGGCATTAATTTATTTAATATTTTAGGTTGATCTGCAAAGAAAGTGATAGCCTCATCCACACTTAAGTCCAGAACATCCGATACAGATTTCCCTTGGAATTGAACATCCAGAACATGTTGTTTAAAGCGTTTTCCCTCACATGCTTCACATGGCAATACGATATCCGCCATAAATTGCATCTCGATCTTCACAACACCCTCACCTTGGCACACTTCACATCTTCCTCCCTCCACATTAAAAGAAAATGCAGATGGCTTCAAGCCATTAGCCTTAGCCGCTGGTAAACTAGCGTATAGCGATCGGATTTCATCCCATGCCTTCACATATGTTACCGGATTGGAACGTGTGGAACGTCCAATAGGATTCTGATCAACCATCTCAATTTGTTCGATCTGATCAATCGCTCCATCTAAGCTATCAAAAGCACCAGTTTGATCTCCGGAATAATTCCCCACTGCTTTTTGCAAAGCGGGATATAGAATACGTTTTACTAAGGAAGTCTTACCCGATCCAGAAACTCCAGATACCACCGTAAAGACATTTAATGGAAAATCGACCGTAATGCCTTTTAGATTGTTCTCTCGAGCAGCATTTACACGAATAGCCTCTTTCCATTTCCTTCTTTTTGCTGGAACCGGAATGGACAATTCACCATTTAAATACTTCCCTGTCAAACTCTCCTTATCTTTTAAGATCTCTTGATAAGTCCCTGCAAAGACCAATTCGCCACCATTAATACCTGCCTCAGGACCGATATCAATCAGGTAATCTGCTGCTTCCATCATCTCTTGCTCATGCTCCACCACAATAACTGTGTTACCAGCATCACGAAGTGATTTCAACACAGAAATTAGGCGTTGTGTATCTCTTGGGTGTAGACCAATGCTCGGCTCATCTAATACATAGATTGAACCCACCAAAGAACTTCCTAAAGAAGTGGCAAGATTAATACGTTGAGACTCTCCACCGGAAAGACTATTGCTAAGGCGATTTAAAGTCAAATAGCTTAACCCAACATCACTTAAGAACTGTAGGCGATTGACAATCTCGGCTAGCAGACGTTTTGCGATTATAGCATCATGATCGGAAAGCTTAAGCGATTGAAATAATGACAATGCTTCATCTAAAGGCATTAACACAATATCAGTAATGGAATGTCCATTAATCTTCACAAAGGAAGCGTCCTTACGTAAGCGTGTTCCCTTACATTCCGGACAATCGGTCTTTCCGCGGTAACGGGAAAGCATAACACGGTATTGTATTTTATACGTTTGTTCTTCTAATTCAGAGAAGAAGTCATTCAATCCGCGGAAATAATTGTTTCCAGTCCAAAGGACTTCTTGTTGCGCCTTAGTCAAATCACTATAAGCACGATGAATAGGGAAGTCAAATTTAATGGCTGTGCGAACCAGTTTATCTAACCAGGCTCCCATTTTTTCTCCACGCCATGGCGCAATAGCTCCATCAAATACCGAACGGCTCTTATCAGGAATTACCAAGTCTGGGTCAATCCCTATTACTTTACCATAGCCTTCACAACGCTTGCAGGCACCATAAGGATTGTTGAAACTAAAGAAATTTGGTGTTGGTTCCTCGAAAACAATTCCGTCAAGTTCAAATTTATCGGAAAACTCAAACCTGTCCTCATTCACCTCAACAACACATTCACCTTTACCTTCAAAATAGGCTGTCTGTACGGAATCCGCCAAACGATTAATCGTATCGTCCTCATGATCCAATACCACACGATCGATAACAATAAAGATCTCGCCTTCTTTGAAAGTTTTGTTGGCTATGGTATTGTCTTCTAGAACAGACTCTATCTTAAGGATCTTATCGCCACGTTTAATACGCACGAATCCCTTTTGTAGTAGGAGAGAAAGCTCTTCTTTCAACTTACGTTTGTTCGTAGGGATTAGGGAACTGTAGATCGTGACGGTTGAACCATCCTCATAGGCAGTTAGGCGGTCAACAATTGAAGATATGGTATCTTTACTTACCTCTTGACCAGAAACAGGAGAAATAGTCTTTCCAATTCGAGCAAACAGTAATTTTAGGTAATCATATATTTCAGTTGAAGTTCCTACTGTAGAGCGGGGGTTGCTGGAAATCACCTTCTGTTCGATGGCAATTGCCGGAGCAATCCCTTTGATATAGTCCACATCGGGCTTATTCATCCTTCCCATAAATTGACGGGCATAGGACGACAAGGACTCCACATAACGACGTTGTCCCTCTGCATAGAGGGTATCAAAGGCTAAAGAAGACTTTCCGGATCCTGACATCCCAGTTATAACCACCAACTGGTTTTTGGGGATGTCCGTATCGATGTTCTTTAGGTTATTTACACGGGCTCCCTTTATTTGGATGTGTGACTTAGGGGTATGATTTGCATTTTTTTGCATAACTTTCAAAGGTATGCAAATCTACTGATATGCATCGTGCAGTCAGCAGATTAAATTACCAATCTTGCAATATAGTTACAAAGATTAGCGTGGCAGTTTCTCTGGTCGGTTCATGCGATATTTAGTCGCTGTAATGGCATGTAAGAAGGCTTCAATCTGCTTAATTTCCTCTTTAGTTAAGTCCAATTTCTTCATTAAAGGGTCAATTCTAGGGTGCATAGGATCGGCCTCTTGCTCTGCTGTTTTGGGGTTATTCATCCCCATACCGCTGTTGTACATGTTCAACAAGCCTGTCATGTTCTCAAATAAGCCATTATGCATCCAAGGATCTGTATTCATGACATCACGAAGAGATGGCGTACGGAATTTTCCAACATCCTTAGGGTCTTTGGTAACTTCATATCGACCAAGATCTTGGTATTTACGTTTGTAATAGGTCAATCCGATATTGTGAAAATCCTCATCGGTCATAAATTGCCCATTGTGGCAGTTCATACAGCGCGCTTTTGTGCGGAATAAGTGCAATCCGGCAATCTCATCATCTGTTAAAGCATTATGCTTCCCATCTAGAAACTCATCAAACCTGCTTCTTCTACTGGTTAAAGTACGTTGAAAACTTCCTAATGCCTTCATAATCTCTGGCATGGAGAAGTCATCATCACCGAAGGCTTCTTTAAACAATTCTCGATATGCTGGAATGGCTTTTAACTTAGGAACCAATTTGGTGAGGTCCATTGCCATTTCATTATGTGCCTCTATTGGACTTAAGGCTTGCTCTTCTAATGAATGTGCTCGCCCATCCCAAAACATGGTTTTACGGGCATACACGTTCAATAGAGAAGGGGTATTACGCGTGCCGACTAAATGGTCATGCCCTACAGGAACTGTAGAATGGTCTGCCCATGAAGTCTGTGGATTATGACAGGAACTACATGAAATCTGATTAGAACCTGAAAGAATAGGATCGAAGAATAAGAATTTACCCAGTTTAACATCAGGGCGTTCCATTAAAGAAAAATAACTGGTATCAATCTTCGGAAGGGATTTAAACTCTTGCCAGTTTACACCGCTATCAATTGTTGGTTTTGGCCACTCTTTAACGGGTTTGCTGTACAATGCACGAAGATCATTCAATCCTTTATCAGAAAGAAAAGCTGTACTCAAAACTGTAACTCCAACGATTGCCGCTATGACAAAAATCCGCTTCATGTTCAATATCCTTTATTATTCCAATTGCAATTGAACAAAGCCATTGGTGAATTCACACGCGGGGTATTAGGATTTGTTCAGATTGAATTGGTGCAAATTTAAACTAATTCTAAATAATAAGGGAATTATTTAGAATTTATGCTTTAAAATCGCTTAAAAGGACTTTAAAAATACAGACAATTGTAGAAAATAAAAGAATTACTCTGATTCTTGATTTTTAGAATCCTCTTTTTCGAGTTTTTTCAACAGTTTTTCAACTTCTTCTTCGGAAGCAGTCAATTTTGCCTTGCAAATCCCTAACAATAGGGTAGCCCGACTAATTTTTTCTGTTAGCTCATCAACTGCAACATCACCAGATTCAATATCCGAGACAATTTCCTGCAATTCATCAAAAGCGTCTTTATAGGTGTAATTATTTTCCATGATTTTCTATCTTTTGGGTTACGGTTGATTCAATTTGTCCATCCTCCACTTGGATATATAAGGTACTTCCTACCTCTACCTGATCCAACTGATGCACCGCTTTTCCATCTATGCGAACGATGCTGTACCCTCTTTTAAGGACGTGAATGGGATTCAACATGCCTATCAATCGTTCAATCTGTAATAAGCTGGTATTTCCATTTTTCAACAACACTTTACTCATCCTTTGCATTTCCTGACTCATTTGTTGTAGCTGAGAGAGCTCTTGTTTGAGTAAGAGCTTGGACCCTCTTAATAGTTGTTGTGCACTTTGTTCTAACTGTGTTTTATTCTTTAACAATTGGGTTTTAGAATTCCAATTGATCGCATTTACCAATTCGTTTAGATGAAGATGTTCTTGTTCAAATAATTTACGCGCTGCACGAACGATACGTTCTGTTGCTTCATCCACCGGTAATGCGAAATTATGAAACTTCTGGATCAGGAAGTCGGCTAATTCACTTGGTGTAATAGCATTTTTATAAGCCACCATTTCACTGACGGTCTCATTTGTGGAGTGCCCAATTCCAGTTAGTACTGGTAATGGAAATATCGCTATTGCCTTAGCCAAAAAGTAATTGTTATAGGAGGTTAAACCTACATCTCCCCCTCCGCCACGAATAATAGCTACCGCATCATAATTCTCCATGCGTTCTGCAATTACTTCTAATTGACGGATAATACTGGGGATTGATTTGTCACCTTGCAATAAGGCTGGAAATAAGGTTGTAGAAAAACGATATCCCCAAGGATTACCATTGATAATCTTATAAAAATCGGATAAACCTTTGCTTGTTTCTACGGAAATAATGGCCAAACGCTTAGGAACCATGGGAAATGGCACTAGACGATTCGCATCGAATAGACCTTCTTGTTTTAATTTTAGGATACTGGCTCTTTTTTCTTTCTCCAGCTCTCCTAACACAAAGGTTGGATCAATATCTACGATCTTCAAACTGAAGCCATACAAAGGATCATAAGAAATACCAGCTTGAAAAAGCATAGTAATACCTTCTCGAAGTGGCTCACCAAGAATTTCTATGAATTGCCTATTGATCCGATGGTAGTCCATTTTCCAAAGAATAGAACGCATCTCTGCGATAATCTTTCCATCCTTTTTCTCTAACAACTCGGGGTAACAGTGACCTGAGTGACTGTAATGGTTTAGCTTATTCATCTCTGCCTTAATCCAATACAAACTTTTGTACCGCTCAGCTATCGTTTTTTGAATACTTCGCGACACTTCTGAAAGTGTAAATATGGTCTTGTCCTCCAGAATCTCAGGCATATCCCAAATATAGGCAATAAATAATCCTTGAACAATGCGTGTTTGTGCGTTTTATTAGTACATTTACATGATAAATCCTAAAACAAATGATCCGAAGAATAAACTTGGCAGTCCTAGGGCTAATCTTTATTTTCCAAACCGCCCAAGCTCAGTACAAACAGGTATTAAACAACAAAACGCAGCTGATCTATAACAAGGAGTCCATCCTACCCTTCAAAAAACTGGATAAACTTCGCATTGCAGTTGTAACTACAGACAATCAAAAATACGCTCCTTTTATTGCGCAGCTTCAACGCTATGCAGAGGTCACTCCTGTAGATTTTCAGCAATTTGACGAGAAGACCAAATACTTCAATACCATCATCGTAGCGGGAACAGCTGCAGAATTTAGCTCCAATTATGCGGCAATGGTTTTACAATCCGCCGTAAACAATAAGCACATTGTGTTGTGTCGCTTTGGGGCTAATGACAATTATACCCATGTAGGCTTAAACGATAACAATTTAAGTCATTTTGCTAGTATTCTTTGGAGCCCTGAAACAGATGCTTCTGGTCAAGAAAATGCTGCAATGTCTATTTTCGGAGGATTAGGAATTACTCAAGGGAAGTTATTAACCAATCAGACTCGCTTACAATATACGCAAGGCAGGCAATCGGGATTGGATATTGCCAATATGAGTAGACAGATCGATGCAATCGCTAATGATGCCATTACGCAACATGCTGCACCAGGTATGATGGTGATGGCGGTAAAAGATGGTCAAGTGATCTTCGAAAAGGCATATGGATACCACACCTATGAGAAGAAACAAGTCAATAGTATTCATGATATTTATGACTTGGCATCTATTTCCAAAATTGTAGGAACTACGCCTGTTGTGATGCATCTACAAGAAACCAAGGTGATTAATTTGGACAGTACTATGGGGCATTACTTATGGCAAGCGAAGGAAACCAATAAGGCCAATATTCCACTTCGGACGGTGCTATTGCATGAAGCAGGATTTATGCCATTTATACCTTTTTACCGCAGTTTAAAACCTGGAGACCTACAACACACAGCTGATGCGCAACATCAGGTACAGGTGGCTGATAATGCTTATCTGCGAAATAATTATTATCAAGATGTGATGTGGCCTCAGATGTTGAACTCAGCGGTTAAGCCATCTGGAAATTATGTTTACTCCGACATCAGCATGTACGTAATGAAGGAAGTAGCGGAGCATGAGACATCTACACCGATGCAAGAATATGTACAGCAAATTCTATACAGACCAATAGGCATGAAAACCGCAGGTTATAATCCTAGAAGCCGGTTTGCTAAGAATAGAATGGTTCCAACACAGAACGATACGGTATTCCGAAAGACCTTGTTAGAAGGTTTTGTTCATGATGAAGGAGCTGCTATGGCAGGGGGTGTTGCAGGCCATGCCGGTTTGTTTGCTACTGCAAATGACCTGGCCATTTACGGGCAATTATTGTTGAATCGTGGCGAATATGGTGGAGCACAATATTTCAAACCAGAAACGGTTGATCTATTTACTTCCAAGCAATCGGCAACTAGCCGACGTGGTCTAGGATTTGACCGCTATGATCCAAAACCAAAAGCAGAATATCCATCTAAGCTGGCAAACAGCTCGGTATTTGGACATACGGGTTATACTGGTACTTGTATTTGGGTAGATCCTAAAAATCAATTCATCTATATTTTCTTATCTAATCGTGTTCATCCACAAGTGAGCACCAAAATTTATGACTTGAATGTGCGCAGTAGAATTCAGGATGTGATTTATGAAACCATCAATAAAGCCAAATAATGAATAAGTCAATTTTATCCACTATCCTAATAGCTATGTTGAGTTTATCCAGTCAGGCTCAGGATTACCAAAAAATCCATCGTGATCTTATCGTAGTCGATGGGCATAACGATGTTATTATTGAAAGCATACTTCCTGGTGAAGATATTGGCAAGCGACTTAAAACTGGTCATACGGATATCCCTCGTCTACTAGAAGGCGGTGTGGATGTACAAGTATTTGCGGTTTGGTCGGATGATAAGAAGTGGAAGACTGGGGCATTTAAGCATGCAAATGATCAAATTGATGCCTTGGAGAAGGTGGTAAAAAACAATCCTGATAAAATAGAAATCGCAAAGAATTCTGCTGATATCGAACGCATTCGAAAATCAGGAAAGATTGTTGCCTTAATCGGTATTGAAGGAGGAAACATGATCGAGGGTAGTTTAGAGAATTTAGAAAAGCTCTATAATCGGGGTGCTCGCTACTTGACCTTAACCTGGAATTATAATTTACCTTGGGTAACTGCGGCAGCCATGGAGGTTAAAACAAAACGGGATGAAGGAAAGGGATTAACAGATCATGGACGTGCTATTATCAAGCGGATGAATGAATTGGGGATGATGGTAGATCTTTCTCATGCTGGCGAAAAGACATTTTATGATGTATTGGAAGTCAGTACCAAGCCGGTATTGGTTTCTCATAGCAACGCAGCAGCATTGACTCCACACTACCGCAACCTGAAAGACAAACAACTGGAAGCTTTGAAGAAAAACGGAGGTGTTATTGGTGTTAATTTCTTCTCAGAATTCTTAGATTCAGGTTATTCTAAGCGTGTTAAAAAACTCTATGAAAAACACCATAAAGTAGATCCGGACAAAAAACCTTCTACAGATAAAATGTATGCTACATTAACCAAAAAACAAAAGAATGAAGTTAATGCGCCTATGGAAATGGTCCTTAAACATATCGATTACTTAGTGAAAAAAGTAGGGATAGACCATGTTGCCATTGGATCTGATTTTGATGGAATAAATTCTACTCCACAAGGATTGGAGGATGTATCTAAATTTCCACTTTTGACGAAAGCTCTATTGGATAGAGGATATAAACAAGAAGATATTGCCAAGATTATGGGATTAAATTTCTTACGAATCCTAAAAGAGAATGAAAACTAAAAATGGGGCAAAAGCCCCATTTTTTATTAATATCGTTTATCTGGATGGAGGAATATCATCCTCATTTTCCATAATGATTAATTCATCATAATTTTTTTCTAGTTTTTTCACCAATCGAACATATAGTACGCGGAAATACAGTTTCAATATGGAGATAAATAACCACCCCATCAACCCGCCGACTATAATCATTAGTGTCAGATATAATATAATTTCACCAGTTCCTTTTTCAAAAACATGGTTTTCGAGAATAAAAGATAAAAATCCAAGGCCTATGGAAAAAATGATAAGATAAATGTTAAAGCTGATGTATTGACTAACACGTTTTCTGGCTGTCAGTACATCATTTAACAGGTCTTTGGTGTTCTTTGTATTACGGATCTTCATGTAGGCTTTAAAGAAAGCATAAATAAAGTAGAAGGTAATGAAATACCCAATCACGGTGGCCGTATTATCGAGGTAATCCAACCATAGCGACTCTTCTGAATACTCCACTTTAATTCCACTGAAGAAATACCATACATTGAAAATTATACCAAGCGACAACTCGATTAAGGAAATGATAAATATCCATTTCACTAAGGAGGAGGAACTTTTATATAGCATTCCACGAATAGCCTCTTTATCGACTTTCGGAAAGTCATTGTTCTTTTGCCAATGCTGTTTAAGTAAATCTAACCCATCCATTATACCACTCCTTTTTTAGCCAATATTTCTTTTAATTTACTTTTTATGCGATTCATTTTTACACGTGCATTTACTTCGGTAATACCTAGGGTTTCTGCGATCTCCGCATAGTCCTTATCTTCTAAATACATATACACCAATGCCTTATCGATATCATTGAGCTGCCTAACAGCATCATATAAAAACCGAAGTTGCTCTTCTTCTTCGGAATTATATTCCTCATAGCGAATATTCCCTAGGGCATGATCCAAATCTACTGTTGTAATTTTATTGCGTTTGGAACGATAAAGAGAGATAGCGGTGTTAAGGGATACCCGATAGGCCCAAGTCGAGAACTTCGAATCACCTTTAAACTTTGGGTATGATCGCCACAACTGAATTACCATTTCCTGAAATAGATCCTGGTGCGACGCTAAATCGGTCGTATAGAGTTTGCAAATCTTATGCAGGATATTTTGATTATCCTCCAGAAGAACCACGAATTCTTGTTCCAGGTTAGTATTCATTTTAGGTATTTGTCGACAATACTAAGGTATTGTTACAACATCTAGGTACATTTTTTTAAATTCGCTACATGGCAAAGACAAAATCAGCATATTTCTGTCAGTCCTGCGGTTATGAATCGTCAAAGTGGCTAGGGCAATGTCCTTCATGTAAGGAATGGAATACTTTTGTAGAAGAGGTGGTAGATAAGGGCTCTTCACGTGTTCCAGAATGGAGAAGTAGCACCATTGCGCCTTCCACGAATAAACGAAGTAATAAAGCAGCAATCATACATGAAATTGTCTATTCGGAGGAACAGCGTATCCTGAGTCCCGATAAAGAATTCAATCGAGTACTTGGCGGTGGTATTGTACCTGGATCGCTTGTACTGATTGGTGGTGAACCGGGTATCGGTAAATCCACTTTGATGTTACAGCTTGCTCTTTCCATACCGAAGGTGAAAACCTTGTATATTTCCGGTGAGGAAAGTGAACAACAGATTAAGATGCGTGCCGAAAGATTGTCACAGAGTTCCAATGCCAACTGTTATATCTTGACAGAGACATCCATGCAGAACATCTTCAAACAGATTGATCAGGTTGAACCGAATGTGGTTGTCATTGACTCCATTCAAACATTACATTCTGCACAGATAGAATCTGCTCCTGGCTCTGTATCGCAAGTTCGGGAATGTACTGCTGAATTACTTCGTTTTGCCAAAGAAACCAATACACCTGTATTCATCGTTGGCCATATCACCAAGGATGGTAGTATTGCCGGTCCAAAAGTATTGGAGCACATGGTGGATACGGTACTTCAATTTGAGGGTGATAGACACCATGTCTATCGAATCCTACGTGCTGTGAAAAACCGCTTTGGTTCTTCATCAGAATTAGGGATCTATGAGATGCAAGGTACAGGGTTGCGGGAAGTTTCCAATCCTTCAGAAATCATGTTATCACAGCGGGAGGAGCCGGTAAGTGGAATTGCCGTAGCGGCGATGTTAGAGGGCATCAGGCCACTAATGATCGAGGTGCAAGCATTGGTGTCCAACTCCGCATTTGGAACTCCTCAGAGAAGCTCTACGGGCTTTGACACAAAAAGACTCAATATGTTATTGGCGGTTCTAGAGAAACGATTTGGTTTCCGCCTAAGTGCTCAGGATGTGTTTTTAAATATTGCTGGTGGCCTTCGTGTAGAAGATCCTGCTATAGATTTAGCTGTAGTGTCAGCATTGATCTCCTCACAACAAGATATTCCATTGTCGGCAAACATTACTTTTGCTGGTGAGGTTGGACTATCCGGAGAAATAAGAGCTGTCAATCGTATAGAACAACGAATCCAAGAGGCTGAAAAACTTGGTTTTGAACAGATCTTCATCTCCAAATACAACGCCAAGGGATTGGATGTCAAAAAATACGATATCCTTGTCAGACCTGTAGCCACACTTGAAGATATCTTTAGGAATTTATTCGGATAAGAATGCTAGGTTTAATTTTAAGGGACAACTTCTATGTTCTTTCCGGTGGTCCAGCAGCCGGAAAGACAAGCTTGCTTCTTGAACTTCAAAAAAGAGGTTATGCAATAGCTCCTGAAATTGCCCGTGAGTTGATTAAAGAGCAGCAGCTTACAAACGGCAATGCCCTACCCTGGAAAGATAAAATCTTGTACAAGGAAATTATGTTTGATCGTTCTATTCAAAGTTTTAAGGAAATAGATCAGGTGGAAGGTCAGACCAAACCTATCTTTTTTGACCGGAGTTTTATAGATTCCATTTGCTATGCAAGACTTATCCAATCAGAAGTCAGCGAACAGATGATAGACTATGTAGAGCGTTGGAGATACAATACACAAGTCTTTATGCTGCCCCCTTGGAAGGAAATCTATGAAACTGATTCGGAAAGAAAGCAACAATGGGAGGAAGCCGTTTTAACCTATGAAATGATGGTAGATACCTATAAAAGCTATGGCTATCAGATTATAGAATTACCTAAAACTACTGTTAATGAAAGAGCAGATTTTGTAATTAAGGCAGTTCAAAAATGATAGGTTAGTTTATTGCGTAGCAGACCATTTCAATAAATCATCGTAAAGCTCACTAATCTTTGCATTAGGATTTAGCTTATACAAGCGAACTAATTCTATATTAAACTCCTTAGATTTAGGGAATCCCTTTTGTTTCATCTTACTATCAATATGTGCTATAACTTCTTTATGAAGGGCCTCATTATTGTGTTCAGTATCCATATTAAACAAAATAAATAATCCCCAAGTAAGGTATTCATCAAAGACCTTAATAGGGTTCGGATAATGATTGGTAGATTTATTTGTTGAATCAACCCAGATATCTCTTCTATGAAAGATTGCATCAATTTTGTCCTTATACTGAGCGCTTAGTGGCCCAACATAGTTATGGTCAATTTCTGTAAAAATTACTCGACTGTTCATTGCCCTATTAAGCTCATCGCTCCATTCTGGCCTTTGTTTAATTCTTGGTAAATAGAGTAACATTTCCTTAAACCCATTATCTTCAAAAGTTTTGGTTGCATTTATACCGCCAATTAATGGAGAGGTCAACACCCTGTAGCTATTGATTTTGTAATCGAATTTCGCCTCAAGCCATTCTTTTTGTTCTATAATAGCACCATACTTTACATAATCAGATTTCAATTTTTCATAATAGGGTTTATTGTTCTTATAGAATTCTCTAAATCCTGATGCTTGAGCAAAATCTTCAATTTGATCCTTATACTGGAGTATTGGATCCTCTTGTATTTCGATTGTTCCAACACCTTGCGCTGGGAATGTATAAACATGTGTTCTTGCTAATGTATTTCCAGTAAAATCAAAACCATAAGCATTTGAAGAGATAAGAATATAATAGATTAAGCTTTTTTCTAAAAGGGAATTAAATGATTTTATGGCTTCATGATCCTTATAAGGAGAAAATTTTTCTATTACTGAGCGGTAATAATCCGTATTAAAATCCACCATATTTGAATCTCTCCTTCCATAATCTGTAATGGCCATCATGATATAAGTGAGCTCCTGAACCTCATTCACTTCAATGTTAACCTTGTTATTATTGCTGTTTGCATATTGCTGGTTAAAACTAACAACACGGTCTTGTGCGGATACCTGTAGGATTTGGAAAATGAAAAACAGTAAAACTAAATTTCGGATCATCATCATAATTAGAGATTTGAATCAATCATATCGCTTAAAAAACTGTTGTGACAAATTATCAATACCATTAAAAATATATAAAAGTCCGGATAAAACAGCATTTTATCCGGACTTTTAAATTAAAAAATTCTCAAATTTTCTTACTTCAACACTTCAGCTAATTTAGCTTCTAATGCTTCACCACGAAGATTTGATGCAATAATCTTTCCTTGTGGATCCAATAAGAAGTTCTGTGGAATACCTTCGATAGCGTATAATTTCACTACCTCGGACTGCCAGAATTTCAAATCAGATACATGAGGCCATTGCTCCAATTTATCTTCTTTGATTGCTTGCATCCAATCTGCTTTACCATCAGGACGGTCTAAAGACACACCATATACGGTAAAGTTTTTGTCTTTAAATTTGTTGAATGCTGCTACTACATTTGGGTTCTCGTGACGACACGGACCACACCAGCTAGCCCAGAAATCGATTAATACGTATTTACCACGTAATGAAGATAATTTCACCACATTACCTGCAGTATCAGGCAATGAAATCTCAGGAGCCATAGAACCAACTGCAACCGTTTTTATTCTTTCGATCTTCTCTTGTAAAGCCTTTCCTTTGCTGGATGCTTTTAATGGAGCTGACAATTTATCAAATGCAGGAATAATCAATGAATTTAAGTTATCCGCAGAAACCATATTTGCTAAAAGACCTAAAGCAACATAGCTGTTCGGGTTATTTTTAACATAAGTTTCATTGATCTCTTCTTGCTTCTCATATAACTTACCTGCTTTTGCTTGTAAACCAGCCATGAATTCATCACTCTGTTGTACCTCTGGGGTTGCTGCTGCATATTCTGCATTAATAGCTGCAAAACCTGCTGTAATTTCACTTAACGACTTTTTATAAGCGGAATAATCTTTATTGATTTCATTACCACTTAAAGTCGCTGTGCGTAAAGCATCTCCAGTAATGTTGATGACACCCTTCGACAAATAAACAGAATTTACTTCTGGACTTTTCAATTGACGTAGGCCCTTTCCTTCTGGAGACAAAATTAACTGCGCCTCAGTCGGCTCAGCAACAATCCCACTATAAGTAAAAGCACCTTTTACTACATTCACTGAATCCACATGACGTTGTCCGGCATCACTATACATGATGAAAATCTTTGCTGGCGCATCGACATTCTTAATATTTCCCTTAAGCGTAAAATCCTCTTGAGCAAATAGCAATGCAGGGACTGCCAACATTGCACTTAAAATCACCTTTTTCATTGTTCTTATTTTAAATTTATATTGTTGTTACATCAATTATACCAATTATTACCATCTTCCGCTGGCACCACCGCCACCGAATCCTCCACCACCAAATCCGCCGAAGCCACCACCTCCGCCGCCGCCAAAGCCGCCACCGAAGCCTCCGCCATCATTGTCATCACCGCCACGTCCAAGTGAATTTAATAAAGTCCACCAGAATAAATCCGAAGAACCTCTACCTCCCATCACACGACCACCACCATTATTTCCGCCACCTCGCTTAGATATAAGCGCGATTACCACAAAAACAACGATTACGATAAAGATGATCGGAATTCCTCCTCCACCTTCAGTAGAGTAAGATTCTTTTGGATCTGCCTTATATTCCCCTTTAGAATAGGATATCAAAGCATTTACACCATTGTCTAATCCACTATAATAGTCGCCTTGTCTAAAGGCGGGCTTTATTTCATTTTCTATAATCCGATAGGCAATAATATCAGGAATTGCTCCTTCCATACCATAACCTGTACGAATCGTTACTGCACGATCATTGATCGCCACTAATAAGAGTACACCATTGTTGTATTTCTTATTACCCACACCCCATTTCTGAGCTAGACGATCACCATAATCGGCAATATCATAATCTCCAGTACTGCTCATCACCACTACCGCTATCTGATTGGAAGTGGAGTCCTCAAAAGCTAATAACTTTTGCTCTAAGGCTTGTATTTGACTGGCACTTAAGGTATTGGTAAAGTCACTTACCAAGGCATTGGGTGCCGGTGGAAAATCCTGTGCAAAGGCTTGGAGACTAAAAACCAGCCCGACAAGGAAAGTAAAAAATAAATTTATAGACGTACTCACTAAACGAGTTTTCTTATACATAAGGTATCGCATTAACCAAAATAAATATCATTCGGCAGTTCATTGACATCATCTTCTCTTCTCGGGAAGTAGGTTGCCAACTGTAGACCCGCCTGATCTATGCCTTCAATAAGGCCACTCACATAATCTCCACTTCTAAAATGTACCAACATCGAATCTTTGGTTGACTCCCAAAAATCAGCAGGTACTTTCTGATCAATACCTATATCCCCGATGATTGCAAATTGATGATCATCAGTCGCTAAGTAGATCAATACCCCATTGCGCTGCGCAGTATGGTGCATCTTTAATTTCTCAAAAAAAGATTTAGCCTGTTCATAGGCTTCTTTACCATTTAAATGGCGCTCTACGACCAAGCGGATCTCCCCCGACGTACGGTTCTCCGCCAAGCTAATCGCCTGAACGACCTTCTCTTGTTCCTCTTGATTGAATATCTCCATAAGGTTGAAAACAGAAAAGATGAATGCCGATAAGCGAATCAACGACATTCATCTTTTTAAATCTTTCTAAAAATATAAATTCATTAAAACTGTACCGTAGGTGCTTTGTCCGAACCTTCTGTAGCTTTGAATGTACCTTTAGACTTAAAGCCGAAGATACCTGCCATAATGTTGTTCGGGAATGAACGCACCGTTGTATTATAATCTTGTACAGCCTCATTATAAGCTCTACGTTCTACAGAGATACGATTCTCTGTACCTTCCAATTGTGCTTGTAACTCTTGAAAGTTAGAGTTAGCTTTCAAATCAGGATAAGCTTCTACACTCACTAAAAGACGACCGATAGATTGCGATAAGGCATCTTGAGTCTGCTGATAATTCGCAATTGCTTCTTCCGACAAGTTAGATGGATCTACTGTTACAGATGTTGCTTTCGCACGTGCTTCGGTTACAGCGGTCAATGTGCCCTCCTCGTGTTGCGCGGCACCTTTAACCGTATTTACTAAATTCGGGATAAGGTCTGCTCTACGCTGGTAGGCGTTTTCCACCTGTGCCCATTTCCCCTTTACATTCTCGTCTTTGGAAACCATGGTGTTGTAACCACAAGAACTGAATGATAGTGCTGTGAATAAACCTACTAAGGCAATTAATAATCTTTTCATGTGTAATGTTTTACTTGTATTCTTTAAAATTAAGAAATTGTTTTTATAAAATTATCATATCAAAGCATATACCAAATGCAAAAAAACGTGAAATAATGGCAGGATTTGCTACTTTTGCTTTGTTTTTGGGATAAAACCCCAACATTCCATATGCAAAAAGAAATTGAAATTGCCCTAATTCCTGAGGCTATTCAGGACGATAATCGTATCCTTCAGGAAGGTGCAAAGAAACTCCGTATCCCCCTTAACCGTATTTCAGGATTCCATATCCGTAAAAGATCTATCGATGCCCGAGGCAAGCAGGTCTTATTTCGAATGCGTGTAGTCTATTTTATCGATGAACCTGTCGTTTTACCAGAGTTCCATATTCCATTACAACATGTTCAAGATGCCGAGCCTGTCATTATTATTGGCGCTGGCCCAGCTGGACTGTTTGCTGCCTACAAATGTCTACAACGTGGTCTAAAACCTATCGTTATTGAACGTGGCAAAAAGGTACAGGAACGTCGTCGTGACTTAGCCAAGATCAATCGAGAGGGTTTTGTTAATCCTGAATCCAATTATTGCTATGGTGAAGGAGGTGCAGGAACCTATTCTGATGGAAAGCTATATACTCGATCCAATAAACGTGGCGATGTTCATGAAGTTCTAAGCATATTTGTTGAGCATGGTGCACCAGATGATATCTTGGTTGACGCTCGCCCGCATATTGGAACCAATAAATTACCGCATATCATTGAAAGTATCCGCGAACGAATTATTGAATACGGTGGTGAGGTGCTTTTTGATTGTAAGGTAGTAGACATTATTGCCAACTTTGGAAAGGTTGAAGGCGTAATTACAGACGCTGGTGAAACCCTAAAAGCAAAACATGTCGTAGTGGCAACTGGTCACTCAGCACGAGATATATTTGAACTTTTCCGTCAAAAGGGATGGTTACTAGAAGCTAAACCTTTCGCTTTAGGCGTACGTATAGAGCATCCTCAGGAACTTATAGACCAAGCCCAATACCATTGCAGTATCAGGCCTGAAAACCTTCCTCCTGCATACTACAGCTTGGTGGAACAGGTCGATGGTCGTGGCGTATTCTCCTTTTGTATGTGTCCAGGGGGAATTATTGCCCCTTGTGCTACCGAGCAGAATGAAATTGTCGTGAATGGATGGTCTCCTTCCAAACGTAATAACCCTCATGCCAACTCCGGAACTGTGATACAAATCAATTTGGATGATATCCCGAATGCAGCAGAAGATCCTTTTGCCTTACTGGAATTCCAAAGGCAGATAGAACAGCGAGCATTTGTATATGGTGGAGGAAATTTAGTTGCTCCAGCACAGCGTATGGTTGATTTTGTACAAAACAAGGTCTCCAATGATCTCCCTATCAATTCTTATAAACCTGGAACTCGATCAGTTGCACTTCAGGAAGTATTACCTGATTTTGTACATCGGGCATTACAAGGAGCCTTGCCAATATTTGGACGAAAGATGAAAGGTTATTATACCAATGAGGCTATCTTGGTCGGAGTAGAATCACGTACGTCTTCACCTATTCGAATTCCAAGAGATAAGGATACCTTGCAACATCCGCAGATAGAAGGACTCTACCCTTGTGCTGAAGGTGCCGGTTATGCTGGTGGAATTGTCTCCGCAGCTATTGATGGCATGAACTGTATCGACGCTATAAAGCGCTAGAAACCAATTCTCCGCTTAAATAAGGAGAATTATTTAGAGAAATAATTGACAAGAATACTCTTTTGTTGTATTTTTGTAGCACTTCAAGCGAAAGTAGCTCAGTTGGTAGAGCACAACCTTGCCAAGGTTGGGGTCGCGAGTTCGAATCTCGTCTTTCGCTCAAAAGCTTTCTGAATACAGAAAGCTTTTCTTATTTTAGGGTATGCACCATTTCAAACCAAAAAGGGACTTATCCCAATTCAAATTAGCATTTTTAATACTCATCCCTATTTTCATCCTCATTTCTATTCTCAGTGATTCTTGGCAAGAAGCTGTGCTAGTCAATATGCTTATTTCCGCAATCTTAGTCAGCATGTTGTTAATCATCATGTATACCACCAGCTATAAAATTGATGGAGAATTCTTAAGATATCGGTCTTTCTTTCTTTTTGGGAAAGTATCCATTTCAGATGTACGGCAATTAGAAGTAGGGAAAACCATGTACGTAGGCATAAAACCAGCAACTGCAAAGAATGGAATCATCGTCCGTTATAACCGCTACGATGAGATTTACATCTCACCAGAAAACAATCAAGAGATGGTTCAAGCACTGCTTGAAATTAATCCGAATATCCAAGTCATAGATTATACAGAAAAGTAAGCTGGATAAACAACGGAGAACGACTAGGGAGGTGATTTCTTAAGACATTAACAATTATAGTAGTTTATTTTATTTAAGCGGGCGATGCAAGCATCGCCCGCTTAAATAAAAATAAAATTATCTTAAAAACCTATATAGTTTAAAGTTCCCTCATCAGAGATTCGGGATTACGTGATCTTCGTGGGTAAACAGAGACTCTTCGCTCCGTTCTGAGTTGGGAATTGAAAAACTGCCATCCTCTGATGTCTTATATCTGTTGTCTGAAATCTATTCCTATATCTAACAGCGTAGCGGTCTCAAATCTCCCGCCTACTCCCCACTATCCTTACGAACCCCTAATGCCATCAGTGACGGAGTAAAAAAGGACGCCAGACCAATAGCAATCACGATAAAGCCAGAAATAACAAAGGCATTTGCTACTCCGATATAATCAGCAATATTACCTGCGAACAGCAATCCGATCAAACTAGGGATAATGGCAAAACTAAAGTAAAGCGAAAATACACGTCCCAGCATCTCTGGTGCGACTTCTTCTTGAATAGTCGTCATAAATGCTGCTGAGAAGATGGACATGGCCATTCCACCTAAACCTGTCAGGCCAACAAACACCCAAAATAAGCTAGGACTCAATATACCGGAGAATACAAAGCTTAAACCCAGCAAAATATGCATGGAATTAATTAGCAATACCTTTCGTAAGGAAATTTTAAAAACCGAGAGTATCGATCCACCAACTAGCATACCGACACCCCAGATCACTTCAATTACACTCATTTCAAATTCCTTACCTCCAAAATGATCTATGGTCAACAAAGGAAACATGATGGCTACCGGCATAATTCCAACCGTTGCAATTACTGAATACATAAACATCCAGGCTAAGCCCTTATTTTTGTAAATAGCAGCCATTCCCAACTTCAAGTCTATCCATACCTGATGTATCGATCCGGATACTTGCGTCTTCACATGTGGAATACTGATTAATAACAAGGAAGTAATGGCAAACACAGCGCCGATAACGTCCAAATAAAGCACCTGGTTGATCGGGAAATTAGCAATCGCTAGAGTCCCTAATGCAGGACCTGCGATACTGCTTACTGATTGTAACATCTGATTGATACCAGAAACCCGCAAAAGCTTGTCCTCGGGAACAATTAAAGGTGCTATCGCTTGCATAGCTGGACTGTGAAATGCCGAACCAACAGATCGACAAGCCATCAATAGGTATACCAAGCTCAACTGAACATGTCCATCTCGAAGTGCAATCGTCATTAAGATGGTACAGATCGCAATAAATCCATCGGCGAAGATCATTATCTTCTTCCGATCCCAGCGATCAATATAAACACCGGCAAATGGGCCAATAATGGCCTGAGGGAGTAAACCAGCAATTGCCGAGTAAGCCAATATCTCTGCCGATTTAAATTCTAAGCTCAACCAAACGATCAATGCAAAGTTGACCGCCGAGCTACTCAATAAGGACACAAACTGTCCAAACCATATAAATAAATAGGTCCTAAACCAATTCTTCTTTTCCATGAAATATAAGGGTATAATTATACAACTCCACCGAGGAGTAACATTCAATAAATAACTTCTAACGACCTAAAAAGGCTTTACCAAACCCACGGTCTGAAGTCGTACGTTGTATAATTAAAAAGGCTCATGTCTCAAAAATAAGAGTTTATCTCAGAACTGCAAATTTTTATATGCAGTTAAATACAGAACGCTAGAAACAAAAAAAGCGTCTTAGCCAAAAATGCCAAGACGCCTTATTACTAAAACTACACTACTAATTTCGATCTAAACCCTTTGCAACACGGTCTTCCACAAAAGTCCTAACGGCCTCATTGGAGAAACGGGATGTCACATCAAATGCAAAGGCATGCACCAACAGGATTCTTGCACTTTCTTCGCCAATACCTCTTGCGCGAAGGTAGAACAATGCCTCATCGTCAAATTGACCCATGGTACATCCATGCGAACATTTAACGTCATCAGCAAAGATCTCTAACTGTGGTTTTGTAAAAACAGTAGCCTTATCACCGATCAACATGTTGTTGTTCTGTTGGAAGGCATTGGTCTTCTGCGCATCTTCACGCACAAAGATCTTCCCGTTAAATACCGCAGTAGATTCATCCTGTGGGATGTTTTTATACCATTCGTAAGATTCACAATGTGGTTTCATGTGATCTACGACAGTATGGTTATCTACAAACTGCTTTCCTGCCAATAAGTTGATACCGTATAAATGCGATTCAACCTCTTGATCGTCTAAGCGAACATTAATGTCGTTGCGGACAAAGGATACACCCGGGAAATTACAGTTATAGTTATTGTATAAACTATGTTTTGTTTGGTAAACCTCAATATGGTTAATATAGTGACTGTTTTCAGTAGCCAATTGCAAGTAATAATGTTGCAATTTGGCATTCTCTTCTGTCACAATTTCCGTCACCTTATTGTTCAAGTTTTTAGCTGTACCATCCAAAGCGATAAAGCTTTCAATGATCTCAGCCTCCGCATTCGGTTCTAAAACAAATAGATTTCTCGTTTGTGCAAAGAAATCTTGGCCTCCCGTTGCTACATGAACAATATGGATGGGTTTAGAAACCACTTTATTCTTTGCTACCGAAAGGTAGATACCTGAAGTATGTAATGCGGTATTCAATGCAACAGTTGAGGACCCCGTTTTATCGGCATGTTTTGCAAAATGCTTGATAAAATTAGGCTCTTCCTGTGCCTCTTCGATAGATTTAACGGTCAATCCGATTTCATCTTCTAAAGATGCGAAAGCCAAAACATACTGACCATTGATCAAAACGATCTGATGGGCATCTAAGTTCGGGATATCAGCCTGACTAAGGTCGATATCAGCAACATCCACATCTTCGTTCAACAAGTAGGCCTTGTTAACCAAAGGTTGGATATTGGTATATTTCCAATCCTCATTCTTCACAGTCGGGAATCCCAATTCTTGAAAACGAGCAAACGCTTCCTGTCTCAAGGCAGTTACCTCGGCAGTATCGTTACTCGTCTCCAACTCTTGAAACGTTCCTGTCAATTGTTGGAATAAGGAGTTTGCTACTAATGTACTCATGTTATTTGTTGTCAATCCGCTCATTACCTCTTTCTATTAACGATTAGGCATCCTGCGCATCTAATTCTTTTAACCAATCGTAACCTTTTTCTTCTAATTCTAATGCTAATTCTTTCGGTCCTGATTTCACGATTCGACCGTTGTGCAAAACATGCACGAAATCTGGAACGATATAATCCAACAAACGTTGGTAGTGTGTAATCACGATAAATGCATTGTCTTTCGAACGCAATTGGTTAACACCATTCGCAACGATACGTAATGCATCGATATCCAAACCTGAATCTGTCTCGTCCAAAATCGATAATTTCGGATTTAACATCGCCAATTGGAAAATCTCGTTACGTTTTTTTTCACCACCTGAGAAACCTTCATTCAATGAACGGTTCGCTAGGTTTGCAGAGAATTCCACTAATTTTTGCTTTTCTTTTACCGTTTGTAAAAACTCTTTTGCTTCCATTGGAGGAAGACCTTTATATTCACGGATATCGTTTACCGCGGTTCTCAAGAAGTTGATGTTAGAAACTCCAGGAATTTCTACCGGATATTGGAAGGCTAAAAACAAACCTTCGCGAGCACGATCTTCTGGAGCCATGTCCAATAAATCTACACCATCCAAAGTAGCCGTTCCTTCAGTCACCTCGTAGCTGTCACGTCCTGCCAAAACATTTCCTAATGTACTTTTTCCAGCACCGTTAGGACCCATGATGGCATGAACCTCTCCTGCTTTAACTTCTAAGTTTAATCCTTTTAAAATTTGTTTGTCCTCGATGGACGCATGCAAATTCTTTATGCTTAACATATCTTTATTTTGGGTATTAATTGGGGCCATTCGCATGGGCCAATATCATTGCATTTACTTTAATTATCCTACTGACCCTTCTAATGAAATCGCCAATAATTTCTGTGCCTCTACAGCAAACTCCATAGGTAGCTGATTCAACACTTCTTTCGCATATCCATTCACGATTAAGCCTACAGCCTTCTCTGAATCGATACCACGTTGGTTCAAATAGAACACTTGGTCCTCGCCAATCTTTGACGTAGTAGCCTCATGCTCCAATTTCGCCGTTTTGTTTTTGCTCTCAATGTATGGGAAAGTGTGTGCTCCACAACGATCGCCAATCAGCAAGCTATCACATTGCGTAAAGTTTCTCGAATTGTCTGCATTTGGACCAATCTTAACCAAACCGCGGTAAGAGTTATGACTTAATCCAGCAGAGATACCCTTAGAAATAATTTTTGAACGGGTATTCTTTCCTAAGTGAATCATTTTTGTACCGGTATCAGCAACCTGTCTGTTACGAGTCATCGCTACGGAGTAAAACTCTCCTACTGAATGATCACCTTTTAGGATTACTCCCGGATACTTCCAAGTAATGGCCGAACCTGTCTCTACTTGTGTCCAAGAAATCTTGGAGTGATCACCTTTACAGATTCCACGTTTAGTTACAAAGTTGTAAATACCACCTTTACCGTCTTTATCTCCTGGATACCAGTTCTGCACAGTAGAATATTTAATCTCTGCATTGCGCATAGCGATTAATTCTACCACTGCTGCGTGCAATTGATTCTCATCACGCATTGGTGCTGTACAGCCCTCTAGGTAGGAAACATAAGCGTCTTCATCAGCGATGATCAAGGTACGCTCAAATTGTCCAGTGTTTTCGGCATTGATACGGAAATAAGTGGAAAGCTCCATTGGACAGTGCACCCCTTTAGGGATGTACACGAATGAACCATCGGAAAATACCGCTGAATTCAATGCTGCATAAATGTTGTCCGTTTGAGGAACCACTGTTCCCAGGTATTCTTTAACCAATTCAGGGTGCTCCTGAACGGCTTCACCGAAAGAACAGAAAATAACTCCTTGTTCCTTCAGCTTCTCACGGAAAGTAGTCTTTACCGATACGGAATCAAATACCGCATCAACCGCTACTACCCCTGCTAAAATCTTTTGTTCATCCAAAGGGATACCCAACTTCTCAAACGTGGATATTAACTCCGGATCCACCTCATCCATACTCGCTAATTGCTTCTTTGGTTTCGGTGCTGCATAGTAAGAGATATCCTGAAAATCTACATCAGGGTTCTCGAAGTTCTGCCATGTAGGCATGGTCATCGTTTGGAAATGACGAAATGCTTTTAATCGCCACTCCAGTAACCATTCCGGTTCGTTCTTCTTCTGTGAAATCATACGAACGGTATCTTCACTGAGCCCTTTAGGCGCAATGTCCATCTCGATATCCGTCGTAAAACCGTACTTATATTCTTCGAGCTCTAACTCTTTTAATAAATCGTCGTCTTTGCTGCTCATTTCGCTTTCACTTTAATTTAGACTTTTTTACTTAGTCATTTGAATTGCAAAGTTACGTTTTATAATGCAATTAAAGACCATGTTTGTGTTCTACTGACACAGTTTTTGAGAAAAAAAATGACAAAAGTCATTTCCATGCGTATTAAGCCTATTTAGAACGATTATATTATGACAATTACATGATTGTCATAGATATTAATTATATCGATAGATATTATTTATAACCTAAAACTATCTAAAACCCCTTCATTCTCAACTGTAATTAATTTCAATAGCTACAAATTATGATTTGAACCATAGAGAGACAACAGAAGATAGACAAAAGATGTGAGACAACAGATTTAAGACTTTTTGATATACTTGATGGCAGGTGATGCATGCATCGCGCCTACTGATAACGATAAAAATACAACCAAAAAACACCCCTAACTATAGCGTTGAAGCATGCTTTGACCTTTTCCACCGTTTCCTCATTTCTATCTCAAATCTCACATCTAATAGCGAAGCGGTCTCATATCTCAAATCTATTTTTAAATCGGGCAGACATTCCGCTGCGCTCAGTGCTGCCCCTACGCTGGGCGGATATTAAAGTGTTAGTATCAAGCTTTCTAGATAGCACGTTAGGTAAGGGCAGTACTGGGTGAGTTTGAGGAAAGGGTTTATCCTTGACGATAACGAACGGAATGTCCGACCGTTTAATTTAATTTTAGACAACAGAAGATAGACAAAAGATACAAGACGACAGATTTAAGACTTTTTGAGCTGTAAAGAATTTAGATTGTACGGTCATATCTCAAATCTATTTACTTTCTACTAATTCTCCCTTCCATTTTCTGATGTCTGTTGTCTGATGTCTAAACGTCTCTCCCAAGGGTTTTATTCGCTACTCCTTCGGATCTCCTTCGGAACTTGTTCGGAACTCCTTCGGATCTCGTTCGGTTAGAAGCGAACGAGATCCGAAAAAGATCCATATCAGATCCTAAGAAATTCCTTAGGGTTCTCGAACTCAACACAAGCAAAATTGCTTTCGATATGTAGGGATATACGGAGATAATAAGGGATATAAAAAACAGCTTCATAATGCCAGTTAGTTACAACTTTTGTACTTTCAAAACACGTTTACTTGAAAGCATGGGCGAAGAAATAGGCATCACGTTTTAATTTAATAAATTTCCTTTCAAGGAGTCCCAACCTAGAACTAAAGAAAGTACCAGCTGCAACTGTGCAGCTGACATGAATACACCGTTAGAAACATTTATTTTTCTATTAGGAAAACAGGATGTTAAAAAGGTTGAAAGGGCGCTCAAATAAGCTAAATATCAGACTAAAAGGCCTAATAGTTGCGATAATACCAAATTAAATTTTGTATATTTATATTTCTTTATTTTTATTGGCAACCCTATGATGTACCAACCAGATAAAACGGATTTAAAGATTTTAAAATTGCTTCAGGAGAATGGTCGTATAACGAACTTGCAGCTCGCTACCAATATTGGACTTTCTCCCGCTCCGACATTAGAACGCGTTCGCAAACTGGAGAACTCCGGTTTCATCAAGAGCTATCATGCTTTTGTTGATGAGGAAAAATTAGGTTTGGGCATCAAATCGTTTATACAGATTTCCTTGGACTTCCATACGCACAATGCAATTCCTGAATTTGTGGAGGCTGTTCGAGCGATACCTGAAGTTACCGAATGTCACCACGTAACTGGAAACTGTGATTTCATGTTGAAGGTTTATGTGAAAGATATTAAAGCATATGAGGCGGTTATCATGGAGAAGATTTCCAAAATTCCTTTTGTGAAGACTTTCCAAACCATGATGATTATGTCTACGAGCAAGAAAGAACCAATTGTTCCATTGGAATACTAATGAAAAATGGCCTTCGAGGATTTAGCGATCATATTAACATGGCCTGATGCCACTATACGTGGAGATGAAAAATGGATGATGTTTTTCAAACGGATCGGTATTGTCAAAAATTTAAACTTCAAAGTTGGCCATACTGGTGTTGTATTAGTAAAACGGGCAACCGGCGAGATGTATTTCTATGACTTCGGTCGATACATCACACCTAGAGGATACGGTCGCGCACGTTCCAAAGATTCTGACCCTCGATTGAGCATTGGGGTAAAGGCTATTTTCCAAGACAACAAAATCAGCAACCTACCGGAGATCCTAGCACATTTCGAGCAGATGAAACCCGCGATGTATGGCGAAGGAAGGCTGTTTTTTAATATTGCTGAAGACATTAATTTTGAGTCCGCAAAGGCATACGGAGATGACTGCGTTTTGCAAGGAACTTATCCTTATGGTGCAGTAGCACGAAACAACAATAACTGCTCTCGCTTTATCACCCGCATGCTGATGAAATCTTCCTTACGATACCATTATTGGCATGGCATTAATATACCAGAGACAATTAAAGCTAGTCCGATCAGTAATATCGTTAATGTTAACAAATTACGAGAGGTTAACTCATTTAGTCCGGAAGAAGGCATCAAGACTTTCAAGATGAACCGTTTCCAATCGTTCTTCTTTTTGGCAAAACAACTGGGAGACAATGTGTTTCACAGGAAAGCATCCCTATTGCCAAACGACATTATCATTGGTGCAGTCAAGTTTGCATCTAAGCCTATTTCCGTACCGAAGATGGCTAAATATCTAGGTGGTGTAGGAGATGGCGCATGGTACTTTTTGCATGAACGTTCAGATAGCCAAATTGAAATTAGTCGTTACACCAGCAATGGACAATTGGAATACGTTGTATTAGGAGAAGCTAGCGAAGCTATCGATTTCTCTGCCGACTGGGATATTGCCTACGATAGCCACTTGCTTTTCACCCATATCGTTCAAAAGGGCCAAAAAATAAAGATCAATCATGTCGAGACCCTCCCTTTAGAGGATTACAAATACAAAAACCTTCAAGAGCGTTACGCTTAAATCTGCCAATCTATTGGTTTCTTACCAGAAGCCTGGAGATAATCATTTGTTTTCGAGAAAGGTTTAGAGCCGTAAAATCCACGATAGACCGATAGTGGAGATGGGTGAACAGAAGTTAAGACTAGGTGTTTGGCTTGGTCTATTAATGCTGCTTTTTTAGCGGCATATGCTCCCCAAAGAATAAAAACCACATGTTCTTGTTGATCAGAAATTGCTCGGATAATTGAATCTGTAAATTTCTCCCAACCTTTCTTCTGATGAGATCCGGCTACATGAGCTCGAACGGTGAGGGTGGCATTGAGCAATAACACGCCTTGCTTTGCCCAATGTGACAAATCACCATGATTCGGGATTTGAAAATTGGGAATATCATTTTGAAGTTCTTTATAAATGTTTTGTAAGGATGGTGGAACGGCAATACCTGCTGGAACAGAAAAAGATAGACCATGTGCTTGCCCATCGTTGTGGTAAGGATCCTGCCCTAGGATAACCACCTTTACTTGTGACAATGGTGTCAAACGAAAAGCATTGAAGACGAAATCATTGGGTGGGAATACCTGTCCGGCTTCACGTTCCTGTTGCACAAAAGCCGACAACTTTTTCATTTCATCCGACTGAAACATAGGTTTTAGGATGCTATCCCAACTGGAATCAAAACGATCAGACATACTGCACAACAATTTTTACATTATTTTACTCTAAACAAGTTGTATAACACGCTAAATTAACGGATATTTGCAAACTTACAGTATTAAGAATAATTATGTCAAATTTAGTTCGAATTATCATATGTAGTTTGTTGATCGTGGGAACGATAGCTTTGTTCTGGTTTGGTCACTGGGGATGGGGGATTTTAGCTATCCTAATAACCATATTAGCATGGGTAACTGTTTTCTTTAATGAGAAGATGTTGCTTGCGCAATGGTTCTTACGTAAAGAACGCATGGATAAAGCGGAAGTATGGTTAAAGAAAATCAACAATTACGAGTCCGAATTGATTCCGGCACAGCATGGCTATTACCACATGTTATTGGGATTAATCGAATCGCAGCGCGCACCTCTTCAATCGGAAAAATTCTTTAAGAAAGCATTGACCTTAGGTCTTCACATGGACCACAGCGTTGCGCTAGCAAAATTAAGCCTTGCAGGCATCGCAATGGCAAAACGCAATAAACGCGAAGCAGAAAAACTTCTTGCCGAAGCCAAGAAAGCAGATAAAAACAAATTGCTAGAAGAACAAATCAAACTCATGAAATCGCAAATGGGAATGATGGACAAACAGCAGTTTCGTTATTCAAGATAAAGTTGAAAAAGCCGCAGATTGCGGCTTTTTTAGTATTTAGTAGGGAGTATTTAGTAGTTAGACCTATTGGCGGGATAGCAAATTTGTTATTTCCAACTCAGAACGAAGTGAAGAGTCTTTGTTTCTCCCCTAAGACTACGTCATCCTCCATCGAAGATGGAGGAACTATAAACCATGAACAATTTTTTATTTGTGTTATTGCCGGGCGATGCATGCATCGCCCCTACAAACAATCGTGATTTTATTGTTCTTAACCACCTTAACTATAGGGTCGAAGCATGCTTCGACCGCAATAGTTAGATATTAAATTCGAAAAAAGAATCGGTAGGCGTTTTTATCGCGGGCGATGCATGCATCGCCCCTACAAACAATCGTGAAATTATTAATGCTAAACGCCATAACTGTAGGGTCGAAGCATGCTTCGACCGCATAATAAAAAATAAAAAAACTCAAATTATCGTACAGACGAAAGTTCACTCAGCTAGCGTCGTGATGACGGGATCTGGGGGAGAGAAATGAGACTCTTCGCTTCGCTCTGAGTGGCAAGCCTTATCCCGCCAATAGGTCTTTATACTAAATACTTTCTACTATATACTACCCAAAGGGCTAACCACTGCCTCCACAAACTTACCTTCTTCTTCGAGTGACTCAAAGACAAGTTTAATGGCTTTTGCCTTTTTCATTTCTGCTGTCAGCGGAGTAAACTTAAGTTGTATAGGCACTGGCATATCTTGTTTCAAAAGATAGTTCAGGTAATTCTGTCTTTGGGATAAAAGGATCAATACACGGTCCATCTTAATGCTGTGCAGCATGTGTGATTTTTCATTGGCATCAATTAAGGTACTGGCAAAAACATTGAGACGGAAGTCCCTAGGGTCTTTGTCGTAGGAAATGACAAACAAGTCAACCTGTAGGGTGTCATTGTTGTTTTTGATAGATTTCAAGTCAAATTGAATATCATCGACAATATTGACAGTTGTATCTTCTTGAGCCATTCCAATACGGGGAAGGGCAAAAAATAGCCCTATAAGGGCTATGTATATAAACTTTTTCATAAGATCGATTTTAACGTAGGCGATCAGCAGATTTGATCAACTTTTCATCATTACGTATACCACGGATCGCAAAGCTTATAAACAAAATGGATAGCGGCAAAGTGAAATAGCCAATACCAATATTTCCAATATGAATTCCGCTTTCTTTTACATCACGTAATCCGTCTGCAGTAATCCACATCCAAATAGCAAACAAACAGACTAAAATCACTTGCACTAAGATCAGTTTGAGCTGAAGTTTTCTGTTCTTAAACTGAAAAATAATGAAGATAGGGATTAGAGTCAGGATGACTGCCACAATAGTCATCATCAGGAAGCTTGGTTCTACACCTGAAGGCGGTTTAACTCCAGTCACGAAGATGCTTCTACCTAAATCGACTGGATTAGAATACATCATGTAAGGCAAGAAAAATAGGCCAACTAGGCTAAGGCTCGATAATAACAACCAGATGGATTGTATACGCTGTATCATAGTATTTCGTTATTTATACACAAATATAATAGAAACAACTTAATTTGGATTTAGTTTCAGGCTATTTGGCTAGGTAATGTCTCTATGTTGGGGTAATATTCCTGCCTGTCAGGGATTTTTCATAAAAAGATAAAATAGCGGAATCGAGTATTGGCCATGAAGCAGGTTAGGTGAATTTAATTACCTTTGCATGGTGGAAAACACGATGGATAGATACTTTATTGAGATTTCATACAATGGTTCAGCATACCACGGTTGGCAGCTGCAAGAGAATGCAGTTTCTGTTCAGGAGAAGTTGAATGAAGCTTTAGCTATTCTACTTCGTGAGCCTGTAGAAACAACTGGAGCTGGACGAACAGATACGGGTGTTCATGCCAAACAATTGTATGTTCATTTCAATAGTGCAGCAAGCATCCTTCAACATCCGGAGCGTTTTATCCACTCCCTGAATGCCTTACTTCCTTTTGATATTGCTGCAAAACGCTTGCTGTCGGTACATCCGGATGCGCATGCACGATTTGATGCTTCCGATAGAAGCTATGAATATTTGGTGCACTTCCAAAAGGATCCTTTCAAGCATCTGTTCTCCTGGCAATTGCGGGATGTTCCTGATGTAGAAAAAATGAACATTGCAGCGCAAGAATTGTTAGGTAAGCAGGACTTCTCTTGCTTCAGTAAATCACATACGCAGGTGTTTACTAATATCTGCGACATAAAACGTGCGGAATGGGTTTGGGAAGGGGATCAATTAATATTTCATATCAGTGCAGATCGGTTTTTACGGAATATGGTGCGTGCAATTGTGGGCACCCTAATGGAGATAGGGCTTGGTAAAAAGCCAGTTTCCTATATCCAAGAGGTTATTGCCAGCAAGGATCGTTCAAAAGCTGGAACTTCTGTCCCTGCCTGTGGGTTATATTTAACAAAAGTTTTGTATCCTTATATAGAAAATTAGTTTAACGATTGGAAAAGGAAAAAATAGCGGGCAGTGCTTATGACAGCAAACTTTTAGGCAGGTTAGCCAAATACATCAGACCCTATCAGGGCATCTTCTGGGTATCGGTTATCTTGACTATTTTGTTGGCTGCTGTTGCACCAGCTTTACCCTTATTAGTAGAATATACCTTAGATCATTTTATCCTTTCAGGTAAATCCGAAGGATTAACGATGATGTTGGTCATCATGTTTGCCCTGTTAATCGCGCAGACATTAATTCGCTATTTCCACACTTTAATGACGAATACCTTGGGTCAGTCCGTTATTCGCGATATCAGAATTCAAGTATTCAACCATATTACCAATCTTCGATTAAAATACTTTGATAATACCCCTATCGGTCGTCTGATCACCAGAACAATCTCTGACTTGGAGACCATTGCCAATATATTCTCTGAAGGGTTAATCCAGATCATTGGGGACTTACTGCAACTGGTGGTTATTCTTGGTGTCATGTTCTATACCGATTGGCGATTAACCTTAGTAGTATTGGTTCCGATGCCTTTGATGATTGCTGCCACATATATCTTCAAGGAGGCTATGAAGTCGGCATTTCAAAGTGTTCGTCTTTGGGTATCGAATTTAAACACCTTCCTTCAAGAACATATTACCGGGATGAATGTCATCCAATACTTTGCTCGTGAAGACCAAGAAATGCGCAAGTTTAAAGCCATCAATGCAGAGCATAGAAATGCCCATATTCGAGCGAACTGGTATTTCTCCATCTTCTTTCCAGTATTGGAGATTATTGTGGCCATTGCTACCGGTCTATTGGTTTGGTATGGCTCTAAACAGATTTTAGCCGACGTTATCTCTCCGGGTGTGGTTGTAGCCTTCATCATGTATATCAACATGATCTTCCGCCCTATCCGTGAGTTAATTGATAAATTCAATACCCTACAAATGGGTATGGTATCTGCAGAACGCATATTCGACGTATTGGATACGGATGAGTTCACCCCCAATCAAGGTACCTACAAACCAGAGCATGTTCGAGGAGAAATTACGTTCAAGAATGTTTGGTTTGCCTACAATGATGAGCACTGGGTATTGAAGGATGTCAGCTTCCATGTCAATGCCGGAGAAACACTTGCTTTAGTAGGTGCAACTGGAGCCGGAAAGTCTTCCATCATCAATATTTTAAGTCGATTTTACGAGATACAGAAGGGAGAAATCTTACTTGATGGAGTCGATATTCGAGAATACGAATTAAGTTATCTGAGACAGACTATTTCTACGGTATTACAAGATGTTTTCCTGTTCTCAGATTCTGTTTTAAACAACATTACCTTACACAATCCGAATATTAGTTTTGAGTCAGTTGTAGATGCTGCCAAGAAAGTGGGGGCCTATAATTTTATTATGCGTCTACCGGGAGACTTCAACTATCAGGTTCAAGAACGTGGCTCAACTTTATCTGCGGGTCAAGGGCAGTTAATTTCCTTTATACGTGCCTTAGTACATGATCCGAAGATCTTGATCCTCGATGAAGCAACCTCTTCTATCGATACAGAAACAGAAATCCTAATACAACACGCCATAGAAAATTTGATGGATGGACGTACATCCATTGTCATTGCCCACCGTTTATCTACTATTCAAAAAGCGGATAAAATCATCGTACTTGATAAGGGTGAAATCAAAGAGATGGGGTCCCACCATGAGTTATTGGAGATGGATGGTTACTACCGTAGGTTGTATGATCTGCAGTTTAATTCGGCGGGAATTTGATGGTAGTAGTTAGTATATAGTAGTTAGTATTTAGACCTATGGGCGAAAAGTGAATATTTGTTATTAAACTAAAACGGGCGGACATTCCGTTCGCTTTCGAACGGGATAAATCCCTTTTCTTCAAGCTCACTAAGTACCGCCCCTACCTAACTCGCTACCTAGAAAGTTTTTGTAATTTAACTTTAATAGCCACCCAGCGTAGGGGCAGCACTAAGCGCAGCGGAATGTCTGCCCGCCCTTAAAAATAGTTCTAATTACTCTGTACCATACCTAACAGCGAAGCGGTCTCATATCTAACATCGTAGCAGTCTCTAAAAACAAGAAAGAGGAATCAGCTACCTGATTCCTCCTTCTTGTTTTGACACGTCCTTACAAACCTCTCTTTTTCATCAAATAGATTGGGTTTGGATCTGCACCACGGAATTTGCGGTACATCTCTGCTGGGTTGCCCGTTCCACCACGCTCCAGGATATTGCTACGGAATGCAGCAGCTGTTGCTTGGTCGTATAGGCCTTTTTCTTTGAATGCTGCAAAAGCATCTGAATCCAATACCTCGGACCAGATATAGCTGTAATATCCAGCTGAATAACCTCCTGAAAAAATGTGTTGGAAGTAATTACTTTTATAACGAGGGATAATCGCATCGATTAAACCAATCTTAGCCATTGCCGATTTCTCAAAATCATTTGCTTTCCCTTTGATTGCCGTAGTAGCACTGTGGTAGTTCATATCTAAGATAGATGCTGCCAAGTATTCAACGGTTGCAAATCCTTGATCAAAAGTACCAGCCTTTTGCATTTTCTCAATTAATGCATCAGGAATAGCTTCTTTTGTTTGATAGTGCTTAGCATAGCTTTTCAATACTTCAGGATCTCCTGCCCAGTTCTCCATGATTTGAGAAGGTAATTCTACGAAATCACGAGGAACAGATGTTCCAGCTAAGCTTTTATATTTTACATTAGAGAACAATCCGTGTAATGCATGACCAAACTCATGGAACAAGGTTGTCGCTTCATCAAAAGTCAATAATGCTGGACTATCTCCAACCGGTTTTGTAAAGTTACATACGATAGAAATTACTGGAGCTACACGCTTACCATCCTTACGGCTTTGGCTGCGGTATGATGTCATCCAAGCACCTGAGCGTTTAGACTCACGTGGGAAGAAATCTGCATACAATAAACCTAAGTGTGATCCATCTTTATCACGAACCTCATATACTTCCACCTCTGGATGATAAACAGGAACATTGTTTAAAGCGACAAATGAAATTCCCCATAACTTATTGGCAGTAGAGAATGCACCTTCACGCACATCCGCTAAACTGAAGTATGGTTTAATCTCTTCTTCATTTAGAGCATAGCGTTTTTGACGGATTTTCTCTTGGTAATAGCGCCAATCGTATGGTGCTACTTGGAAAGTATCCTTAGCAGCAGTAATCTCTGCTTGAATATCTGCAGCCTCTTGTTTAGCTTTTGCAATTGCAGGAGTCCAGATTTTATTCAATAAAGCATTTACATTCGCTGGTTTCTCCGCCATGGATTCTTCCAATACGTATGCCGCATGCGAACTATAGCCTAATAATTTTGCTTTTTCCAAACGGTAATTCGCAATCTTGATTAAAATCTCGTTATTATCCGTTTCATTTCCTTGGTTACCACGGTTCTGGTAAGCATTCCAGATTTGCTTGCGCAATTCACGGTTATCAGCATACTGAAGGAAAGGCATTACAGAAGGATTCTGTAAAGTGAAAACCCATTTGTTTTCCAAGTTTTTTGCTTTTGCTTCTGCAGCAGCAGCAGCTTTCAATTCCTTTGGAAGTCCTGCTAAATCTGCTTCCTTATCCACTACCAATTGGTAAGCATTGGTCTCTGCCAATAAGTTTTGACCAAATTGCGTAGTCAATACCGATAATTCGGCGTTGATTTTCTTTAATTTCTCTTTGTTTTCATCAGAAAGGTTAGCACCCGAACGCACAAATCCTTTGTATGTTTCTTCAAGAAGTTTTTGATCTTCAGCATCCAAACCTAATCCATCTTTCTTATCATAAACAGCTTTTACACGTTTGAATAAGGTTGGGTTTAATGAAATCTCGTCTCCATGTGCCGACAATACCGGCGCCATGTCTTTAGCAATTGCCTGAATGGTATCGTTAGTATTTGCCGAGTTTAAGTTGTAGAACACGGTTGATACTTGACTTAACAATTGACCAGCATTTTCTAATGCTACGATAGTATTGGCAAAGCTTGGCTCATCAGTGATTTCAAGGATCGAATCGATCTCTGCATTGTGCAATTCTAAAGCTTGCTTAAATGCAGGTCTAAAGTGCTCGTCCTTAATGAGGTCAAATGGAGGAACCTCAAAGTTTGTCTCGTATTTCGCTAATAGAGGATTGTTCAAATCTAAGGGTTGTTGTTTCTTCGTTTCGTTGTTACACCCTACTACCATGCTCGCAACAATAGCGCAGAAGGGTAAAAAACTTCTTTTATTCATTATATGATCGTTTGTTTCAATTTTTGTGCAAAGGTAAAGATATTTTATACAGAATACCAATCCAAGCCTTTCACAAACAAACCTAAATTTTTTCAATTTTTTACAATCTTTGCTGTAACAAATACAAAGTATACACGTCTAACTAACAAAGTATTATAATATGAAAGATTTCTTTTGCTGGTGTGCGGGTGTTCATGCAGACACTTTAGCGAAATATCCAGAAGAACATAATAAATATGTGAGCATTGGTGCGACCATATTTTTCACTGGTCTTTTTGCTGCTCTAGCAGGAGGATATGCCTTATATTTTGTGTTTAGCGGTAGTGATTTTGCCTTCTTTTATGCAATGATATTCGGTTTGATATGGGGATTAGCCATCTTCAACCTCGACCGTTACATCGTTTTGAGTATTGACAAAAGCCGCAGTAGTGGTATGCAGTTACTGCAAGCATTGCCTCGTATTTTATTGGCTATTCTTATCGGTTTGGTTATCTCCAGACCTTTAGAACTTAAAATCTTTGACAAGGAAATCCGGGAGCATTTACGTGCAGAGTACCTTGTTCAGCAAAATGCTAAAATTGACACCCTTAATAAAACCTTCGAGAATAAATACCTCGTGGAGTATGGGCAGTTAAATGCTTTGAAATCACAGGCAGATTCTATGGACTCCAACATCAAAACAGCTAGGCAACAATTGAACCATGAGATCTTTGGAACCAAGACCGATGAGACCTCAGGTGTAATGGGCTATGGCCCTTACGCTAAAATGAAGGAATCCGAATTAAATAAACAGCAAATTTACCTGGATAGCTTACGCACTAGAATACAAGCTAAAGAATCTGAATTACTACAACGAAAAACTGCCGAAGGTCTAATGGATCAACGCATCTTATCAGACAAGTCTTTGGATAGTGCCATTAATGTAGCTGGATTTGCCGATCGAAATGCCGCATTAAGCAACCTCCACAAAAAACCTGATGGAACCATCAATAAGTCTACGGAGTATGCGGTTATTTTTATTGCTTTACTCTTCATCTTCTTCGAATGTCTTCCGGTATTTGTCAAACTGATGAGTGGTCGGGATGCGTATGACAATGCCCTAAAGAATAAAAAAGAAATCAACTATTACGAATCAGATACGGAAGTTAGAGTAGAAAAATCGGCTATTGACAAAATTGATGATTATCGAATAGATGCTTCTATCAAACGAAGAATGGATCGATTACAGGAAGAATTCTCCGATAATTAACAAAGCGTCCTAAAGATTTCTTATACTTGCTCATCTACAAAAAACAAAAAACAGATGAGCAAGCGATTTTCCTTTTTAGCGCTGGCAGTATTAACCTTAATAACCTCAAGCCAAGCACAAGAAAAAAGAGGCCGTATCCGAGATTTTGGAATCCAGATCGGCATATTACCTACAGGAACCAACAACGCCATAACTGATGTGGCCGGAGTAACTGTAGGGCAAAAAACCTTAATCCAAGGTGATAAAATTCGTACTGGAGTTACAGCCATCCTACCCCATTCTGGAAATATTTTTCAAGAAAAAGTACCTGCTGCCATTTATGTCGGGAATGGTTTTGGGAAGCTCATGGGCATCTCCCAAATAGAAGAGCTAGGAAATATAGAAACACCCATCCTATTAACCAACACTTTGAATGCACCCAAAGTGGCTGATGGTCTCATCGATTATATGCTTTCATTACCCGGAAATGAGCAAGTCCGCTCGGTCAACTCCGTTGTTGGAGAGACGAACGATGGTGGGTTGAACGATATACGTGGTCGCCATGTATCCTCCAAAGATGTATTGGAAGCCATTCAAGCGGCCAAATCTGGCCCTGTACTGGAAGGAAATGTAGGTGCTGGAACCGGGACAGAATGCCTGGGTTATAAAGGTGGTATTGGCACCGCCTCTCGAAAGCTTCCAGCATCTCGTGGTGGATATACTGTTGGTGTTTTGGTTCAAACAAATTTTGGTGGTGTGCTGCAGATTAATGGTGCACCTGTTGGGCGTGAATTGGGCAATTATTATATGCAAGAACCCAAAGAGGCACATAAAGTCGATGGTTCCTGCATGATTATTATTGCTACAGACGCACCCCTTTCTGCCAGAAACCTGGAGAGGTTAGCCAAAAGATCTTATATCGCTTTCGGAAATGTGGGCTCTTTCTCTTCCAATGGTAGTGGCGACTATTCCATTGCTTTCAGCACAAATACAAAAAATAGAATACCGCATCAGACGGATAAGCCTGTATTTGATCAGGAAGATCTGGGAAATGATTTCATGTCTCCTCTATTTATGGCTGTCTGGGAAGCGACCGAAGAAGCTATCCTCAATTCCATGTTTATGGCTACGGATATGACCGGCATCAACGGTCGTACAGTGAAGGCTCTACCTATTCAACAAACACTGAACATTCTAAAGAAATACCACGCATTGGACTATGATAAATTACCAAAAGCTGTACAGAAGTAAACGAAATATCTTATTCTTAATCTTCTTACTGGCACTCAATTCTGGCTTTGCCCAAGTAGATGAAGCAGATAAAATTATCAAGCAATTAGAACAGAAAGAAAAGCAGATAACAGAGTTAGGAAGGATTATGGATCGAGATTCTATTCCGGGTCTGCAAATAGCCTATTCCAAGAAAGGGAAAAAGGAATTTATCGAAGCCGGTTGGCTGAAACAAGGACAAAAAGAATATGTTAATGTGCATACCGCATTTCAAGCTGCATCCTTAACCAAAGTAGTCATGGCCTATACTTTTTTCCGCCTATATGATCGTGGACTTATCTCCTTGGATAAACCCCTATGGGAATACTACAAGTATGTCCGCATTGCGAATAATCCACAAGCTAAGAAAATCACGGCTCGAATGGTATTAACACATCAAAGCGGATTATTAAACTGGGAGGGTGATGTTCCGAGCCAAGCATGGCGTCAATCAGCATTAACTTCACAATTTGAACCGGGAACAGATTACATGTACTCTGGTGAAGGCTTCTATTTTCTTCAAGAAACTTTGGAACACATCACAGGAAAGTCTTTTCAAGAACTGGTAGAGCAGGAAGTCATAAAACCTTTTAAATTGAAAGATTCAGAAATTCTGTGGAAAGATCGCTTAGCAGACAATGCTGCCTTTGGTCATTACAGCAATGCTAAGGCTAGAAATTTAGGAATGTATCGTAAAAGCAACGCTGCCTATACACTTTATACGACAGCATCGGATTATTGCACTTTTTTGGAGAAGGCCATTCTACAGGGAAAGGGTTTAAAAGCAACTACCTATAAACTCTTTTTGAGTAAGGCAGGAGAGGCTAAAAAATCCGGTCAGATCAGCCCTGATGACAAGTATGTACCTACTGCTTTAGGTCTGCGTATGCAAATTAACGAAGTTGGTACTGCCTATTGGCATACAGGCTCAAATCCGGGTTTCCGCTGCTTTTTTATAGTCTATCCAAAAACGCAAGAAATCCTTTGTGCGTTTAGCAATTCAGACAATGGATTTCGAGCAATACCCGATATATTGGCTTTATTTTTGAATAATAATCAGACCTTCTGGATGTATAAATGGCGTCAGGGGGAATTGGATTAAGAACAATAAAAATATAGAACCATGATTGGAATTGTAGGTGGTGTCGGCCCTCTAGCGGGGGTAGATATTGTAAAAAAGATAATCGAAGAGACAAATGCCCGTAAAGACCAAGACCATTTGCCGGTTTTATTGTCTTCACAAGCGAACCGCATCAAGGATCGCACAGAATACCTCTTGGGAAGAGAACCCATCAATCCTGGCCATGCCCTAGCGGAGATAACCTATGAACTGGAACGTGCAGGGGCTACCGTAGCTGCTATTCCTTGTAATACAGCACATTCGCCTAGAATCTTTGAGGTGATCTTAGAGGATTTAGCTAAAAATAATGCACAGATAAAGCTGCTCAACATGATTGAGGAAACCGCTAAATTTATCAAGCAGCATTATGAGCACAGCCAAATCGGGGTGCTTTCCACTACAGGAACCCGAAGCACGGGTCTTTATAAAAATATATTGGAGTGCTTTGAATTGAATTGCATTGAACCCAATGATGATTTGCAAGAAAAAATTCATGCAGCTATCTATGATGAAACCTATGGTATCAAAGCCATTTCTTCACCTGTTACCAATCGCGCCCACGATGAATTAGTAAGTGCTATTCATGACTTAAAAACACAAGGCGCCCAGGTCATTATCCTTGGTTGTACTGAGCTTCCACTAGCACTTCGCGAAAAATCATATTTCGGATTACCGGTAATTGACCCAAATAGAATTTTGGCAAGAGCACTCATTAACGAATTAGATGCAAGTAAATTAATTCCATTCCAAGATTAAACCTTTTGGACTTCCTAGGCTCTTATGTACAGTTAATGCGTGGTAAAGCTGTCAATACACACATAAACTCATAAAAGAAATGAACAACATGAAAAAGAAGATCCTTCAATTAGCAACAGCCTTATTTTTAGGCTTAGGTATGATGACAAATATGGCCATGGCACAACAAACAATTGTAAAAGTAAATACGAATATTTTCCCTGCTCCTGAAAAAGGATATAAGAAAATGGTTATTGAAGTGCCCTATTCAAACAATGATCAAAACAAGAAAATTGAATTTGCCATTGGAAAGATGATGGAAGTCGATGGTTGTAATTCCTATGGATTACAAGGAACATTGGAGAAGAAGGATTTGCAAGGTTGGGGATATGAATACTACGTGTTCAAAACTAAAGGCGAAATCATTAGCACGCAGATGGCTTGCCCGGATATGCCAAAACGTAATTTATTCGTATCCAATCAAGGGACTACCTTAAACTACAACGGCAGAATGCCTGTGGTTATTTATGTTCCTGAAGAATATGATGTACAATTCAAAATCTATACTGCCGACAACGATGTTTACATAGCATCCGAAGCTCAGGATAAGAAATAGAAAATTTTACATACCTATGAAAACAAATCAAACCTGGGCAAATTTTTGTCCAGGTTTTTTTCCGATATTACCATAAATCACAATCGCGACCCATATGCCCTATAATAGTCTTTCTGAAATCGATGCTATATACAATAAACAGCTTCAGTACACCCTTGAAGCTCGAAACTTGTCAGTGGCTAAGCGTGTCGCTTTTTTGAAGAAACTATTAGCAAAGATTCGGGTCGAGGAACAGGCTATTGAGAAAGCTTTATATGATGACTTTCACAAGTCGGCAATTGAATCCGGCATAACGGAAATTCTTGCCGTTGAAATGGAACTCAAGCATATTATTAAGCACCTTCCAAAATGGGCAAAGGACAAATCAGTCGCTTGGTCGGCTATGTTTGCCAATAACAAGGCTTACCTTCATTATGAACCAAAAGGTAATGTCCTCATCATGACGCCCTGGAACTACCCCTTTCAATTGCCTATGGTGCATTTGGCGGCAAGTATTGCTGCTGGCAACACCAGCATTCTTAAGCTCTCGGAATTTGCCGAACATACCAACCAAGTCATCCGTAAAATCCTTACAGAGATATTTTCCGAAGCACATGTAGCCGTTGTGGAAGGCGCAGTAGAAGAAAGCTCGCATTTATTAGCCCTTCGCTTTGACCACATTCATTTTACAGGATCTCCGACAGTAGGTAAGATTGTGATGGAAGCTGCTAGCAAACATTTGGCTGATATCACCTTAGAATTAGGGGGTAAATCCCCTGCCATTGTGGATAAACATGTGAATATCCGCAGGGTGGTAAAGAACCTGATTTGGGCAAAATACGTCAATGCAGGACAAACCTGTATAGCACCTGATTATTTATTTGTACATCGACATATACGTGGTGAATTTGAATCGATATTTCGGGAAGAACTAATGGAAGCTTTCGGAAAGGATGCTTTAAATTCTCCAGATTACGCACGTATCATCAATAAAAAACATTTTGAAAGATTGACCTCGGCTCTTGAAAGTGCCAAAAGCTTAGGTGCTCAGGTATTAGCAGGCGGAAATTATTTGGAAAAAGAGCTGTACATTGAACCTACCTTAATTACAAATGTAGCTGAAAACAATACCTTAATGCAGGAAGAGATCTTTGGCCCTATTTTCCCGGTATGTTATTACAGTCAGATCGATGAGGTATTGGCCAGTATTCGTAAGAAGGAAAAACCCCTGGCACTCTACGTCTTTTCCAAAGATAATTTATTCAACAAGCATGTTATTCGATACAGCTCTGCTGGATCGACTTGTGTAAATGATGCCCTGATTCAAATCATGCATCCTAATTTACCTTTTGGTGGTGTTAACAACTCAGGGATTGGACAGTCTACAGGTAAGTACGGTTTCAAAGCCTTCTCTCATGAACGCGCCGTTGCAAAATCAATTGGCTATCCCCTATCTGCCATGTTCTGGTATCCTTATACGGAAAAAACACAACGCTTCTTGCAGTTAATCAGAAAGCTATTCTAAAATAGAATTAGCCAAATATCTTATCCCAAAGGCTTCGTTTAATGCCTACATAGTAGTCATCTCCTTCTTTTTTTAGGGGATACATGCGGATGTAATTACCTTGTTTCTCTGTCCCTTTGCCTGTAACAATATCAAATTCATGCCTATGGAAAGGACAGATTAATTTATGCCCTTCACACCAACCTTTGGTCAGGTCGGCACCCGCATGAGGACAACGGCTGGAAGTAACCGATAAAACATCATCCTGGCGAATTAAACACAGCTTTTTACCCGCCACATGCAGGGCTTTAACATAATTACGGGTATCATCAATCTTTACCGGCACCTTATGCCAGGTTAAATCATCATTTTCCTCTTCCATACCCTAAATCTCCTGTTTTTTATCCATATTCAAAAACTTGAATTTCATCGAAGCTAAATAACTATCCCCAACAACAAAAGCCAACATATACCAAAAGCGGCTATCCTGTTGAGATAGCCGCCTTTTAGATTTTATAAGTCAGGTAAAGACTAAACGAATTTCTTCGAGTTAACTTTACGTTCGTTTTCTGTCAAGTAAATCTTACGAAGACGCATGCTTTGAGGAGTTACCTCGATGTACTCATCTGCTTGGATGTATTCCATACATTCTTCTAAAGAGAATTTGATAGCCGGAGCGATACGTGTGTTGTCATCAGAACCCGAAGCACGCATGTTTGTTAACTGCTTACCTTTCGTAACGTTGATAGTCAAATCGTTATCACGGATATGCTCACCTAAGATTTGTCCTTCATAAATATCCACTCCTGGATCTACGAAGAAACGTCCGCGGTCTTGTAATTTATCAATAGAGTATGCAGTTGTAGAACCTGTATCTAAGGAAATCAATACCCCAGCTAAACGTCCAGGGATAGTACCTTTCCAAGGCTCATAACCTTTCAAACGGTGCGCCATTACAGCCTCACCAGCAGTCGCTGTCAATACGTTGTTACGAAGTCCGATGATACCACGCGATGGAATAGAGAATTCCAAGTGTTGCATATCACCTTTCGTTTCCATCACTAATAATTCACCTTTACGTTGAGTAACCAACTCGATAACTTTACCAGAAACTTCTGCAGGAACATCTACTACCAATTCTTCGATAGGCTCATGTTTCTGACCATTGATTTCTTTAACGATTACCTGTGGCTGACCTACTTGCAATTCATATCCTTCACGACGCATGGTCTCGATCAATACCGATAAGTGAAGAATACCACGTCCATAAACTAACCATTGATCAGGAGATTCAGTAGGAACAACGCGTAATGCTAAGTTCTTCTCTAATTCTTTCTGTAAACGGTCATGAATGTGACGAGAAGTAACGAATTTACCTTCTTTACCAAAGAAAGGTGAGTTATTGATCGTGAACAACATGTTCATTGTTGGCTCATCGATGTGCATTACTTCTAATTGTTCTGGATTTTCAAAATCAGCAATCGTATCACCGATTTCAAAACCCTCAATACCTACTACAGCAACGATATCACCTGCATGACATTCAGTTACTTTTACACGTCCTAGTCCTTCAAATAATTGAAGTTCTTTCACACGTGATTTAACGATTTTACCATCACGTTTTACTAAGGAAACCGGTTGGTTTTCTTTAATAGTACCACGTGCGATACGACCAATAGCGATACGACCTACGAAAGTCGAATAGTCTAATGATGTAACCTGCATTTGTAGGGTACCTTCAGATATCTGAGGTGCAGGGATATGTTCGATGATTGCATCTAACAATTCGGTGAAGTCCGTCGTTGGTTTAGTCCAATCTTTAGACATCCATCCTTGTTTAGAAGAACCGTATAATACAGGAAAATCTAATTGATCTTCTGTAGCACCTAAGCTAAAGAAAAGGTCAAATACATTTTCGTATACTTCTTCAGGGCGACAGTTTTCTTTGTCAACCTTGTTTACTACAACAATAGGTTTGATACCTAAGGCTAAAGCCTTACCGGTTACGAAACGGGTTTGAGGCATTGGACCTTCAAAGGCATCTACTAATAATACAACACCATCAGCCATTTTCAATACACGCTCAACCTCACCACCGAAATCGGCGTGACCTGGAGTATCAATAATGTTGATCTTTGTGTCTTTATATTTGACAGATACGTTCTTAGATACAATCGTAATACCACGCTCACGTTCCAAATCATTGTTGTCCAGGATTAATTCTCCTGAATTCTCATTGTCTCTGAATTGGTTGGTGAAGTGTAAGATTTTATCAACTAGGGTAGTTTTACCGTGGTCAACGTGCGCTATAATCGCAATGTTTCTGATATTCTGCATCGAGCAATTGTGTATTATTTAAAATAAGAGGTGCAAAGATAACTATTTATCACCTCAATATTCAGAAATTTTTGTTAATATTTTATTAGGCGACTGTTGCCTTTTGATTAATTTTCAATTACTTGAGTGTTAAGCCGCAACATTCAAGCCCTCACTAAAACCTCGACTTTCTTCTTCTAATCACGGTTAAACGTTTATTATCCGCACTCGCCATTATTTTTTATTTTGCCCGATAACAGCCTTTCAAAGCGGTTTTTTACATCAGTTATTCCTTAAATCAACCATCGATCAAAACACAATAAAAACCGCTGATGTAACAAAAAGTCGCGTTTTTAGACAGGGAATATATCAATTGGGATAAAATAAGTTAAGCATCTATGTGTCGATTAGTAGGTTTATCGAACAATCCTGGTGCACTTTTCAACAATGGTTTTACCTGCCTAATCTAATTTCATCAATAAAACGGATAGCAACAATCTTCAAGCTGAATAATGCGTCTTCCAACTCCTTATGTTTCGTGCATTCAACAAGGATTCATCGATCATTTTTCCAAATTATTGCTTCGATACTCTCGCGGAATTTCTACGAATCTGATAGGGATCTTCTTCGGATCTCGTTCGCTTCTAACCGAACGAGATCCGAAGGAGTTCCGAACAAGTTCCGAAGGAGATCCGAAGAAGTACCAAAGAAAACTGGTGAAAAAGACATGAGATATGAGACCGCTACGCTATTAGATGTGAGACAAAAAACATCAGAATTAGCCGCGGAAAATTAGGTATATCGGGGTTATTCAGTTATAAAAAAACTTCTTGAATAACGGATAGGTCAAAAACAGAAAAAGGGAATATCCTTTTGGACATTCCCCTTTTCTTAAGGTTTTTATTTATTGAAATATAATAAATATAAATCGGCTTATTTAATAACGCCTAATTCTTTACCAACTTTCGTAAATGCAGCGATAGCTTTATCCAAGTGTTCAATTTCATGTCCTGCAGAAATTTGTACACGGATACGTGCTTTTCCTTGAGGAACCACTGGATAGTAGAAACCGATTACATAAATACCTTCGTCTAACATCTTAGCCGCAAATTCTTGTGCTAATTTGGCATCGTAAAGCATCACCGGAACGATTGGGTGGAAACCTGGCTTGATATCAAATCCAGCTTCTGTCATCTTCTCACGGAAATACTGCGTGTTGTTTTCTAATTTATCACGCAATTCTGTTGTTTCACTTAACATATCCAATACGGCTACTGAAGCACCAGCAATTGCAGGAGCCAAGGTATTCGAGAATAAGTAAGGACGCGAACGCTGACGCAGCATGTCGATAATTTCTTTTTTACCAGAAGTAAAACCACCAGATGCACCACCTAAGGCTTTTCCTAATGTACCAGTAATAATATCAACACGGTCGATTACATTAAACAATTCATGTGTACCACGACCTGTTTTACCGATGAAACCTGAACAGTGTGACTCATCAATCATCACCAATGCTTCATATTTATCAGCTAGATCACAGATTTTATCAAGCGGAGCAACAGAACCATCCATAGAGAATGCACCGTCCGTAACGATGATTCTATGACGCGCACCGGAAGCAGCTTGTAATTGTGCTTCAAGATCTGCCATATCGCAGTTTTTATAACGGAATCGTTGTGCTTTACACAAACGCACCCCATCAATAATGGAAGCGTGGTTAAGCTCATCGGAAATAATCGCATCTTCAGCGGAGAACAATGGTTCAAATACACCACCGTTAGCATCAAATGCAGCAGCATAAAGAATGGTGTCTTCCGTACCCAAGAATTTAGAAAGTTTAGCTTCTAATTCTTTGTGCACATCCTGCGTTCCACAAATGAAACGAACAGAAGACATACCATATCCATGCGAATCAATGCTAGCCTTAGCAGCCTCAATTACTTTCGGATGTGAAGAAAGTCCTAAATAGTTGTTAGCACAGAAGTTAATTACTTCCTGTCCAGTGCTTACTTTAATATCAGCACCTTGAGGAGTAACAATAATACGCTCTTCTTTATATAAACCAGCATCTTTGATGTCTGCCAATTCTTTTTCTAAAGCAGGCTTTAAAGTTTTATACATAGCAATTCATTTTGTTAAGCTAAGATAAGTGTTTTTTATCAGTACCCCATTACGAAATCGTTTGTTTGAAATGTGAGTGTGAGATATGAGACCGCTGCGCTATTAGATATGAGATGTGAGATTTGAGATAGTAATGGGGATAAAAAAAGGGAGATATTTAAACGGTCGAAGCATGCTTCGACCCTACGGTTAGGGTTGATTAGGTTTAATATTTCACGAGTGTTTGTAGGGTCGATGCATGCATCGACCGCAATAAAATATTATTACCACAGGTTCTCTAAAGCAATTCTGATTTTCAGATGAGTGGTTTCTTCGGCCAGCCTCAGAATGACCTGATCTTGAGGGGGGAATCAGAGACTCTTCGCGCTGCTCTGAGTTGTAAATGACGTTACTGCTACGCCGCCAATAGGTCTTTATACTATATACTTTCTACTAAATACCGCCCGCAGGGCTAAGACTCTTCGCGCTGCTCTGAGTTGTAAATGACGTTACTGCTACCCCGCCAATTGGTCTTTATACTATATACTTTCTACTAATAACCCCCACAGGGCTAAGACTCTTCGCTCTGCTCTGTGTTGTAAGTGGTAAAACGCCTACCGATTCTTTTTTCGAATTTATTATCTAACAGCGAAGCGGTCTCACATCTCATATCTAACAGTGAAACGGTCTCAAAAAAAAAGCTGCTCAAAAAATGAGCAGCCTTTCCTTTTGTTTGTTGTTTACTTAAATTATTTAATTCTTTTCCAGGTTTCAGAACGTCCAAGCAGACTAATTCCGATATAACCACGGATATCAAGCTGATCATTTCCTTTCAAGGTCATTTTACAGCTGTATGTTTTACCTGACTTAGGGTCATAGATGGTGCCATCTACGTAAGTTTTGCTTTCCTTTTTAAAGTTGCTGAGGATTTCTAGGCCTTGGATATTGCGGTTCCGTTGTGCAGGATCTGGATTCTTAGCATCCTTTTTACCAGAGTCTTTGATCCAATACAATTTCCCGAAAAATTTATCGCCTTTTTTATAAATTTCGATCCTTCCTTCCCCACTTGGGTTTTCCCACTTACCTAATATTGGATCTGCTTGTGCAAATACAGCAACTGCTATAAATAGCGCACAAAGGGTCATCAGTAGCTTTTTCATAACCTTCTTGTTTAAAATTGTAGAGTGAATATACAATATTTTTCTATGTTAGCATAATATTATTTTTGTTACCAAAAAAAATGACAACCTTAAAAAGCCCTTATTGGCATCAATTTTGACCATTTTGGGTGTCAGACACAACAAATTAGTTATGAGATTCATTATTAGTCTATTAGTTACAGGATTAGTCGTTGCTTTAGCTTCTTTAATTGTCCCAGGCGTACAGGTAGCAGGGTTTGGATGGGCAATTGTAACAGGTTTAGTAATAGGCTTGGTAAACGCCATAGTTGGTGGTATCCTGCGTTTATTCACTTTCCCTTTAAACTGGTTAACATTCGGATTGGTATCCTTCATCATAACGGTATTGATGATTATGCTTTCGGATAAAATCATGGGAACGAAATTCGAGGTTGATGGGTTTCTACCTGCCCTCTTATTTGCAATTGTAGTTGCCGTAATTGAAATGATTATCGGTAAAATGACTGCAGACAAAAACTAATTGCTGGGATAAGACCTAGTCATTAAACATTTATCACACTGTTCGTCATCCAGTATGTGGCTTGCTATGTAGCTTGGATGATAAAAAGAAATTACCGTTATTCGGAAATTTTTTAAACCATGAAAGGACTTGCCTATTTTAATTCGCAAGTCCTTTCTTTTATGCTATTCACCTTAGAAACGCTTATTATGAGATCAATCCTTAGAATTCTTCTCCTATTTACCATCTTCTTGAGTTTGCAAACTTGGGCATTTGCCAATGATGGTGCATTTTATGCTTCCGGGAATCAATTGATACCTATTGTTGAAACGGATATTCAAGTACGCAAGGAGATTCTAAGCCTGAAGAAAATAGAAAATGAATGGGTCGAAGTCACTGTTTATTATGAGTTCTTTAATCCTAAAAAGACAAACAAGGAACTTGTTGTTGGATTTGAGGCCTTTTCCCCAGAGGGTGATGTAGATGGTGCTCCCGTGGAAGGAAAACACCCATATATGAAAGATTTCAAGGTTAATCTGAATGATAAAAGCCTGCCGTTCCAAGTGGCTTATGTGGCTGACAGCAATTACGTGAAACAAGGAATTATCAAATCGGTCGATTTACGTAAATTCTCAGGAAACAAAGATGGTAATTATGTTGATTTCTTTTATGTGTATCATTTCAAAGCGACTTTTAAACCGGGCATCAACAAATTGAAACATACGTATAGGTATAAACTTTCGGGTTCAATAGATCTGAATTATCAATTTGAATATATTTTGACGGCAGCGAACCGTTGGGCCAATAAACAAATCGATGATTTCACCTTGATATTGGATATGGGATCATACGAAACATTCCAGATCAATAAATCATTCTTCCAAAATGCGAAAGAATGGGATCTTCAAGGCCGTGGAAAACACAGCGATGTGGCAAAGAGCAATAACCCGATTATGGAAAGCGATGCTGTAAAATTCCAAATTCAAGAAGGTAAGCTAGTATTTAAGAAAAAGAACTTTAGACCAAAAGGCGAATTATACGTGTACAACTTCAATAACTGGGGGAATGGAAATATCCTGTATCCGGAGGAAGGCTATATCGCCTATTCCATTCATCAGCAACCAGACTTAACTGAAAAGAGTAAATACAAGGCTGATGAAAAGAAGATCCTTCGGAATCTACCATTTGCTAGAAGAGGTTATGTTTTTCAGGATAAGTTATTGAAAGATTATTATGAGAATACAGATTGGTATTTAGCAAACCCGAATTATCAGGTTGACCGGTCTAAGTTGACCAATAAAGAAAAGGCTTGGTTGAAGGAATTGGATCAATAATCAATAAATAAAAACAGGCAAGGTTCAATGATTGGAACCTTGCCTGTTTTTTTATGTGTATGCAGTTACTTGGCTGCCTTTGGTTTCTTCTTCATCTTATTTAACCAAATCATCACCCCAGTAACCGGAAGTGAAGTGGCGATTAGACAGGAAATGAAATACAACAATTTACTGAAAGGCCCATAGATATCACCAATATGCAAGGCTTTAATGGATGCAGAAGCACGTTCATTAAATGGTTTTTCACGGAAAATATCTTTCTCAATTGCCTCCCCCGTATATTGGTCCAAAGTCAATTTATCCCCTGCTGATGGCGCAAAGAATCCTACTCTATTCTTACTGATCGATAAAGTGCCAAGGCTATCCTTTGGGAAATTGATGCTGATATCACCATCGTAAGGCAATATTTTATTGACAGCTAATATGGTCTCTTCAATACTTAATGGTTGTTTACCATCTAATGGTAAAACAGATTGAAGTGGCTTTTTCTCTTCTTTTGGCGCATCAGGGGACTTATAAGTTCCCCAAGTCTTTTGCCAACCAGCACGATACCAATCGAATGACCAGAAAGGACCTGTAACAGCCATTAGGAACAAGATAATACAACTATAAAAACCAAGGGTATTGTGTAAATCATGGTTCACTCGTTTCCAATTGGCCGTCCAACGGATCTTCAGACCATTCTTCCATGAACGAATCTTATTTGGGAACCAGATCACCATTCCGGTAATAACACCTAAAAGAAACAACAAAGTAGCTGTGCCTGTAATCCAAGATCCTAATTTGCGGTTCTCCACACCATCAATAATTGGTTCTTCGATTTCATTTAGCAATAACCAGCGGTGTAAGCCAAACATCTTTTGCATAAATTCTGCTGTCTTCGTCTTTTCATCCGAAGGATCTCCGATAGCTTCTCCTGTATATGGATTAACAGCAAATTGATTAGCACGAGGACCACGCCCTCCAGCAGGACCTGCAGGTGCTTTTTTTTCTTTTGATGGTTTACCTTCAGACTTTACTTCGTTTCCTTTGGCTACTTCTTCATTGGATTTTTCGGACTTATTCGCTTCTTTTTCTGCTTTAGGACTAGCTGTAGCGTTATTGCCTTCCTTTTCTTTGGATGGTTCTCCTTTATTTCCTTTTGACTCTTTCCCTTCTTCCTTTTCCTTTTTAGTAAACAGAACAGAAGTGGTTGCATTGTCAGCAAAAGGAATCTTTATACCAACAATCTTACCCTTAATCTCAGGTTTTACTTTGGCAAGTAATTCATCGGGATTCAGCTTCTCTCCATCAGCTTTTACCTTGAAATACTTGGGTTGTGCCAATGTTCTAATCTCCGTATTGTACACATAGATTGTACCTGTTAAACAGACAATTAGCACAACGATTCCCGATATTAATCCTCCCCATAAGTGAATATCATTTAGGAATTTCCGGACTTTCATCCAGTTTGTTTTTTGTTGTTTTGGTTTACTCATTTTCTCTTCTACTGAATTATTTTTTAAAACCAAAAATCAGGTAGATCTTCAATCCACCTGATTTTCTGGCTTTATATAGGCATCTTAGAATGTTCCGATATAGTGGTTTCCTGGTTTGTTTGCTAGTTTAGCACCCGGTTTAACCTCTCCTGTTTTTCTGTTAATAACATAGATTCGTCCCTCTTTACCAACTGGCGCATAGGTTAAATACACGTCATCACCATCAACAGCAATACCTTGATGTTGGAAATAATATACATCTACATCATCTGGTAAATCTAACTTGGTTGCTGTTTTAGCATTCAAATCAACGCGTGCAGCATAACTTTGTTGTTGATTTGCATCGAATTTGGAAGCAGACGCACCATCATGCGTATAGAGCACATAAGCAATACCATCGCCTACATATCTCCAACACTCGATGTATGATCCTTTTACTTTTAAGGCAGCGTCTAAGCTGAATACGTAAGAATTATCATATTCATTATTTTGACCAATTCTTAAGATATGCGATCCTTTATCGTCACGTTGCGTAGCTTGGTAGATCATTCCATCATTTCCTAGGAAAGCATTGAAGCTACGGTATCCATTTGTACTACCGTTAGAAATGGTTGAGCTAATTACCTTAGGGTTTTCCAATGAAGGATAATCAACAACTACGGATTTAGAACTTAAAGCAGGGTAAGGATTTTTATCTCCGGCACCAGTTTTAGGATCGTGCTTTCCACTAGCAAAACCAATGATTAATTTATTACCTGCTTTGTTAAGTACTGGAGCATCCAAACGACTGATGTAATATCCCTTTGCCTCTTCTTCAGCAGAAAGTGGGATTTCATATTGCTTGTAATTCTTGATTAAGACGTTTTGTAGATCTAAGGCCAATACGGTTGAACGTCCTCTTGAGTATTTATACGTTGTTCCTTCGGTAACAGGTTTTACATCAGCTACATTGACAGCAACACCTGTTTTATCTCCATCAAACAATTTTACCCATCTTGGTGCTGTGGTAGCATATTGAGAGATATTGACGGTTACATCTTCTTGGACGAAGCTATTCCCGCCATTAATTTTAAATCTAGAAAACTCTCCACCGTTTTCACCTGCATATGCAATATTGAAAAGGACATTACCATCTTCCGAAGTTTGTAAACGTGCTGTACGATTAGATTTCATCTCTACACCATTTGTAAATGGATCAATGGTAAAGTTGAAATCTTTTGCATCTTTTGCGCTTACTGAAAACAATTTGGTACCACCGTTTCCATCACCTGGTTTACTTGTGGCTGATGTACCCATAACAGCACCTGCAACGGTAATCCATCTTCCATCGGGATTAGTTGTTGGTGGAACTATTTCAACTGCGGAGTCCTTACAACTCATAATGCTTAATGTGGATACTAATAATCCTATACTGGCTAGATAATTTAAAGATGTGAACTTCATGATATATTGTATTGAGTTAAAAATTATGTATGTTATAGTTTAATTTGATATAAAATGCTCTTCCGGGTTTTTGAACAGCAAAATTGTCGTAGGCTTGTTTGTTAAGAATGTTTTTGGCATCTATACTTATCACATATCTCTTGTTCGGGAAAAGATAGCTTGCACCCAAGTCTTGGATGAATTGCCTTGGTGTTTTGAAATCCTCGATAACTAGAGAAGTGGTATAAAATGACTCAACAAAGCCAGCTCCGTAATAGAAAGATAAGTTGGAGCCTTTCCCTACTACATCCTTCAATCCATATTGTGCTCCGGCATTGGCCGTGAAAAACGGTTCATTAGGAATCTGTTGATTATATTGTTCAAAGACTTTCCCGTTTTGATCATACTTCATTTTGAATAGGGTATTGAAGCGAGAAAGATTAAAAAATACCTGCAAGTCTTTATACTGGTATTTGAGTTCGGTTTCGAATCCTACAGATTGTGTTTTACCAATGTTCTCGAAAGGCTCCGTTTGGATCACATCATTAATTCTAGAGTTGATGCGACGAGCGATTTTATCTTTTGTATTTCTTAGGAAACCTGATCCGGTAATAGAAAAACGATGGTTTTGTTGAGCAAATGGACCTAAGCGGAAACCTAAATTTAGGTTATTGCTAATTTCTGGACGAATACCGAAATTCTCAATGATATTTTCACCAGGGCTACCAAACACTTCTCCTTCTGTAGGCATACGAACTGCCTTTTCTGCTGATGTAAGCAACATGATGGTCGGATTGAAAGCATAAGAAAGCGCCAAACCATATCCTGTTGTACTTTTTGTATTTCGATCCGTAACAATCTTTTTTACGGACTCGCCGTTCTCAGTCACCAATGTTGGATCCATACGGTCAACATTTTGTTGATAATATTTACCAAATACGGTTGAACGTAATTTTCCATTGATTAATTGGTTCTCATAAGCCAATGACAAGACATTCTTTTGCAAATCACGGGTACCGATAAATTCTCTTTCTAATACCGAACGCATATCATCACGTTGATCACGATCCACATCATAAAAGATGTTGTTCAAAATAAACTGATGTTGGTTGTTTAGCTGATAAGTTAATCCAGCTCGAGCTGTCAAAGTATTACGGTCGATATGGTTTAAGGTCCTAGGACCTTGTTGCGCACCTTGTGAAGTAAAAATTGGTTTACCGTCCAAGCCAAAGCTCTGCTCCCCAAACCAGTTGTAATAATGCGAAACAGTATCACTCACCAACTCATTGCGCATGCTATACATGGCATTCATGGTAAACTCTAAGCCCTCTACAAAAAGATTTTTCTTGGCATAACTTAAGCTTCCCACATGGGCATTGGATTTGGAGAATCTACCCTTGTATGGAATGGACATGTATGCTCCATGTTGGATCTCATTATAATCATCAGATCCGTTGTAGCCAATAAAGAATTGATCGGCCCATTTGACATCAGTGTAACCTAGTTCAATTCGACCTCCATAGGATTTATAGGCGTCGTTGAAGCGTTTGGCTTTTACAAACTCATAACGACCATTAGGAAGAATATTACGGACAAACTTGCCCCATACTTCATAATCGTTATCTGAATAATTATAGAATGCTGATCCCTTTACTGTAAAACCTGAGTTTTTCAAACGATACATTCCACTCAAGTTTGACTGGGTGGTATTAAATGATCCATAGGATACAGAAGCATTTAGGTTATTACTTTTCCCTTTTTTAAGTACCACATTGATCGCTCCTCCTAAAGCATCATCCGAAAGATGTGCTGGGATAACGCCCTTGTAAACTTCAATTCGTTCAATTAAGGCTGGAGGAATACTATTTAGGTTGAAAGAAGACCCAAAGGTAGATACCGGAATTCCATCAATTAGAATTCGAACAGAATTACCAGTCATACCATTCAAATTATAGCTGGTAGTTGATCCTAAACCACCATTCATCCGCACTCGAACACCTACAGTTTTGTCAAGTAACTCATTAGTTTGGAGGTTTCTAAGAGCTGCTTCTTTCGTTTCAATAACATTAACAGCAAATCCCTTTGTTTCAATATCCTTCTTCTCGGTATTCCGTACTACACGAACCTCATCTAAGCTAATATTTCCTTTTGGGTCGATGTGTATATGCAGGTCATGAACAGGACGATCAACCTTTAAGGAAACTTTCTTGTTTTTAATCTCTAGGGATGTTACCAAAATAATGTGCTTGCCATAGGGAACCTCATTTAAAATGTATTCTCCTTTTTCATTAGAAACACATAAAATTGTGCTGCCCTCAACACGAATAGTCGCATTGGAAACAGGCTTACCATCCAATAAATGCACGATCCCTTTAATATTTGCTTTTTGAGCAAAAAGGCAGGTCGTACAGAATAATAAGAGGAGGGTAAAGTAAATTTGTTTCATTATATCCGATTAATATCTTAGTTTTGGACATTCTTTAGAACTAGTCTAAATAACTTCGCTGCAAATGTAGAATTATTCTAAATAACAAAATGACGCAATCGGAAAAAAAAGCTAAACAATCGGAAATTATTAATGAGTCCTTGTCTATTCCAAAGGAAAACTTACTGGAATTAGGAACATTTATGTATTTCACGGTTCTAAAAGGAAGACAGCGTTTTAGCTTTACAACGCCGATCGAGGGATATTTAAATATTTTGTTGTGTGACAGTTCGGCCAATTGCACCTTTAGTATTCAATCTGAAAACTATTTAATCCAATCTGGTGAGAATATTCTGAAACCTGTTAACAAGGCCTCCTATTTAGAGTTCAAAAGTATGAGCTCTGAGAATAAAGTCCTGTTGATGTTAATACCTTCTGATCGTCTTCCTGCCTTTCATGTCAAGTATTTGGCAGATAAAAATCGTTTTCAACATGGGCTGCTCACAAAGGCAGATTCAAGGATTAATCTGTCCTTGCAACAAATTTTATCCCTATACGAAGAGGACTCTTACCTCAATCAACTGAAAATACAGAGTATACTCTTAGAAGTCTTGGTTCACCAGGTGGAAGGTCTTTATGCTGAAAATGAGAGTAAGGAGATCATTGTTAATAAGGACCATTACGATAAGATTCAATTGGTAAAGAAACTGATTGATGAGGATCTGTCAAAAAACCATAGTATTTCCGAGCTGGCAAAAGCAGTAGGGACTAACGAACAATACCTGAAGAAGTATTTTAAGCAGCATTTTGGAAAGACCGTGATGAATTACATTACAGAATCCAAGATGGAGCATGCCAAGAAGCTTATTCTAATGGGTAAATATCGGGTTTCTGATGTAGCAAGAATGACTGGATACAAGCATTCCACCCATTTTACCACGGCATTTAAAAAGTATTTTGGTATTATTCCAAACTCTTTAAGATATACCTTTTTGATTGCCCACGAGGGCGCACGGCTTCTTCCAGAAATCAGTAATTTCCTTCAAAACCTTCCATAAGTTATTCACTAATTATTTACCTGAGCGATAGGCTTGTTTTACGATAAAGAATGGTTGATGAAGTAGGATATTCAGACTGTTGACCAATTCTTTGACCTAATAGGATAGTTAAAGATTGTTAAATGCACAGCATCACGACTTTAGCTAAATTGAAATCAGCTATTTTCGCATTTTAAATATAATTGAAAATTAGTATTAATTGACGTATCTTTGTAAGATGTTTTTGAAGAATCATGTATTTAGCCTAATTGTCGGCATTTTTCTATTAGCTGGATTGAGTAGCTGTAAGAGCAAGTTTGAGAAAGTACGTGCGAGCAACAACATTCAAATGAAATATCAAGAAGCTGTGAAATACTACGAAAAAGGGAAGTATTCTAAAGCCTTGACTTTATTTGAAGATTTGGTGACCCGCTATAGAGGAACTGCTGAGGCGGAAGATTTATATTACTATACCGCTTATTCTAGTTATAGGTTAAAAGACTATATTTCTGCTCGTTATCACTTTAAACAATTCGCAGATAAGTACCCAAACAGCCAACGTGCTGAGGAGTGCCGTTTCATGTCTGCTTACTGTTTTTATTTGGATTCCCCTCGTTCTAACTTAGATCAGGAGAATACTAGAAAAGCTATCGAACAATTGCAATTGTTTGTGAACTTGTATCCAGAATCGGAGAAAGCAGAAGAAGCTGGTACACTGATTCAGGATCTTCGTGAGAAATTAGAGAAGAAAGCATTCGATAATGCCAAGCTATATTTTAATATGGGCTTGCCAGATGACTACCGTGCAGCGGTTATTGCCCTGGAGAATGTATTGAAGGTTTACCCAGATACAAAGCATTCCGAAGAAATTGAATACTTATTGGTAAAATCACAATATTTATTTGCTGACAACAGCTTACCGAGACGTCAAGAAGAGCGTTTCAACCAAATGTTGGATTATTACGAGACTTTCTCGGAGCATTATCCAGAAAGCAAGTACAACAATGAGTTGAAAAGTCTACGTAGCAGTGCAGAGCGTAAAATCACCACGGCGATTAAAATCGTAGAGGCTGATGAGAAAGCAAGAAAGAAATACGAAGAAGAACTTGGGGTTTCAAATCCAGGTACAGCTGCTGAAACAGCAAAAGAAAACGAACAATAATACGTAAATATCTATTCATTTAAATATGAGCCAAAATAAAAATACCGTTCCAAACACGACCGTAACGCGTGACTTAAGAGAGTTAGACAAAGGTACAGACAACTTGTACGAGTCTATCGTCATCATCAGTAAACGTGCGAATCAAATTGCAGTTGATGTAAAAGAAGAGCTTAATCAGAAATTATCTGAATTCGCTAGCAGCAATGACAATTTGGAAGAAGTGTTTGAAAACCGTGAGCAAATTGAGATCTCGAAGCATTACGAGCGCATGCCTAAACCTACATTAGTAGCTTTAGATGAGTTCTTACATGACAAAGTGTACTTTAGAAATCCTTCTAAAGAGCAAGATTAAGGAAATCTGATGTCTCTCAAGGACAAAAATATTGTAATTGGTATAAGCGGCAGTATTGCCGCTTATAAAATTGCAACCTTAGTAAGATTACTTCGTAAGGCTGAAGCTTCTGTACAGGTCATCATGACGGAAGAAGCCACTCAATTTATTACTCCACTTACACTTTCCACCCTTTCTAATCGTCCGGTTCTCGTAGATTATTACGAACAAAAAACCGGGGAATGGAATAATCATGTCCACATCGCCGAACAAGCTGATCTCATTGTGCTTGCTCCTGCTACCGCAAATACTTTAGCTAAATGCGCTCAAGGACTTTGTGATAACCTGCTTTTAGCAGTCTACCTTTCCGCAAAAGGTCCTGTGGCAATTGCACCTGCAATGGATTTAGATATGTGGAAGCATCCAGCTGTACAGCATAATATTGATCTTCTAAAGCAATATGGCCATCAGATAATCCCACCGGGTACTGGTGAATTAGCAAGTGGATTAGTTGGTGAAGGCCGATTAGCAGAACCAGAGGAAATCTTTGCTTTTATTACTAATCATTTTGAGAGCAATCTCCCATTAAAAGGTAAAAGAGCATTGGTATCTGCAGGTCCAACTTATGAGGCTATTGATCCTGTGCGCTTCATTGGGAATCATTCCAGTGGAAAGATGGGATATGCAATCGCCAAGCAATTACAAGCATTAGGAGCAGAAGTTACTTTGGTATCAGGTCCTACAGCATTGAATAGCCCGAGTCAAGTAAACCGTGTAGATGTAGTTTCAGCACAACAGATGTTCGAAGCAATGGATAAGCATTTCCAAGAATCGGATATTGTTGTTATGAGTGCTGCAGTTGCAGATTATACACCTGTTGAGGTGGCTGATCAGAAGATCAAAAAGAAAGCCGAAGACTTTAGTATCGACTTGAAAAAAACAACCGATATATTAGCAAGTCTTGGAAAACAGAAGCGTGATAATCAGACTTTAGTTGGATTCGCATTAGAAACCAATAATGAATTAGCGCATGCTAAAGATAAACTGGAACGGAAGAATCTAGACTTTATCGTATTGAATTCTATGCAAGACAAAGGTGCAGGATTCGCGCATAATACCAATAAAATCACCGTAATTAATCGTTCAGGCGAGGTTACATCTTACGAATTAAAATCAAAAGATGAGGTCGCAAAGGATATTTGCAACTTAATTATTCAAGAACAAAGCAAATCCTAAAGATTTGCTATCCGAATCTCCTTCGGATAATAATTGTTCACACGATTACCCAATACTTTTACCCATCCTAGCGTTTGTCCTTTATAATTGACCAAACTCCAGCCTTTCAGATTTTCTGGAAATAAGCTTGGATCTAGAGGTTCTTTACGTAGGAAGTTCTGCGCATCCTTTAAGTTCAGTTCTGTGGTCGGAATATCTTGCGATAAATGAATGCTCAAAGCCAAATCATGCGATGGTAAAAGCTCCTTACCTAACCATTTACCCACCATAGTACCCGCGTTCTTTAGATAGAGTACCTGCTGAGCTGCTTTAATATAAACTTCCAGCTCCTTAGGGAAGATATGAACGAAATCATGATGAACAAAAGTGCTGAATTGTTGATAATCCTTAATCCAATGCTTTAATGACTCAATTGGAACAGGAGACTTCTCTACCTTAAGCTTTTTGATATTAAACATCGGTTGAATTCCCTTGAAACGTAGAACTCCGACAAAGAAACCTTCGCCCCTGGTTTTATGTGGATAAAAGCGATAGCCTTTTGCTTCGTGTTTTTTAGATTGTGTTACTTCAATTCCCCAACTTTCCTCTATTGGGATACTAACACTTTCAAATTCGTACTCATCAATCAGCCAATCTAAGATTTGCTCATTCTCCTCTTCAGAATAAGAACAAGTAGAATAAATCAGGTATCCATGTGTCGCCAAACCTGGCATAACATCAGCTAAGATCCTTCGCTGTCTCTCACTACATAATTTTACATTAGCTTCTGACCATTCATCAATACTGTCCTCATCCTTTCGGAACATCCCAGATCCAGAACACGGTGCATCTACAACCATCAAATCAAAGAAACCTGGCAACCTCCTAAATGCTGTTGGATCATTATTGGTTACAATCGTATTAGAAAGCCCCCAGCGCATTAAATTATCCTCAAGGATATTTGCCCTAGCTTTGATGATTTCATTCGCTATAAGCAAGCTATCGGCCGATAAAACAGAATTTAACAGAGTTGACTTTCCTCCAGGTGCAGCACATAAATCCAATGCCTTGACTGTATCCTTATCCAATCCGAGTTCCTTAATAATTTGAGCCAAGAACATCGAAGACGCCTCTTGTACATAGTAACATCCAGCATGAAACAAAGGATCCAAGGTGAACTTAGGTCGCTCATCCAAATAATAAGCTTCCGGACACCAAGGCACAGCTTCCGATAATTTTAAATCTAAATCGACTGGTTTATACGGGTTCAGACGTACTGAGGTAAGCTTTAATCCGTTTTCATGGGCTTCTAGGAAAGCTTCTTGGTCAAAGAGTGGATTAACACCAAGCTTACGTACTAATGCATTAGGAAGAAAATTACTCATGCTTTTGCTAATAAATCTGCGTAAATTTACAGGAATTATCCAAATCCCTTTTTATATAGAATGAAAGATTTTAAAAAATATTATATCATACCCGCTGAACCCGAAGAATTATATAGAGCATTAACTACAGAAATCACCATTCGCTTATGGACAGGTGACCTAGTTGAAATTGATCCAACGGTTGGAGGGCAATTCTCTTTATGGGACGGAGCTATCCAAGGTAAATTCTTAGAGTTAGAACCTTTCACCAAAATCGTACAAGAGTGGTACTTCGGCGATCAAGAGGAACAATCTATTGTTACCCTTAAATTTCATGAACATAAAAAAGGAACTTCTTTAGAAGTTAAACAAACCAATATCCCTGATGAAGATTATGATGACCTAGTCGATGGTTGGAATAATACGTATATCGCCTCTTTATTGGAGTTTTATGAGGAAGAGGAATAGCCCTAGGGGCAGTATATAGTAGTTAGTATGGAGTAGTTAGACCGATTGGCGGGATAGAGAACCAATCAATGCTATTTCCAACTCAGAGCGAAGCGAAGAGTCTGAGCCCTGTGGGCAGTATATAGTAATTAGTATGGAGTAGTTAGACCTATTGGCGGGATAACAACACGCCGAACCCTATAGGAAGTAACCAATAACCAATACAGTTCCGGTACAATTCCTCCGATGACGGTAGGGTCATTGCATGCATCGACCGCCA
>NZ_BAAAZI010000005.1:0-119932 GCF_039536825.1 Sphingobacterium kyonggiense
TTTTTTGTCGGTTTACTCATGTCGTTAAATTTACGTTTTAATTGTTCGGATTTTGTAAACCATTTTCAGGAACGGACAAGATAAAAAACCACTGAAAACAGTGTTAATATGGAGATATAAGTATACGAGTAAAAGCCTGAAAGCCGACCAAACACTAAAGAAAAAAGAAGATAGAGAGGGAAATTAAAACGGTGTTTTCCATCAATAATAATCCGGAATATTCTTTCCTAAAATAAGATCGCGATGGATAAACCACATTCCATTGATCATTTTTGGCACTACTACCCCAGAGCCTCCTCTATTTTTTAATCGAGATTTAAATTGGTTTGTAAAAAGGGGGTCATCCGTAAAGAAATATTCATCTAAATAATATTCGTTTTTACCGGGCTCCTTAATGGTGATATGGATATGTTCGGGTTCTGAACCATCAGGATAGGAAGCGGGTCTAAAACTATAGAAGGTAAATTTCCCCTCTTTATTGGTTTTCACCCAGCCACGGATATAACCATGTCTTTTTGCCCAACCTGCTTCATTACCTTTGGTTTGATAAATACCTTTTCTGTTGGTATGATAGATGTAGATTATCACATCCTGTGCCGCTGTCTTTCCATCTAGATGATACACTGTACCAGTAATTTTCATCTTTGGTTCATTGTTCCAGAACTCAGGCAAAGTATCGATGGCAGCTAATTTTTTATTAGCATACTCATAAATAGCCTCGCAACCTTCGCAAGGGCCACCGATATGATGTCTTGGTTGAGCCTCGCAAGAATAAAATAGGATAAGCAAACATAATTTGCTTAGTAAAATTAGCTTTTTCATATCTTTCATTATTAAGTTTACGAATGAAAGGTATAGACTAATTAACTGTATAAAAACACCTTAGTAGACGATTTAGGTTAAGCTGAGGGATTTACTGCTTAAGCTGAGGAGTGTTGAACATTTTCATTTTGAAATCTGCGGCATAGGTACGACTTAGCCGAACTATTTCACCGTTTGCTAGGTAAAGATCATAATCTCCGTTTAGGCGAGATGTAAAACTTACGACTTTAGAAATATTTACAATGCAAGTTTTGTGAACTCGAACAAACTTAAATTCATCCAACCGCTCCAGGAAGGATTTCAAGGTTTCGTTATGTAAATAACTTTTATTTTCTAATTGGATGCAGATGTAAGGACTTTCAGACTTAATTTGAAATACATGAGCTAAATGTATAGAAACCTTTGATTTGCCTGATTGAACGATAATATTCTCCAATGGAATTTTATTTGGTTCAGAAGAAGTGTTTACATCTTTTACTATAGAATAAAAGGTCAATAGAATAAGTAGTATATAAATAATCGAGATACTCAAAATGTCATGCTCAACCGCATAAACAAGGAATTTGTAAGGACCAAAATGTGCTTTATAAAAAAGATAGGAAAAAACTGACCCCACAATTGAAAATAAGACCAAGTGGAAAAAAATAGCCAATACAAAATACTTTAATAAAACACCAACCCTATTGAAAGTCTTAAGCTTTGTAAAAAAGCTATTCAAAATATATGTGGAAGGAAAAAATAAAAGCCAATGAAGTTTAAACAACAATGATTCCGTAAGATAAAAAGAATAGCCACTTCGATTTGCTACTAGATAATCCTGAATAACAGTCAGACATACAATCAGGGAAATACCAATTAAGATAGCGACAAAGGTTTTATGCTGATTGACAAGAAAATTCTCTGGCAAAACTTTATTTAAAAAGTTAATCATAAAAAAATGAGAGTTAAAGGATTGCTCTATCAAAGTTACGAATAATTAAAACTGACAAAACATCTTCGAATCAAAAAACTATAAATCAGTAAAACAAAATTGAGAGCTAGAATTAAGAAAGAATAGAATCAACGATATTGGTTAATCTATACTAATTAGTCAAATTATTAAGCGTCCAAATAATTGCTTTCTCTTTTGTTGCTCGGAAAATCGTATTATGCTTTTCTTTTTTTTCATCGGAATATTTCCATACGATGTTTGTAGGATTTGTTGTTTTAAGCTTTTCAGCTAGATTTTTGGTATTGCCGGAAATATCTGTTGCACTTGAACCCGCAAACCAAAAGGTCTTTTTAGAAGTAGGAAATTTATCTAAATATTGACTCGATTGTTTGACCAAATACGCATCATTCCACCAGATGGAAGGGTCAAAAGCTATATAAAAATCAAATAATTCTGGATTTAAAAGCAATGTCTCTGTAACGAATAATCCAGCTAAGGACTCCCCTATAATTCCTTTTTTATTGCTGACTCTATATTTTTTATTGATTTCGGGAATAAGCTCTTCTTCAATAAATGCCCTGAACTTTTCAGAACCTCCACCTTCAGGCAGCAATTCCTTATCCTTTGCAATAGACGTTGGACCCGTCAAATCTCTCTTTCGAACCGTATTCTCTATTCCAACCAAGATTACTGCAGGTATTTTATTGGCTTTGATTAAATCGTTCAAAGTATTGGCTATATGTGGAAAGTCTTCTTGAATTCCACCGTCCGGCATGTATAACACCATGAACGAATCTTGGCTGGATTTATAGGACTCCGGAGTCCAAATATTGATAGTACGCTCCTCTCCCACTTGTTTGGACTGTATCTTGATCGTTTCATGTTCGGGTATAGGATCCTTTTGCTGAGCAGAACATGATATAAAAATCAAGAGGAACAGAGGTAATAGAAAGTTAGTATGTATGGCTTTCATAGTTAAATATTAATTGGGTGTATAGTTTTAATAGTGCTGTCAAAATAAATTAACTGGAGACTAATATACAAAGAGGAAGGGGGAAAAACTAAACTTCTCATAATATTTCATTAATCATTGCTTAAAGAGGGTTAGAATGATAATTAAACTTATAGGTTATCAATTTGATTAATTCATATTGAAGATTGTATTAAACAATATTTCCCAGACCTACTAGTGGTTCATAAGCAAAACATTCATCAAAAGATAATTTTCCTTTTTCCAAAAAAGTTTATACAATCAAGTTGGTCAATGATATAGCTCATATCTTCTATATCCGCTTATTTATTTATAGCCTATTCCTTGGTAAATATTTAATTGATTATGTTCAATAAAGTCAGAGGATTTATCGCTATAAAGAATATACGTTGCTAATAATGGTCGACCATTTTTTTGCTTTATCATCATTTTTAAATTTGAAAACTGAGTTTCAAATTTTGATTTTCCTGGGATTTTCAAAGTATAACTATACACTTCCTCTGCCTTAAATTTTGTTAACGTCTCTTGTTTCCCGTACTTCACAATGAGTGTGTCATACATTGAGGAGTCAGCATTTGGATAAGCTGCTTTTATATTTAATTTAAGTAATTGCAAAAGATTATTCGGTGTTTTACTTAGATCCTCATTGTTGGCAAATGGATTGTCTGGATCTACTAATGATTGATAAGATATAATATCGTAGTAAATTCGACATTCCTGGCCTCCAATTTCAAATCTATTAAATTGACAAGTCAGAATCTTTTTTAATGTGGGGTCATCATTATAACAATCAGTAGATCCATTCAATTTTAAAAACTTTGGAGGATTAAAAATTAAACCTAAAGAATCTAAATGTTTTAGTTTAGAGTAATCGATATCTTGCCCATAACTATAATTTATTAAAATTGAAAAGGTAATAATTAAGAATATTTTCATAAAAAAAATATAAGTTGTTAGTGATTAATCTGTAATCCGAAGATAATGAAAATAAATTTAACAACATACCCACTAAATATAACTGTAAATCAAATCTTTAGAAATAGCAATATGATATCACTAATAGTTATAATCATCCATTTCAAATTTTTAGTTTGCGGTTAATTATAATTTCATAGCATTTTCCTTAAATATTGTAACCAGATTTTCAAAAGCTATTTCCATTTTCATAAATCGGGTAAACGTTATCTTCATAATAACTAATTCGGCAGCTAAATATTTCCTTACAAGGGTTTTATCCTATGGAAGGCAGGGATTGAGGAAATATTATACTAATCAGTGAAAAATTCATCAAGCGATATGGCAGTCGAAACTACCCTTGAAATTAAAAATTCAGGAATTGAACAATTATTCCGGAGAATCCCGGATTTGCTAATTATTAATCTATTTAATATATTGACCGGTAGCAGAACCTAAACCATAAATAATAAACCTGAGGCTGTCTAAATGATCCTATTTCATAGGACGGACTCTACAGTAACAACCTTATGAAAACCTTAAATATTCTTTTCCTATTCATCATTTGTTGTATCACACGCTCCTATGCACAACAAGCTCCTCCTAATATCATTGTTATCCTAGTGGATGATCTCGGATACAAGGATGTTGGGTTTATGGGTGGAAGCTTTTATCGTACTCCACATTTGGATAGCTTGGCAAAAGAATCTTTAGTGTTTGAACAGGCCTATGCCGCTGCATCAAACTGCGCTCCTAGCCGTGCAAGTCTATTGACAGGCTTACAAACTAGCAGACATGGCATTTATACTGTCGGCTCTTCCGAAAGAGGTAAATCTGAAGATAGAAAATTAATTCCCATCAAAAATAACACGACACTGGATAGCAATCTTCCTACCATAGCGACGCTCCTAAGTAAGAAAGGATATCAAACTGCAGCCATAGGCAAGTGGCATCTTAGTGACTCTCCTCTTAACCATGGCTTTTCATACAGCTTTGGAGGTGATCATAGCGGGCATAATAAGCACTTTTCACCCTATAAAAACAAGGCAATACCTGATGGAAAACCTGGTGAATATTTAACAGACCGAATTACAAACGAGGCTATCGATTATATCGGTCAGCAAAAGGAATCTTCCCCTTTCTTTTTATACCTTTCATACTATGCGGTGCACACTCCTCTAGAAGCGCCCGATTCATTGCAAAATCACTATAAAGGCATAAAAGGAACAGGTGAGCAGGATTATCCTGTCTATGCTGCTATGATTGAATCTTTGGACCATAATATTGGTAAGCTTGTCGATAAACTCAAACAGCAAGGATTATTGGAGAATACAATTCTGTGGTTTTGCTCGGACAATGGAGGCATAAATACCATCTCTCCCCAACAACCTCTGCGTGCTGGGAAAGGTTCTTACTTTGAAGGTGGGGTCAGGATACCTTTCTTTATACACTGGCCTAAGCAAATACAGCCAGGTCGGGACAGCAAATCTTTAGTCAGTCACCTTGACCTGTTACCGACTATAAAAGAGATTGTAGAAGATAAATCGTCCTTATTATTAGATGGTGAATCGTTATGGAGCAATATTCTCGGTGAGGAGGATCTACAAGAACGAGTGTTGTTCTGGCATTTCCCGATATATCTGGAAGCCTACAACCCATCTAAGGATGATGGTCGTGATCCGAAATTTAGAACTCGCCCAGGAAGTACCATAAGAGTTAAAAACTGGAAACTCCACCATTACTATGAAGACGATAAATACCTTTTGTATAATCTATCATCAGACATTGGAGAGCGAATAAATATAGCTTCTGAATATCCCGATATCTTGAAAAAAATGAAGTCGGAATTGAAGAAGAAAATATTGGATACACATGCTAAAATCCCTAGGAAACTAAATCCGAATTATAAGGATGGGCTATGAGATAGAGAAATAATCAATAATTTTCAGAGGAAGGGATTAGTGCTTTAAATGAGTCGTGTATTTGGGTGAAATTTTAAAACAGAAATTGCCGGATATTGTTTGTCGTGAGGTTCTTTACAAGAAAAATTAATGAACTGCATATTGACGTTAGTGGCCCAATAATGAGCCCAAACTTTCAAGCTTGCACTAACCTAAGAAACAGCCTTTTATTATTTACTATAATTATGAAAAAAGGAGAAATTTCTCATTTCTCCTTTACCCCGCCAATTAGCTAATACTATCTTAGCAGAAGTATTATTTTTTATTAAAAAGCTCTAGGTTTTTTTTTACTCGATGTTTCGAGATTTAAGTTCATTTTTAACTTTGGTATAGTGCGACGAAAAGGACACAGCAATTCCAAGAAAAACGACAGGAAGAAAAGTAAAAACATTTATTCCCTGTTTTATTGTCGAAATAGCCCCGGATATAACCATAACAATGATTACTCCTATGAAGATTCCTAAAACATATTTTGCATTTTTGCTCTCTTTTAATAATTCCTGATCTGATAATTCTTGTAAATTTCTCTTCATAATTTTAGTCTTAAATTTGCTATTGAGGTTTATTTTTCTGGCACTAATTCTAACAAGGTCAATTTAGCAAAAAAATCGTCTAACCAATCCTTCCAGGAGAGTTTATTTCTTACATTAAAAAATGTATTGCTATGGTTTATATCCACATAAGACAGATAATAAAAGACTTCCTATCTCTATTGTGTTTTCTAATTAGCATTAAGACAAGATATTTTACGGTCCTAATTTAGCTTAACAATCAGATGCTTTAGATCTAAAAACAAAAAAACCACTGATTTTCAGTAGCAATTAATGGATGACCTTAATGGTTACAGTTCTGATGGTCTTGAAAAGAGAGTATGACAAAGGTCTATATACTATATACTCCCTACTAAATACTAAAAGAAAGGATTGGCTCAGCCCCACGAGCCCCAGACGCATACCCTGAGCCTTCCTGTGTGGGGGGTTGCCATAAAAAATCGAAGCTTCACCGGAGGTGATCTTTTTTCATTCAGGGGCTTGAGCACAAATAAATTTGGCTCTGCCCCTGAATGAAAAAAGCCTCCCGCTATGCGGAAGGCTTCGATTTTTTTGTCGGGGTGGCAGGACGAATCTGCGCACACTCAAATATCTATATGTCAATATGTTGACTTTCTTTAAAAAGAACTACTCACCGTTTAACTCACATATAATTTGTGATTCGATGTTGCAAATTTAATCATTTAATTTGATTGAGCAATACAATTTGGTGATTTTTGATTTAAACCTCAAAATCACTAAAGCGATTTTTCTGGCTCATTTTTTCAAATAAAAAGATTAACAAGGTTCAAAGTTATATAATAAAGCAATCAGACTTAAAGTCTCTTTGTATCCGTTAAATTTGCGTTTACTAAAGGGGCTTTTCAAAGTCATTTCATACTGAATATTTATAAAATAATCTCCACAGTTGGGTGAGATTTATGGCAAAAATCTTCCCACAGGTGGGGTGAACTTGGGTAAAGGTATCACTTAATATAATGATGTTTGTGTATTAATTAGGGATAAACTGAATTTGAAATTCGGTATTGATCACAAAAATTATGGGCTATGCAGCATTCTTTACACACCATTATTTTAGAGATACATAATAAGGAAGATAAGATTTTATCACAGAGCAAAAGGTTGATTGACGAGGCTTATGAAATGACCTTGTATCTACAAGACCTGTTATTTGAGGTCAAGAAATATATTGCTAAAAAGGGCTTTCAAAATGATGGGGAAGAAATAAAATTCTTCCGAACCATCAAACCCCAAATACTTGGAAAACTCATCTACTACAATAAAATTTACCGGATTGAAACGACCTGTCCGGTCAGCAACGGCAAAATGTATTACAGTTACTTTTCGACTCAATTAGCCAATCTTAAAAGAGAGTACATTGAGCATATCTGCAATTCAGATTTTTATAGGTACTATCGTTCGGGGCGTACGGACCGTGACGACACCTATTTCAAAAGAGGCAACATAAATTACCACGACGGTCTGAACAGTATCGTCTTTGAAATTGATCCCGAATTTTCTACTTTCTACGATTACAAGACCGCAAGGATTATCGCCAACGAATTGCTTTATACCTATCTGCTGACGAAAATCAATCCAGATGAAAATCCCGATGCTATTTTACAAAAGCCGGAAAACGCCAAAGATATTTTTTGGACAGAAAGCAAAAACGCACTTGTCGAATTGATATATGCCCTGTATGCTTCGGCAGCAGTTTCGCACGGTAAAACCGGTGTCCGAAAAATCAGTTTGATGTTCCAGATACTTTTTGGCATTACGCTCGGTGACCTGCACCACGCATTCCACAGAATGAAAACCCGAAGCGGTTCCCGAACGGCATTCTTGGACCAGCTTAAAACTTCATTGGAAGAATATATGGATAAAGACCTTTAACCCAATGCAGGTCTTTTGTTCAGGGCAGTGCATTGTTGTGTACTGCTTTTTTGTTTATACTATAAGCCAATGTATGTCAATTGGCAAATGATGGTATAAACCATCTCCTAAATACTCGAAATTCTTTTTAAGCCCTACCAAACAAGGGTTTCTCCCAATTGCAAAAATTTTCAAAAAACAGCCAAACCAATTGGCAGGGCTTGGCTGATAAACACTGCCACGCTTCCCAATTTTGCATGGTGAACATTAAAACTTATCGACTATGAATATTGACAGAATGGAATTTATAGCGTGGATGGAACGCATCATGGACAGGTTTGATATGTTGGGCGACAATATTGACGATTTAAAAAAGAAACGCAATAGCATAGACGGAGAAGAACTGCTCGATAACCAGGACCTGCTGCAAATGTTGAAAATCAGTAACCGTTCCCTGCAACGCTACCGCTCCATAGGTAAACTACCTTACTATACCATTAGCGGAAAACTGTATTACAAGCTATCCGATGTGCACCAGTTTATCAGGGAGAGTTTTAACAAGTAAAACGCCAATGCGTGCCAAATACTGCCTTTGACTGCCACTTCGGGCGATGCAGTAACTGCTTCATTTACTTTCGGCAATAAAACTTTAAACTTTTCAGATTATGAGTGAAGAAAAAGAAACAGAAAACCAACAGGTTGCTTCCGAACAGTTATCGGATATACTTTTAGTGCTGGATAAAGAAAAAATGAAAATCCAAGCTGTAAAAAGTATTGACAAAAGCGGAAAAATGGAAACGGTTGACCCTACGAAGAAGAACCAAAGCGAGTTCATGCGGGTGGATAAACACGGTGATTTCGTGACCAATTTCCTTTCCAATTTTTGGAGGCAGTTAAAAGACCCTACCAAATTTGCTCTTTTCAAAGTTTCGGCTGACGAAGCCGTAGAGAAAGCAAAAGAATTTCAGAATCAGATAAACAATCCAACTGCCGAAGGCAAAAAGAAAATGGAAAAGCATGAAGTGAAAAATGAACCCGAACAAGAGCAAAAACAAGAAAATAAAAATGATATGGAAAAAACAGAGACAACCCCGGAAACAAGCGAGTACCGCTTCCAGCCGGAACAGATTGATTGGGAAACAATGAACAATCTCGGATTAAGCAAGGAATACCTTGAGAAAAAGAACCTCCTTGACCCACTATTGAGGGGTTACAAGACCAATGAGCTTGTACCTATAAGCGTTAATCTTGGCGGTGCGGTCGTCCGTACAGATGCCCGCTTGTCTTTACAGTCCACCCCGGAGGGGGACGTTGTGGCAGCGGTACACGGTATCAGGCGTGAACCCAACTTAAACTTTGAGTTTTTCGGACACAAGTTCTCGGACGAGGACAAACAGAACTTACGTCAAACAGGCAATATGGGGCGTGTGGTCGATCTGATAAACTCCAAAACAGGCGAATTGATGCCGTCCATCATTAGTGTGGACCGGCTTACCAATGAGCTGATTGCTTTGAAAACAGATTTCATCAAAATCCCCGATGAGGTTAAAGGTATAAAACTAAATGACGAACAAAAACAAACCTTAGTGGAGGGCAAACCCCTGTTCATTGAGGGAATGATTTCTACAAAAGGTACTCCCTTTGATGCAAACGTACAGTTCAATGCGGATAAACGGTATGTGGAATTTCTGTTTGACCGAAGCAACAATAACAGGCAAACCCAAAACAGCCAACAGGACAATCAGCAAAGCAGGTCGCAGGAAGCCCCGAAAACCTTTAGGGGAAAGGAACTGGAGGATGAACAATACAACAAGTTCAAAGACGGTCAAACAGTTTACATTCCGAATTTGGTCGATAAGAAAGGGCAAACTTATAACGGCTATATCACATTCAACAAGGAAACAGGAAAAACCAACTTTGAGTTTCCCAACCAATACAAGGAACGGATAAAACCTACAGAAGCCCATAAAACGCAGATTGCCGTCAATTCCGAGGGCAAGACCAACGAAGCGACCAAGAATATCAAAGAGCCTCTACAGAAAGGGCAGCAAAGACCGAAAAACGAAAAGCAACAGGAGCAACAGAACAAACCCAAAGCACCTGCAAAATCAAAGGGTAGGAAAGTGAGTTAGGTATGAAAACAATTATCGCAGAAAAACCAAGCGTAGCAAGGGAAATAGCCAGCTTGTTGGGTGTTTCCGAAAAAAAGGACGGTTATCTAACGGGCAATGGCTATTTCGTTACGTGGGCATTCGGACACCTTATCGGTTTGGGAATGCCCGAAGATTATGGGATTTCGGGATTTGACAAGGCTTCCTTGCCGATACTCCCGAATCCGTTTATTTTGACTGTTCGTAAGGTCAAAAAAGACAAAGGTTATACAGTCGATACTGGAGCATTAAAGCAACTGAAAGTCATCAAGGAGCTATTCCATAAAAGCAACAGTATTATCGTAGCTACCGATGCAGGTCGTGAGGGTGAACTTATCTTTCGGTACATTTATGAATATCTGAAATGCCGTAAGCCCTTTCAGCGGCTTTGGATAAGCTCGCTTACTGAAAAAGCAATCAAGCAAGGGTTTGACAGCCTGAAAGACGGTAAAGAATTTGACGGCTTATTTCAGGCTGCACAAGGCAGAAGCCGTGCCGATTGGCTGATCGGCATCAATGCGACACAGGCATTGAGTATAGCCGCTGGCAACGGCATTTATTCGCTGGGCAGGGTGCAAACACCTACATTGGCTTTGATTTGTAAACGCTATCTGGAAAATAAAAATTTCGCTATTAAAAAGTATTGGCAAATTCAGCTATTGCACCGCAAAGAGAATATTGATTTTAAGAGTATCTCAAAAACCAAATGGAACGAACAAAAGCTTGCGGAAGATACATTACGACTGGTCCAAAGACACGGAACCGCAACGGTCATATCTGTGGAAAACAAAAACACCACGGAGCAACCCCCCTTGCTTTTTGATCTCACAGGCTTGCAAAAAGAAGCCAATAAAAAGCTGAACCTGTCGGCAGAGCAAACACTCAATATTGCCCAGAACCTTTATGAAAAGAAATTTATTACCTATCCACGTACCGGAAGCAAATATATACCCGAAGATATGTGGAGTGAGATACCTAATCTTGTAAGAGCGTTACAGGACAATGATAACTTTAAGCAAGCTATTTCTAAATTAAAATGGGGTCGCTTCAATAAACGTGTCGTGAATGACCTGCGTGTAACAGACCACCACGGAATACTCATCACGGACAAAGTGCCGTCTGCACTCAATGCCGACGAAACAAAGGTTTATGATATGATTGCCTTTCGACTGCTCGAAGCTATCTCTCAGCCTTGCATTAAAGAAATAACGGATATAGCATTGGAAGTATCACACTACGATTTTATGCTAAAAGGCTGTAAAGTTTTGGAAGCGGGCTGGCGTTCGATCAAAGGAACATTTTCGGACGAAGATACCGAACCGATACAGGATTTGCCCGAACTGAAAAAAGGCGGTGAATTGAAAATCAAAGAAGCCTCCTGTTTGGAAAAGAAAACAAAACCACCTGTGCTGTTTACCGAAGCCGGACTATTGTCGGCAATGGAAAATGCCGGAAAGGAAATAGCGAATGAAGATGAGCGTAAAGCCTTGCAAGGCATTGGCATTGGAACACCCGCTACAAGAGCGGCAATAATCGAAACGCTTTTTAAGCGGGATTATATCAAGCGTGAAAAGAAATCCCTTGTTCCTAACGAAAAAGGATTGCAGGTTTATGATGCTGTAAAGGACAAAAGAATTGCCGATGTAGCTATGACCGCCGAATGGGAAATGGCTTTGCAGAAGATTGAAAACAACGAGGCAGATGCTATGGATTTTCACCAATCCATGGAAGCCTACGCCTCGGCCGTTACGCAGGAACTGTTGAGCATCAGCATTGCGGGCGAAAAGCAGCACGAACTGACCTGCCAAAAGTGCAAAGCCCATAAACTGCTCATCAGGGATAAGGTGGTCAAATGTCCCGATGAAGCGTGCAACTGGCTTTTGTTCCGCAATATCTGCGGGGTACGGTTGAGCCTTAACGAAGTGGAGAACCTCGTAAACAAAGGAACGACCAGCCTTATCAAAGGGATGAAAAGCAAAGCAGGCAAAAAGTTTGATGCCCGTATCGTACTGAAAGATACCTATGAAACATCGTTTGAATTTGACAACAGCACATATAAAAAGAGATGAACAGCAACGCAATCATAAGCCGAAAGGAAATAGAAAACCTTATCTACACAATACGGGGCAAACAGGTTATGTTGGACAGCGACCTTGCCAAGTTGTACCAGGTCGAAACAAAAAACCTTAACAAAGCCGTAAAAAGAAACATAGAGCGGTTTCCCCAATCATTCTGCTTTCAATTAACAGAAGAAGAAGCTGAAAACTTGAGGTTCCAAATTGGAACCTCAAGTTTAAATTACGGCGGCAGGCGTTACCTGCCCTATGTTTTTGGCGAGCAAGGGGTCGCCATGCTGTCCGCCGTTTTGCGCAGCGAGATAGCTGTAAAGGTCAGCATCGAGATTATGAATGCCTTTGTGGAAATGCGCAGATTGTTAATCGGAAATGCCGCATTGTTCTCCCGGATGGATAAAATCGAACTCAAACAGATTGAAGCGGACGGCAAATTTGAGGAAATCTTTAAGGCTTTGGAAAGCGGGAAGCTGCACAGTGATAAAGGTATTTTCTATGACGGGCAGATATTTGATGCCTATACCTTTGTCGCCGATATTATACGGAGCGCACAAAGGTCAATTATCCTTATAGACAACTATGTGGATGATACGGTGCTAACGCTACTCGGAAAGCGTGGGCAATCCGTATCTGCCACTATTTACACCAAAATATCAGTAATCAATTACAACTCGATTTACAACGCTACAACAGTCAATATCCGGCTATCAATGTACACGCATTTGCCCATGCCCATGACCGTTTCCTCATTATTGACGGTACGGAACTATACCACATCGGGGCATGACTAAAGGATTTGGGTAAGAAATGGTTTGCCTTTTCCAAAATGAGCGCAGAGGCAAGTAAGATGATTAGTTTACTAAATGGCATATTGCGTGAGGGATAGCAGCGACATCCTTTTGTGGTCCTTTAAGATCCGCAAAAGATATAGCGGATAGCCCGACCCGGTTGCATTTTTGGGTCGTCCTCTGTGCGGTGGTTAAATGCAGACGGTGGCACGCCCCGGTACACTTTCTTTCCCACTTGCTTCAATTGTTTGAAAAAAAATTTTACCCAAGTTCTACCCAACTTGGGTTTTTTATTCATTTGAATGGTTCAGATTTGTATAGCCTATATCAAATTCCATCCGTTTGATTACAGGAACCCCTTACCGTAAAAGTGGAATTGAAGTAAGAGGGCGGAATTTATTAAGGCATCCGATAGGAGAATAAATTACCGCCTATGGAAATACCTTATATCCTAAAAATAGAAAGCGAATTTAAAAGGTGGATAGCCAATCCCAACGACCTCCCGGAGTGGAGCAAATACCCATTACCTTTCGCTGTCCAAAGGCAGGGCTTTACGCTGCCGTATTATGAACTATTGAGCCAGCAAATTAAAAACAGTCCTTTTTTTATAGATTTAGTGCAGCTTAATGTAAGCAACCCTGTTTATATTCCTTTCGACATTCAAGAGCGGCAACTGTACCTTTATTTTATGCTCAAAGGCACATTGTTGTATATGACTGAAAGCCGTAAGCCGATTATAAAAACGCAGCCTAACAGCTTCCTCATGTCCTATTACGATTCGGGCAGGTATTTCGCCTATGCCCAAAAAGGCATGCATATCTGTCTCGTGGTAAGTATTTTGCCTGAATGGATAGAAAGCATGTACCATAACTACCCTAATATCCAAAACGTCCTGCATCGTTTTAAACACGATAACCGCACCTACGACACCATGTACCAATGCAGGATGGACAGGAAGATACACCGATGGCTGTATAAAATATACAGTTATTCACAGACCAATATCGGGGCATTGGATGGCAATCTCCGCAAGTATATCAGCTACCTTCTGGAGCATTACGACACAATGTTAGAAGACCAAAAAGCCGACCTTGCTTATAAAAGCAAAGCCTATATCCAGGAACATTATTGTGATAATGCGCTTACCATAAAATTCCTTTCAGAATACTTTTTCGTTACGGAACGTACTTTGCTCAATATCTTCAAACGCCAGTACCACATAAGCGTACAGGATTTTATTACCGAATTGCGCATTTCTCACGCCTTGTTCCTCATCGAAAAACAAGGGAAAGCTATAAAAGACGTATATATGGAAGTTGGCTACACCAATGAACGTCCATTTCGTACTGCTTTAGAGCAATACCTGAAACGCAGGTAACGGAATTTCCCCGAAATTGATAAAATCGGAAAATTTCTTACACAAAGTTGCTCAATATTTACCGATTTTGTCTTTCACACGCTTACGGCTTTGATGAACTTTGTATCAAAGGATGGTGATAACCATCATTAAGATACAAAGACAATGGAAACAGCAGCTACATATCAAAACCAAATCAAAAGAAAACGGATAACACTCAATGTCGTTATTATTCTTTTGCTGCTTCTTTGGATACCCGTAGGCATCGATAAAATAACAGACTTTACAGCGTTTAAAGGAGGCATTCTCCGCCAACCTTTTTCAGATAGCATAGGATATATCCTAATATACTCGCTCCCGGCATTGGAGTTAATAACAGTGCTGGCATTGGTAATGGAAAAGTATCGCAAAGCAGGTCTAATACTATCTACCGTATTAATGACCGCTTTTACAGCATAAATCGCTGTGGCTCTTATGGGTGCATGGGAAAAATTACCATGCGGGTGTGGTTCGGTGATAAGTGGTATGAACTGGACACAGCATTTTTTCTTTAATCTCTTTTTCCTTTCCCTAAGCATTTTGGGGCTTTACTTATGGCATAAATTACGAGGTAGCAACGCCGGAGGCGAAGCTACCGAGGGCGCGTCTGCCAAAAGACATATAAAAAAGTATTTTTTAACATCAAAATTTTAAAGCGATGAAAAAATTAAAAATGAACCTATTTGCTGTAGTAGCAATAGCCATTGCAGCTGTAACCATGTGTTTACCGTGATGAAAAACGCCAGTTTTGCAGGAGAAAAATGGTTTGAGTACACTGATGAAACCGGAGATGGAAATCCCAACAATCCTGAAAATTATATACTCACGCCAAGTGATGGCGCTAATCCGCCTACGTGTCCTGAAGGAAGTGACGAAATCTGTGCGGTTAAGGCTCAACCTGTGATGATTGGTGGTGAAGAACATCCCAATTTAGGTACTGTTATTGACGACAGAGAAAGAAAGCTGCAATAGCTTTTTCAGTAAATAATTTGAAAGAGTGTGAACAAGGATTATCCCATGTTCACACTCTATTTAGAGAATACTTTCGTTAATTAGATTTAATCATCCAAAGGAAAAGACCATTTCTTCAACCTCAAAATTTTAAAATGATGAAAAAAAATAAAAAATAACCTATTTGCACTGGCAGCGGTAACCATTGCATCTGTAACAATGTCCTTTTCGGTAATGAAAAACGCCAGTCTTGCTGGAGAAAAATGGTTTTCCTATACAGATGAAACGGGAGATGGTAACATCTCCAACCCAGAAAATTTCGCACTTGTTAATGAAAATGGTAGTACAGCACCTCCGTGTATAACGGGAAATGATATATTGTGTGCTATTAAGGCAAAACCACTCATTGGAGATACTGAACACCCTGATATGAATACAGTTATTTCGTCTATATATACAAGGATAGAATAATAATTATTAGCGGTATTATGCTGAACCTTGTTACCGCTCGTTTTGTTGCATACCGTTGTTAAGTATCACACTATTGGGTATGGGAAAGACATACTTTGGACTGTTTGGCTCTAATGTATAAATCTTTCCATCAATATTTCTTGTTATCGTTTTTGAAAAACGGCTGTCCTTGTTCAATCGTCTTAAATCCGACCACCGTAATCCCCGCCATATTAATTCCTTTCTTCGCTCATCCAAGATAAACCTTAATACAGTTTCATCATTGTCCGAACTGAATGGAATAAATGTGCTGTTATAGCGATTTTTTAATAGTTCGTTTACGGTCTGTAAAGCCGTGGTAATATTTCCTGCTCTTGCTTCACATTCAGCTTTTATCAGATAGATTTCGTTGGTAGAAATTCCGGCAAACCACATTCCTGAATTGCCATCGTAATTTCCCCTAAAGGAATAATAGCCCGCTCTGTTTCTAAAGAAAGCTGTTTTTCTAATATCGTTCGATTCATAAGACTTATATAGGTTGCTATCAATTCTTCCATAGGTAATGCTCATCACCATACGCCCAAAATCGTTAGCATGAAAAATTATTTCTTCATTATAGCGAGGTATCGGGAATGAGGTTGCCGACCCCATTGTTAATGTATTGTAATCAAGTAAAGCATCTGAATAGCTTAAACAAGTGTCTGCGTAAGATAGTGCTTTATCATAGTCTTCCATTGATAAGTATATGCGGGCTAACAGTCCATAGACAGCCTGCTTCGTTGGTGTTGTTTTATATGGGCTATTGACGGATAAAAGTATAACAGCCCTGTTCAAGTCATTGGTAATTTTAGTATAAGTTTCTTCAACCGATGACCTTATAGATTTCTCACCAATATCAGATTTTAACCTTAGTGGAATACCTAAGTCTGTTTGTGCCGTATTTTTCTCATAAGGTTTTGCCCAAAGCTGGGCAACATTGTAAAATACAAAGGAGCGGAAAAACAAAGCCTCTCCCTCAATTTGGTTTTTTTCTACCGGAACAGGTTCAATTTTCTCCAACTGCTCCAAAATCAAATTGCATGAGTAGATTGCTGCATACATCATCGACCATTCGTTGGTTTCATCATCGTTAAATACATCATCATTCCATGTATAGATGTTTTTTGCTGTTAATGAAGTGAATCTATTCAAATTTTCTGTTTGTACAAATTGATTATCCGTAGCACCATCCTGAATTGAGGGATACCAGCTATTCATTCTCGATGTGTTATACAATAATGCTCTAAGGTCTGCAACCGTGGTCGGTACGACAAGCGATTTATCCGGTTTAACGTCCAAATATTTTTCACATCCTGAAAATGTGATTATTGTAATCAGTAATATTATTATATATCGTGTCATAGTTTCTAAATTTTAAAAGCCTGCTCTTAAACCAAATGAAAAAGTTCTTAGTGGTGATAAATCTCCAAATTCCGGGTCGACGTTATGTTTATCCGCTTTCCATATCGTCCCTAAATTGGTAGCGTACATCAATACCTCCAATCTTTTCAGTTTCCATTTGTTTTCCAATGATTTAATTTGGTAACTAAGGTTGATGTCCTGTAAGCGTATATTGTCTCCCTTTGAAATCAGCACTTCGGCACGTGGATAAAAATAGCCATCCCGATTGTTATTATTCGGATAGACCATTGACGGAATCTGTGTGGTGACTTCATCACCCGGCTTTTGCCATCTTAGACTAAAATCCGAATGCGAACCTGTGCCATTGAATATTGCGTTATAGAACACGCTGTTTCTCCTGAAATAGAACCCTAATTTATAGCTGATATTGAATGAAAGACTTAACCCTTTCCATGAGAACGTATTTCTTAAAGCACCGAAATGTGTAGGAGTGGCGGAGCCATAATAAATCAGTTCTTCTGGTGTGGTTTCGTTGCGGATGGCTGCATAATCTTTGCTTACTTCGCCATGAAGGTAGCCCATAGGGTCGCCTGTTTCGGGGTCAAGACCAGCCCATCGAAATGCAAAAATAGAATAGGCGGGTTTTCCAATGATGGGCGAAATAACCAATCCGCTATTAAAATAATTATTGAGGTCTCTTGTCTCGGCAAGATATTCCGTTATTTTAGTTTTTACGGTACTGTACAGCAAGTCTGTCCGCCATTCAAATGCTTTACGGATATTGACACTATGCAATTGTATATCTATTCCGTTTCCGGTCATGGAAGCCGAATTTCCAAGATAAGTGAACCCTCGGCTACTTAAGGAACCTATTGCACCTGTGGTTTGGTCGATAGGCATATAACCAATAAGGTCGGTATTTTTCTTGTGATAGTATTCAAATGTACCGCTTAAACGTTGTTTTAAAACAGCAAAGTCAAACCCTACATTGAACTGCCCGTTCTTTTCCCAACGAAGATTTTCGTTCGGTGGATTAACTAATACACCATAAGGCGTATTTATTAAATTTCCACCATTGTAATAACGCATTGTGGGCAGAGCCGAAACATTGCGATTGAGGTTACCGCTATAACCGAAAGTCGTCCTTAGCTTCAACAGGTCAAGCCATGTAATATTGATAAACCGTTCATTCGTCAGATGCCAGCTACCACCAACCGACCAAAGTGGGGTAAACCGTTGATTGCTCCTTACTCCAAACAGATTTGAGCCATCTTGTCTTGCACTAATGTTAAGATTATAGCGGTTATCAAACGTATAAGCCCAATTGGTAAAAAAGGATATAAACCTATCGTTAGTTTCGGATGTAAAATATGGATTTGGAATTTTTGCAATTCCACCTGTGGGACTGTACAAAGTATAATCAGTATCGTAATTAACTGCGATAGTCGTCAAAATATGGGGATTATAACCATATTGTGTAGACTGTGTTAGAGTGGTGTTTGCCTGACGAGCCTCTGCTCCAGCAAGACCTGTTAGCTGGTGTTTATCCCAAGTTTTGGAGTAATTCAGTTGTAAACGGAGAGATTGCGACGTGAAGCTGTTTGTTGATTCATTTAAGATATCGCCCAAAGGTATTGGGCGGGATAACGCTCCATCCGTACCAACCTGTGTATAGGTATTTATCCTATCACGGGTATAATAGGATGCCATGCTCCGTATATCTTTTCCTGCTCCCTGTGCGTTTTCATATTGGTATTTGATTTCTACAATCAGCCCTTTGCCAATGTCATAATTCAGCCCTGTATTCAATATCAGGCTGTTTGTTTTCTGCTTATTGTTGATGAGGTTTATTTCGTCCAATGGACGATACGTCCAATCTAATAATCCATTTTGTTTTGTTTCCTGAATATAGTTTGACCGATAATATCGGTCTATTGGTAAAGCGCTTCCATTTTCGTCCGCAATACGGGCATAAGGTAACGAAGAAAAATTGGTAGGTCTTCCTGCGTTTGTGAAGGTATGGGTAAAAAACAAGGCGGCATCCAAACTCAATTTTTTGGAAAGTCGAAACGTATTGTCAGAACGTAGATTATACCGTTTATAACCTCCATCGGTGGTGCTGGTATTGTCATCATAGCCACCAGAAAGATAATAGCTTACATTTTCGCTCTGCCCACTCACGTTTAGGGAATATTGCTGGTTTAGCCCTTTCCTGTAAACGTATTTATTCAATTCCCGACGTATATCGTATTGCGCTAATTCGTTCAGCCCTTGTTGCAATGCGGCATCGGTTAGTAACCCGTGTTTATTTTTATACATTAATTCCACTGCGGGGGATAATGGCACGTAGCCTAACTGCTCATTGGCATCGTAAAAGTTATTGTCAAAAAGCATTTTTTCGACACCTATATAATCCGCAGAAGACATATAAGGCAGTTGCATCATATCCGGCTTTTGAATAAGAGTCATATTGCTGTTAAACGATATGGCAGGCGGCTGGTTCCGTTTGGCTTTCTTGGTCGTTATAACGATTACACCGTTTCCGGCTCTTACGCCCCATATAGAGGCTGCGGTTGCATCCTTTAGAATGGTAATATCTTCCACATCGTTCGGGTTAATATCATTTATATTGCCCTCGTAGGGAAAATTATTCAGTATGATTAATGGTTTCGTATTGGAAAAAATAGTGCTTAGACCTCGTATGCTCAAATTGTTACTGCCTACACCGGGTCTGTTATCAAACATTGCTGAACTGGCAATACCGTCCAACCTGCTCAATACATCGGTAGAGATTTGACGATTAAACAATTCGTTGTCGATATGGTCAAATGACCCTGTGGCTCTTTCTTTGGGTATTTTTTGAATACCCGTGGATACCACTACTTCGCTTAAAGTATTGCTTGCCGGATTTAGGTGCACCGTCAATGGGTTTTGTGGAGCAGCAGAAAGGACAAATGTCGTATCTGCTAATCCAATGTAACTAACACTAACTGCTAAAGGGAATGCTTTATTTGTAAATTCAAAATTTCCGTCTTCATCAGTTTGTACGGTGTTATTCTGACTGCGGTTCAACAATTTGACCGTAGCACCTGCTACGGGCTGACCATTTTCATTATTGACTACCTTACCCCGAATGTTGGATATGTTTTGGGCAATGGTATTGGTAACTGAAAAAAGTATGAGTAAAAAAGTAATTGTTCGTTTCATTGAGTAGTTTGGTTTATAGTTCAGAAATGACAAAAAAATCCAGCACTCTTTCATCTTCCACGATGGCAATACCGAATGGTTTAAGTTGCCTGTTAACAGCTTCCACATCCTCAATAGCAGGTGCTATTTTTGGGATGGCTATTTTTTGGTCAGTAAAATCATTTACAACAGGAATATGCTGTATATCTTTATTGGTCTTGTTTACCCAAGCCGAAAGGTATTGTAAGCCGTCTTCGGGTTTATTGGGGATTATTGTCGTTTTCCCTATAATCTTAATGGTATAGCATTTTGTATTACGTTTTTCCATACGCCCATTTATGCCAAAGTGATAATTGAGGTCAGCCTGTACTTTTTGGGGAAAGTGCTTCAATACTGACAATGGGGCAATCCATTCGTAGCAATACTTATCCTGTAAAAACCTTTTCTCCGAAACGGAAAATGGTTCCTTCAACTCCAGCTTTGTCCGGTTAGGTGGCATTGTTAGCAATTCTCTAAATGCAAGTTCGTACATACGGCGGATGTCAGCATTGGTAGATAGTACCCGAAAGGTGCTATCTTTTTCGTTCACTTTTGGTAGAGCATTTGAACGAGGAATGCCTTCTATGGCTAACGTAATAATACTTCTGCTAACAAAAAAATCCCCGTCAGCACCATTATTATTAAGCAGTAATGGACGTGTGTCATCATAGGTAAGGTTGTCCTTTTTCTGTGCAATGCTATTTGCATTGCCTTTCAATGCCGAAGTAATATTTTCCTTTGTTACATCAGATGAGTGTGTAATAGCTTGTACTTCGCCGGATTTGCTAATCCATACCTCATGCGGCAACATGGTGTAAGGGAAATGGAATTTATATGTATTGTCATCGGTAACTGAAAACAAGTTTAATCGGGAAAGTACTCGATTCTTCTTTAAGAATGCTTTTATTTCGTTGGCTTTCTGGTCTGTCATCGGTAAAATGATAACATCGTCTTTAAACTCCTTTTCCAGTTCGTGAAGTCTTGGCAATGCAGCTACACAAGTACCGCACCACGTACTCCAAAAATCCAATATTATCAGCTTGCCTTTGTAATCGGCAAGGGTGATGTTTTTTTTGTCCTGCGGGTGGTTCACCACCTGCAAAGGTGTGTTCCAAAGAGCATCAGGGATTTGGTCGCCGATGTTTAAAGCGGTGATGTTTTGGTTGTTTGCAGTCCCGACTTCTCGGGACTGCGGACGGGCTATGCCGACACCAAACAACATGAAACAAATTAGAATTAGGAAGTGCCTGCCGCCCGTTACCAGTTCCGGGTTATGGCAGGCTATAAAAATCGTTATCCTATTACGAATAAGTTTATTCGCCATTGGGTTTATAAATTATGGTTATTGGGAAATGATTAATTGCTCCGAGTATGGTTGCAGGACGTGCTAATCCGGGCTTTTGATGATGCAGCGGAGGCTGAATTTAACGGAGAAGAATAAAACAACAGTTTTTGCACTTCCCGTTATGGAAAGGCAGCAATATTGTTTATAATTGTTCGTCAATCTTCTCACTTTTGGTTATTTGTTCCAAATAACGTTGAAATGGATATTTTTTTGAAGTAATTTTGGTTGTCTATTATACATTTTCGGTTGTCTTTTATTATATTTACTCTATCAAATGACAACGAAATATGCAAGAGGAAGATAAAGTACACGTTTTGGAAACGCTGGAAGAAAACCACCAGGGCAGAAATGCACAGCGTATCCGTATTTATTTGGGCATTAAGCAGGAAGTGCTTGCCCAGGAATTAGGCATGAGCCAGCCTCAAATATCTGCCATAGAGCGAGAAGCAGTAATAGAGCCTGAAATGTTGGAGCGGTTAGCTTTTGCTTTAGGCGTTACACCCGACCTCATTAAAAAATTCGATGTGGAAAGGGCTATTTACAATATTAATAGCTATAAAGATGTTAATGGTTCGACATTTAATAGCGGGAATACAGGCACAGTGAATGCTACACAAGTAAATAATCCTTTGGAAAAGGTGGTTGAGTTATACGAACGCCTTTTACAAAGCGAACGGGAGAAACTGGAATTATTTATAAACCATAAAAATCAATCGTAACATACATTATGGAAAGAGAAAAAGATAACGTGTATTTGGAAGGTAAAAACCACATGGGTATAAAAATAAGTAGCGCAAGGCGGTTGGTAGGCATTACGCAAAAGGATTTGGCAGACCGTATGGGTGTTACTAAACAAGCCGTATCTAAACTAGAACAAACCGAGAATGTGGATGATGAACGGTTGGGAAAAGTAGCTATTGCACTTGGCATTAGTGTAGAGGGATTAAAGAAGTTTGATGTAGGGCAGGTACTCTATTATACCAATAACTTTTATGAGAAAGTTGAAGGAACGCAGGGAGGTATGGCTGGTTCAGTAAGAATTGAACATAACCATCAGTTTTCAATGGAACAGGCTACCAAGCTGTTTGAAGAATTGCTGCGGATGGAACGGGAGCATTTTCAGAGAGCTAAAGGTCATGAATAACTAAAATATCGTTTAGAGCATAACAATATATTCGGGCTGCCTCGTAACCAGGTGATGGAGGAGTTTAAAAAAGTAACGGCGGATCTGCAAGTCCGCTGTTATTTTTTGCATATTGTTGTCATTGTTTTTCTTCCTGTTCATCCATTTTTTTAATAAGGTTATCGCGCAACGCATCAAGGAATTTGGTACGGTTTCGTTTCCGGTTGCGTAATTCAAGATAGGTATGGTAAAAGTTTCCCAAATCAATATTAAACACATTTTCAAAATGTTCCGCTATCAACCTAATATCGGTATTGCCATTATCGAGAACGCTTTGGTAGTATAGGGAGTAAATGAGTTCTGTCAAAGCAGCTTTACTACCTGTCCAGTTCAGTCCCGAAATAGCAGTACGTTTTGTAAACAACCGTTTGTTTGTGCAGTAAAGCTGGTCTTCGAGATACACCTGTATCAAATCATTTGCCATTATCTTTGCTACCTTATAATCGTGGGAAGTAGAAAAAGATTGGTCAGACTGAAAATAATAAGTATCCAGCCACAGCTTTATATCGTGTTTGCCTCGAACAAACATTTTCTCGTCAAGAAACGAGTTTTTGCTTCGGTAATACTTATAAAAATCAATGTTATTGTCGAAAAACCTTTTTAGCTTCTTCAATTCTTTTTTAAGATATTTTCTAATGCGCTTAGCCCCATAGGGTTTCCTCGTCTCGATTTTGTAAATGGCATTATAATAAATCAATTTTGAAACAATGACTGGCTTTTGATATTTAAAAAATCGGACTTCTTCATCAACATTCGTAAATCCTCGTTTCAAAACATAATCTTTAATTTCGGACAGACATTCCACAATCCGGTATATAATGGCTTCTGTCAGTTGTACCGGGTTATCGTTTTCAATCTCCAGTTCTTGGATTTCTGTTTCCAATTTAAGATATGTTTCATTGTAAAATTCATCCATTCGCTTCATTCTGATGTAATATATTATTGGTTAATACAGAAAAGCTAATACTGTTCGTATTAGCTTATGATGTAACTACTGCTTAAAAAAATTCAACCTCTACCGTATTGATGATGGAACGATAGATAGATTTTTGTTGCATACTTTAAAGGGTTGTAGTATGATGCAGGTTAGTCTTTGCGAATTACACCTGCATCACCTCCTTTTTTTTTACCGATATTTTTTTACGGTTTTGCAGTTTACAACCCTTAGTTATTTAATTTTAATAAGTCAATGCCAGCCCCACACCAAAGCCCATATCACTATCATAGTGGGTACGTATACCTATATTCTTATTAATGATATACCTAAGTTCTCCCATATACTCTAAGTCGGTATTCACCATAAAACCACCTCTTAGTCTTTTTGAAATTGGTATATCTTCACGCATTAACTGCAATCTCACAATTCCATCATGATATACTTCTGCCTGAAAATTGACCAGCATAGGTAACGTATACATAAACCCTAAACTGAACGCCCTGCGGGTGTCTTTCTTGTTGGTTTGTCCAAATATGTTCTTTTCGTGTTCATCTTCTCCCATTTTACGGTAGCGGTAATCAAAACCTACAAAGGGCATGAACCATTGCATCTTTCCAATGTATCTACCTAAATGGGTTTCTACTTCATAACCGTGCATACTATTATAGCCTAAACGCCATTCTGTTCCTAATTGGTAGCGTGCATTCATTAGCATAGCTTCTCCATCATTACCATTGGTTGCAAAATCGTTTTGTGCCATAAAATGAGGCATATTACTTTCTCTTTGCAATTCTTTATAGGCTTTTGGCTTGTCGGGTAGATAGGGGTTATTGTAGTCTCCAACTTCAAAGACCCTGTTCATTCCCGCCATCATGTGATATAATATATGGCAATGAAAGAACCAATCACCTTCCTCATTTGCTAAAAACTCAATGGTATCTGTTTCCATAGGCATGATATCCAACACATTTTTAAGCGGCGATTTTTCGCCTTTTCCGTTTATCACCCTAAAATCAAATCCGTGAAGATGCATAGGATGCCGCATCATCGAATTATTATAAATGGTAATCCGTAGGATTTCTCCTTTTTTTACAGGTATTTTGTCCGTTTCCGAAAGTATTTTATTATCCATGCTCCATACATAGCGGTTCATGTTGCCAGTAAGTGTGAACTTCAACTCTTTTACAGGCGCATCTTTTGGAAGGGAGGTGTTGTAAGGCGATTGCAACATAGCATAATTTAATGTTTTGATGTCTCCCAAGGCATTAGCGTTGTAACGGTTAGGGTCGTCATCCATGTTCATACCTTCATGCTTGCTGTGGTCTGATTTCTTTGCTGCATCTCCGGTAATTTCGGGATACATCACTACATTCATGTCCATTTGGTTCAGGCTCATCTTCATGCCCATATCGTCCAAATCGCCATTCATTTTCATCATATCGTTCATCATCTTCATCCCCTCGAAATACTTCAATCGTGGGAGCGGGGAAATAAGCTGTTTGACCCCATCACCTATAAAGTAGCTTGCTGATTGTGTTCTGTCCTCGGTTGTTGCTAAAAACTCATATGCTAACCCATCTTGAGGGATAGTCACTACAATATCGTAAGTTTCAGAAACTGCAATGATTAATCTATCCACTTCTACAGGCTCAACATCATTTCCATCATTCGCTACTACTGTAATTTTCCCTCCAGCATATCTTAGCCAGAAATACGAAGACGCCCCGCCATTGGAAACGCGTAATCTGACTTTGTCACCTGCTTTTAGCTTTTTACCACCAATTGTTTTCAAATCGGTGCTATGGCTACCATTTATTAGGATTTTATCATAGTAAACATCACTGACATCCATCGCCAGCATCCGTTTCCACTCATTTTTTACCTTTACGCCTAATTTTCCCTCCTTAATAGCTTCAACGTACGATTGCGTAGCACCTTTCTTAATGGCCGCCCAATCATTTGCATTGTGTAGCATACGGTTGATGTTATCCGGGTTAAGATTTGTCCACTCACTTAATATAATCGGGACGGTCGGCAAATCGTCAATTCCTTTTCTAAAGGTTTTATCGTCGCCTCTTTTTTTCATGATAAAACTACCGTACATGCCTATCTGCTCCTGCAAGCCTGAGTGCGAATGATACCAGTGCGTGCCATGCTGGATAATCGGAAAACGGTAGGTGTAGGTTGTACCCGGTGCGATGGGCTTTTGCGTAAGCCAGGGCACACCGTCTTCTTTATTGGGCAGGAACACACCATGCCAGTGCAGTGATGTGCTTTCTTTCAATTGGTTGTGCACCACTATTTCGGCAGTGTCGCCCTCGGTAAAGGTAAGGGTGGGCATGGGGATTTGCCCGTTTACGGCAATCGCCCTTTTTTGCTTACCTGCATAGTTGACAAGTGTATCTTTTACATACAGCTCGTAATGCACTACTCTCTGTGCAAACAGCGTTTGCGTGCAAAGCAGCATCAGCACTGTTTGCAATATTCTTATAGGTATTTTATTATATCTGTTCATGATTTGAAAAATTTTATTTAATGCTGTCTTCCATTGTGCTAAACCACGCTATCAAAACCTGCTTATCCTGCGGTGACAATACTGCATTGCGATGAATTAGTGTGTATGATGACAACGGCATTTCCCCGTCCTTAACCTGCCCGGCCATAGCCCTGAACTTGTTTCGCTGCCTGCGGACAGAATAGTCGCCAAATTCGCTAAAGTTGAGTTCCTCTTTCCCCTTTTTTATATGCTCTGCCATGTACCATGCGCCGGGCTGGATACGGCTGTACCACGGATAATGGGTATTGTTGCTATGGCAGTCATAACAGGACTGAACAAGGATAGCCTTTACATTTTGGGGTACGGTGTACACCCTTTCGATATGGGTGGCTGGCACTTCAACCGCCTGGTTTCGTAAGGGCTGAAAGAACTGTATGGCAATCAGGACGACAGCCAGCCCCAATATGATTTTCTTCTTTATGGTCATAATTATTTTATTGTGGCTTCATCTTTTTGTGTCTACTGTTTTTTCACATACTTGGCATAATTCTCCTTGTTTTCAAAATAAGAAACTTCACCGTTATTCCCTGTCACAGCAATCACCGCATTAGCTTTGTCAACCTGCTTATGGGAATAGGGGTCTATCGCCATCCTCACGGTGGCATCTTTTGGAATACGCTCCTTACACATTTCGCAGCATCCGTAGTAGGTTTTACCGCCAAATTTTACGTCAAACTGCTTTTTGCCCATATAGGCATCGTTGACCATGCAGACTTCATCCGATGGAACCAATTCACCTATTTGGTTACTATGCCCGTGGCTTTCCGGAGTTGCCTGCGAATGCTGTGTCGCTCCATCCTTATTTGACCCTACCTGTCCGCAAGCGGTGAATAGCAGGGTTAATAAGGAAATAAAGCCGATTATTATTTTGCTCATGTCGAAACTGTTTTTTAAATTTTATTATTTACTTTCTTCAAACTCTTTTAGCTTACGCTTCATCAGTTCAATTTCTTCCGCTTGGGTTTTAAGTATGTTTTTTTGTAGCTCTATCAGTTCCGGGTCGGTCAGGTGTGCCTTTTCGGACATCAATATGGCTGCTGCGTGATGGGGTATCATACCCTTTGCAAACTGCTTGTCCCCGACATTGATTTGTTCCCTGATACCAAACCATGAAAAGATGCCAACAGCAACCGAGATGATGGCAATCGCCCAATTCATCTTCCTGTTGGGGTACATCACTTTCATTATCGCTAATTCGATAAGCAGCATTGCCGAGGTCATCAGCAGGGTCATGTACAAATTGTTGATATTGGGTATCAGGTTCTGCCACCCGTCAATCATGGCGTACATGATAAAATACATCGCTGCGAACATGGCGACAGCCATCACCGCAAAGCGTTTGTACATGCCCGAAGCATGTTTTGGATTGTACGTGCCATGCTCCGAGGCATGACCCGCATGGTGACTGTTTTGCATATTTTCCATAACCCAGAAATTTATTTGCTGTTAATTGTTTTTTCCACCTTACCACAGGTCAGCATTTTAGAGCCGTAGTAAGGGTTTTTGATTTCCTTGTTTTCGCTGAACCAAACAGCACCCTTACCGTCATTGAACATCGGGCAATGGTCCTGATACAATGTTTGCGATGTACCGAACAAATCAATCAGGTCTTTCAAATCTTCGCCAAGCGAGGCCAAATGTTCCCGCTGGTGGTGGATGTTGCCAACATTTTCCCCAATATGTTCTGCGTGTTCTTTAGCATCGTCCGCTATGTCTATGTACTTTTTGTGCTTATCGGCAGGAACGGCTTTCATGTCCACTTTATTCAGGGTAGCTAACAGCTTTTTCCCTGAACTGGCGGCAGCTTTGTCATCATCCGAAACAAGGGCGTTCTTTAATGACAGATAATCGGTAACTATGGGCGCAATAGAAAAGTTTTTTGTTTCTTCTTTTCCTGTTGCTTTTGCTTCCTGACCGCTCGGTGTTTCGCTCACAGTGGGCGCAGCTACCGTATCATCCTCTTTTGGTTGGGAAGCTGGCTGTTCTTGTGATACAACAGCAGTATCATTTGAAGACTGCTCGTTTTTGTTGGATGCCTGATTGCATGATACTGTTACAAATGCCATGATAACAGCAATGATTGATAATGTTAGATTTTTCATTTTTATTTATTTTTGATTTTTAAGAAACTTGCGTTAATAGCCACTACAATGGTGCTTACACTCATCAGCACAGCACCCATAGCGGGACTTAAAACAAAATTCGGATAGAGTACGCCCGCCGCAAGGGGTATTGCCACTACGTTGTAGCCAACCGCCCATATCAGGTTCTGTACCATTTTTTTGTAGGTAAGTTTGCCGAAATCAATCAGTTTGACCACATCCCTCGGGTCGCTGTCTACCAATATGATATCCGCTGTTTCGGCAGCCACGTCCGTACCGGAACCCACGGCAATGCCCACATCTGCCTGTGCTAGTGCCGGGGCATCGTTCACACCGTCACCTGTCATGGCAACTACTTCACCTTTGTCCTGAAACTCCTTTACTTTTTCCTGCTTGTTGTGCGGAAGCACATTAGCCAAATACCCGTCCATACCCAATTTTCCGGCTACGGCAGCAGCAATCCTGTCGTTATCCCCCGTGAGCAGAAAGGACTTGATGCCCATTTTTTTGAGTTCCTCAATCGCCTGTGCCGACCCCTCACGGATGCTGTCTGCCAAAGTAATGAGGCCGATTACCCGGTCATCAATGAGAACAAAGTTTACTGTTTCGGCTTCCTGATTAATTTCGGTTGGAATTTCCGGCAAAGAAAGGTGGTTTTCGGTGAAGTAATTCGGGCCACCAGCTACAACATTTTTGCCGTTTACGACACCTTTTACACCTATGCCCTGCATATAGCTGAAGTTTTCAGACTTCCATAAGGCAAGGCTCTTTTCTTTCAATGTGGCCATAATGCCTTTTGCAATATGGTGTTCCGAATTTTGCTGTACTGCGGCAGCATACTGGATAACCCCATCGGCATTGTATTCATCCGTTAACGGTATAACCTTTTCCACGGCATGGGAACCTTTGGTAAGCGTTCCGGTCTTATCAAAAATGACAGTGGAAAGTTTGCGGGTGGTTTCAAATGCCGTACGGTTGCGGATGAGCAGGCCATTGGTCGCCGAAAGCGTTGTGGAAATGGCGACCACCAACGGGATAGCCACGCCCAATGCGTGCGGGCAGGCCGTTACCATTACCGTCACCATTCTTTCAAGCGCAAAGGCAATATCTCCACTGGTTGCATACCAATAGGCAAATGTGCCTATGCCTACGGCAATGGCAATAAAGGTGAGCCATTTGGCCACTTTGTCCGCAAGGTTCTGTGTATTGGACTTAGTAGCCTGTGCTTCCTGCACAAGATTGATAACCCGGTTCAGGTAGCTGTCTTTTCCAACTGCTGTTACCTTAACTTTCAGCGCACCATCGCCATTGATAGAGCCTGCGATGACCTTTCCGTCCTTTTCCTTTTTTACGGGAACACTTTCTCCGGTAAGCATGCTCTCGTTGATATACGAAAGCCCATCCAGAACCAATCCATCGGCTGGAATTTTTTCACCCGGTTTTATGATAGCCGTTTCACCGCTTTGCAGGTCTTCGAGCTTTATCTTTACGGCTTCTCCGCCACGTTCCACGGTAACATCGTTAGGCAGCAAAGCCACCAATGACTGTAATGCCCGTGAAGCAGCCATTTGGGAACGCATTTCCAGCCAATGCCCTAACAGCATGATGTCAATAAGGGTTGCCAGTTCCCAAAAGAAGTCCATACCCTGCAAGCCAAATACAACGGCTACGGAATAAACATAAGCTACGGATATGGCAATGGCAACAAGTGTCATCATCCCTATGGCTTTGGCTTTCACCTCGCCAATCATTCCCTTTAGGAACGGTAAGCCTCCATAGCAATAAATCACCGTACCCAATGCCAACAGCACATATTTATCGCCATTGAAAGCAAGGGAGAAACCCAACCATTGCTGTATCATGTGCGACAGGAGCAGGATAGGGATTGTAATGACAAGGCTTATCCAAAAACGTGTGAGGAAATCGCCTGTATTATGCCCCTCATGTTTATCAAAGTTTTCGTCATCATGGCCATGTTGAGAATGCCCGGAATGCTCATGTTCTGGCGTGTGTTCATGAGAAGCTGACGTACCGCCAACGGGAACCAATGCCATGCCACAAAGAGGGCATTTGCCCGGTTCGTCTTTTAGCACCTGCGGGTGCATGGGACACGTGTATTTTTTCATAACAAGGGATTTTAAAAGTTATGTTGCATTTAATTTTTTTACCATCTCATGGGTCATTTCTTCAGCATAAGTACCATAGGCATCAACAAGTACCCCTTTGCTCTTACCGTCATTGGACGATATGGCATAAATCACGGCATTGTTATCAGGACTGCTGTCGAGGCTTTCAAACCTATGAGTTTCCGTAACCGTAAAATCCTCCGGTTTTAGTTTCAGGCTCTTTGACGCACAGTAAAGGCAGTCCGGCAACAGACTAAAATCAATACTGTACCCACGTTGTCTTAGGTCTTTAAGAGCCTGCACCATATCACTATACTGTTCCATAGCTTTCCGACCTGTTATTTAATGGTTTCGACCGTACTGCCGCAGGTAAGCATCTGTGAGCCGTAATATGGGTTTTTAATGGCATTCTCTTTACTTAGCCAATTGGCCCCCTTACCTCCATTGTACATAGGACAGTGCTGGTAATAAACTGGTGTATCCTGTTTAGACACTTTAGCCAGTATGTAGATGCTTCCCGAAAGTGCCGCAAAAGCACTTCTTTGTTTTGCAACGTCTTTTGATTTTGAAATGCTTTCCGCATTAGCTGTCAAGTCCTGCATTACTTTCATCCAAGCCGTATGTTCCTCTGCCGAAAGCTTGTTCATATCGACTGCTTTAAGGGATGCAGCCAATTCAGCGGCTTTGGCAGATGCAGTTGCCGCATCGGTTTTTATCAAAGCATCTTTCACTGAAAAGTAGTTGTCAAACACAGCTTTTAGCTGTGATTGATTTTGAGCTGCATCCTTGTTAGCGGGTGCTGCCATTTCACCGTGGTTGTGATTGCCATGTCCGACTTTCATGTCCATTGCCGCCCCTTTGTTTTGGGCAATTGTCTTCAAAGGTCTATCGTACTGGCAGCATTCAGCCAGTTTCGCATATACGTCATCCGGCGCACGGAACTTCTCACTATCATAACCCGCCAAAGCGATACGTTTCAGGATTTCATCCTGATTTGTTTTCTCGCTGTCATACGTGAGCGTAGCCATCTTGGTATCTTTGTTCCAGTCCACGCTGGCTACCTTTTTTACGTTACCTGCTTTTTCGATGGTGGTTTTACACATACCACAATTGCCGTAAATCTTTACGGTTTCTGTTTTCGCATTTTTGATTTGTGCGAAACCATTCATTGAGGATAGTAACACGGCGATTACCATCACTATTTTTGATAATGATTTCATAATAATTACTTTTTAGAAATGAAGTATGGAAAGCCCATTTCTGTTTTAAACTTTAAATAAATGATACAAATAAGGGATTTGCAAAAAGCCGAAGCGGCTTCTGACAGGACATACCTATGGCTGGCAGGCCATAAATTTAGCTTATTTTAGGCGGTAGCCAAATGGAAAAAAAGCCCGAAGAATAATAGGCTTCTTTGAAAGCGAATTTTTGCTTTTTAGCTGCTGCTAAGTGATCTTTTGCCTTTAATTCGATTACGGTTGGGACATTTAGGGAAGTGGTTGAAGCACCGCACCTGCAAGAGCTGTGGGAACAACCGCCCCCGCATTTGTCACTTTTGCATTTTTTACAGGATTTGCTCTTGCAACCTTTTGTATGTTCTGATTTTTTGGATTTCTCCTTTGAGCAGGAAGACTGCTCGGTCTTTGTTGAATTTTTGGAACAGGCATAGCTCTGACTTGGCATCATAAAGAAAACCAAACAGAACAATGTCAAAATGCCTATATGTATTCTATAATTTTTCAACGCAACAAAGTTACAAATTAGGTTGGTTTTTTATATCGTTTTACGTTTTTTTTGCTATATGGAAAAATAATGCCATATACGCAATAACCTATCGCCTTTTTTCAGAATTGATAAAATGCCCTTTTTCATCAACCCAACCTCATGGAAATTCGGTCGGAAAAAGGGCATTTCAAAAAGTTGCTGGCTTAGGCATCCAAAGGTTCTATTTTGAAGCCTGCCTTTTGCACGGTCGATATTACTTCATGCTCGGTAATGCCCTCGGACTTCACGGTAAGTACTTTGTCCTTGTTGGCCGTGTCCACTTCCCAATGGCAGATGCCCTCTGCCTTGTCCAAGTGCGGCTTTACAGATGCGATACAGCCGCCGCAATTGATGTTCGTCTTGAATTGAAATTGTTTATTTTCCATTGTTTACAAATTTTAGAGTTATCTGATAATGCAAATTTCCGTACTATTCAGTTAGTTATTGTTGTGTAATTTCTTGTTTGATTTGTGAGATTTACTGTTTTATTTCTTCCACTTCAACCGCAGGCTGTTACTGACCACGCTCACGCTGCTCAATGCCATTGCCGCACCCGCAATCATCGGGTTGAGCAGGAAGCCGTTAACAGGGTAAAGGATGCCTGCCGCTACCGGAATGCCGATTACGTTGTAGATAAACGCCCAGAACAGGTTTTGCTTGATGGTGGCTACGGTCTGTTTGGACAAGCGTATTGCCTGCGGTATCTTGGTCAGGTCGGACGAAATGATGGTCATCTTGGCTACGTCCATTGCGATGTCGCTGCCTTTGCCCATTGCGATACTTACATCGGCTGTTGCCAATGCGGTGCTGTCGTTGATACCATCGCCCACCATTGCCACTACCTTTCCTTTACTTTGCAGTTCTTTCACAAAGTCGGCTTTGTGCTGTGGCAAAACTTCGGCTTTGTAATGCTTGATGCCTGTCTGCTCCGCAATGGCTTTTGCAGTAGCTTCATTATCTCCGGTCAGCATATACAGGTCAATGCCCATTTCCTGCATTTCCCGGATAGCCCGCACCGATGTTTCCTTAATCTTATCGGCGATAGCGATTACAGCAAGAGCCTTTTTGCTGTTTGCAAACCAGATAACGGTTTTAGACTGTTTGCCCCATTCTTCGGCCTGGTCTTGTAATTCGCCGGCAATGGCAATGTTGTTTTCTGCCAATAGCTTTTTGTTGCCTACATAATAGGTTTCGTTGTCATGGTCTGCTTTTGCGCCTTTGCCCGTAATGCTGTCGAACATGGATAAAGAGGTGGTCGCTACATCGCCAAGATGCTTCACTACGGCTTCTGCCAATGGATGCTCGGATTGCTTTTCGATGCTCAAAAGGATTTCTTTTGCAGTGTCCTCATTGTTCAGCCATTTAATGCCCGTTACCTGTGGTCTTCCCTCGGTGATGGTTCCGGTTTTGTCCAAAACGATGGCATTTACTTTTTTGGCCAGTTCCAAACTTTCGGCATCCTTTATCAAAATGCCATTTTCAGCACCTTTACCAACACCTACCATAATAGCGGTGGGTGTCGCTAAGCCTAAAGCACAGGGGCAGGCAATGACCAATACCGTAACGGCTGCCAACAGACCTTGAACAACCCCGTTTTCGCCTCCCAAAATCAACCATAGCGTAAATGTCAGGATGGCAATACCTATCACTGTGGGAACAAAGATGCCCGCAATCCTATCGACCAGTTTCTGTACGGGTGCTTTGCTTCCCTGTGCATCCTGCACCATTTTGATGATGTGGGCAAGCATGGTTTCTTTGCCCACTTTTACCGCCCTGAACCGGAAGCTGCCTTTTTGGTTAATCGTTCCTGCAAATACTTTTTCTTTTTCTTTTTTCAATACAGGTACAGGCTCACCGCTTAACATGCTTTCGTCCACATACGAATTGCCCGATATGACCATGCCGTCTACCGCAATCTTTTCACCGGGCTTTACGAGTATCACATCGCCTGCGCTTACGTCTTCGATAGCGGTCTGCTTTTCCGTTCCGTCCGCCTGTACCACGATGACCGTTTTTGGCTGCAAGCCCATCAGCTTCTTAATGGCTGAAGAGGTGTTGCCTTTGGCTCTTTCTTCCAGCAGTTTTCCCAAGAGGATGAATGCGATAATAACGGCTGCCGCTTCAAAATATACGTGGGCGTGCAGTCCCCGTTGATGCCAAAAGTCGGCAAACAGCATATTGAAAACACTGAACAGGTAGGCAATACCTGTACTCAATGCCACCAGCGTATCCATATTGGCGGAACGGTGCTTTGCCTGCTTCCAAGCGTTTACAAAAAAATCCCTGCCCAACCATATTACAACGGGCGTGGAAAAGAGCCACATTATCGGGTCTGCATAGGGCATATCCATAAAGAACATTCCTATGATTACCACGGGCAGGGAAAGGATAATTGCCCAAATGGTCTTGTTTTTCAAGGTTCGGAATTTCTTTTCGTGGATGGCTTCGAGCGTTTCCTGCTGCTTGGTTTTGTCTTCAATCAATAGGTCGTAACCTACTCCCTGAACCGCTTTTTGCAGGGTGGAGGCATCGGTCATATTGGGCAGATATTCCACGGTAAGATTGCCCGTTGCAAAGTTCACGGAAGCATTAACTACTCCCGGTTGGTATTTAACAATGCTTTCGGCACTGCCCGCACAGGATGCACAGGTCATGCCCAATACCGGAAAAGCACTTTTAACCGTAGGAACTCCGTAACCTAAATCTTTAATTGCCTTAACAGCTTCGCCTACGGTTTCATTGCTATCTACTGTAATCGCTGCCCTGCGGTTGTTCAGCTCTACTTTATGGGTTTCTACGCCTTTTACCTGTGCCAATCCCTTTTCAACGATTAATGCACAGTGTTCGCTTTCTACATCCTCCAACGGTATGTATATATTTTCTCTGTTTGTCGCCATATTTGCCTGCTTTAATTTACAATGCAAAATTGGCTATTATAATTATGGGTACTGTTGTGAAATTTTGGATTTGATTTGTAAGATTTATTGAAATCCTGTATAGGTGAGCCACTTCATCAGATGGTTATCGCCATAAAGCCAGTTTTAGATGGTCTTTAAAACCACAAAGCATTGCGAAAGATAATCGCAATGCTTTATTGTTTGCTTAAAAAGCTGTGGTCTTAAAATACTGACGGATGCCCGGTCTTCTTCTTGGTGCGGGGTTTATTCAACTTTAGAATTAAATTGAATATCTACGTCAGTTGATGACTTAGGGTCATTAATCAAGTCCGTTTCAATCTTTCCTCCCTGTGGATAATGGCGCAGCACAACCCTGACAGTACCAGTGGAAGCGGTCGTGGTTGTCCAAACGCTTTCCAGCCCTAACGTAACGTTGTTGTCATCCTTATCCAAATTTGTGATTTGTATATTTGATGTGGAAGATGGCACGTAATAAATACGGTGGTCTATATTTTCCTCACTTACTTCTTCGGTAATGTCTTCACCATTTACCTCGTCAAGAAAGGATACGCTGACATCATAGGACTTACCCGGTTGCAGTGCAATCTGGTCTATGACCGGGGCGTTTCCTCCGGCTCCGTCAGCATCTTTCCAAGCATAAAGAAGTTCGTTCGTGGTTCCCTGTTCCTTAAAACGTAGCTGTACCGTAGTGATTACCTCGTTGTCGTTTTCTTCGGGGATAGGGTCATCGTCTTTGCTGCATGAGGTTGCGAATAGTACGATTGCCGCTACGGCAATCGAAGAAAAATGTTTGAATTTCTGTGTCATTGTTATATAAATTTAATTGTTGAAAAACGTGTTTGTCAGAAAACGTACTTTAATCTAACGGAGATGTTTCTGCCCATTTCGTCCGTAAAATACCTGAAGCTGTTCAGGTAGTTTCTGTACCGGGTATTGAACAGGTTGCTCACTGCAAGATTGATGTTCAGTGACCTGCCCAAGACACTGACCACTGTACCAGCGGATATATTTGTCAGGAGATAACCATCAGGGGGCAGCTTATAATCCTGCTGGCCGTGTATGTTTTCATCAGGTACTCTTGTCTGTTTTAAGACCAGCGGAATTTCCATCCCGATATAGGATTTTTGGAAAGACCTTATATCGGGCAGTTCGTAATTGAACCCCAATGAAAACCTGTCCGATGGCATGGAAATCAGCCAGTCGTTTATCGTTTTATTGTACGCCCTTAGCAAAGATGCCTTTCCTATGATGTCCAGTTTCTGTACAGGCTTGTAATTGATTAATAAATCCGTTCCCGTGAGATAGGCATCAGCCTGTTGATAGACGAATTTGGGAAATGCACCTGCAATGGTCAATACAGGCTCTCCCGGTCGGGGCTGTAAATAGATAAAGTTGTTGATGGAATTGTAGAATACAGACCAGTCTATATTTACCGATTTTTCTTCATTGCTATATGAAAGCCCCAAGACCGTGTTTACAGCCTGCTCTATTTTCAGGTTTACGTCCCCAAGTTCATAGGTGGCAGTACCTTGATGTATGCCGTCAATGAGCAGTTCGTTAACGTGGGGAGCCCTATTGGCAAGGCTGACCATTCCGTTTATCCTGATATGGTCTGAAAGATGGTAGATGGTATTGAATGATGCCCCGATTGTTGAAAAATCAAAGTCATGCTCCACAGGCTGGTTATTGTAAGGGTATCGTACCGTACTGATTTGCTTAAAATCATACCTGATACCGCCCTGAAGCTCCCATTTGTTCTTCTTCCATTTTTCAATCCAGTATGCACCGTATGTTTGGGAATTGTAGGCAGGGATGAGATACCGACCTTTGTAGGTATTGTCCTGCTGCATAGCGGATATGCCGATACTTCCGTTAAAGTTTTTGAATGTGGGATGCTCCCAAGAAATTTCTTCGGAAATCGTGCTGACATTCAAAGTCATTTGAGGCGTTGTAATTTCGCTGTTCCTGACTATATCAAATTCTTCCCTGTTGTTGAATTGTGCGGCAATCTGTATGTTCAGTTTCCCGGCTTTCTCTCCGGCAAATATCTCCGATTTTACCTTTAGCAAATCGTGTGTCACCCTTTGGTAAGGTCTGCCAATCTGAAAGCTTTTATAGCCCAAAAAGATGTCGTTGGGTCTGTCCGCATCAATCGCAGTCTGTAAGTCTGCCAAGTTCCCCATGTGTGAACCCTGAAATATGCCTACCTTGGTCTGAAAGTGGCTGTAAAAGGCTTCAATGGAATACTTGTCGGTCTTGTACCCGGTCGTGAATGAAAAATTGTATTCGTTCAGGGAGGTGTTGTTCAGTATGTAGTCCGGCGTTTGGATATTGCCGCCCTGCTTAAAAGTTCCCTGTACACGGAAACTTAGTTGGGGTATACTTTTGAGTTGCTGCTCTGCCATTGCAGATACCACAAACTGATTGTTATTGGTAAAGTAGCCCGTATTCAGTTCTCCCGAAAATCCGCTGTACCGCAGTGGTTTGGGGTTGACAAGGACAACACCGCCGATGGCATCCGAACCGTATTTCAGTTCATCCACACCTTTGATGACAGCAATATTGTCTGCAATGAAGGGGTCTATTTCGGGAGCGTGTTCGTTGCCCCATTGCTGCCCCTCCTGCCTCACACCGTTGTTTATGGTCAATAACCTGTTGCTGTGCAGGCCGTGAAAGATAGGTTTGGATATGGTCGTTCCGGTCTGCATGACGTTGATCCCGGGAAGCTGGCCGAGCATATCCGCCAGCGGGAGACCGCTGCTCTTGCTTAGTTCCCCCTGTCTTAATTCTCTTAGAAGCCCGGTATTCTGCGCCTTATTGACCGTGGTGGTAATGACCACCGGGTCAAGCATCGTGGAGTTTTCCTCTACAAAGATTTCAATGTGACGAGACGCTTCCAAAGAAATGTTTTGCGGCTCCGCCTCATGTCCCATATAGCTGGCCTTTATGAGATAGTTCCCTTTGCATAGTTTTTCAAACTTAAAATTTCCCGAACTATCGGAAACCGCCACATATTGGCCGTTGTTCAGGTTGATATATACCCCGCTCAACGGGCTGCCCTTGTCAGAGCTTCCCACCTGACCGGATATGGTATAGTTGCATTTTTGGGCATAGCTGGTATGGATGTTTGCGACTAATAGGATAAAAAGTAAAACAACTTTATTCATAGAAAACGACAATCGCATTAATGCAATGTTGTTGCAAAAACAAATTATTATCTTTGAAAACGCAACAACATTGCAATTATTATATAATAAAAATGAAACAAGTACGAAACACAGTCGCCAAAACAGCGATTTTGAACCTGCTCCACAAGTCGGATTTGGCATTGTCGCACGCTGAAATCCAGTTGGCGTTGGATGGTCTGTGCGACAGGGTGACGATTTACAGGGTACTGGATAGGTTAATGGAAGAAGATTTAGTCCACAAAGTGGTAAACGTTGACGGGGGTGTACGATATGCAAGTTGCCATAACTGTGAAGTAGTCCACAATCATAACCACTTGCATTTCAGTTGTCAAAAATGTAAATCGGTAACTTGTATAGAGGATGTGCAACCGTTATTTAAGTTGCCTAAAGGATATAAAATAAGTGAAGTCAATTTTACGGTGTCAGGGCTTTGCCCGCAGTGTTCCTGAATAGCGTAGCCGTTCCTATACTTTATCCAACGGCTTTCTCTTATCTTCCCGGACTTGTTTGAAATAGCTCGGGGTAAGCCCCGTTACTTTCTTGAACTGGTTGCTCAAATAGGCTACGCTTGAATAGTTGAGGCGCATGGCAATCTCACTTAACGACAGTTCATCATACACCAGCAGTTCTTTTACCTTTTCCACCTTTTGGGCGATAAAGTATTTTTCAATAGTTGTACCCTCTACTTCTGAAAACAGATTGGACAAGTAATTGTAATCGTGGTGCAGTTTATCGCTCAATACATCGGAAAGGTTGGTTTTTACATCACTATCCTGATGATGTACCAGGTCAATGATAATGTTCTTTATCTTTTCTATTATCCTGCCTTTTTTATCATCAATTACTTCAAACCCCAATGGCTCTAAAGTCTTGACCAAAGCCTCTTTCTCCGTAGGTGTAATTTCTTTGGTAAGGGTAACTTCGCCCAGCTTTACATTTTTAGCATCTAAACCAAGTTTATCCAATTCGTTTTGCACCACCATAATACAGCGGTCGCATACCATATTTTTAATAAAGAGTGTATTCATATCTTACTAACTGCTATATTAAGCACAATAAACAAATTTACGATTTAAGTCGAACTACGCTCGTTGCTTCCTGTCTAAATCAAGTTATCTGATTGCATTGTCTGCATAGGCGCTTTTAATTTGGGTTTTTGTTAACCTGAAGCCTCGGCCCAGGCTTCTAATTTAGTTAATTGAAACCTTGCGAAAGTTGTATTCCGCAAGGTTTTAAAACAGTGATACATCTGCCTTTGCTAATGGTCTGCATTCACCCTACAATATTAAATTATAGCAAATACTGGTACAGTTCGGCTATTGCATCGTTGTACTCTTTCTCCGCCTGCAAATAATTATTGGTAGCGGTATAAAAGTAACTTGCCTCCAAAAAATATTGGATAGTGGTTATCTCTCCGAATGATAACGCTTTATCCAATAGTTTAATACTGTTGATACTGCTTAATACTTTCTCATATTCTGCTACCGTCTTTTGCAGGTTGATATACTTTTCATACAGTTGCTTCAAATGATAATAATGTTCGTTCTTGTGCCGTGCTACCTGTACTTCTGCCACCGATAATTCAGCCTGCTTTTGCTTCACCCGATTTTTGTTTTCCCACAAAGGAATGCTCACGCCTACTTTTGCACCGTAAAACTGCTGCCCTAAAATACCCTGATAATGAAAACCCACTTCAAATTTTGGCAGGGTCAATGCCTTAGTAACTTCAATATCCTTTTGGGCTACTACGGTCTGTTGTGTCAAATATTTTCTTACCGGGTCTTGTATTCAATTGTTTCTTCCAATTCTTCAAATGCAGGAACGGGCTTATATTCAGGGTATATGGTATCGTTAAAGACTATCTCTATACCGCCGTTAAGTTCCGTCAGTTTTTGATGAAGTTGGTTGATAGCGGAAATGTTCAACTGATAATCTTTATTAATCTCAATCAATTGAAGTTTAGCCTTATTCACGTCCAGCACATTACCTTCGCCCTTATCCAGTTTGGTCTGAAAGTCGGTCAGGAACTTTTCGGTTTTTGTTTTCCGTTCTATAATTCTTTCCTGAAGTTTATTGCGGTATATCAGTTCAATGCAAATCTTTTTCGCTCCCAATAATATTTCCTGCCTGTTGGCTGTTAGCGAAAAATCTGCCTGCTTACTCTGCTCGCCAGCCAATGCTTTCTTTTTACTGTAAACCGTGGGAAAGTCGAAACGCTGCAAGACGTTAATGTCCGTTTGGTTGCCCGCAATGGCATTGGGTGAGCCACGCATAAAATCGTAGCTGACCACAGGGTCGTACAGCGTATTGCCCGTATGGTACAATAACTTCTGCGCATCCCAATATTTGCTTTGGGTTTGCAGCGTTTTATTGTTCTTGGCAACATCAGACAAGACGGTTTCCAATCCTGACTGTGCCTGCAATTGTATGGTAAAAACGCACATACAGATTGCCGTTAAAAATTTTATGTTCATGCTTTAGCTGCTTTTTTGTTAGATAAATAGTACACCGCCGGAACAATAAAAATGTTGAGCAATGTAGAAGTAAGCAAGCCACCCAATATCACTTTTGCCATAGGACTTTGTATCTCGTTGCCGGGCAAATCGCCCGCAATAGCAAGCGGTATCAATGCCAGCCCTCCGGTAAGTGCCGTCATCAGGATGGGGCTTAACCTGTTCTTTGAGCCTTGTATAACCGTATCGTACAAATCCAACCCCTCATCACACAATGTATTGTAATGCGATACGAGCAGGATGCCGTTACGGGTAGCCACACCAAACAAGGTGATAAAACCGATAATGGCAGGAATGCTCAAAATGCCACTGGTAAAATAGATGCTGAACACACCGCCAATCAATGCCAAAGACAGGTTGATTAAAATGATGGCGGCTAACTTTACCGTTTTGAACTCCCGGAACAGTATCAGGAAAATAATCAGAATGGAAAGCAGGGAGGTCGCAATCAAGGTCTGCGATGCTTCTGCCTCCGCTTCAAATTGCCCACCGTATTCAATGTGGTAATCTTCGGGCAGCTTTATTTTTTCGCCCACTATCTGTTGGATTTCCTCAACGGCACTAACGATATTGGGTAAGCGAAAACAAAATGTAACCGCAACAATCTACACCAAAGCAATCAGCAATCAGCTACAATTGGACATAAAACGGTACAACAGCCAATACCTCCCGATTGAAATTAAGGTTTTCTCCGATACCCACGACCGATTTTTGATAATAGACCAAGCGGAGCTTTACCATATAGGGGCTTCGCTCAAAGACCTGGGCAAAAAATGGTTTGCATTTTCCCGAATGGATATTGAGGTGGGCAGGATGCTTCACATCTTGAACAAACAATAAACGCTCCGGATTCAGAGGGTTTAATTTTAGTTTCTTGACAATTCTAAAATCCCGCTAAGTTATTTACATCAACTTAGTATAGTTTCTTCTTCAACCATAAACTTGCCCTTACCAATAGTATCAGTACAGGCACTTCGACCAATGGTCCGATAACGCCAACAAATGCCTGTGGAGAATGAATACCAAAAACCGCAATGGCTACGGCTATGGCCAATTCAAAATTGTTCCCGGTGGCTGTAAATGCTATGGACGCGTTCCTGTCATAAGGAACATTCAGGGATTTGCTTATAAAAAAGCTCACGAAAAACATCAATACAAAATAGATGATTAGCGGTATGGCTATCTTAATCACGTCCACTGGCAACTCCAATATCTTGTCGCCTTTCAAACTGAACATCAGTACAATGGTAAACAATAATGCGTAAAGTGTAATAGGTGATACTGCCGGTATGTATTTTCTATTGTACCATTCAATGCCTTTTGATTTTATAAGAACATATCGGCTCACGAAACCTGTAAAAAAAGGAATACCCAAGTATATCAACACGCTTTCGGTAACGTCTTTCATTGATACATTTACATTGAAATTGGCTAATCCTAATTTACTCGGCAATACGTTGATAAAAAGCCAAACCAAAAAACTGTAACTCAATATCTGAAAGACACTGTTCAACGCTACCAATAGTGCCGTATATTCCCTGTTGGCTTTTGCCAGGTCGCTCCATACAATTACCATTGCGATACATCTTGCCAATCCTATCAAAATCAATCCCGTCATATAATCGGGTTCATTCCTTAAAAACAGAACGGCTAACCCGAACATCATTACCGTACCGATTACCCAATTGAGGAATAAAGATATTCCAATTACTTTTTTATCCTTAAACGCTTTGGGCAATACTGTATAATCCACCTTTGCCAATGGCGGGTACATCATCAGTATCAAACCTATTGCCAGCGGGATATTAGTGGTTCCTACGGACAAGCTGTCTGTTACGTTAGAAATGTTGGGAAAGAAATATCCTAATCCTACGCCAAATGCCATAGCAAGGAATATCCATAGGGTAAGGTAACGGTCAAGAAATTTTAGTTTTGGTTGCATTGGTTATTTTTTAATCATTGAAAAAACATAGAACATTTCAGTTGCTATCTCCAAACTCCTTTCCGCATATATCTTTGTCTGCTCTGTTGTGCCGTCTGAAATCTTCGGGTCTTCAAATGTGATAGGTATTCTCTTTTCTGCACCTGCAATAAAAGGACAGCCATCGTCTGCCTGTGAACAGGTCATAATGGCAGTGAATGCCGATACAGGATTGAAAGGGCTATCGTACTTTTTTGAAAAACCGATAATCGGCAAAGCATTTTCACTGTACTTAATAGCATAAACAGGATTGTCCGCTTCCGAAATTTTGAAAGCAGAAAAACCCTGTTCATTCAATGTTTCCACTACTTTCGGAAATAATGCCGTTTCTTCCGTACCGCCCGAATAGCAATATACATTCGGGATATGGTAATATACACTTGCCACCTGTGCCCAAACCTGCGATAAATGGCTTCTTCGTGAATTGTGTGTACAGATGAAATTGAGATTTATTACCTGTCCGTTGCTTACTTTTTGTTGTACGAAGTCTATCAAGGGTTGCAATATGGTTTTACGTTCTTCGCTTACGGTCTGAACATCAGATATTCCCTTTATGGTTTCAGCTAAATTCTTGTACATTACGATTGGTTTATAGGGTTTAACAACAGTCCGAATTAGGCGAACAGCAAGCACTGTTCAGCTCTGATAATTCTACTTTTTGTTTTTCGGCAGGAATACCGCAGGCATCACTTGCCAAACAAGCGGTTTGTTTGTTTTTCAGTACAAAATGGTTTCCGTTAAAATCCAGATTGTATTTGCCAATGGTTTCGCTTTGGTATTCCACTTCTATTTCGGCATCTTGAATATCCAATTTTTCTTCGGACAGTTTGATGATGTTCAATAGTTTGGTCGGCTTTAGCCTGTGTTCAAAATCGTTGGCGTTCCACAACTGGAAGTTGACGACCTTTTCATTTCTGATCGTTCCGCCACAATCAATAAAATGTTTTGTAACAATACCTACCTCCGTAACGTGGAAATGTTTGGGGACAAATGTTCCGTCCGCTAATTGAAATTCAACATTGTCCAATGTTGGTAAGATTTCTTTGATGTTTGATAGTTTCATTGTTTTTGAATTTTGAAATGATTTATTAAAATATTGTATCGTAATATAGCGATGTTAAATATTAAAAAAACACGGCTAACAGCACTTGTTTACCTTTACTTCCTGATCAAAGAATGAATTAAAATCTGCTTGGATTTTTTTCCAAACATTTTTATCGATGCAATAACAAACAGATTTACCCTCGATTGTGCCTTGAATGATGCCGATACTCTTTAACTCCTTTAAATGCTGAGAAATCGTAGCCTGTGCCAATCCCAATTCCTCGACCAGATCATTACAGATACAGGCTTTCTGGTTAATGATATATTGAAGTATGGCAACCCTTGCAGGGTGTGCCAGAACCTTAAATAGAGAAGCTAATCTGTTTTGCTCGTCCGTGAATATTTCTGATTTAGTAAGTCCCATGCTTTGTTTTTTATATATCGCAATATTACGATAATAAATTTAGATATAATATGGTTTGTAAAAAAACAATCAATTCTTTTAATAATCTTATGTGTGGTAAAACCCTACCTCTCAAAGCCAAACTCTGCCACTTTCAGTCGACCTTTTCTTCTCGCTGATACCTTAGCCGTTGCAAGAAAAAAAAAACGAACAGGAACAATGATTGGGTTTTTATTGGAATGGGATATATTACACGGGCAAATGCAGAAATCGTCCTACTGTTCACAAAGGGAAAACCTCTTGAAAGACATGTAAGAGATGTTCCACAGGTGCTTATATCTCCCCGTGGAAGACAATCCGAAAAACCTGACAAAATCAGAAAGCGTATTGTTCGGCTTTTTGGGCAAGTTGACAGACTGGAGCTTTTTACAAGACAAAGTTCCCAAAACGATGATGATGATTTTGATGGGTCGGACGTATATGTCAATGAAGTGGACAACTCTATAACGATATCTGAATAAACACTGTTCTGCCAAATCCTGCCTCCCGAAGCCAAACCCTGCCACTTCTTCAAAGGCTCTTGCTCCCTGCTCTAATTTTAGGTTTTACGCAAAATTCTAAACAAAATTTTATTATGAGTACACAGCAAAAAGACCTGTCGTATTTCCGTTTACGACTACAGGAACTCCTGAACAGTAGTTTCCCTGAAAAAGCCAGCAACCAAAAATTTATTGACCAGCGTTCCTCGTGGGCTGCCAATGCCTATGAGGATGCGTTCCGTTCCGGCAATGCCATTGAGCAATGTAATGAGATAGCGAATTACATACTCTTTGAGGGTTTGCACTTCTCCAAGTTTGATATGGTTTTTCAGGTAGTCTGCAATGAGTTCGATACCCTAATGGCAGACGAGGAACTGCGGCGGTTCGCTCTGAAAATGTTCCCTGTTTGCGAGAATGTTTTCGCCCAATATGAACTAGCCGATGATTTTGCCTACGGTTATGAGTTTGACCTGCTCTATACCGAGATAACCGGAACCATCGCAATATGGATTGAGGAAAATGGGCTTCAGTAAACGGCAGCATCTCTTGCACAATATCGAAGCCCTGCGGATTGCCTTTACATTGGAAAAAGAGCAACGAAACGCTACCGTGGGTGAAAGACTGTCAATGAAACAATACAGCGGATTTGGCGGTCTTAAATTCGTATTGAACCCCATAGCAAATGAAATAGATATCAACCATTGGAGGAAAACCGAACACGATTTATTCCCCATTACGCTGGAACTCCACAAACTGCTCAAAGAAAAGTCCGAAGACGATAAGCAATACCGCCGATACGTGGACAGTATGAAAAGCTCCGTGCTGACGGCTTTTTATACACCTCCACAGGTAATTGATGCAATTTCCGAAACCCTGCGGGAAAGCGATGTAAATATTCAGAAATTCCTTGAACCCTCCGCAGGTATCGGCTCGTTTATACAATCCTTTTCCGAAAACCAACAAACCAAAGTAACTGCCTATGAAAAAGATTTGCTGACAGGCAAAATCCTAAAACACCTCTATCCCGAAAGCAATATCCGTGTGAGCGGTTTTGAGGAAATCCCCGAAAAGGAACAAAATAGCTATGATGTTGTTGCAAGCAACATTCCGTTTGGCGATACTTCCGTGTTCGATCTTACGTTTTCCCGAAGCAAAGACCCCGCAAAAATACAGGCTGCCCGTAGCATACACAATTATTTCTTTTTGAAAGGAAACGATATGCTCCGTGAGGGTGGTTTGCAGGTATTTATTACTTCGCAAGGAATTTTAAACAGCCCCAACAATGAGCCGATACGTAGGGCGTTAATGAAAAGCAACCATCTGGTGTCGGTTGTCCGATTGCCAAACAACCTGTTCACGGAATATGCAGGTACAGAAGTCGGAAGCGACCTGATTATCCTGCAAAAGAATACGGCAAAACAACCTCTGAGCGAATTGGAAGAGCTGTTTTGCCAAAGCAGGCAGACCAAATACGATACTTCAAGCAATGCTTTTTTCCGTGACGGTACGAGGGTCATACATACCGACCGTAAGATAGATACCGACCCATACGGAAAACCTGCAATTATCTATACGCATAAAGACGGTGTTGCGGGGATTGCCAAAGATTTGAAGCAAATGCTTTCCGAAGATTTTGGAAAGCACCTGAATTTTGATTTGTACAAAGGCGAAAGCAACGATGAACCTATCGTACAAATTCCGATTACGCCAACGCCGGCACCTCCGGCTACTGAACCCGAAATCATACAACCCGAACGACCGCGTTTTACTGCACCAGCCATTGTACAGGAAAGCCAGCAGGAATTAAAACAGCTAAGCATTTTCGACCTGTTTGAAAATGTAAATGAAACCGTAGCGGTTATTACCCCGCCAAAGAAAACCACCCAAGCCAAAAGACAAACGACAAAAAGAAAACGTACCCCAAGAGGTCGGCAAACCGACCTCTTTAGCGGAGCGATGCAACAGTCCTATACATCTCCAGCATCAAACGGCACGGTCAATAAAACCTTACAAACCAATGGCACAAAACAGAAAACAATCGGCGATTTATTTTCACAGGCAAACAGTAATGGCCAAGCAGATAAGTCAGCCGGTACCGTACCTGCTACTGTTCCCGAACCTGCTCCGTACAGTGACGAACTCCAACAGTTTCACCGTAACGATTGCCTTGTCGTAGATAACGGTTGGGTCGGCTATTTGCAGGAAGTGGATAAAAGTGATGCAAGGGCAATATTCCACCCGTTGCAGTTACCGTCTTTGCAAAAAGCAAGAGCCGAAGCATATATCCAAGTTCGTGATACCTATATCGACCTCTACCAAAAAGAAGCCGAGAAACATTCAGAACACAAGGAAGAAAGGGAAAACCTTAACCGCTTATACGATGCTTTTGTCAAAAGGTACGGAAATCTCAACAGTGCGGACAATATCAAGCTCATCAAAACAGACAGTGTAGGCAAAGAAATGCCCTATCTGGAGCGTGTCGTTGGTGGTGTAATCCATAAGGCAGATATATTCAGCCGTCCTGTAAGTTTTTCTACCGCAACCATTGCAACGGACAATCCCGAAGAAGCGTTATCGGCTTCGCTGAACAAATACGGAAGCGTGGATTTGGACTTTATGTCCGAAATCAGCGGTATGCCTGCTGATGCTTTGAAAGAAGCCTTACACGGTCTCATCTACTACAATCCATTGCAAAAGGAATATGAAATATTCGAACGCTGGGTTGCGGGCAATGTAGTGGAGAAAGCCAACGAAATAAGAGATTACCTCGAAAGCAATCCCGATGATACCCAAGCTAAAGAAAGCCTTACCGTTTTGGAAGAAGCCCGACCAAGACGTATCGAATTTGAGGAACTCGATTTTAATCTGGGCGAACGCTGGATACCCACTGGCATCTACGCCCGATTTGCATCGCATCTGTTCGACGCAGATGTGAAAATCCACTATTCGGACAGTGCCGATGATTTTTCCGTCACCTGCAAACAGAAAAATGTCCATATATGGGATAAATATGCGGTCAAAGCCCAAAGCCGGACGTATGACGGGATTGCCCTGCTCAAGCACGCCCTTGTCAATACCACACCCGATATTTCCAAAATGGTACAGGTTGACGGAAAGAATGTCAAGGTACGGGATATGGAAGCCATACAAATGGCGAATACCAAGATTGACGAAATCCGAACCTCCTTTAACGATTGGCTCCACGCCCAAAACGATGAGTTCAAGATAAGGATGACTGACCAATACAACGACACCTTTAACTGTTTTGTCCGACCGCACTACGACGGTTCCCATCAGGTGTTTCCGGAATTGGACCGAAAAGCATTGGGTATTGAAGACCTGTATTCAAGCCAAAAGGATGCTGTCTGGATAATAAAGCTCAATAACGGTGCTATCTGCGACCATGAAGTAGGTGCCGGAAAGACGTTGATAATGTGCACGGGTGCACAGGAAATGAAGCGTTTGGGACTGGCCCACAAACCGATGATTATCGGGTTGAAAGCGAATATACCTGAAATTGCCGAAGCCTACCGCACCGCCTATCCGCACGCTAAAATACTCTATCCGGGCATTGATGATTTTACGCCCCAAAAACGACTGCGGATTTTCGGAGATATTAAGAACAACGAGTGGGATTGTGTGATATTGACCCACGACCAGTTCGGAATGATACCCCAATCGCCCGAAATACAAAAGGAAATCCTGCAATCCGAACTGGACAGTGTGGAGGAAAATCTTGACGTTTTGCGAAGTCAGGGCGATGAAGTAACCCGGGGTATGCTCGCCGGAGCAGAGAAACAGAAAGAAAACCTCGAAGTCAAGCTGAAAACCCTGCAACACGACATTGAAAACCGCAAAGATGATATTGTGGACTTCAAGATGATGGGTATCGACCATTTATTTGTAGACGAAAGCCACCAATTCAAAAACCTGATTTTCAACACAAGGCATTCAAGGGTTGCAGGATTGGGCAATCAACAGGGAAGCCTAAAGGCACTGAATCTTTTGTTTGCTATACGGACTATACAGGAACGTACCGATGCGGATATGGGGGCAACTTTCCTTTCGGGTACGACTATCAGCAATTCACTGACCGAATTGTACCTGTTGTTCAAATACCTGCGACCAAGGGCTTTGGCAAAACAGGGCATTAACTCGTTTGATGCGTGGGCGGCAATCTACGCAAAGAAAACAACCGATTATGAGTTTTCGGTCGCCAATAATATCGTGGCAAAAGAGCGTTTCCGCTACTTTATCAAAGTGCCGGAACTCGCTCAATTCTACTCCGAAATCACGGATTACCGTACCGCCGAAATGATTGGAATAGACCGTCCCGAAAAGAACGAGATATTTTACAACATACCTCCAACTCCAGACCAGGAGAAGTTTATTGAAAAGCTGATGGAGTTTGCCAAATCAGGCAAAGGGGAATTACTTGGCAGAAAACCGCTATCTAAAAAAGAAGAAAAAGCAAAAATGCTTATCGCTACGGACTACGCTCGAAAGATGTCTTTGGATATGCGAATGGTAAGCCCCCATTACCAAGACCACGCCGATAACAGAGCTTCCCATTGTGCAGATAATATTGCTAAATATTACAATAAATTCAATGCACAGAAAGGCACGCAGTTCATCTTCTCGGATTTGGGAACATACAAGCCAAATCAGTGGAATATCTACTCCGAAATCAAACGTAAGCTCGTGGAAGACCACGACATACCTGCACACGAAATCCGCTTTATACAGGAAGCGAAGAATGACAAGCAACGAAAAGAGCTAATCAAAGGAATGAACGAGGGCAAAATCCGTGTCCTTTTCGGTTCTACGAGTATGCTCGGTACAGGTGTGAACGCACAGAAAAGAGCCGTTGCCGTACACCATTTAGATACGCCGTGGCGACCGTCCGACCTTGCGCAAAGGGACGGTAGGGCTATCCGCAAAGGCAATGAGATTGCCAAGCATTTTAACGACAATAAAGTGGATGTAATCATCTATGCCGTTGAAAAATCGCTGGATAGTTATAAGTTCAACCTGCTGCACAACAAACAGCTATTTATTGACCAATTAAAATCCAACAATCTTGGTAAACGGACGATTGACGAAGGTGGTATGGATGAAAAGTCGGGTATGAATTTCTCGGAATATGTAGCTATCCTTATGGGCAATACCGACCTTTTGGACAAAGCTAAAATAGAGAAACAGATTGCCGGATTGGAAAGCGAAAGGCAATCGTTCAATCGTTCAAAATCAAGTGCCAAGTACAAACTGGAAGATTATGAGGCAGAACTTGGAAAAGCCCAATCCCGCTATGACCGTATGAGCCTTGATTGGAATAATTTGCAGGGACGTATCCAAAAAAACACTGACGGTTCCGTTGCCAACCTTATTAAATTAGACGTTTTGTCGCCCAATGCGGATATAAAACAAATCGGTGCAAAGCTCAATCAGCTTGCCGACAAATCCCGAACGGGTGGGGATTATGAAGAAATCGGTAATCTGTATGGCTTTCAACTTTTGGTAAAAACGGAAATGTCACAAAAAGAGGGGGTGGATATTCGTGTAAACCGTTTTTTTATTCAAGGTAAGGGTACTATCAAATATACATTCAACAATGGTGTAATGGCAAAAGATCCCGAAACAGCTTCACTAAATTTTATTAAAGCATTGGAAAAGCTGCCCACCTATATCAGAAAAGAACAGGAGAATATGGCAGATTTCCAAAAAAACATTCCAATACTTAAGGAAGTAATCAATGGTACGTGGACAAAAGAAAACCGACTTAGCGAACTCAAAACGGAGTTGGCGGCAATTGAGCGGAAAATACAGTTATCTATCACTCCGGAACCAATAGAAAAGTCTACAGAACAAGTCGAAAAGCAGCAAGAAAATCCAAAGGCTATGGAAAGCGTAGTACCGACAAAAAGTATTTATATGTCACGGGGAGTATTGTAAAAACATTTACCCATTCATACATTTTCCTAATCACAACATCTCAGGTTCGTTCAATTTATTTCTGGACTGTGATTCATTTCAAAATTGATGAATAAATAGTAGCATAAACCACTACATTACAGAAATAATCTTACACCCACATATCTTATCTGTAGCTCGTTTTGAATCCAAAAAATCAAACAAATTGAATTGTATGTTGTTCTGTCTATGTGTGCTATCAAAAAAAAGTCTTTAACATTTCATTATTAAAAGAGAAAAGGAAATTGATAATAATAATATACATCTATGAAATTAGCGATAAAAATAATGGCAATGGCAGGAATACTGTTATTTATCCAAGCGTGCGATAAGGACGATATCAACAAAATCAAAATCCAGAATCACGATGACAATGAAATGATGACTATCATGCACAACATGATGGATGAGATGATGGCCATGCAAATGCCCCCCGACCCTGATAATGCTTTTGCTCTGATGATGCGAATGCATCATCAGGGAGCGATCGACATGGCAAATAAGGAACTGCAATCCGGCGATGATGCGCAAATGAGGGAGATGGCCCAGAAAATAATTAAAGACCAGAAGGCTGAGATTCAAGAATTAACCACATTTCTCAATGGTCACGTACCGCATCTAAATGTTCCCGAATTTGTTACAGAGCAGATGAAAAATATGGAACGCTCAGGCAGAGTGACAGATCTCCAAATCATTAATGGAGACACGGATCACGATTTTGCCATGTTGATGATTCAGCATCATCAAAATGCAATTGGAAACGCAAGATTGGAACTTATTTACGGACACGAAAGTGCTATGCAGACAATGGCAAAAAATATTATTGAAAAACAGGATCAGGAAATCTCGGAGATTCAAACCTGGTTATTAGCTAATAAGAATAGATAAATAATTTCTCACTTTAAACAATAAAATTATGTCACATCAACAATTTCAAAAATGTATTGACGAATGCTACGCCTGTGCTGTAGCTTGTAACCATTGTGCAGCTTCTTGCTTGCAAGAGGACAATGTAAAAATGATGGCTCGATGTATCCAGCTTGATCTGGAATGTGCAGCCATATGTAGAGCCGCAGCCGAACTCATGAGTTTGGGAAGCCAATATAGCCGTCACCTTTGCAAGCTATGTGCGGAGATTTGTAGAGCGTGTGGAGATGAATGTGCTAAGCATGATATGCAACATTGCAAAGAGTGTGCGGATGCTTGCTACAAATGCGCAGAAGCTTGTGAGCAAATGGCAACGGCGGTATAATCTCATTATTGGTAGAAGTCTAAAAACCTCCAATGAATTCAAACTGGGTAAAGAATTTCAGGACCGTTTCCATTTGTAAACGATAGTTAGGGAAAGAGGAAAATGGACTGGCTCCTTCGCCGAATAATGATCGACGGGAGTGTAAAATAAACTGTGTCAATGGTTGAATTACCGCCCCGCGGGGCGGTAATTCAACCATTTTTCTTATTGCAAATCTAACACCATTCTTCCCGGAAACCAAATTGCTAATTTCTGTGCTGTTGTTCCCCAATTGGCTAGTGGCATCGTCCATTTCTTCTTAATGTTGTTATGTGCTAAATAAATCAATTTCAATAACGCTATATCGGAGGTGAATGCACCTTTAGTTTTGGTGACCTTACGCACTTGGCGATGAAATCCTTCGATCGTGTTAGTCGTGTATATCAACTTTCGGATGGATTTATCGTATCGGAAATAGGTGGTCAGACGATCCCAGTTGCGTCGCCAGGATTCAATGACCACAGGATACTTTTCACCCCATTTATCCTGAAGTTCATCCATCCGAAGCTCGGCTAGATCCAACGTATCGGCCCTATATACGGGTTTTAGATCGTTCATGAACTCCTTTTGATCCTTACTGGCTACATACTTTAGGCTGTTTCGGATTTGATGTACTACACAGGTCTGTACTCCGGTGTCGGGAAAAACACTCTGTATCGCTTCGGAAAACCCTTTTAAATTATCGATACAAGCAATTAAGATATCCTCTACGCCTCGATTTTGTAAATCAGTCAATACGCTCAACCAAAAGTTAGCTCCCTCATTCTCCGAAACATACATCCCTAACAGATGCTTATGTCCATTTCGATCAATGCCAAGAATATTGTATACTGCCCGCGAAACAAACCGATGGTCTTCTTTTACTTTGTAGTGCATGGCGTCCATCCAAACAATCGTATAAAGCGAGTCTAGACTTCTTGATTGCCACTCCTTGACCTGGGGAATGATCTTATCGGTAATCGAAGAAAGCTAAAATCGTCTCACGTTTCTTAATAAGCTGGGGTTCGAAGTTAGACCGACGGTCACGCGGAGTATCGATCTCGATAGTGCCATCTGAGGTGCGAATCTGCTTGCTGGACTTGCCGTTACGACGATTACCACAAGAGCGTTCAGCTTCATCCAGATGGCTCTCAATCTCAGCTTCTAGCGCTGCTTCTAAAAACTTTTTCATTAAAGGAGCAAAAGCTCAGTTCTTGCCATAAAGTGATTCACCACTACGTAACTGTTCTAGGGCCAGGTCCTTCATGGACTCAAAATCAAAATCGCTTTCCTTAATACTCATAATTACTATGTCAAAAATAATACTTCTGTTTATTATCCTTGACACAGTTTATTTTACAGTCTCTGATCGACAAAATCGTCTTTTGATTTTATATTTCGTCCTGTTCTTCCATTTTTTTAATCAAAGCATCACGTAAGCTGTCAAGGAATTTCGTTCGGTTCAGCTTTCTTGCTTTGAGTTCCAAAAATGTATGGTAAAAATCGCCCAAATCAACATTAAAACTGTTTTCAAAAAATCTGACTATGGTTATAATATCTGTATTCCCATTATTGAAGACGGCTTGAGAATGCAGTCCGTAAATCAATTCCGTTAAAGCCGCTTTGCTTCCCGTCCAACTTAATGTTGGTAGGTCTATTGATTTATCTTTATAGATTATGTTGTGAAGTTGGTCTTCAAGATAAACTTGAATCAGGTCATTGGCAATTATTTTTGCCGCCTTATAATCGTGGGATGTAGAAAACCGGTGGTCGGTTTCAAAATAAACCGTGTCCAAACTTACTTTATATCGTGTTTGCCCCGAACAAATAACTTTTCATCTACAAATGAACTGCCTGTTCGGTAATATTTATAGAATTCAAGGTTACTCTCAAAATACCGTTTGAGTTTCCTTAGCTCACCATTAATGTATTTCCTAATAGCTTTTATATCATTAGGTTTTTTTGTCTCTATTTTATAGATAGCGTTATAGTAAATGAGTTTTGCAACAATGACTGGTTTTTGATATTTGAAAAAGTGGATCTCTTCATTTATACTATCAAAGCCATTTTTTAGTGTATATTCCTTTATTTCGGAAAGTCTCGATAATATCAACTCGATAATAACTTCATACAAAGCTATGGAACCATCCAGTTCAAGAGACACCTCTTTTATTTCATCTTCTAGTTTCTTTATTATTTCCTCGTAATAATTGCTCATTAAGTAACATTTTTAATTCATCAAAAGAGGTCGGATTCTAAATCCGACCTCATAGAAAGTCAAACTTAATAGGACAAATTCAATCCGAACCCCCAGCCCATATCGCTGTCATAATGGGTAGTAGCGGCAATGTTTCTGGTCAAAATGTATTTTAGACCACCCATATACTCTTTGTCTGTATTTACCATAAATGCCCCTCTCAATCTTGCAGTCAAAGGGATATCCTGCCGTGCTAATTGGAGGCGGACAATACCGTCTGAATATACCTCAGCTTGAAAATCGACCAGCATAGGTAAAGTGTAAACGAAACCTGCACTTAGTTTGGCTCTTTTATTTTTCGTGTTTTTCTGCCCGAACATATTCTTTTCGATCTCATGGCTGCCAAATTCCCGATATCTCCAATCGAAGCCTACGAAAGGCAGAAACCACTGCATTTTTCCGATATATCGACCGAAGTGCGTTTCAGTTTCATATCCATGGCGATTATTATAACCTAATCTCCATTCGGTACTAAGTTTCCAGCGTGTATTTTGAAGCATTGCCTGCCCGTCGTTACCATTTGTAGCAAAGTCGTTCTCAGCCATAAAATGCCATCCATTGCTCTCTTTTTGCAGTTTTTTATATGCTTTTTCTTTGTTAGGCAGATTTGGGTTTTGATAATCACCTACTGCAAAAACCCGGTTCATACCTGCCATCATATGATACATAATATGACAATGGAAGAACCAGTCACCCTCGGTATTGGCGGCAAATTCAATGATATTCGTCTCCATAGGCATGATGTCAATGACATTCTTTAGCGGGGACTGTATTCCATTACTATTTAGGACAAGGAAATCAAATCCGTGGAGATGCATTGGATGCCGCATCATGGAGTTGTTGAACAGTTTAATCCTGAGAATTTCTCCTTTCTTGACAGGAATCTTATCCACTTCGGAAAGAACCTTGTTATCCATGCTCCAGACATACCTATTCATGTTCCCTGTGAGCGTAAAGGTCACTTCTTTTACCGGTTGATCTTTTGACAGTTCGGTATTGTACGGTGATTTAAGCATGTCGTAATTTAAGGTAACGATGTCATAACTTGACATATCATGGGCTGAGTGATCCATTGAGGAGTCCATTTCCATTTTACCCATCGCTTTATTAACATTTTTATCACCTGTGATCTCGGGATACATTACCGAATTCATGTCCATCTTTTGGAGACTCATTTTCATCCCCATGTCCTTCATGTCCCCGTTCATTTTCATCATATCGTTCATCATCTTCATGCCCTCAAAGTATTTAAGTTTCGGAAGTGGGGGATGTGGTACTTTCCTTCCTTCGCCGATATAAATCGATGCAGATTCGGTGCGATCCTCAGGGGTAACCAATAACTCATAGGAATTATTTGGCTCAGGAATGGTAACGATGATATCGTAAGTTTCCGAAACCCCCTACGATCAGCCTATCCACTTCAACCGGTTCGACATCATTCCCGTCACTGGCAACGACGGTAATCTTTCCACCTGCGTAATTGATCCAAAAATAGGATGAAGCACCACCATTAGCGATCCTCAACCGAACTTTGTCTCCCGCCTTAAATTGTGAGAGTTGCTGCCCATCTGCGCCGTTGATCAAAAATTTATCATAATAAACATCACTGACATCCATCGCAAGCATACGTTTCCACTCGTTTGTAACTTTCGTTTTAAAATGTCCTTCTTTTATAGCTTCCAGATAACTTTGGGTCGTCCCTTTCTTAATTGCAAACCAGTCATTGGCATTATGAAGCATCCGGTGGACATTGTCTGGATTTAAATTTGTCCATTCACTTAAAATCAAAGGAACTGTAGGCAGATCATCAATACCTTTCCTGAATGTGGGATCACCCTCACGTTTATTCATTATGAAAGAACCATACATACCTATCTGTTCCTGCATGCCGGAATGCGAATGGTACCAATGCGTACCATGTTGGATTATCGGAAAGCGATACGTATAGGTAGAATTTGGCTCAATGGGCTTTTGGGTCAGCCAAGGAACACCATCTTCTTTGTTGGGCAGCATTACACCATGCCAATGCAGGGATGTGGCTTCGTCCATAAGGTTGTGTACCATGATCTCTGCCGTGTCCCCTTCCGTAAATGTCAATGTGGGCATCGGTATCTGTCCATTAACTGCGATAGCTCTTTTGGATTTTCCGCCATAGGTAACAATGGTGTCTTTTACATACAGATGGTATTTTACAACCTTTCCGCCACCAATTATCTTCTCTGGAAGCATTGGGACATTTTCTTGGGCTTGCTTGTTCATATTCATCTCTCCGTGGCTTTCGTTACCCTCCATCTTTCTAGGAACAAGCTTCATCCCGCATTTGGGACAGTTTCCCGGTTTATCGGAGAGTATTTCTGGATGCATTGGACAGGTGTATGCCTTTTGTTGTTCCGTCTCGCCCTCATTTACATTTATTTGTGGGTTACCCATTTTTTGCTCATGAGACGAGTGTGTTGATTGAGCGCTACTGTTTATCGTAACAAGCATAAGTAGCAGTATTAAATTATATCTCATAACATATTGTTGTTGTTACTGTTCGACAAGGATTGATTGCCACCATCATTTTAGCGGTTTTAATTTTAAGAGGCTCGCATTGATCGCTACTACAATGGTACTAACGCTCATCAACACCGCACCCATTGCAGGGCTGAGTACGAAATTTGGATACAATATCCCTGCTGCTAAAGGAATGGCTACCACGTTGTAACCTACAGCCCAAATAAGATTTTGAACCATTTTCTTGTATGTCCGTTTTCCAAAATCCACTAATTTCATTACATCCCGTGGATCACTGTTTACTAAGATAATATCCGCAGTTTCGGCCGCTACATCTGTTCCGGAACCCACTGCTATGCCGACATCTGCCTGTGCTAAAGCGGGCGCATCATTCACGCCGTCTCCGGTCATTGCTACAATTTCTCCGGCTGCCTGATACTCTTTTACCTTTTCCTGTTTTTGGTGGGGCAGAACATTGGCCATAAAGCCATCCATCCCTAATTTATCGGAAACCGCTTTGGCTATGTGTTCATTATCGCCCGTGAGCAGGAAAGATTTGATGTTCATCTTTCTTAATTCATCAATTGCCTCTTGAGATCCTTGACGAATACTGTCCGCCAAGGTGATTATTCCAATTACCTTATCGTTAATCAAAACAAAATTCACGGTTTCAGCATCTTGATTGATCTCTGTTGGAATTTCAGGCATTGATAAATTATTTGCTTTAAAATAGTTGGGACCGGCAGCCACAACTTTTTTCTTATTTACGACGCCTTGGACACCGATACCCTGCATGTATTGAAAATCTTCTGAGTTCCATAATTCAAGGCTCCTTTCTTTCAAGGTTGTCATCACGCCTTTGGCAATATGATGCTCGGAATTTTGTTGAACCGCCGCCGCATACATGATGATGTCGTCAGCTGTATATTCATCGGTTACCGGGATTACCCTTTCCACAGCGTGAGAGCCTTGGGTAAGCGTTCCTGTTTTATCAAAAATAATGGTAGACAAATTCCGTGTAGTTTCAAACGCGGTTCGATTGCGGATCAGCAGACCGTTTGTTGCTGAAAGGGTGGTCGAAATGGCGACCACTAATGGTATAGCAACACCCAATGCGTGCGGACAGGCTGTAACCATAACCGTGACCATTCTTTCCAGAGCAAAAGCAAGGTCGCCGCTGCTGCTGAACCAATAAATAAAGGTGCCTACACCTACTGCGATGGCGATGAATGTGAGCCACTTTGCTACCTTATCAGCAAGGTTTTGCGTATTGGACTTTGCCTCTTGTGCCTCTTGTACAAGATTGATGACTTTATTGAGATAACTATCCTTCCCTACACCGGTTGCGGTTATTTTTAGCATGCCATCGCCATTAATAGATCCGGCAATCACTTTTCCACCTGCCTGCTTTTTTACAGGAACGCTTTCTCCTGTCAGCATACTTTCATTTACAGATGAATTTCCTCCTGAAATTACCCCATCAGCCGGGATTTTTTCACCGGGCCTGATGATAACGGTCTCACCGTTTTTTAGTTCTTCCAGTTTTATTTTCAGAGCTTCACCATTTCGTTCAACAGTTACTTCATTTGGCAACAAAGCCACAAGGGATTGTAATGCCTTGGAGGCTGCCATTTGCGAACGCATTTCCAGCCAGTGACCAAGCAACATAATGACGATCAGCGTTGCCAATTCCCAAAAGAAATCCATTCCTTGAAGGCCAAATACGACTGCCGTGGAATAAAAATAGGCTACAGAAATAGCGATGGCAACTAACGTCATCATCCCAATGGCTTTTGCTCTGATTTCCCCCACCATTCCTTTTAAAAAAGGCATCCCTCCGTACAGGTAAATTAAAGTCCCAAGGGCGAGCAGCACGTATTTGTCTCCGGTAAATTCCAAACTGTACCCAAGCCAGTTTTGGATCATATGTGAAAGAGCCAGAATAGGAACAGTAATAATTAAACTGATCCAAAATCTTTTCAGGAAATCATGTGTCTGATGGCCTTCGTGTTTATCATGTAGGTGTGCTGAATGCTGGTCTTCCCCATGATCATGGTGTTTGTGGTCGTGATTATCGGTTTTCCCAAAAGGAACTAAAGCCATCCCGCACAATGGGCACTTTCCCGGCTCATCTTTGAGTATCTGGGGGTGCATTGGACAAACGTATTTTTTCATAAAAAAAGATTTAAGATTTTTTAAATTTATTAGCTATAGTGAAGAATAATGTATTTTTAACAAGGTAACCTTTTAGTGAGGTTTAAAAGTCTATTCTATTTCTTCAATACTGTAGAGTTCTGGGATTTCAGCATCCCATCCATGTGTTTCCTTTATCCCTTTTTGAAGGGCTTCCGCACTTTCTTTTTCGCCGTGTACAATAAAGATTCGCTCGGGTTTATTGTTTAATTTGCTCATCCAATCCATAAGTTCTGCATGGTCTGCATGTGCCGAGAGTCCTTTAATTTCAGCTACCTCCATATTAAAAGGCACCCATTTTCCGTATACTTTTAATTCCTTATCCCCTTCCAATAATTTTCTTCCACGGGTACCTTCAGCCTGATAACCTATAAACAGCAAGGTATTCTTGGGGTTCTGCGCTTGTGTTTCGAGATAGTTGAGCATTCTTCCACCTGTAAGCATTCCACTACCTGCAATTACTATTTTAGGTTTATTGTCAGTTCGTAATTCCATAGTTTCACGATAGCTGCTTACCACTGTAAAATACGAACACATTTCATCACATTCATTGTCTTTTAATCGATGCCAATCCCTTGTGCGGTGGAACAGCTCCAATATATTGGCTCCCATTGGGCTGTCCATTATCATTTGTACTTTTGGTATTTTGTTCTCCTTGAGCAATGTCCAAAAAACAAGCATCATCAGTTGGGCCCGTTCAACAGAAAAACTTGGGATAAATAAGCAGCCGCCTCTATTGATGGTGTCGTTGACTAATTTTTCAATCTGTGGAATGGCTTCCACTTCATCAGGATGAAACCTTCCTCCATAGGTCGATTCTATGAAAAGAACATCGGCCTTTTTCGGTTTCAAGGGTGGGTACAATAGTAAATCATTTGTTCTTCCAATATCGCCCGAAAAAACAAAGCGTTTTCCGTGTACATCCAGCTCTATGAAAGTAGCACCCAAAATATGTCCATTATACTTAAATCGGGCTCTGATACCATCAAACAATGGAATCCATTGTGATTGTGGAACACCCTTAAAATGTGAAATGGTTTTTTCTACATCCTTTAAATCGTAAAGTGGTACGGCGGGACTGTGTTTGGAATAACCTTCCTTATTGGCACGCGCGGCTTCCTGTTCCTGTATTTTTGCACTGTCGTTCAGTATGATTTTCGCAATATCCAATGTTGGATTGGTGCCATAGATAGGCCCATTATACCCTTGTTTTACCAATCGAGGGAGATAACCTGTATGGTCTAAATGGCCGTGGGTAAGCAGTACCACATCTATTTTTGAAACTTCTACAGGCAGATACTCCCAGTTTTTAAGGCGCAATTCTTTCAACCCTTGAAAAAGACCGCAGTCTATTAGAATTTTACGATCTCCCGTGTCCACTAAATATTTTGAGCCGGTTACGGTACTTGCCGCACCCAAAAAATGGATATTTATTTTATTGTTTTTCATTTGTCCGGTATTTTATAGTGTCCACCACCAGAAAGGTGTGTAAGCGATTCTCCAATTTTCATCTTTTTTGTATTTAAATTAATAATTGTTTATTTGTGACTTCATATATGAGTGGCGCATAATTCTTCTGAATCTTCGAGAATATTTTTATGTCTTGCTTTCGGTATCCCTATTTTCTCTAATAAACCTGGGTTTCCGTAAACTTCTTTGCAAAGCACAATACCTTCATCCAATAACTTTGTTTTTTCAGCTTTTGTGAGTGTTGTTAAAGCGGTTAACGGATGTAGCCCGGATTTATCTATTCTATCCTTTAAACCATTTCCTCTTGGGTAATCCCAACCTGTCAATAATAATCCAACACAATTTCCATATTGTATGGCATCACTTGTAAATCGGGTATTGGTGTACAAACCTCCTTTATGAAATTTAGCCTCGTGGCCTTTTAATTGTAGCCATTGTTTTTCTACATCCAAAAATCTTGAATGGATATATAAGGGAATCTTCACATTGCAAAAACGTCCCTGGTCACTGTGGTATTTACATTCTATCATATAATGATCATTATCCTTTTGTGCTACCACATCCACTTCGTGTTGTACACAATTACCTTTTACAATCACACCAACTTTTGCATCAAACCCTTCGTGGGCCAACAATTTACCTACCAATTTTTCAAACGGAAAGCCGGATGGCCCCAATTCCATCAAGGCTTTTTTGAGCTTGTACTTTGAAGCACTAACCCTTGATTTATCCTTCAGCATCTTGAACGCCATTTGATAAATTTTTTTGGTGGAAATACCATCATATAATTGGTTTTCCACTTGCGCTACTATATGTTGAATCAATTCTTCACTTGCTTGGGAACGCCTTAAGGAATTAATAAGCTTGTCTACATTAAAAGCTACCACGTCGCCAGAATACTTCACTATGTTGATTGGGTGTTTCATTTTTTTATATGTATTGTCATTACTGGTAATGCTGAATGAATTGGTTATGACCTCGGCAATGATTTTTTAAAATAAGCTTAGAAATCCTAAAGGACTGATGTTTTAACCAAATACTTCACGCTATTGTAATTTTACCGTTCAAATAAACACTTTGGACCGCATTGATTAATTCTATCCCTTCAGCGAATGGTTTTTGAAATGCCTTTCTTCCCATAATCAATCCAGTTCCTCCTGCTCGTTTATTGACTACGGCCGTTATAACTGCTTCAACGAAATCAGACTCACCTTTGGATCCGCCTCCTGAATTGATCAATCCTATTTTGCCCATATAGCAATTGGCCGCCTGCAATCTGCATAAGTCAATAGGATGGTCTGTGGTAAGCGCTTTATACATAGCATCGTCATACTTTCCAAATCCTATTTCTCTAAATCCAAAATTGTTGGTCGGAAGTTTTTGTTTGATTATATCAGCCTGAATGGTCACACCCAAATGATTGGCTTGTCCCGTTAAATCTGCAGACGTGTGATAATCTTCAGTTTCGGTTTTAAAAGCATCATTACGGGTATAGCACCATAAAATGGTTGCCATTCCCAAACTATGTGCTTCTTCGAAGGCTTCGGCTATTTCTTTAAGCTGTCTGTTACTTTCTTTTGAACCAAAATAAATGGTAGCACCCACAGCAACAGCTCCCATATCCCAAGCCGATTTAACCTTTCCAAATAGTGTTTGGTCATAGGAATTTGGATAGGTAAGCAGTTCATTGTGATTAATTTTTACAATAAATGGGATTTTGTGGGCATATTTTCGGGCGTTCAATCCCAGTACGCCAAACGTAGATGCCACAGCATTGCAACCAGCTTCAATGGCTAGTTTTATTATATTCTCGGGGTCAAAATAGTCACGGTTTTTATAGAACGAAAAAGCGGCACTATGCTCAATACCTTGATCGATAGGCAGGATGCTTAAGTAGCCTGTGCTTCCCAGATTCCCGTGTTTGTACAACTGGGAAAGACTTCGCAGTACTTGTGGATTTCTATTGCTATTTCCAAATACCTGGTCAAGACCATCCTTACCGGGGGTTTGTAATTCATCCTTCGTTATTTTTTCACAAACGTGATCCAAATAGAAGGATGCCTTTTTCCCTAATAGCTCTGCAATATTTTCGCTTATTTTCATTTTTTTAACTTTACTTAATTCATAAACTTCTATTTGTTTTGGAAAAGGACGTTGCCGTATCGGTTTCAATTCCGGAAAGTGCATAACTAGACCAACCCGTTGCTCTCAAAATCCTTTTGCTCAAGAACTTAACTGCTTCTTGTTTTTATGTGCCATTCCAAGTTGATTTTATTTATAGCTAACAGTAAAATAACCACCGTTCGCTTGTTTAAATTCCTGCTTCTGCAATAAACCCGAAAGCGTTAAATATTCCGTTACGTCATAATTAATTGTTCTTACCTGTATGCCCATTAGATAAGCTTTAATGGAAATTTTTTCTGTAATCTTCAGGTTGTTATTTTCTTTAATGAGCACACGATTGGTGACATCTACATTGTTTTTTGACCCAAGGAAATTGAGAATGCCTGTTTCCACATACATCGTCAAACTCATACTGCGTATCATTTCATCAGCCGCTAAAGCATAAAGTTTTTTAAAATCCCCGGATTTCACGGACACCCTGACCTTCCTCTTTTTGGGATTGATTGCAAAGACCGATAAAAGCACGTCAGCGTCTTCGGGACGGCACTCATAATTGGTCGTGTAGGTTGACTCTAACTTCTGTGCTTCGTCATAAAGTTCAGTTTTGATGTTTATAAAGAAAGTCCCGCCCCTTCGGGCCATTTTTCCAGCAGTAAATATTTGCTTCCCTGTAAGTTTTCCCTTTTTGTCAAAACTTTCTCTTGTTATCTTTTTGCCTTCTATTTGCTCAATCAACATTGCATTGTCCTGAGCTTTCAATGTCGCAAAAGGAAATAGGAACAGAGTGAAAAATAATATGCTATAAATTGATTTATTCATATCTCGTTTTTTTTCTTTAAGCCAGATTGATAGGCTTAGTTAACTTTTCTTTCCTGATAAGGCTTGTTGCACCAAAATCAATTCACTTATATTTTCTTTATCTACCATGCCAACCAGTACGCCTTTATCCTGTACTGGATAAACCTTATAACCCTTTGTTGTCATGTTTGAGAAAACGTCCTGCAGGCTCATCTCCGGTGAAAGTATTGTGAAGTCCGTCCGCATGCTGTTCCTTACAGGAGACGATTTTCCGAAAGCAGACAACCCCTGTATCAGTTCTTTCCGCGAAAGCACGCCCTGAACTTTGCCATCTGTAGCGACAAGAAAATCCTGCTCCTTCCCGTCGAGCAGTATCTGAACTGCTTTTTCAAGGCTGTCGTTTGGAAGCAGGGTAGTAAACCGTGTCATCAACACTTTTCGAACATCATAGCCTTCCAGTATGCTGTGTGTAGCTTCATAAGTAGCTTCGCTACTGGCTCCTAGGTATATAAACAATCCGATAAAAACAAGCCAGAAATTAAAGAAAAAGCCCAGGAAAACTAACAAAATTGCTAGAAATTGACCTACTTCGGCAGCAATTCGTGTGGCCTTAGATCTATCCATTTTGAAAGCAAGAAGCGCTCGCAATACCCTGCCACCGTCCATTGGAAAAGCCGGTATAAGGTTAAATACTGCCAAAATGATATTTGCTACAAAGAGATTGAAAACAAAAGACTCGGTTTGCATGTGATCCACGTTTTTTAGCACAGTCCAATCAGGCATCGTAGCAGAAAGCTGCATATATATCCACAGAGCAGCAGCAATAACGATATTAACGGCGGGACCTGCAAATGCCACCATCAATTCCTGTTTTGGTTTTCTCGGCATGCTTTCAAGAGTAGCGACACCACCAATAGGGTAAACCGTAACATCTTTAGTCTGAATATTGTACCGCTTAGCTGTAAGAGCGTGTCCAAATTCATGAAATATCACACAAACAAACAAAGCAAGGATAAAAACTACTCCCCATATTGCTTCCGAAAAGCCATGACCCATTTGTGTGTGCATCAGGAATACCCAAGCCAGAAGTATCACAAACGTCCAATGAATAAACACCTTTATGCCTAAAATATTTCCGAGATACAAAGCCCATTTCTTTTTCATACTATTCCGTTTTAATTATATGATTGCTTATTTCTTTTGTTTTCCGACTAATAAAAACTTTGCTTTATGCCAAGGCTCGCGTTCGTCTTTATAATTGACTTTTCAGCATTAGGTTCTATTCCAGTCAATGCACGGATAGCATCTATGGTTTCGGGGATTACGATGGCCTGATTGTCCACTATGTAAGCATAAAACAATTCATCGCCCTGTACTTTCAGCATATCTTTCCATACAGCTACTTCATACATATCGCCATACGGACGACCCATTTCAAGCATCAGTTCTTTCACCGTATTGTTGGCTGGCAGCCCATCGCTGTAATTAATCATAGCTATTCTGGTGGAATTGGCGAATGCCTGCAATACTTCATCTTTTGCCGCCTGCCGGGAAAGCTGCACATTCCAGTAATGAAGGTGGCTTAGGGTTTGCGGCACTTTAATAGCGGTAGTAATTACATCCAAAGAAGGATCAATCGTTTGTGCATCCGGCCCCTGGTGGCTGGGTATATCTTTTTCAGGAACGAGGGTATTCATTATACCATTTAAATGACTTTCCCATGGGTCGGTTGCTCTTCGAAGCAATGTGCCTCTTGCTTTCTTTAGCAGTCCGGCATTTTTTAATGCCGTAAGCGTACGCACAATAGAAGTTGTATTGCAAGATACAACGCGAGTGCTTTCACGTCCGATGGCAGTTTCATAATTGTTTTCCGCGCTAAAAGAGTGCCCCGTGGTTTCATGTTTTTCTCCTCCGTGTACAATAAATTTTATACCCATTAGCCTATATTTTGGAAGGTTTTGGGACGCTATCTTTTTTGGTGTACAATCAACTACAATATCGGCTGCCTGCAACATATCATCCAAACTGCCTACTACCGGAATCCCGACTTCCTTCATTTGATTACTGACTGCTTGGTCAAAACCGTAAACAAGGTAACTTTTACTTACTGCCATTTTGATGCGCCAATCTGTAACAACATCACACACACCGATTAATTCCATGTCATCCTGAAGGCTGACAGCATCTGCTACCCGTTTCCCTATTACGCCATACCCATTGATGGCTACTTTGATCTTTTTCATAACTACAATTTGGTTTTTGAACTGATATTATAAATAGCTGCAATACACGAACCCACCAGCCAACCGATAATAAAAATTTCAACAATACCCATACATACTTCCCAAAAAGAAACATCCGTCCGGATAATTGACGTTGTGTCTATACCATGAAGAATACCGTTGAAAAATGAAACTGTGCCACTATGACCCACGGTGGCCATTACCAAAATACAACCAACATAAAGCAGTGTTGCAGTAAGCCCTGTTGCAAGGCCGAACCTTTTAACATTAATGGTGTCCATGTTTTTTTTCTGATTTAGTAGTTTCTGAATTTTGTTGCTTGTGATCGTGACTGCCATGAAGCATCGGCATTAATAAATGGCAGGCAAACATGAATACAATGAAAATAAACATTGAAACTTGTGAGCTCAGCCCTAATGCGGGAGCTAAAAAAATCAATAATAGTGGAAGGATACATCCAATAATCATCCATAGGTGTTTCATGATTTTTAGTTTAGAGTTAGAATTTCTCTTTTCTGTTTATTAATATAAAGATATTGAATCATTTACAGTGAGCTATTACATTTTTTCTTGCTTTTGTTATAACTTTTACTGATTTACTTTCTTTAAAATGTTTTTTTCTGAAGTTCTACTTAATCATATCTGGTCCATTATTTGTTTTACCTCTTTTGCCAATACATTACTCAAATCAATAGCATTTGAAGGGTGTGGAATGGTGTTACAGGTTACTATGTTGTTCACTCCGGTATCCATTAATTCCTGATAGGCATTACCCGAAAAAACAGCGTGTATGCCTATACATATCGGTGGTTTCATTCCAGCAATTTTCAAATGTTCCACAGTTTCAATCATTGTGCGTGCAGTTGAGATTATGTCATCCACTAAAACAGGGGTATGATCTTTGTATATACCCACCTCGGGGACAGAAACCTCCACTTCACGGTCTCCATGACGCACCTTTTGCAGTACCGTAAATGGTGCTCCCGCATTCTTCGCAACTTCTGAAACCCATTGCTCGCTTTCAGAATCTGGACCTATAAGGACAGGGTTTTCGATGTTTTCAATTATCCATTCTGAAATAGCATCTGCTGCACGGACGACTTTATTTGGAATGTCATAAACTTCTTCCAAAGAACTTATTCGATGCAAGTGGGGATCAACTGTGATAATGCTATCGGCAAAACCAGAAACTAATTTTCCAAAAAAACCAGAGGTTACTCCTTCACCCTCATTAAAAACTTTGTCCTGTCGCATATATGCGAGGTATGGAACTACCAAACAGGTACATTTCGCACCTAGCGACTTTGCCGTATGGCTTAAAAAGTAAAGTGGCAACAATTTTTCATCAGGTTCATGTAAAGTACAGATTAGTACCACACGTTTGTCTTTAACATCAGATAAGATACGGGTATAGGTTTCTCCGTCTGGAAATTTGCGAAACGTCACATTGCCAATTTCCGCATTCATTTTTTTTGCCAAAAGCGCTGTGAGTTCTTCATTTCCCGGAAGACTAAATAATATCGTGTTCATAGTATGTTCTTTAAATTAAGGTTATAATATTGTCGTGATGGTTTTTATATTCCAAAGCATAATTAAGCTCGCCTTTGGATTCTGCATAAATAGTATATAGTAGCTGGCCCTTTTCAATATTTTCTCCCAGACGGACATTTAAATGAATCCCTGCGGATTTAGATTGAGGTGCACCCGAAAGTTTGGCGAGTTTTGCAATTTTTCTGTTATCAATTACTTGCAGAACTCCCGGCTTTTCGGCTCTAACTTCATTTTTATAGTGTGCTAAAACAGGTTGTGAGAAGCGACCTTGGGCTTTGCAGATGGAAATAAATTTTTTATAAGCTTTACCCGATTCTAACACTTGCTTCGCTGTTTGGTATCCGGTTCCCGAATCGACTTTTCCCGAAAGCTCCAATAGTTCTCCAGCTAAAAGCAATGATCTTTCTGTCAAGTCTTTAGGGGCATCGGCTTCATTTTTCAGCACTTTCAAGATATCAATGGCTTCAAGCGCTGGGCCAATTCCCCTCCCCACAGGTTGGGAACCGTCTGTAATTATTACTTTTACATTCAATCCCACTTCTTTGCCTATTGCTTCCATATGATCCTGTAATTCCTGCGCCATTTTTGTACTTCTCATTTTTGCAGTTTCACCTACAGGAATATCTATAACAACGTGCGTGGAACCCGCCGCTGCTTTTTTTGAGAGTACCGAAGCAATTAGCTGTCCCTCGCTATCTATATCGAGGGCTTTTTCGATTTTTATCAGCAGATCATCTGCCGGGCTTAACTGGGCTGTTCCACCCCAAACGATACACCCCCCTTCCTTATGAACCACTTCTTTTATTTTTTCAGGGGAAAGCGTTACATTGGTAAATACTTCCATGGTATCTGCAGTACCGGCAGGCGAGGTAATGGCACGGGAAGACGTTTTGGGCATTGTAAGGCCAAAGGCAGTAACAATGGCAACTACCAACGGTGTTGTTCTATTGCCTGGTAACCCTCCGATGCAATGCTTATCAACAACAATCTCCTTGTTCCAGTGCAATTGCATACCAGAAGCAATCATGGCTTTTGTAAGATAGGTGATTTCATCAAGATCCATTCTATTTCCGGCACAGGCGGTGATAAATGCTGTGAGGTCGATATTGGAATAATTGCCCTGAACTATATCCGTAATGATTTCATTGTACGCCAAGTAATCCAGTTTCTGATTGTAGATTTTTGCCCGTACGTGGCTTAAAGATTTAATAGGTTCCAAATGTGAAACATACAAAGTTTCATTTGGGGAAACATTCAGTTTTTTTGCTGCGGCGTCCGATAACCCAATTTCATCAGTCAACAGAAGATTGGATGAAATTACATTAAGACTTGCTACGATTGAGTCCGTTGCAGTGGATATTCTAATTCGGGTAAGTGCCTCAAAGCCTTCTGAAGCACAAACGTGGCAGTTTTCATGCATATATACTACATTCTCGTTTTGAGTGTAGATTCCGAGATGTTTGTATTTTAAGATATTAGATTGGTTTTCCACTTTTCCTGTTATTAAAATTTACGTTTTGAGTCTATTTCCGAAGGAACCGTCTGTACTATTAACACTCTAAACTTATTCATTATCCATCAACGAGTTAAAGTATTCAACTAACAGCTTCTTATCTTCCATGCTTAGACGAGCACCCCCATGCATCCACGTATATGAACTCAACGGCATTTTACCTTTCTCGATTTGCTCAATAATCTGGCTAAACTTTGAGTTTATCCTTCTCGGGCTGTAATTTGGCAAATCATCAAAGTTCAATTTCTCTTTTCCTTCGGTTATATGATCTGCCATGAACCAACCCAAAGGCTGAACATTAGTGTACCAAGGGTATTGGGTATTATTGCTATGGCAGTCATAGCATGATACCGACAGGATTGCATTAACTTTTGCATCGACCTTAAATGAATCAACAAAAACCTGGCCCGCAGGAACCGGGGATAGGTTCCTGCGGGGGGATATAAATTGCATTAACACAAACACACTTAACAGAACTGTTAAAATTGCTTTGTATGCTTTCGTTCGTTTTCCGTTTTTTTTCATGATCTAATATTAATCAAGTACCATTATCTCCGGTCATAGAGACAGCAACTCGGTAAATCATCATAAACCGCCTTGGGAGCCTTGTCCAGCTCTGTATCGTGCCCGATATTAGCAATAGCTTTGCTTATGGCACTTTTTGAGGTTACTTTTGAATCGAAATCCAAATGGATAACTTTGGCATTAACATCCCAGTTTGCGGAAATCACCCCCTTGACACTTTTGGCCGCTTTCTCAATCCGGCTTTTGCACATTTCACAATTTCCTGATACTTTCAACATATCATGGGTCTTATTGATATTGGTTTGAGCATCGCCATGCTGATGTCCGGCAGCCGATGCTGCGCCATCGTTATTCATCATACTGATTTTACCTTCCAGCTGGGCACTTGCATCAACGGTGAAAGCTCCCTTGGTCACGATTTCCTCGCCATTTTCCAGCCCCGACATAACAACATATTGGTCGCCCAATGAGGGGCCCAAGACGATCTCCCGAAGTTTAAAAGCAGGCGTGGATGTATTTGGCTGTTTTACGTAAACTATGGAGCGCTTCCCTGTCCATAAAACCGCCGACTTGGGAATGACCAACTCATCGTTGTAGCCTTGTAAAGGAGCAGTGATTCTTGCTGTTGCGTACATTTCAGGTTTGAGATTGCGATCCCGGTTATCGGCTTCGACCCTGATTTTTGCCGTTCTTGAATTAGCATCAAGGATAGGGTTAATAAAGGCAATCCGCCCTTTATAGACTTTTCCGGGCAAACTCCGTAATGTATATTCCAGTTGGTTTCCCACCTTTAGAAATGGCAAATCTGTTTCATACGCATCAAAAACCGCCCATAACTTGGAAAGGTTTGAAATGGTGTACAAGACGCTCCCTTGGCCGATATAATCGCCCGGGTTTACATTTTTTGCTATGACAACACCACTTGTATTCGCATATATATTGACGTAAGGTGAAACTTCGTTGGATGCCAATATTTTGCTTATCTGGTCCTCTGACACTTTCCATAAACTCAGTTTCTCTTTCGCGGCATCCAATAGGAGAGGCTGCATATCCTGCAATTTTGCAGCTTCGAGCAATTCTTGCTGCGCCGTCAATAAATCAGGCGAATAGATTTTGGCTATCAGTTGTCCTTCTCTTACAGATTCGCCGGTAAAGGTTACGTAAAGATTTTCAATACGGCCATTGACATGCGATGTTTGGGATTGTTGTAAACGTTCGTCCACCTGAATAGTCCCATACAGTTGGACATCTTTAACAGCGTCTTGGTGGCCGACAATCGAAGTCTGGATATTAGCCAATGCTATGGCTTCTTCTGACATTTGGATGGCGTCATCGTCAATTACATCATCACCTCCCCCTGATGATTTCAAGGGAATTAGATCCATTGCACATATCGGGCATTTCCCCGGTTTATCCATTCTGATCTGGGGATGCATGGAGCAAGTCCATACTGTTTCTCCGTCCTCGGTCACTTCCATTTCAAGGTCATGACTGTGATCATGGGACGAATTCCCGCCAAATATCGCCCAGCCAAGCAGTAGTCCGGACAATAATATAACCCCGTAAGTTACCGCCTTATTTCTAAAAATATTTTTCAGTTTATTCATTGCTAATAATTTTAAAATAATTGCATTATTTATGGTCTGCTAATAGTTTTTTTATTGACACAACCATCGTATTATAGTTTGCAAGGGCCTCAGCTTTCCTAAGCTGATAATCCAATAATTGCCGCTGCACCTGAATAACGTTGGTCAAGTCACTTTTGCCTGTAACGAACTCTTTTACGATCAGGTTATATGTCGTTTGGGCGAGCGTAGTTTGTTTTTCGTACAGCTCGATGGCACGCTGAGCATCATCCAGTTGGCTTTTGAGACTGTAAAACTCGCTTTTCAAAGTGTTGAAGGTGTTTTTAAAGTTCTCTTCGCTTGATTTTCGCCATAGCCTGCTTTCGTTTTGCTGGGCATTGTATTTTTTACGGAAGAGCGGCAGGCTCACTGAAACCATAGGCATGACCATATCCTTACCGTTCATCCCGTCCATGGCCAGCATTGAATTATTCGTCCTTCCCACAACCATGTATTCCACACCGATACCAATCATGGGATAACTCATTTTCCGATCCATTTCCGCTTTTGCCTTAAATGCCAAGCCTTCTTCGGCAATCATTTCAAGCATGGGATTGTTTGTCTCAATAACCCTTAGTGCCTCTTCCTCGCTATATAAAAAAATCAGCTTGTGGATCTCTTGTCCCAGCATGACCTTTTCAGTTGCTTCCCGATTCAACAATGCATTGAATTTTGCTTTTTCGGCTTTAATCTGAGCATGTAAACTTTCAATGTTATTTTCAATTTCGACAATTTCCAATTGGATACGAAGCACCTCTGACATACCCGATCCGGAGCCACCTTCCATTGCTCCCATGCCACCACCGGACGGCATACTCATATTCTGATTAGTAGCAGGAGCTGAATTGCCTCCTCCCATACTCATCCCTCCCATACCCGATGAAGCACTAGATCTGGTTGGTGAGGAAGGCGTATTACTGCTTACGACGGGTGCTACACTTGATTGTGAGGTGCTTGAGGGCGCAGAGAATTTCCGTATTGCCAATTGTTCCAATTGTTTTAGAAACACTTGGTTTTCCTGATTATTCTTGAGTTGCTCGTTCAATTTTTGCATCGTGTACCACTGTGTGCTGACCTGAAGGATCAGATTATTTATGGCTTCCCGATACTGTTGATCTTGCATATTGGCCATATGTGTAGCCTCTGTGCGAGCTGCTTTTCTCGTGCCAAACCATGGGAACATCTGCATCAAGCTTACATTTCCAATAGAACGCCCTCCTATAATTTCCATAGGCATCGTATATGCTTCCATGGACAATTCCGGGTCTTGGTATGCTCCGGCTTGCGGAATTTTTTCAAGGTATGCCTCATGCGCATACTTTTGTGATTTTACACCCGGATTATTTTCGATTGCGACTTGTATATAATAGGACAGCGAATCGGTGGGGTAGTCTTGGGCTAAAGCTTGCGAAAAAATGCTTAAGCTTGTTAATACAGCCACGGTTATATACCGATTTATCTTATTCGTTTTCATTCGCTATATTTTTATTATTTTTTCTATTTTCTTTTTTCGTGGCAGATTCCCTCCACCAGCACTGGAATACCGGGACTACAAACATGGTCATGGATTGGATCAGCATGCCGCCGAAAGTCGGGATGGCCATTGGTACCATGATTTCCGCACCTTTACCGGTAGAGGTCAGGACAGGCAGTAAGGCGATCAGTGCTGTAGCAGTGGTCATCGCTGCCGGTCTGACACGCTTTAAGCCTGCGTATATGACTGCTTCCCGTATTTCATCTTTTGTTCTGGGGTTCCGTGCTTCAAATGTATCGTGGATGTATGTTCCCATTAATACACCATCACTCGTCGCCAGTCCGAACAGGGCGATAAATCCTACCCAAACGGCAATGCTGAGATTGATGCTGTGCATCTGGAACAGATCCCTCATATTCGTCCCCCCGACAGAGAAGTCCATAAACCAGGGCTGCCCGTAAAGCCACAACAAAATGAAACCTCCTGCAAGTGCCACAAAAACACCCGAAAAATGAATTAATGAGGCTGTAACCGTTCGGAACTGAAAGTAGAGAATTACTAAAATCGCTAACAAACTCAATGGTATAATAAGCATCAGCCTCTTTGCTGCACGTTCTTGCTGTTCATAATTTCCGGCAAACTTATACGTCACCCCGTTGGGTAAATCCAGTTCTCCAGACGCTATTTTTTCCTTTAGGAGTTGATCCGCTTCGTGCACTACGTCGACTTCTGCTATGCCACTTTTTTTATCAAAGATTACGTAACCCAACAAAAACGTATTTTCACTTTGGATCATCTGAGCGCCCTTGGCATATTCAACATCCACCACATCCCCCAATGGAATCTGAGCTCCTGTAGCTGTCGGAATGATTATTTTTCGCAACGCATCCGGGTCATCCCGTAATTCTCGTGGGTAGCGCAGGCGAACGGGAAACCGTTCCCGGCCTTCGACTGTAGTGGTCAACGTCATACCGCCGACTGCCGCACTGATTACTTCTTGAAGCTCGGCAACGGTAATACCGTATCTGGCCATTCTATCCCGGTTCAGATGGATTTCGATATAGGGTGCGCCTACAGCACGGTCGTAGAAAACGGTCGATGGCATAACAGATGGAACATCCTTTAAGGCTGCTTCCAAGGCCTTGCCACCGATTTCAATCGACTCCAAATCCGGACCCGATACCTTTAACCCCATCGGAGCCCTCATGCCCGTAGAAAGCATCACCATTCTCGCTTCTATCGGTTGCAGCTTAGGAGCAGAAGTCAATCCGGGCAGATGGGAAACATTGACGATCTCTTGCCAGATATCTTCGGCTTTTTTAATTTCGGGACGCCATCTGCGGAAAAATTTTCCGCTTTTATCTTCAATCAGACTGTCCCGTGGTATGGAACGGAAACCATCGGAAACAGCATAGGTCTTGTCACCTTTCAACACGAATTCTCCGGAACTGTTTACCTTGAACCTTTCACGATGCCCGTCTTCATCCAGATAAAATTCCGGGATATAATTGATCGTATTTTCAAACATCTGTGTAGGAGCCGGATCAAGTGCAGAATTCACACGGCCCCATTTTCCTACGATAAGTTCGACTTCCGGTATGTTTTTAATACGTTTATCAAGTGTTCTGATCAATTGCAGGTTTTGTTCAATCCCAGTATGCGGCATACTGGTGGGCATCAAAAGGAAAGAACCTTCATTGAGGCTTGGCATAAATTCCTCCCCGATACCGGGAAATGTTTCGGTGGATTTTTGCCAGAAGGCAGTCTCCCGAAATGATTTCCAACCTGTCTTTTCGAAGCCATTTGCAACAAAACCAAAACTCTTCTCTACGCCCATCCATGCTAACATTCCGAATAATAAAGTAATGATAGGGATGGCCATGAATTTCCACCGGTTGGAAAGTGACCAACGCAGGATCTGTTCATAATAGATCACCAATGCCCATAACATTCCCAGGATGGAACCAATGGCAAAGAATACGAACACAAAGTTAAGTGTGGTGCTTGCCTGCGTGCCGAGTGGCAGCCACTCAACCGTCAGGTAATACATCGCTACAAAAAGTGTGATAGCTACATTAACGTAGTTGGCAATTTTTTCTCCTTTCCATCTTGGTGTAAACAGGTTGTTGACTCCGATCAAAGTCAATGCGAACGCGACAAAAACACCTGTATAGATCCAAAGAGCGATACCGGCAACTACCAAAACGTAGTTGGCTATCCGGCGAACTTTACTCCCATTGATACGGATTGAAAATATATAATAAGCCAGTGTTGGCAAGATAATAATGCCTAACACAAACGCTGAAACCAAAGCAAAGGTTTTGGTGTATGCCAAGGGACCGAACAACTTACCTTCTTGTGCTTCCATCATAAAAACAGGTAAAAAGCTGATGATCGTGGTGAGCATCGCCGTTGACAAAGCACCCGACACTTCCGCAACAGCGGTGGAAATCAAGTTTACAAAGGCTTTCCCCCGACTCTCAACACCCTTGGCTTTTTCTTCATCCATATGGCGTAGTATGCTTTCGATAAAGACAATCCCCACATCCACCATGACCCCAATGGCAATGGCGATACCCGAAAGAGCAACGATATTCGCTTCTACATCCATCTGTTTCATAATAATGAAAGTCGCCAACACACCGATGGGCAAGAGGCTGGATATAAGAATTGATGCGCGGAGATTGATCACCAAGACGATGACAACGATAATGCAGATCAGTATTTCGTGTGCTAAAGCATTTTCCAGCGTCCCGATGGTTTCCTGGATTAAACCCGAGCGGTCATAAAACGGAACGACGGTGACTTTTGAAATAGTCCCATCCTCTAATGTTTTTTGAGGGAAACCTGCCTCCATTTCTTTGATCTTCGCCTTGACATTATTGATGACCTCCATGGGGTTGGTTCCATGCCGGGCAACTACTACACCGCCAACTGCTTCCACGCCCTCCTTATCCAATCCGCCCCGTCGGGTGGAGGGTCCCAAATTGACAAACCCAACGTCTTTTATCTTTACGGGAACATTATTGCGCACAGCCACTACGGCATCTTCCAGATCCTGGACACTTTTAAGGTAGCCCAATCCACGCACCAGATATTCCGCTTTGTTTATTTCGATCGTCTCTGCACCGATATCCAGGTTGCTGTTTTGGATAGCCGACATGATATCCATTACGGATACATTGTATGCGCGCATCGCATCTGGATTGATATCGACTTGGTATTCTTTTACGAAACCTCCGATGGAAGCCACTTCGGAAACCCCTTCCGATGCTGCCAAATTATATTTGGCATAGAAATCCTGAATCGTGCGCAGCTCATCGGGGTCCCAGCCTCCTGTAGGTTTGCCGGTTTCGGGATTGCGTCCCTCCAGTGTATACCAAAAGACCTGCCCCAAAGCAGTGGCATCCGGCCCGAGCGTGGGCGTTACATCGGATGGTAATGTGCCGGCAGGCAATGAATTCAGTTTTTCCAGAATACGGGAACGGCTCCAATAAAACTCAACATCCTCTTCAAAAATGACATAGAGGAAGGACATGCCGAACATCGAACTGCTCCGGATTGTTTTTACGCCGGGGATGCCCAGTAAGGAGGTCGTGAGTGGATAGGTAATCTGTTCCTGTATATCTTTGGGAGACCTCCCCATCCATTCGGTCGCCACAATTTGCTGGTTCTCCCCAATGTTCGGAATCGCATCGACCGGCACAGGATCGCTCGGCAACGCATTTTGATGCCAATTAAAGGGCGCTGTAATCAGCCCCCATATAAGGACAACCACAAGTAATAACAGTGTTATTACTCGGTTCTCCAAAAAATATTTGATAATTTTGTTAAGCATAACATATACATTGTTTACATTTTAATATCAGATACCAGCCTACAGAAATCGACCGGTACCTGATATTTGAATTTCAAATCTTAATCAGCGTTTTTACTTCAGTTCTTCCTGAACTTCACCACATGTTAGCATATCTTCACCATAGTAAGGGTTTTTGACCTCTTTGCTATCGCTTAACCAATATGCTCCTTTGTTGTCATCGTACATCGAGCAAAAAATCTTGTACATGGGCTTTTCGGTGCCGAATTCTTTTGTTATATCATAAAAATCCTTGCTCAAGATCACTAAATGTTCTCTTTGATGAGCGATATTGCCTATGTTATCACCTATGTGCTCCGAATGTTCCTGAATATCAGCAGCGATGTCATCGAAGGTGCTTTTCTGTTCTGCACTAAAGCCCTCGGTATTAATCTTGGGGAGTGCTTCCAGCATGCCTTTAGCTGCATTTGCGGCTTCTTTATCATTATCGGAAGACAAAGCAAAAGTCAGGTGCTGGTAATGGGAAAAAAGTTCCGAAAAAGTTCCCTGGTCGCTTGCAGCGTTGCTTTCGTTGGATACCGTTGTTTCAGTATGGACGTCGCTTTCTGATTTTTTTTCAGAAGTGCCATTGCATGCTGCCAAGGTCAATACGGATGAGGCTAGTAAGCCTACAAATAAATGTTTCATTGTCATGATTTCTGTTTTTAATAATTAAAATTGATTTATGTAATTTGTATATGTAGTATTATTTTCAAAATATGATACTTCCCCGTTGTTGCCCGTAATTGCTATTATAGCAGTCGCTTTATCTATCTGCTTTTTGGAAAATGGATCTATGGCAACGCGTGTAGAAGGATCTTTTGGAATACGTTCTTTACACATCTGGCAACATCCGTAATATATTTTTCCTTCAAAATTTACCTCAAATTGTTTTTTGCCCATGTATTCATTGTTGACCATGCATACCTCTTCCGACGGAACTACATCGCCCATTTCAAAGGCATTGTGGTCACGGGTATTTGTATTTGAGCTTTTTGAAGTATATGTATTGTCTTGCACCTTTAGTGTAGGGTTATTGTTGCATGAACTAAATATGACTACAATAGAAGTAACGATCCCAATCAATAGACATCTCATAATGGCTGACTAATTTAATTTTTCAATAGTACTACCGCAGGTCAGCATTTTTGAACCGTAATACGGGTTTTTGATATCCGTACTTTTACTTAACCAAGTTGCACCTTTGCCATCGTTGTACATCGGGCAGTTTTGGTAGTACATAGTTGTTTTTTGCTTTGATGCGTTTGCCAATTCATAGACATTCTTAGAAAGTAGGGCAAATGCCCTCCGTTGCTTTACGACGTCTTTCGATTTCGAGATGTTTTCTGTGTTTAAAGACAGTTCCTTCATGACCTTCATCCATACGGTATGCTCTTTGGGAGAAAGTTCACCCATATCCACTGTTTTAATAACTGTGGCTAATTCAGTAGCATTTGAAGATGCTATATTTACATCTGCGTTTACCAAAGCATCTTTTATGGAAAAATACTTGTCAAATACGGCATGTAATTGTGATAAATTTTGTGATGGAATATTCTTTGCTTGAGCTGTTCCACCATGGTTGTGATGTTGCTCGTTCTGGTTTTGCGCAAAGCTGTTTGCTGCGGATAGTAATACGGTGATTACCATCAATATTTTTGATATTGATTTCATTTGGAACCTTATTAAGTATTAAAAATGGTAAATAATCAAAAGCCAGATCTGGCTTTTAATAAAACATGTATTGCGGATAGGTGCAAAATCAACCGATTTCGCACACCTATGGCTATACAGTACTAATTTAACTTATTTTAGGCGGTTGCCAAATGGAAGATTCCCCTGTAGAATAAAAGGGTTCTTTGTATAAAGGGTATGATTTTTTACTTTTAGAAAAAACAGGATTTTGAGCGTTCCTAAAAAATGGGGGTGTTGCAGAAAAACTATTAGAAGAGCTGTGGCAGGACGTAGGTCCACAATTTCCAGAGCATTCATTGCTCGTGTCATCCTTAGACTTACAGCAGTCTTTCTCACATTGATCTTCTGAATGATGCTGCTTGTTGGCACTGCAACATGACTTCTCCTTGATAACAATTTCTTTGGAATGCGATTTACACGCATAGGATTGCATTGGGATTATAAAAAAGCCCAATAAGCATATAATCATTAATATGTTTATCCTTTTTAACATGTAAAAAACAAAAAAACTATTGCAAAGATAATGGTATTTTTCAAACCGGTTCGTTTTTTTTGAAATAAATGGCAGATAAGTTTCTCTTATCCGCCATTTATTTTTATTCCATGAGCATTATAGTGTCAGTTACATTTCCTGCTAGCGTTCTTTTAAATCTTTCACTCAATAATATCGAATCAGAAATTCATTATTAATTTAACACTGATATTTCGTCCCATATTGAATACACCCATACGCCCGGTTACGGGGTTTTCAGAAGCATACTTCAACCTACTTAAATGGTTCTTACATCAACAAGGTTGTCGTCACTGATGTCCAAAGACATTAAGTCGCTTCGGTTGAATACCTTTATATATTTCTTTTTGCGTATTTTCTGTTTTCTTTTCAATACTTATAAATTGACGTCCTTTAAAATTTCATCCGCTGTATTCGTACCGCATTAAGAATAGCCAATAACGCCACGCCCACATCAGCAAAAACGGCTTCCCACATTGTAGCCAATCCACCTGCACCAAGCACCAATACAATTCCTTTTACCACAAATGCCAATGTGATATTTTGCCAAACGATTTTCTTTGTCTTTTTTCCAATATTGATTGCCATTGGGATTTTGCTCGGCTTATCGTCTTGTATGACCACATCTGCCGTTTCAATAGTGGCATCGCTTCCCAAACCGCCCATTGCGATACCTACGTCGCTCAACGCCACAACGGGAGCATCGTTCACGCCGTCGCCGACGAAAGCAACGCTTTCGCCTTTGGCTTTAATTTCTTTAACCCTGTTTACTTTATCTTCGGGCAATAAATCCCCAAAAGCATTATCTATCCCCAACTGCTCCGCTACATACTTTACCACTGTACTTTTATCTCCGCTAAGCATAGTTGCTTTCACATTGAGTTTATGCAATAAACGGATGGTTTTCTCTGCATCTTCTTTGATACTGTCGGCAATCGTAATGTAACCGACAAATTTGTTATCGTAAGCAACGGCAATGGTCGTATAAACGATGCTGTTCGGATCTAAGTCGTATTGTATTCCAAACTTGTTCATCAGCTTGAAATTTCCAACCAACAAGTCTTTACCATTTACGGTTGATTTCAGCCCGTGTCCAGCAATTTCCTCTGTATTTTCTAAGCGGATTGTATTATCCAGTTCCCCCACGTATTCGTGAATAGCTGTCGCTACGGGGTGCGTACTGTGGCTTTCCAATACATTGACCAATTGCAAAATTTCATCTTGATTGAACGCTTTGTCAAATACCACTTCTTGAACCTTGAAAACACCCTCTGTCATTGTACCCGTTTTATCCATTACCACATTTTGGATATTGGAAAGGCTATCTAAAAAGTTACTTCCTTTGAACAGTATTCCGTTTTTGCTCGCTGCTCCAATGCCACCGAAATAACCCAATGGAATACTGATTACTAAGGCACAAGGACAAGAAATAACTAAGAATACCAAAGCCCTGTACAACCAATCCCTAAACTCATAATCAGCTACGAAAAAGTAAGGCAGCACACAGATAGCGACCGCTAACAGTACCACTATAGGGGTATATATTTTCGCAAACTTGCGGATAAATAATTCCGTTGGTGCTTTTTGTGAAGTAGCATTTTGTACCAATTCCAAAATTTTACTCAACTTACTATCCATATATGCGGTTGTGACCTGCACTTGTGCAACGGTATTAAGGTTTATCATACCTGCCAAAACCGTTTCGCCTTTGGCTTTGGTGTCGGGTTTGCTTTCGCCTGTGAGTGCTGAGGTGTTGAACGATGCCGTTTCAGACAATAATTCTCCGTCCAAACCTAATTTTTCTCCCGGTTTCAATTGTATTATTTCGCCGATATTCACGGTTTCCGCCTTTACAGTTAGGGGTTGGTCGTTTCTTAAAACCGTTACCTCATCAGGTCTTTGGTCGAGCAATGATTTGATATTTGCTTTGGCTCTGGAAACCGCCATTGTCTGAAAAACTTCTCCAACAGCATAAAACAACATCACGGCAACGCCCTCGGGATATTCGCCAATGGCAAATGCCCCGATGGTGGCAATGCCCATTAAAAAGAACTCTGAAAAGATTTCCCCTTTTCTGATGCTTTTCACGGCATCTGTCAATACAGGAAACCCAACGGGAGCATACGCAACCACATACCAAATAATCCTTACCCAACCCGTAAACCATTGCTGTGGAAGCCAATGATCAAATGCTATGGCAGCAAGCAACAATACCAATGATATTATACTCGGCAAAAACATTTTAATTGGACTACTCTCACTATGACTGTGGTCGTGTCCTTCATCATCGCCGTGGTCGTGTTGATGCTTTTCATTTACCAGCTCTTTTGCACCTGCTTCGGTGTAAATTTTTTCTTCCAGCGTGCAACAAGTCATTTTGCCTTGTGCATCATACGTATGCTTATGATTTTTGTCTGTATTTGTCATAGCCTTTAATTTTTTAGGTTCGTTACACTTTTATTTCTTATTATTTCTACGTTATTATTCATTATATACCTCACGATATACTGAAAAACAAATCGCTTTAACGCATTTAGCTTTTGCTGATGCTTAGAATAAAATTCATCGGGTGTATCAAAAACGCCAAAGTCCTGATTGATGCCCTTATCCTGAATAAACGTATTGTTGAGGTTCCATTCAATCGGTGGGTTCTCAAAATTATCGGTATAAACCCCGAAACCACAAAATGTGGTTTTGCAATCGCTGTTCTGCTCCTGCAATTTGGTGAGATAGGGTTTATCCAAAATCACACCTTCTAAAAAATACCACTGTTCATTTACCCATACTTCTACCCAGCTATGTAAGATGTTTTGAGGCGAAAGTTTGTACCAAATACCCGTAATAGCTCCTTTTTGCAAGGCTTTGTCAATGGTAAAACCGTGACGTTGCTCTTAATAACGTCATTAGCAAAGTCGCTTTGGTATTGCACTGTCCATAGCCATCCTGCAATATTTCTGATGCAGGTATATCGTCCGAAACATTGTAGCCAAATTTTATTTCATCCCTGACAAAATTGTAAATGGCTTTAACTCTTGAAACATTGCCCAAATCTTTCCACCCTCTTTGTTCCAATAGCTCTTGTATAGAAACGTTTGAGTAGTCAAGGATTTTTGTTTCTTTAAGATAGTTATCCATAACACATTTATATTTATGACAAAGATACACAGGAAGAGCCTGCAATGCTATTGCAAACTCTCCTTTAAACAGTTCTCGCAAATACCTTTACCAAATAGTTTTATTTCGTCAATACGGTAATTTTGGTTTCCATTCTGCGGTATTATAAAATCCTCCTTACAGGTTGTCTGTTTACAGATTTTACAATAGAAATGTAAGTGCCAATCTTTGTGTGTTTCTTCATCACCCCCATCGTGACACAAAATATACTTAACGGTAGTGTTCTCCTGAATACTGTGTACAATGCCTTTTTCCTCGAAAGTTTTCAAAGTCCTGTAAATCGTAACCCTGTCTGCTTTATAGAAATGACTTTCGATTTCAGATAAGGACATCGCTGTCTGCTGTTGCTCCAAGAAATCATATACCAATATCCGCATACTGGTCGGATTGGTGTTCTTTGACAACAGCTTTTGTTCAATGCTTTTTTTCATTATATACCATTTTAGTGAGCGTGACCGTGTTCTCCGGTATCATTCATTTTTGCATTCACAAAAAACGCACCTTTTATCACGATATGTGTACCGTGTGGAATTTCATTTACAGGCGTTATCGCCGTGTAACCCAATTGAGAAGCACCTTTAACGACCTCCATTCTTGTAAATTGAGTTCCATTTTCCGAACCGTGGTCGTGAGCCTCATCTTCTTTATGGTCGTGCGGTTCTTCTTCCTGCTCCTTGACCAAAAAGATGTAATATTTCCCGTCTGCATTGACAACCGCTTCGTTGGGTACAGCCGTACTTAATACATCATCTAAACTTACATTTCCGGTTATGCTCATTCCGTCAATCAATCCTGTTTTATCTCCGGTAATTCTGCTGTGAACGGCAATGGTTTTGCTCTCTCCGCTAAAAGATGAACCTATACTATAAACTTCGGCAGAATGGGTCTTATTGGGGTTGTTGGTTACGACAAAATCTATTTTCTGACCTATTTTGATTAGGGGAATATCTTTTTCATAAACCTGTAAGTCCAAGTGCAATGCTGTGTTCTCTATTATTTCGGCAATAGGCGAAGACACATCTACATAGCTTCCGATTTTGGCAAAAACGTTACTTACCGTACCGCCTATCGGACTTGTAACGACCAACGAGGATTTAAGGCTGGAATTTGACAGGGAAGCCGGATTAATGCCCATCATTTGGATTTGTTGTTGTAACGATGCTTTTCGTGTTCTCAACGTGTTCAATTCAGATGTGGCACTTTGCAGGTTTTTCTTTGCACCTGCATTTCCCTCGTTCAGCTCTCTTTGTCTTGCAACTTCCTGCTCTGCAAATTCTATCCTGCTATTGATGCTTAGGTATTCTTCCTGTAATTGTATGAATTCCGGATTGGAAATAGTGGCGATGACCTGACCTTTTTTTACGAAATCGCCTATCTCCACATTGAGGGATTTGATAACGCCGCCAAACATTGAAGTTGCATTTGCCTTGTTGCTGTTGGGTACTCTCAATCCACCGTTGGCTTTCAATGTTGCGGACAATTGTTTCTGTTCAATCATCCCGATTTCGATACCTACAGCTTTTATCTGTTCATCGGTCAGTACCGCAACGTTTTCTTCTTCGTGTTCGTCCGTTGTTGCTGCTGCTTCGCTACCGTGATTATGTCCGTCGTCCTCCGTATGTTTATTTGTACAGGCGTTCAAAGCAAAGATTGCTACGAGGACAAAAACGCTGAAAACTATATTATTGATGATACGTTTCATATTTTGTATTATTTGCTGATTAATGAATGAATAAGCGTTACAGCCTCATTGATTTGCTGTATGCTCTTTAGATAATTAAGCTGAATATCGGTTGTTGTCTGCAAGGCAAAGAGGTACTCCACATAAGAAATATCTCCGGTACTGTACCCTAACTTTGCCGCATTGATGATTTCATCAGCATTCGGAAGTGCCTGCTCCTTGAAATAGGTAAACTGTGAAACATTCTGTTCATATTGTTTCAGGGCATTTGCCAACTCCGTTTTTAGCTGCTGTTGTTGCCATTGGGCATTCAGTTCCAATGATTGTTTTTGATAATCAAGGGAACGGATTTTCGCTCTGGTCGTAGTAAAGAGTGGAATGGTTATGCCTACATCAACAAAACTGAACCGCTGTCCTCTGCCGTAAAATTGTTCCACGCCGTTTCTACTGTGCATTCCTATCAGCGATATATTATTATAACCGAACGTAAAATCAGGCAGGCTGTTTGCCCGTTCCAACTTCTTGTTCTGTTCAGCGATTTTAGCCTCCTGATACAATAGCTGGATGCTTGGGTGGTTTTCAATAGCTGAACTGTCTATGAAAGAAGTCAAAAGTAATGGTTCATAGTCTGATTTGGGTTCAATGGCAAAATCTTCCTTTGTCTGCATCAGGTTTTTAAGATTCTGATAGGCATTTTGCCTGAAGACCTCATTTTGCTGGAGCAATATATTGATTTCCCCCTTTTTGGTAACAGCCGTACTGACTTCTATCCGCCCTATATCTCCTGTTTTATAACGCAGCTCCGCCACACGGATAAAGTCTGCATAAATACTATCCAAATACTTCAATACCGAAGCATTATGTTCCAGATACGCTAACTGATAATAATATGTTCTTACCTGCTTTCTTAGCTCATTTTCTGTCAGAGCCTTTGACCATTCCTGCCCTTTGACTTGCTCTTTGACAAGGTTTTTCTTTACCCCAAAAAGTGTTGGAAAGGGTATAGTCTGCGAAATTTGGAAACCGTCATTGTACTCAAATCCATCTGTATTCCCATATTGGAAATTTAAATCGGTTTTCGGTAGCTCATATGCTGTCTTACTCAAACTTTGGGTAGATTGAATCTCCAATTTTTTGGAACGGAGCTGAGGGTTATTTTCCATAGCTATTTCGATAGCTCTATCTACGTTTACAGGATTTTGTGCATTACTGGTTTGAGAAAAGCCTAAGAACGTAAACAGTAACAATATAGGTGTTATGGCTTTCATTTTATTATTTTTTGTAGGCTTATGATTTCTCATAAATACGAGGTATAGTAAAGGCAGTACGAATAACGTCAATGCCGTTGCTGACATCAATCCGCCGATAACGACCGTTGCCAACGGTTTTTGTACTTCTGCACCCGCACTTGTACTCAATGCCATCGGTAAGAAACCTAAACTTGCTACCGACGCTGTCATTAATACGGGTCTTAGTCTTGTTTTAGCCCCCTCGATAATTCTCGGGATAATCTCGTTCCAACCCTCTTTTTCCAATCTGTTGAATGTGGAAATCAGTACAATCCCGTTCAGAACAGCAACACCAAACAAAGCGATAAACCCTACACCTGCTGATATGCTGAATGGCATATCCCTCAACAATAGGGCAAACACACCTCCAATGGCACTCATCGGGATAGCTGTATAGACCAAAACGGCTTCCTTGAACGAATGAAACGTGAAGTACAATAAGATAAAAATCAAAAGCAGGGCGATAGGTACTGCAATCAGTAATCTGTCAGTAGCTTTTTGGAGGTTCTCAAACTGACCGCCATAGGTAAAATAATATCCTGTCGGTAGCTTAACCTGTTCAGCCAACTTATCCTGAATTTCTTCTACAACACTTGCTACATCCCGCCCTTGTACATTAAATCCGACATATATCCTTCGTTTTCCTCCTTCACGGCTGATTTGTGCAGGACCTAATTTATAGTCAATGTTGGCAACCTGCGAAAGTGGAACCTGCTCTCCGTTTGGAAGTGGAATAAACAGATTGCTCACATCCTCAATAGAACTGCGGTGTTCTTCATCAAGCCGTACCACCAAATCAAATCTACGCTCATTTTCATAAACCACGCCTGCTGATTTACCTGCAAACGCAGTACTGACAATATCGTTTATCTCCTGTACATTCAAGCCATAGTTGGCTATTCGGGTACGGTCGTATTCGATATTAATCTGTGGAAGACCTGCTATCCGTTCTACCTGCGGAGCGGTTGCACCCTCTACCGTTTGAATAATGGCATTGGCTTTATTGGCATAAATCAACAAACTGTCGAGGTTCTCTCCGAATATTTTCACAGCTACATCTTGCCTGATACCCGTCATCAGTTCATTAAACCTCATCTGTATCGGCTGGTTGGCTTCAAAGAATACACCGGGAATAACTTCGAGTTTCTCCATCATTTCATTGGAAAGTTCGTCATACGATTTCTTTGTTTTCCATTCGTCCTGTGGTTTAAGAATAATCATCAGGTCGGTCGCTTCGGGCGGCATCGGGTCTGTCGGTACTTCGGCAGCCCCCGTTTTTCCTACAACCATTTTTACTTCGTCAAACTCCTTGATTATCTTAGATGCCTGCATAGAGGTTTCCAGACTTTGGCTTAAGGATGTTCCTTGCGGCAAAATACAATGGAAAGCAAAATCGCCCTCGCCCAATGTTGGCAGGAACTCTCCGCCCATCCGTGAAAAAAGGAATATACTAATGGTAAAAAGTCCGACGGCAACCGCAATAATCACATATTTTATCCGAATGGCTTTTTCTAACAAAGGCTTATAAACCCCTTGAAGATAGTCCATCATTTTGTCTGAAAAATTCCTTTTGGTAATCGGTTTTTTAGACAGACACAAGGCACTCATCATCGGGATATAGGTAAAGGACAAAATCAAAGCTCCCAAAATGGCGAAACTTACGGTCTGCGCCATTGGCGTAAACATTTTTCCTTCTATGCCGACCAAAGTAAGGATAGGAATATAAACAATGAGGATAATGATTTCTCCAAATGCTGCACTCGTACGGATTTTTCTTGCAGATTCATACACCTCCTCGTCCATTTCTGCCTGCGTAAGTTTTTGAGTGGATTTCCGTAAGCCCAAATGGTGCATTGTGGCTTCAACAACGATCAGCGAACCGTCCACTATCAATCCGAAATCAATAGCTCCCAAACTCATCAGGTTGGCACTTACGCCAAATAACCTCATCATTCCCAATGCAAAAAGCATTGATAACGGTATAGCTGATGCGACGATTAAACCTGCCCTGAAATTCCCTAAGAAGATAATCAATACAAATATTACGATTAATGCACCTTCAATTAGGTTTTTTTCGACAGTACTTATCGCTCTATCTACCAGGTTCATTCTATCCAAATAAGGTTCTATGACCACATCATCGGGTAGAGATTGTTGGATAACCGGTATTTTTTCTTTGATGTTTTTTACGACCGTAGCAGTGTTTTCTCCCTTGAGCATCATTACAATACCTCCCACAGCATCTACTTCGCCGTTATAGGTCATTGCTCCGTATCGGGTAGCGTGACCAAATTGTACTTTTGCTACATCTTTGATGAATACCGGAACACTTTCCGTATTTTTAACAACAATATTACCTACATCTTCCAGTGAAGTGACTAAACCAATTCCCCGAATGAAGTATGCATTGGGTTTCTTATCAATATAAGCGCCTCCGGTATTTTGGTTGTTGTTTTCGAGTGCAGTAAAAATATCGGAGATACTGACGTCCATCGCTTTGATGCGGTTAGGGTCAACGGATACCTCGTATTGTTTGAGCAGACCGCCGAAACTATTAACTTCTGCAATTCCCGGAGTACCGTAAAGTTGTCTGGCGACAATCCAATCCTGCATTGTCCGTAAATCCATTGCAGAATATTTATCTTCGCTTCCTTGTTTGGGATGGAGAATGTATTGGTACACTTCGCCAAGACCTGTACTGACAGGAGCAAGTTCAGGCGTTCCAACTCCATCAGGTATCTGGTCTTGTGCTTCTTTCAGCTGTTGGCTTACCAACTGTCTTGCAAAATAAATATCGACATTGTCTTGAAACACTACGGTTACAACAGATAGTCCAAACCTCGAAACACTTCTTATTTCTTCTACTTTGGGAAGATTGACGATACTTTGCTCTACAGGAAATGTAACCAGTTGCTCCACCTCCTGTCCTGCTAATGTTGGTGACAGGGTAATAATCTGAACCTGATTGTTTGTAATGTCAGGTTGGGCATCAATGGGGATTTTCGTGGCACTCCATACCCCCCAAATGATGAGTAATAAGGTCATTAATCCTATAATGAACTTATTCTTTATAGAGAATTTTATAATGTTATTTAACACTTTTTGTGATGATTAATGATGGATAAATAATGATAAAATCATAATGATTATGTTTTTAGGGAATATAAATACCCTAAAAACCAAGCTAACGCTGTTAGCATTAAGCTGTAATCATTTAAACATTAAAAATTATGCATTAATCTTTGGCGGTTGCCAAATTTCTCCCAGATAGAGGGATATAAAGATAGATTTATAGTAAACTTTGGCCTTAGACAAGTCAAAGGTCTTCTTAACTAAGTTATATACATTCCATTGAAGCACTATGCCCGACACCATTCCACAACAACCGCATAAACAAAACGGACTGCACATATCAGGTTTTTCCTGATGGTCGTGGCTTGCTTTATGGGCTAATTCTTCTGAATGGTTATGGTTTTGAAAACTCTCCTTTTCATACATATCGGTACAAGGCATTAAAAATACCGCCATCATATAAATTGCCAATATGGAAAAAAAGACTTTCATATTCTTTTGCAAAGTTAGTAAAAAAGTAATGCAATGGCATTGCATTGTTTTGAATAATTACTATTTTATATAATATCCTTTTTCATTCTGAATATTTGTTTTACATACTGTTCAAAACAATAATGGCGACACTCCATACTAAATTTAAGAAGAAGTATCGCCAATATTTTTTAGTCTATACTAAAAATTTCCACTTGTACCTTTATTACTCTTGCTGTATCAAATGCTGTAAGTTCGGGTCATTCTTAATCCGTTCCATTTCACTTTCGACGATATGCAGAATATCTGATTTTATCTGACGGTAATTGCTTTCAATTTCCTGCTTCATTTTATCCTCGCCTTGCTCATCTACAAAGGATAGGATTTGCGGTATCTTTTGATAGGCTTTTGTTTCGGCGGCTACCTTTTCATTATCGACCACGATTTCTGCGTGAAATATCTTTTGTTCGATACGATCGTCAAAATTATCCGATACAGAACCGACAAACATACCCTGCGTTAAGGTTGAAATTTTGGAAGCCGGAATAAGGCTGTCTAATTGTGTAGAAATAGAAGTTGATTTATCATTACGGTTTATCGTCATACTTTGACGTTTCTGTAATACTTTTCCAAAACGTTCCGAAAGGCTTTTTGCCGTTTCTCCTACAACCTGTCCACTGAATACATTACCTACGGTGTTTTGAATAACTTTAGCTTCTTTATCGCCGTAATCACGTATCAACTGCGAAAAGTCCTGAAAGCCCAAGCACACAGCCACCTTATTACTTCTCGCCGTTGCGATAAGATTGTCCAACCCTCTAAAATAAATCGTGGGCAACTCATCTATAATAACCGAACTCTTTAATTGTCCTTTCTTATTGATGAGCTTGACAATTCGGGAGTTGTACAAGCCCAAAGCTGCGGAGTAGATATTTTGACGGTCGGGATTGTTACCCACGCACAAAATCTTCGGCTCGTTCGGGTTGTTGATGTCCAATGAAAAATCATCGCCTGTCATAACCCAATACAACTGCGGTGATATCATTCGTGACAAAGGGATTTTAGCCGATGCAATTTGTCCCTGCAACTGGTCTTGTGCTCCGCCTTGCCAAGCATCCATAAATGGTGAAAGATAGTTTTCCAAATCAGGATACGAAGTTAAAATGGTAAATACATCCGAATACTTTTTATTCAGCAATTCAATGGCGTGTGGAAAGGTGCAATACTTACCATTCTCGTAAATTTTTAAAAACCAGATGATAGCCGCTAAAAGAATAATTGGAGATTCGACAAAGAAATCTCCTTGTTTTTGTATCCAGCTTCTGTTGAGGTTCAACATAATCGTGTAAGCGGCTTCGTAAGCATCGGATATGTCAGTCATAAAATCTGGATTGAGCGGATTGCAACGATGGCTCTTGCGTGGATCGTCAAAGTTGATGACGTAGAACTTTGGTTTTATTTCGTACTTATCCTGATGTTTCAATAAATGATTATAAGCAATAGTAGAAAGGTCGTCAAACTTGAAATCGTAGATATACATCGAAAAACCTTTTTCAATTTGTTGCTTGATATAATTGTTAACGACGGCATACGATTTACCAGAACCCGGAGTCCCCAAAACAATCGTTGCTCTGAAAGGATTTACGATATTGATCCAGCCCTTGTGTTCCTTTTTATTGTACCAAAATTTAGTAGGCAGGTTTACGGAATATTCATTTTCCATCAATTTGGTTTCCTGCATAAAACTTTCGTTCTCCATATTGAAAACATCATCCATCAGGTTGTTTTTCAATAACCTGCTTATCCAAACCCCAGCCATCAGCAAAGCAATATAACCTAGTCCGATAGTCAGTATATAAAAGAATGTGCCAATGATGGGCGACAACTTTAACAGTGGTGTATTCAGAAAGAACAGCAAAAAACCAATTCCCAAAGCCACGTAAATCTTTGACCAGGTCATCTTCTCGTTCTTCACGCCTTTGGTTCCCAAACAGCTTAAAGCCAATAACACGATTGCAAATACTTTGGTATATAAAGTATGCGAAAACAAACCGGCTGTTCGGTCAAAATTCCCTAATATTTTATTGATTACTTCTAGTGTCCAGCCACGTTCCATAAAGAAACCATAACAAAACCAATAAAGATGCATCAGTACTAATAGAATACTAACTGCTCTCATAAAAGCCATTATTTTGGCTAAACCTCTTAAATCGTCTTCTCCTTGCATTATTTTTAATTTTAATGTTCGGGCGTGAATTTAAAGACTATAAAGATTGGCTTTGGAAAAGTGGTAGTGGATGGCGGTGAGTGGCAGGGTTCGGCTGGGTCATAAGAGGTATAGCTTCTATACCCCTTTTATATAGTAATATTTATAGGTAGTAAAATAAAAATACTTTAGTTATATCGACCTTCTTTTGTTTTATACCCGTTAGCAACATTTTTTGTTTTGCTGAATAGGTGGACAAGGAACATTTCCATAACTACAATAAACACAACAGTCGCCTTGCTTTGGTTTAAGAACATGTTTGCACTTTTCACATTCGTAAAAATATTGGCAAGCATCTGTCGGCATTGTTTCTTCTTTCTTGTGTCCGCAGTTGGGGCAAGTGATTATTGATTGCAATTTGATTTCCATTTTAATTTTAATTTTTCGCGGTTACAGAATACCCTGTTGAGTTTATTGCTTTTTCAATTTCAGAAATATTTGTTTTCGAGTTGTCAAACTCTACGATTGTATTTCCATTTTCATAAGAAGCTTTTAGATTGACAATCCCTATCAATTTATTCACTTCGTGATTTATGTGTTCTTCACAACTTGCACAAGTCATTCCGCTAATCGTAAATTCTACTTTTTCAATATTGGATTTGTCCACTATTATGATTTGCTTTTCTGTCTTTGGGTAGAAAACACTTGAATAATATGGAAAAGCAAGCATTACTATTGCAAATGATGTTACAATTCCTAAAAACGTTTTCGACTGAATGAATTTTGGTTTTTCTGCTGTTTCACAATTGCAATCAATTTGCTTTTTAGGCTTTAACTTTTGATACCAAGCAAAACCAAGAACCAAAATTGTCAAACCGATAAAATACGGTCTGAAAGATTCAAGCCAAGAAAAAGTGGAGGCAAGTCCGCTTGTTCCTGCAATGAGAGCCAAAACTGGTGTAACGCAACAAAGTGAAGCTGCAATTGCAGTCAAAAGTCCTGCGCCGATAAGTTTGTTGTTTGTTTTCATATTGCTTCTATGACTTTGTTTTCATCAAGTATTTTAAAAAACGGTTTTAGCAATTTTTCATATTCCTTGGTCAATGAATAAAAAATAGTTTGGGCCTCCCTGTCTGTTTCTACTAGATTACGGTCTTTAAGTTTTCGTAAATGTTGTGAAACTGCCGAGATTGTCATTCCAAGAACGTCGCTTATATCGCAAACACAAAGTCGTTTTTCTTCGTAAAGTAGGAAGAGAATTTTAAGTCTTACGGTATTTCCTGCCAATTCAAGCCCATTCGATAAATAATCAAACGAATCGTTAAGCTCTAAAACCCGGTCTTTACAGCGGTTTATTTGTTCAATGTCTGCTTGTTGACGTATACAAGAATTATTACCCATAGTGCAAATATAGTTAATTCGTTTATTTAAGCAAATGCTAAAATACAATTTAACAAATCGTTTTAAAAGCAGATTTTAATTCCAAAAGATGACTTACTATAGTCTTCTTTTCTTTTTCTTCATCCTATTAGCAAAATCCTGTTCCTCGTAATCTTCCCCCTGTGCTTCAGGTATGAGCAAACCTCCAAAGGCTTCTATCAAACCGTCTTCGTGTTTTTCAGTATTTAAGAAGTCGAACAAATGATGTGGTTCTTCCGCAGGTAAATCCTCCGTATCAGTTGGTTTGGACAATTTTGGTAGGGGTGCAACTGGCTCTTTAATCTCCGCTTTGATATTATTGTTCCAATAATCATTAAAGGTATTGGCAGAAAGTTCTTTTGCCAATCGTGAACCGTTCCAAACGCTTTTAGAGTTGTGGTCAATGAACGACATACCGTAAATTCGTCCGGTATCGTTTCTGCGTATCACTACATTGATACCTTGCTCGCCTAACTGTTTTTTAAAGCTCAATTCGTCAACCGTTGATTGCAGGGCAATGGTAACGGCTGATTTTAAAGTCTGTTTGGTTGCGGTATCTTTCAGGGTTGTTTTGCATTTCGCAAAATGCAATTCCAAAGCCGGAAGCCCTGCGTTCTTTCCGAAAAACGAAGCCTTGAACGGATGTCCTGCTTTTTCGCCTTTCTCATTCAATGGAATGTACAATAAACCCTGCTGTGCCTTTCCGTGTAATTCTCCCTCCACTTTCTCGGTGGTAATATTGAACAGGGAAAGCAAAGCATTGTATTCTCCCAAAGTTTGGTATTGATAATAGTTCGGCAAGTGGCGAATGACCGAAGCAATCTGACTTTTTATATCACTTGCCCGATAATCCACCGGACGAAAAACCTTATCATTGTGATTACGTTCTTTGTCCGTTGCGGGTATCAGACCGTGTTTTCTTTCCAGTTCACGGCATACACTCATAGACCGCATTTTCTCAAAACTATCCGAAATTTTCACGCCCTGTTCGTCCACGCAGACCGATACGATATGGATATGACTACGGTCAATATCGGTATGTTTGAAGACCACAAAAGGCTGTTCGCCGTAACCCATTTCACGCATATATTCTTCCGCCATTTCCCTAAACTTATCATCATCTACATTATCCTTGGGATCAGGATTGAGCGAAATATGCAACGTATGTTTCTCGGTATTGCGGTTGGCGATGAGATAAGGAGCAAAAGATTGGGCTAATTGTGCTACGGAATAATGTCCGCTTGCGGTTTCAATCATCTTATTAGCAAACAAAATTCGCCCATTTTCATTCTCCACTTTAAGCTGATTATATGCCAAGGCTCCGTATAAATTTGCGCTTCTACCAATTTTCGCAATCATTTCTGCTGTTATTTTTTCAGATATTTTACATCAAATTCTTCCGTTATCTGGACAATTTCTTTAAACAAGGCGGTCATTTCAGCCGTATGTTTTTCCAATTTATAGAGATATGCTGCTGCCTTTTTCTCCGAAAAGTTCTTATACAATAGCTTTACGACCTGATTATAATTCACGCCAATAGATCGAAATTGACTGTGAAACGAAGTCAATCGCATATAAAAATCAATTGTTCCTTTGTCTATTTTAACAGATTTTATCGTCTTATCGAAGATGCAAGAGGTTATAAAATGTGCCTTAACCTGCATACCGGACTTTTCAAATAAGTCAAGAAAACGGGCATGCTCTTCCTCATTAAAGGAAATCGTGTACCGGATTTTAGCGGGATCGTTTTTTAGAGGACGCCCGCCCTTTTTTAACTGCTTTCTGCTGTTTTCATTCATCACTAATCCATTTTTAATTCATACAAAACGCCGACTTCGGAGGACGTTTTCTGCCCCCGGCAGGGCAAGTTGTTTTGAGCATCGGAAATCTTTTCGAGATGCTCAAAACACAACTTGCCGTGTTCCGGTGAACACAAAAATCCGCCCTCCGGGACGGATTGGATTTAACAGGGAAAAACGGCTTGATGCCGTAGCTGTTAAAGTCCATTTTGTCAATTTGATTTTGCATAAATCCGTTAATAAAAATCTACTTACAAAGTAAAGCGCTCTTTACGAAAGGATTGCACTACAACAGAGTGCCAAACACTGCCTTTGAACGCCAAATACTGCCATACATCATTTACCGGATAAATCAATCGCTTTATTTGCATCAAAGTTTTAGGGCAGGTTGTAAAAAATGTAATGAGGATAAAAAATAAATTGGGTTTTAGTACAGAAATTTTGGAATAAAAGCATAGGGTTTTAAAAACATAAAACTGTAAAAGCATAAAAGCGGTAAAGCAATTTACAAGTTGTAAGGTTTTCCAGTTGCTAAAAATGATTACCCACCAAGCGGTAATAAAAGCAAATAACAATCAAGAAAATTTCCAAAAGGGGAATACAGGCATATAGGAAATAGGTACTATTTAAATAAACCAATATTCAAACCTGCCAAACAAATAAAATGTGTAACAATAAATCTTTAAATAATGGAAACAAAAAAGAAAACTTTAAAAATTAGTTTTTCAACGCCTAAAGGCGGTGTTGGAAAATCTACTATGACCGCATTACTTTCAAGTGTATTGCATTATCGTTTAGGTTTTAATGTCCTTGTAATGGATTGTGATTTCCCACAACACAGCTTAGCCAATATGAGGGAAAGGGATTTGAAAACTATTATGCAGAATGATTACCACAAAAGAGCTGCAATGAAGTTGTATCAAAGTATCAATAAAAAAGCATATCCGATTATCAGTTGTAAACCGGAGGATGCCTTGTCAAAGGCTTTAGAATACGTAAATCAATCTGCAATAGAGCCTGATATAACTTTTTTTGATCTTCCCGGAACAGCTAATACAAAAGGTGTGCTCACGACCTTAAGAACAATGGATTTTATTTTTTCTCCAATTAGTGCTGACCGTCTAGTTATGGAAAGTACACTGAGCTTTACTAAAGCATTCCTTGGCTTGCCCGAAACGGAGGAGAGTAATGAAGATCAGAAAATGTGGATGTTTTGGAATCAGGTAGATGGTCGAGAGAAAACAGGAATATACGAGGCTTATCAAAGCGTTATTAACGAACTCGATTTATCTGTGATGAATTCTCGGATAATGGATAGTAAACGTTTCAGAAAAGAGACGGACGATACACCGAACAGTGTATTTCGGTCAAGTCTGTTACCTGCCGAACCTCAACTAATGAAAGTAACGAGACTGGATTTATTTATTGAAGAATTTTTAAAAATTGTTAATCTCTAAAATAGTTAAGTATGTCAACAGATAAGAGAAGAAAAGATTTTGATAAGCCCGATGTTGATGAAGAATTAATCATGAATATCATGAGTGGTAATCAATCTGTTACTATACCCGAAGTTATTCAACAACAGAAAATACAGAAGGAAACAAAATCAAAAGCCCGCAATAGCTCCCTAAAGAAGGTGGATTATGAGGAGACATTTCTGGTCAATCGTTTTCCTTCAGGTCGAAACGGAAAGGTCGTTTACATTCGTCCAGAATATCACGAAAGGTTGTTACGTATAGTACAATTAACAAGAGAAGAAAAGACTACACTCTATTCTTATATCGACAACATTCTTGAACACCATTTTAGAGAGTACGGGGACGATATTACAGATTATTTCAACGAACGTTTTAAACCAATTTTATAGTTATGGAAATTGTAATAGTAATATGCCTGCTGATCGTCATTGTCCTGCTTTTGCAGGATAAGATTATCATTAAGAAAAGGTCAAAACAAAAACCTCCGCAAAAGAAAGTCAATCCGGATCTGCCCGATATTATGGGACAGCCCAAACCCGTAGAACGCCTTTCAGTGCCAAACACTGCCAATGAACGCCAGATTGAGGAACCAGAGGTAAATCCCGATAATTTAGACATTGAATACGACGAAAATGAAAACAGGAGTATTCAGATTCCGCAGGAAGAGCTGGATGAAGTTTTTAGCAATCAACCTGATTTTGAAGAAGAGGAAGAAGAATGGAACAGGTACGGAATATCTGGTGGCGATAATGGTTTTGCCCAAGGGGTTACCTTTGAAGAACTAAGCTCCGTGGGGATGTTGCTTCAGCAAGAAAAACTGGAGTCATCTCAAAAGGAAACAGCGATAGCAATCGTTCAGAAAATACAGGGAACCGAATTATTTAGTCTGCTGGAAAATTCTATAGCGGGTGCATCCAGTAAAATTGCCAAGCTATTGGATAGCTCACTCTCATCTGAAACGGAAATCAGTTCTTCCACTTTGCGGAACAATGATTTAGATGATTTTGATATTGGGGAGTTTGTCTGAAACGGAATTATTTTAATTGAGCCTGAAAAACTAAATTTCAGGCTCAACTTATTTTTACATTTACTTTGCCAACTTCAATATTCTGTAAGCCCCTCTTGCTACAATTACAAATACAATAGCTCCAATAATCAAATCTGGATAACTTGAATTGAGCCAATTAACTAAAAGACCAGCAACAATAACTCCCGAATTGATAATGACATCATTTGATGTGAATATCATCGAAGCCTGCATATGCGCTTCTTTACTTTTGTTCTTTTGTAAAAGATAAAGGCAAAATACGTTTGCAATCAATGCTAAAACTGAAACGACAATCATTGTCTTGAAATCGGGCATAGCTTCAATTCCCATAAAACGTCTGATTACTTCAACGAAACCTATAATAGCCAGTAAGACTTGGAAGTATCCTGCAAATCTGGCGATGTTGTTTTTTAAAGCGATTGTTCCACCCACGGCGATTAATGCCAATGCGTAAACGACACTGTCGGCAAGCATATCCAAACTATCGGCTACCAACCCCATTGAGCCTGAAAAAACACCGAATAACATTTCCAATCCAAAGAACAGGAAGTTGATAATCAATACGATCCAAAGTAATTTCCGTTGCTTGTTGCTTGTATCTGTTTCAACAACGAAATTACTTTTTTCGGTTGAAACCAATGTCGTATTTAGATTCAGTGTTCCCAGAGCCAAAAAAATTGGCTCTGGGTTTCCATCGTGATAAACGTCTAATTTTCTATTGGCTATATCGAATTCCAATCCTTTTACCGTATCAAAGTCTTGCAGTTTCATACGGATTAATTGCTCCTCGCTTGGGCAATCCATTTTAGTTATATTGAATATGGTTTTTTCCATTTATTTTAAAGCTTAAATTTTATTCCTCCGTTAATCACAAATCCGTCCAAAGGTGCATAAATGTCTTTAAAAACTGGATTGGTTATTGTTCCTGTATAAATGCTGTCAAAGCGTGTTTGTCGGGTGTCGAGGAAGTTTTCAAAGTTGATGTACAGAGAAAATCTTTCCCAAATCTTTTCAGCCATAAATCCAGTAATAAAGTAATCTTTGCCCGTAGTTCCATTATTCAGTTTTTGGCGACTGAAATAATAGGCTTCCAGACCAATTTTCCATTTGTCTTCTATTTCATACATCAGGATGGAATTAATGCGGTGTTTTGGTGTTAAAGGGCTTTCTACAGTCGTTCCATTTTGGTGTAATCGGGCATCTGTATAGGTATAACCCAAAAACAATTTCAGGTCATCATAACCAATTTTAATATTGGTTTCTGTTCCTTTGGTATGGATGTAGCCAGGAGAATTAACAAACTGATACAGATTTGCCGAGGAGTTTTCAAGTAACAAGGGATTATCCAAATAGGTGTAAAAGAACAATTGATTTATGCTAAATGACCAATCTTCCCCAATGTAGGTGCGGTAATTGATGTCTGCATTTGCTCCATAACTTTTTTCCAATTTATTGGTCTTGTCGTCAATGGGCATTACATTTTGATATTGTAGGCGTTCGCTTTCTTCCGTAAAAATGGTAGGTGTTTTATAGCCAAATCCACCACCAACTCGTGAAGTTAAGCCCTCGGCAATGTGGAATAGAGCCGAAACTCTCGGTAAGAATACCACCCCATAATCCACAACATAATCCGTTCTAAAACCTGTTTCCAATTGAAACCAATCCGTAGCATTAAAAGAATTTTGTACAAAAGCACCGAATGTAGTCTGATTATAATCTCTCAACGGAGATGCCATAATCTGCTTTTCTTTGAAATTATCCGTCCAAATATTAATACCTGTGACCCATTCCGATTTTTCAGTACTGTTGGTGTAGTTGGCTTCGGTAAAACTTGCTGTTTGTGTTCCCTCAAACTGATAGTTTGGAATGGTAGTATTTCGGTTAAAATAACTTACACTATTTTTGACTTGAACAGTACTGTTTTCATTGATGATATGGTCGAAAACAAATTGTGTGGAATAGCGTTGTGTTTTATTTTCCTCAAAATATTGGTTTGTATTATCTCCATTTCCTTTGATGTAAAGCATATCACCTCCCAAACGGCTCTCGATCGTTGTGTTGATACCGAAGTTCAGTTTCGTCTTTTCATTGAAATAAACGAAGAGCTTCGGATTCAGTACATAGCGTTCGAATTGTGGAATAGCGGATAGCCCGTTCTTAGCAGGATCATAAGCTGCGTTACGGTTATGGGAAGCAAATATAGTTGTTCCAATTTTATTAAACCTTTGTCCATAAAAGCCGTTTATATCCAAACCCCTGCCGGATGTTCCATTGAGGTGAAAACCTAAATCTCTCTCATAGGTCGGCGTTTTGGAAATCAGATTGACCAGTCCAGCTATTGCTCCGCCTCCATATAGTGTAGATGTAGAGCCTTTGATGACTTCTACTTGTTTGAGGTCAAGTGGTGGTATCTGTAACAAACCCAATCCACTTGAAGCACCTGAATAAATGGGGAAACCGTCTTTCAGGATTTGTGTATATCTTCCATCAAGTCCCTGAATACGAATACTTGCATTGGCACTGGTAGGCGAAGTGGTTTGTACGTGAATACCTGTGCTTTCCGCTAAAAGCATACGAATATCTCCCGGTTTCATGTTCCCTTTTTCGCCCAGTTCTTCACTTCCAATAAATTCAATACGGGTAGGGATATTTTGTATACTCCTTGTGCTTCTTGTGGATGAAATGACAACTTCCTCTAACTCCTCTGAACTTTCTTTGAGTAAGATTTCAATAGGACTGTTGTCAGCTAATGGAAATTCCAATGTATCTATATAGTCGTTAAAACCGATATAGCTAAAATGTATTTCCTGTATCCCATCAGGAATATTTTCTATTATGATGAGACCGTTTTCGTTTGATGTAGCGGCAAGCGAGGTTCCTTTTATAGATGCTGTCACTCCAATCAAAAGATTTTTGTTTTCACTGTTTCTAATAACAGCATTTAAAGTGTTTTGTGCAAATACACAGAGATTTAGTGTCATAAAAAATGACACAAAGACTATTTTTTTCATTGTTTAAAAAACATTAATGTTTGAAAAATGAGAATTGAGGGTTTGTAGCACCGTAATCTGTTATTGTGCCGAAGACACTAAAAACATTAATTAATCTTAGGGGGTTGCCAAATGGAAGAGAGGAAGTCTGAAACAGCTGACGCTGTTATTACACCTAATTTCTTTTTAGGTTGTTGGACATAATTGGATGTTAAAGCATAAAAGGAAGTAATTACAAATCCAGTACAGGTATTGCATTTAGAAAAAGGCGAGCAACATTCCATACCGCAATCGTCGCTATCTTGTTCTTGACTATTTGTTGTTTGATTCACTAGGTCAAAACATTTATCTTCCATAAAGCTTGGCAAGGTCGATAAGACCAAAACCATTAATGCTAATATGTACGACAAGGATTTCATTTTACGAAGATAGTAAAAACCTCTCTCTTCCTGTCAACACCTCTCTATTTTCTTTAGCAATTCAGCCACCCACAGCCAAACAATTCCTCTCACTGCCACTTTGTTATCACGCCTTGATTTCTAAAACACCTTTGTCCCGAAAGTCCGCAAGGTGCGGGATAACAGTAACAAATTAATGTGTTTCAATTATGAAAAAACAAAGTAAAAAAGTTTTGCTGGCAGCCGTAGCAATGCTGTCAGGAATGGGTGCGTTCGCACAGGGAAACGGGTCGGCAGGTATCAACGAGGCTACCCAAATGGTAACGTCTTATTTCGACCCTGCCACCCAACTCATTTATGCGATTGGGGCGGTTGTCGGCTTAATCGGAGGTGTTAAGGTGTACAACAAATTCAGCTCGGGCGACCCCGACACATCGAAGACGGCGGCTTCGTGGTTCGGTGCGTGTATCTTCCTGATTGTTGCGGCTACTATCCTGCGTTCATTCTTCCTGTAAACCTCTGCCTTATGAACAGTTATAACATTAACAAAGGCATTGGCAGGACAGTGGAATTTAAAGGGCTGAAAGCCCAATACCTGTTCATATTCGCTGGTGGTCTGCTCGGTACGCTCATCTTCGTGATGATATTGTATATGGTTGGCGTAAGTAATTACGTCTGCCTGTTTCTCGGAGCTGGCGGTGCTTCGCTCATTGTATGGCAGACCTTTTCGCTGAACCGAAAGTACAGAGAACACGGACTAATGAAAGTAGGTGCGAGAAAACGACACCCTCGCTACATTATTTGTCGTAAGCCTGTACGCAGGTATTTAAAATTCACTCCTAAACCGAAAGCCGTATGAGAAATGTAGCCAAAACAACCACATTGGAACATAAGTTTCCACTCTTGGCAGTAGAAAACAACTGTATCCTGTCCAAAGATGCGGACATAACCGCCTGTTTTGAAGTACGATTGCCTGAGCTGTTTACGGTAGCATCGGCTGAATACGAAGCTATTCACTCCGCCTGGCATAAGGCGATTAAGACATTACCCGATTTTACAGTCATTCACAAGCAAGATTGGTATATCAAAGAAAGCTACACTCCCGATTTGGCACAGGAAGACCAGAGTTTTCTTTCCAAAAGCTATCAACGGCATTTCAACGAACGACCATTCCTGAACCATTATTGCTACCTGTTCCTGACAAAAACGACCAAGAACAGAATGCGTATGCAAAGCAATTTCAGTTCGCTTTGCAAGGGTACGCTTATTCCAAAGGAAATCAATAAGGAAACGATACATCAATTTATGGAAGCGGTCGCACAGTTTGAACGTATCGTGAATGATAGCGGTTTTGTAAACCTGCGACGTTTGACCGAAGACGACATCATCGGAACAGACGAAAAACAGGGATTGCTGGAACAATACCTTACACTTTCGAGAGAAGCCGGAACACCAATGCAGGACATCGCATTAGGAGCGGAAGAAGTGCGTATCGGCAACAAAAGGCTGTCTTTGCACACCTTGTCCGATACGGACGACCTGCCTGCAACTGTTTCGGCTGATACCCGCTTTGAAAAGCTATCTACCGACCGGAGCGACTGCCGTTTGTCGTTTGCTGCACCCGTAGGGTTGTTATTGAGCTGTAACCACATTTACAATCAGTACCTATTCTTGGATAACAGCGAGGACAACCTGCAAAAGTTTGAGAAATCTGCCCGTAATATGCACTCTTTAGCCCGTTATAGTCGGGCGAACCAAATCAATAAGGAGTGGATTGAGAAGTATCTGAACGAAGCACACAGCTTCGGGCTATCTTCTGTAAGAGCACACTTCAATATTGTGGCTTGGTCGGAAGACCCTGCGGAACTCAAACAGCTAAAGAACGATTGCGGTAGTGCGTTGGCACTAATGGAGTGTAAGCCCCGCCACAACACGACAGACGTTGCCACATTGTATTGGGCTGCAATGCCAGGCAATGCTGGCGATTTTCCGAGTGAGGAAAGTTTCTATACGTTTATAGAACCTGCCTTGTGCTTCTTTGCAGAAGAAACGAATTACCACAATTCGCCCTCTCCGTTCGGTATCAAAATGGCGGACAGGCTTACAGGAAAACCAATCCATTTGGATATTTCCGATTTGCCGATGAAACGTGGGATTATCACGAACAGAAACAAGTTCATACTTGGTCCGTCAGGTTCGGGAAAATCTTTCTTCACTAACCATATGGTACGCCAATATCACGAACAGGGTGCTCACGTTCTACTCGTAGATACGGGTAACAGTTATCAGGGATTATGCGAACTCATCAAAGGAAAAACCAAAGGCGAAGACGGTGTTTACTTCACGTACACCGAAGATAACCCGATTGCGTTCAATCCCTTTTATACCGATGACGGCGTGTTCGACATCGAAAAGCGGGAAAGTATCAAAACTCTGATACTCACTCTTTGGAAACGGGACGATGAACCGCCGACAAGGTCGGAAGAAGTAGCATTGTCCAATGCTGTTTCCGGTTACATCGAACGTATCAAACAAGATGATACTTATCCGTCATTTAACGGCTTCTATGAGTATGTAAAAGGCGACTACCGCAAAGTATTGGAGGAGAAACAAGTCAGGGAAAAAGATTTTGACATTGCCAATTTCCTGAATGTTCTCGAACCCTATTACAAAGGAGGAGAATACGATTATTTGCTCAACTCCGATAAGCAGTTAGACCTTCTTTCCAAACGCTTTATCGTGTTTGAAATTGATGCGATAAAAGACCACAAAATCCTCTTTCCCATAGTCACGATTATCATTATGGAGGTGTTCATTAACAAAATGCGCCGACTGAAAGGTATTCGCAAACTTATCCTGATTGAAGAGGCTTGGAAAGCGATTGCAAAAGAGGGAATGGCAGAATACATCAAGTATTTGTTCAAAACCGTGCGTAAGTTTTTCGGAGAAGCCATTGTCGTAACACAGGAGGTCGATGATATCATCCAGTCGCCCATTGTGAAAGAAAGTATCATCAATAACTCCGACTGTAAAATCCTTTTAGACCAACGCAAGTATATGAACAAGTTTGATGATATACAGGCAATGTTGGGCCTTACCGACAAAGAAAAAGGTCAGGTACTTTCCATCAATATGAACAACGATGCAAGCCGCTTGTACAAAGAGGTTTGGATTGGTTTAGGTGGTACGCACTCGGCAGTCTATGCCACCGAAGTTAGTTTGGAGGAATACCTCGCCTACACCACAGAGGAAACCGAAAAAATGGAAGTGATGCAGCTTGCTGCGGAACTCGATGGTAACGTAGAACTCGCTATTAAGCATATCGCAATGCAACGGCGGGACAATTCAAATCAATAGTCATTAACAATTTAAAAAATCAGAACAATGAAAAAAGTAATGTATCTGGTGTGTACGGCACTGATGCTCGCCGTAGCACCGTCAGCAAAAGCCCAATGGGTTGTAACCGACCCCGCTAATTTGGCTTCAGGGATTATCAACAGTGCGAATGAAATCATACAGACTTCTTCCACCGTGAGTAATGTGATAAAGAACTTCAACGAAGTAAAGAAAGTGTACGACCAGGGCAAGGAGTATTACGACAAGCTGAAAGCTATCAACAACCTTGTAAAAGATGCCCGTAAGGTGCAGCAAACCGTACTCTTGGTGGGCGATGTGTCCGAAATGTACGTGCAGAACTTCGGCAAGATGATGAACGACCCCAATTTTTCGCCACAGGAATTGGTCGCTATTGGCAACGGTTATTCGGCACTGCTCAATGAAAGTACCGAACTGCTGAAAGAACTAAAGCAGATTGTAACCTCTTCAAGCCTTTCGCTGAATGACAAAGAGCGTATGGACATTATTGACCGTGTGTACAAAGAGGTAAAGGATTACCACAGCCTTGTACGCTACTACACCACTAAGAACATTTCTGTGAGCTACCTAAGAGCGAAAAAGAAAAACGATGCCCAAAGAGTGCTTGAACTCTACGGAACTGCTAACCAAAAATACTGGTAAACTATGGAATGGGATAATCTTCACGAACTCCTGCGATCGCTTTATGACGATATGATGCCGCTTGCAGGCGATATGGCGGCAGTAGCTAAGGGTTTGGCGGGATTGGGAGCATTGTTCTATGTAGCATTAAAGGTTTGGCAGGCTTTAAGCCGTGCCGAACCTATTGATATGTTCCCTCTGCTGCGCCCGTTCGCTTTGGGGCTGTGCATTATGTTCTTCCCGACTATCGTACTGGGAACCATCAATGCAGTGTTAAGCCCGGTGGTTGTAGGAACCCACCAAATACTCGAAGACCAGGTGATTGACCTGAACAAGCTGCAACAGCAGAAAGACCAGTTGGAATATGAGGCAATGGTCAGAAATCCTGAAACTGCCTATATGGTATCAGACGAAGAGTTTGATAAGAAACTGGACGAACTGGGTTGGTCGCCGTCCGACATTGGTACAATGGCGGGTATGTATATGGACAGGCAAGCCTACAAGATTGAAAAGGCGATAAAGGACTGGTTTCGCAATCTATTGGAAATACTCTTTCAGGCGGCGGCTTTGGTCATTGATACCATACGAACGTTTTTCCTGATAGTCCTCTCCATACTCGGACCAATAGCCTTTGCTATTTCCGTATGGGACGGCTTTCAGTCCACGCTCACGCAATGGCTCACGAGGTATGTAAGCGTTTACCTGTGGCTTCCCGTTTCGGATTTGTTCAGCTCAATGTTGGCAAGAATACAATCCCTCATTTTAGAAAGGGATATAGCAATGCTTGCCGACCCCACCTACATTCCTGATACGAGCAATACCGTGTACATCATTTTTATGATTATCGGCATCATCGGGTACTTCACTATACCGACAGTAACAGGTTGGGTAATCCAAGCCGGAGGCGCAGGGAACTTTACCCGCAATGTAAACTCCACGGCAATGAAAGCCGGAAATATCGCCGGAGCAGGCGCAGGTTCGACAGTTGGAAACATCGGCGGTAAACTGATGAATAAATAAACAATTAATCATTCTAAAAAATGGAATTTAAAACGCTAAGAAATATCGAAAACAGCTTTAGGCAGATAAGGTTATATGCCATTGTGTTTGCGGTTCTCTGCACCAGTGTGGTAGGATACGCCGTATGGCGTTCCTACCGCTTTGCAGAAGAACAACGCCAAAAAATCTATGTACTGGATAATGGTAAATCCCTGATGCTTGCCTTGTCGCAGGATGCAAGCATCAACCGCCCGGTTGAAGCAAGGGAACACGTCAGACGTTTCCACGAACTGTTCTTTACGCTTGCCCCCGACAAGAATGCTATTGAAAGCAATATGAGCAGGGCATTCAACCTTGCCGATAAAAGTGCTTTTGATTACTACAAAGACTTATCGGAAAAGGGCTATTACAGCAGGATTATTTCGGGGAACGTGCAACAACGCATAGAGGTAGATAGTGTCGTGTGCAACTTCGACAACTACCCGTATGCAGTGCGCACCTATGCCAAACAGTTCATCATCCGGTCAAGCAATGTAACCAGACGTAACCTGATTACTTCCTGCTATCTCGTTAACTCCGTTCGCTCTGACAACAACCCGCAAGGTTTCAATATTGAAAAATTTGCAGTCGTGGAAAACAGGGATATCGAAGTCATCGAACGCTAAAAACAATCTTATGGAAGCATTATCAGATTTAAAAACGTTCGCAAAAATCCTTACAGACAAAGGATATAACGGCTATTTCCATACGCAGGGTGCGTATGCCAGAAAGCTGAAAGACAGTATCAGCGAATACCTCAAAAGCTGCCAAAAAGGTGCAGACAATTTACCTAAACAGGATTTATTTCTGACAGGCTACCTACAATGGTCGGGTGATGACAAGCCCCGTGTAGAATGCAGTATGTGGGTAAAATACCTGAATGGCAAATTTTCGCTTAGCCGTATGGAAATAGCCAAGAAAGACGGCTTCGGGCAGTTGCTTAAAAAATCAGAACTGGCAAACCTGTCCGTCATATCTGCACCCAAATTAACGGAAGCGGTCGCACTGGTCAACGATGAGCCAAAGCAACAGGCGGGTAAAAGTCCTAAGCGTTTCAAGCTGTAACAACAAATAGTAAGGCTATGAAAAAATTAAGAGCAAATATGGACAGGTACTTTGACCTGCTCGATGAACGTTGGCGGGCGTTGCCTTTGCGCAAACAGCGCCAATATACGCTGTACTTCTTTGTGGTTTACCTACTGCTCACCGTAGTGGTCATTGGCAAAGTGATGTACGACACCTCAAAGTCAGGTAACAATATGGTCATTAAACATATTGAGAACCCTGTCCTTAAAAATGGAAATCCTGCAAGGTTGCCGGATAGTGTATCAACAATTTTAAAAAATCAGATTTATGAAAGAAAATGAGAACAAAAAATCGGTTGTTCGGGTAACGGAGGGGAACCCGAATGAAACTGCTGATGTGTTGCAAGACGGCGCACAGAACAAAGCCGACAAACTCAAAAAGCCACTTATATTCCTTTTAATGGGAGTGGTATTTCTCGGCTGTATGTACCTGATATTTAAACCGTCGAAAGACAAAAAGGCGGTGGAGAACATCGGATTAAACGATGCCGTACCACAGGCTACCGGGGCAGGAATGCCTGCCGATAAAGGCAAGGCGTATGAACAGGAAATGCTCGAACGCAAAGAGCAGGAAAAGCGCAATGCACTGACCACGCTTTCTGATTATTGGAATACTGAAGACAATGCATCTGCTGACAATGAAGAAGGTTTACCTGAACAAGATGAAGAAAGCAACGGCTTTGGCGGTGGTGGCAGAAATTCGGGAAGAAACGGTAATCATGGATTGAACAGCTACAGAAATATGCAAAGCACATTGGGTTCATTCTATCAGGATAATAATTCTGAAACAATGGAACTCCGCAGGCAACTGGACGAAATGAAAGAAAAGCTGGCCGAGAAAGATGTGCCACCTGTGGCCACCGTTGACGACCAACTCAAATTAATGGAGAAATCCTATGAAATGGCTGCAAAGTATCTTCCGCAAAATGCTAACACAGGAAATGCTGCTCCTGCCAACGGTGCAACTACTGGGGCTGCGGGTGCTAACCAAAAAGAGCAATTTGTATCGTTCACACCAACAAGAAAGAACATTGTATCAGCCTTGTACCGTGAGCCGTCGGACAGTGCCTTTGCAGCCGATTGGAGCCAAACAAAAAGCCGCGGGTTCTATACCGCAGGTTCTACTGAAGAGGTAGTACAGCCTAAAAACAGCATCAAAGCCTGTGTAAACGAAGCCCAGACAGTAGTTGGCGAAACGGGTGTGCGCTTACGACTATTAGAGCCTGCTAAAACCCCGCAACGTACCATTCCCAAAGGAACAATTGTAACGGCTAATGCAAAATTTCAGAATGGCAGGCTACAATTAAAAGTTACCTCCGTAGAACTGGAGGGCAACATCATTCCGGTAGATATAACCATTTACGATTTGGACGGGCAGCAAGGCTTGTACGTTCCGTATTCGCCGGAAATGAATGCACTTACCGAAATGGCGGGCAATATGAGCCAGACAGGGGGAACAAGCGTAATGCTCACGCAGAATGCCGGACAGCAGGTAGCGGCTGATTTAAGCCGTGGCTTGGTACAGGGTATCTCAGGCTATTTCGCCAAGAAAGTAAGAACGCCAAAGGTTACACTGAAAGCGGGCTATCAGGTCTTTCTTGTATCTAAAAAATAATGTTGAACTCAAATAAATAAAACAATGAAAAATCATTTAAAAACCTTTTGGGCTTTTGCCCTGATACTCGGCTTTGCCGTAAACTCTTACGCACAGGACACCATCAGAACGCCGCTTGCCCTGGGCAAGATAGAACCGTACCGTATGGAAGTAACTTACGATAAAACTTCGCACTTGATTTTCCCGACCGCCATTCGTTATGTGGACTTGGGCAGCGAATACCTGATAGCAGGAAAAGCCGAAGATGCAGAAAACGTGTTGCGTGTGAAAGCATCTGTAAGGGACTTTGAGCCTGAAACCAATTTTTCCGTTATCACGAATGACGGTCGTTTTTACAACTTCAACGTGTATTACAGTTCCTACCCGGCGGCAATGAGCTATGACCTGCTCACGATGCAGAAAGCGGTAGATAAAGCCAATGGTAACGATGTGCTTTTTGAAGAATTGGGCAACAATTCGCCCTCGCTGGCAGGCTTGCTACTGGAAACCATTTACAAGAAAGACAAACGCATTGTAAAGCATATTGGAGCTAAGAGCTTCGGCATTCAGTTTATGCTCAAAGGCATTTACATCCACAACGGCAAATACTATTTGCATACGGAATTGAGAAACCGTACCAATGTGCCATTTCAGATTGATTTTGTGAATTTCAAGGTAGTGGATAAAAAGGTAGCCAAACGTACCGTAGTACACGAACGTCCGATGATACCGCTACGCACTTACAAACCATTGGACGAGATCGGTGGAAAAACCATCGAGCAAAACGTGTTCATGTTAGACCAATTTACCATTGCTGATGACAAGGTATTACTGATTGAGATTTTCGAGAAAAACGGTGGCAGGCATCAAACACTTCAGATAGAAAACTCTGATTTAATCAAGGCTCGTTTGATTAACGATATGCACCTGAAATTTTAATAACCCTTTAAAAAAGATAGCAATAAAATGAAAAAGTATATCTATACCGTGATGCTTGTTTTAATGGGCATCACAATGGCACAGGCACAACGAATGCTGCCTAAACAGAAAGGCTTGGAAATAAGCACAGGCGTATTATCCAATGATAAGATTGGCAATGATTATTACATCAGTGTAGCGATGACTGTAAATGGTAAAAACGGCAATTACCAGCTTTGGGCATTGGAATATACACACCAATACCACGACTATAAAGACCTGCGCATACCGCAGGAAAGTTATAGTGCCGAAGGCGGTTACAGTTTCTACTTGTTGGGCGATGCCCGAAAAAACATCACGCTGAATTTAGGAATAACAGGCGTAGTCGGTTATGAAAGCATTAACCGGGGCGAAGCTATGTTGTATGACGGATCGAAGATACTGAGCGAGGACAATTTTATCTACGGAGCTGGTGGACGGCTCACATTTGAAACGTACCTGTCCGACCGATTTGTATTAGTCCTGCAAGGGCGTACAAAAGTCCTTTGGGGTAAAGACTTAGAACAGTTCCGACCGTCCGTAGGTATGGGATTAAGGTTTAACTTTTAAAACAGAAAACAATGATAGCAATATTCAATAATTTCAGAATAGGATTACTGCCGATATATGTATTCCTGGCAATCCTCACAGCTTCGGTTACGTTGGTATCTTGTAGCAAAGATGATGAACTCGAAATACAAAAGGACTTTCCTTTTGAGGTCAAAGTGATGCCAGTGCCTAAATATGTTGCCAACGGCCAGACGGTAGAGATCCGCATTACAATACAGCGAACTGGAAATTATAGCAGCACGCAATATTTCCTTCGCTACTTCCAGTTTGACGGAAAGGGCACACTTAGGTATTACGATGAGCCGCCGTACCTACCTAATGATCTGTATGAGTTACCAACCGAGCAGTTCCGTTTGTACTATACTTCGGCATCTGCAGTATCTCAATCCTTTGAGGTTTGGATTTCGGATAACTTCGGGAACGAAAAGCAGATAACTTTTCAGTTTAACAGTAGTGATTAATACAGCATGTCAATTCATAAAAAACGGCTTATTGGATTGGTAAGCCGTTTTTGTATTGAATACGCATCGTTCAGGGGCTAAACAAATATTTTTTTGTAAATTCAAATAGTGGAAATAAACTATGGTTGCATCACTCGTTATAGGTATCATATTTTTGGTTGCAGGCTTGGTACTTCGTTACTGGATTAACCGTAGAAAGTTTTACAGGCGCAGCTCTATGGGAACTGAGGGGTTCTCATCTTATGAAAGTTCGATTTTCATTAAATTGATTGAAAAGGTTGGCAAATGGATAGCTTATGCGTTGATTATATTTGGGCTGTTGTCGTTATGGGTTTATTCCCGTGAAAAAAAGGAGAAACAGCAGCCTGACGTAACAACCGAACAACCTGCCCAACGCAGATAATTATTACAGAATTTTAAAAGCAAATCGGATAGCCCAAAAGGTTATCCGATTTTTTATGACTACAAATCCGTACAAATAAAAGAAGAGAGCCTTAACGGCAAATATATTTCATCTGGGCTATGTTTTATATAATCTTCTTTAACATCATCCCACATAAAGCCTGGTCTAACTAGCGTAAAGTCATTTATTTTATTTACTGATTGAACATAGCTGTAACCCCACGGAGATTTGTAAATAATTTGACCTTGAACTGCCAGTGTATCGAAGTTTTTTTCTGCAAGTTGCTTCATAACTTTTTTAAATGCTGGACAAACTTTGTAATAAAACACCATCAGATTCTGTTCAAGTCCTTTGGTTCGCTGTTTTAGGTCAGAAATTCTAAGATTGATTTTAATTTGCAAATCATCAAAATTATTTTCAAAATCATCAATATTTTTCCACCCTAAATAATGAAGCGTGTTTAGAAGCATTGAAAAAAAGTAATGCATCTCGCCATCTTTCCAATAATTGTTTATCAGGCAAACAATCGTGTTTACAAGTGCATCGGCTTTTAATTCCTCAACTTTCTTTTTTGTATAATCAAATTCGTATTCTTTAAAGCCTGTTCTTGCCAACATTAAAAAGTCGCCTATTAAGTTTAAACAACAACCTTTCACATTATTGTTGTCATAATTGTTGCTAAACGGAAGATAGCTAAAGAAATGTTGCTTTTCTTGCTCGTCGTATTTTTCTGTTTTGCCTCCATATTCAAGTATCAGCTCAAGCGTTATCAAATATTTGGTTAAGTCTGTTAATGTGGGTTTATAGTTTTGGGGTCTATTGTTACCATAAAGAAGTTCTTGCTGATTATAATACAGATTATCAAAATAGCTTGTCAATTTTCTTTTTTCAGACTTTAGCAACGCAAAAGAAAGATTACGAACTATTTTTACTTCGTTTTTCTCATTGCCATCAATGTTACCTAAATTTTCTTCCTGTTCATCAATGCTAATATCAATCTGTCTGTTTATGGACAGAGATTTTGAGTGAATGAATTTTAAAACATCTAAAACCCGAAGCGAAAGAGAAGAAAGCAAAAGACTTTTCTCATACGCAGAATGCTCAATTGGTTTGTAAGAAGAAAGGTCATACAGCTTTTCGGGCTCGTTGTTTCCGTCTCTTTTTGCATCTGTAGTTTTACGGCTATTCAGAATACTTGCACTTTCTTCGTTTTCCGTTTCATCAATTATCGCATAATGCAACAAGTCGAGAACTTTGCTTAGTTCTCCATTTTGGATTTCGCTGTAAATCCTTTCTATGTCTTCAGTTTTAGGATTTGGATGGGTTTTGGCAAGATGAAAATAATCAGACACCAAAAGTTTGTTTGATACAAATTCATCCTCCATATTAGCCAATTGAACGTACTGAAAACTACCTAATTCTGCATTGAGTTTTACTTTTAGTTCTTGCTCAAACTTCGAGAATGTTTGGGAATGAAAATATCGGTTCTCTTTATCAAAAAGCATAAATTTAAACGGTTCTGAGAAATTGCCATTTAAGTGAATTGTAAGCTCATCATAAATCAATTCTGCGCTAAGAAGTTGAACCTGAAATTTATTATTCTTGATTATCGTTTCATAAATGGATTTATGAGCTGTAGAAGTAAAATCTGAAAGTTGTTTTTTGTTGCCAACTTTCAATTTTATGCCTAATTTATTAAGCAAGCCACCTTTTTCAGATCGTATAAGAAGTGAAACTTCTGCATTTGCATTTTTTCCTGCTAATGCCAAGCCCTCCGGTGTTATATTGGCACTTCCGAAAAGGCAAAATTCTTTACCATCTTTTGTTTTAATATGGATAATCTTTCCGTGAAGTTTAGAGTTTGAATTATCAGATTTCGAATATTGAACTCTACTGATACCAGCATTGCACCAGTCGTAAAATGAAAATGTTTTACTTAAATCCATTGCCGATGGAATAAAACCACTTTCTTCTAAAACCACATTAATATCTGCTTTTGGGAAAAGATTTTTCAGCTCTTGCAGTACCTTTCCTTTGCTATCATAAAATGGAGAAATGGTAGTAATTTCAACAATTTTTTCGTTGCTAATATGTTTTAATAGCTCATTCCAAATCGAAGAGGTTTCGGAATTGAATAAAAAAGCAACTTTCTCTTTTTGTGAAGTATTTAAAAATTCAAACGGTTTTACTGCTGGTAATTCATTAAGCCATTTTGAATGTTCAATTATCCACCTTGTGGTCTTTTCATTCATCTGACCTTTAACTGTTGATGAAAGCATCGATAAATAATTCCAAGCAGATGAAAATATTGGGGCGTTCTCGGTCGAACGAATATCAAAATGATATGCTCCCCAAATTTCATCGTTGTTTCCATTTCCCGAATTGGTAAGATTTCCTGAACCAACAATTAATAAACCCTCCTTATCGCCAAATAGCATCCAGATTTTTGGATGAAATACTGAATTTTGAAAAACAGGATAAAGTGAATAACCGGCAGTAAGTTGCATTTCTTCGCCAGTGGCTTGTCGCATCAACTCTGAATAATAGTAGCCGTCAATAAAAACATTAATGTTTCTCACACCACACGAACGCAACCATTTCATTGCTTTCATTTCAAAAAAGTAAAAGTCAAAGCTGAAAGTGGTAAGAATACAAGAATGGTATCTTCTGCTTCCAATTAAAGTCAAAATGTTTTCTCTTTCTAATGCCATTAGTCAACCAAAAGTTTTGTGTGAAGCGGAGACAAAACCTTTTCCTCGTCGATTACCTGCAAATCAAACATTATGTTTTGCAAAGCATTCATTCTCGGCGATGTATTTCTTGGTGGAAATATGTCGATGAAACGGATGTATTGTTCTTCTATAAAAAATTTATGCGTGGATTGTGAGCCATTACCCATTTTTCTAAAGGCAACCATTGTGTGTCTGTAAATTATTTTGCGTAAAATAAATTGTTCAACAAAATCTTTAAGAATTTCTTTCTCTGCTTTATGAACTGTAAGGATGCCATCAACCATATTTCCATCTCTTTCTGTTCTCTTTCTACTCATAAATTCTTTCAAAGGATGCAATTGTTCTCTATTATTTTTGAACAGCTGAAGTAAAAGCATGAAACCGTATTTACCAGCAAGAATTGGGTCGTTGGTTTGGTTGATTGCTCTTTTCGTTTCCTCTTCGTCGTTCGTATCTGGAATGAGTGATAAAATTTCTGAAACTAAAGATGTGGGCTGTATTGATTGGTTAAAATCTTTGCAAATTTCTTTTGAGATGCTATCCGAAAACTTCTCAACAAAAGACGGCAAATATTGGTCTTGTTGAAAATCGTAAAGATGTTGCAGCAATGCCCAAAATATTGTTCCGCAACTGTATTGCCAATATTCATTTAGTTGATAGCAATACCAACCGATGTTTGTTTCTGTTTCGGGTTGAGTGCTTGAACCTAATTTTTTATGATAGCTTTCGAGCAAAAATTTATACCAATTATAGTCATTATCGTTTTGAACCGCTGTTTTTATTAGCGATAAAATGGTTTCTCTTCTATGAAAAGTCACCAATTCTTCAACTTCTTGGCTTGGCTCATCTTTGTCAAGGAGCATTTCCATATACAATTGCCATTCACTGCTTTCAGTTTCTATAGTCTCAATCGCAAAATATTTGATTAGTTCTGGAATATCCGATTGGTAAAGCTTTCCTTTTTTTATGTTGCTGTAAAATAACTCTTTTATTTGGGGGGATAATGATATCTCAAAAGCATTAGCTAATTGTTTTCCTGAAACTTTTTGTCTGGGATGTGGTTGGCTTATATTGTAAACAACGTCTCCAAAATCATTTACCGCAGTAATAATTAATGAAAGAGCTTGCATCGCCCCATAATAATATTGCCCAAAAGCACCGGACGGATATTTCCAATACACATTTTTGTCTGTACCGTCTTTATCAGCCCCCTCAGCTAAATCAAAATAATCATTTTCAATCGTGTTGAGTAGGTTTGATGCGAAATTACTTCCTGTAATTTGCTGAACTGCTTTCCGCTGACTTTGCATTATGATAGCAATCATTAACTCAGCCCTGCGAATAAAGCGGTATTGCTCTTTTGAATTTCCCTTTTTCTCTGTTTTAAAGTAAAAATCTAATAACCAGCAATAAAAGCCATAGTACCGCAGTCGATTAGTCAAGTTAGAAATTCCGGGCAACATCGTTGCATAAGTTGCCTCTGAAGTTGTCTGAAGCCCTAATGGGTCAAGTCCTGTAATTAAATTTATTGATGCTCCCCAAAACGGATAGTTTGATTTGCCTTTTTGTAATAATGCCATTTAAAAATTCTTATTGAATTTGTTATTAACCTATAATTTTCAAATTTACAAAATAAACTATGCTGAAATTTATCGCGGAGCCAAACACTACCTTTCAGAGCCAAAGCCTGCAACATTTTCTAACGCTATCATAAGCATTTATAAATTCGACTTCCATAGTAAAATTGAGCAAACAATGGAAGTAATTGCAATACAAAAGTCGGCACTAGACGGAATGAAAAATGAGCTAAAAGCACTTTTGGAATTGACCGAAAATGCCACACAGAAATATACGCCCATTTTTAAAGCGGAACAATGGCTCGATAACCAGGAAGTATGTCTGATGATGAACATTACCAAGCGGACTTTACAGACCTACAAAAGCAAAGGACTATTACCGTATTCAAAACTGAACCGTAAAAATTATTATAAACGCTCAGATGTACAGGCTTTGCTCGAAGCCGGACAGCTGGACAATACTACTGAAAATGGATTTATTCACGAATGATAGTGACGATATCATCGCCCACAGGGAAATGATTACACAGCTACGAAATCGTATTGAACAGATATTAAAAAACTACCGTCCTGTAATGAACGGTGAAATATATCTTTCGGGCGAAGATGTGTGCAAGCTGTTACATATCAGCAGACGGACTTTACAGCAATATCGTGATGACCAAATACTCCCATACATCCAGATAGGCGGCAAAATCATTTTTAAGCAAACCGACCTTTTACGGATACTTGAACAAAACTATGTCTGCAATGGACAAAAGAACAAGTAACGGATTTCAAGCAATCATATTTCTATATCGAAACGAGTTTAGTATCTTTGCTATGTAAAATATAGAAATACTTAAAGTGTTTTTGCTTTAAGTCCCACATTGAAAACTGGTAATTTTTAGACAACGGGACGATAAGGAAGAACGCTCATGCCATAGGCGTGGGCGCTCGCTTATTCGTTGTCGGGTATACCAGTACCTCAATGTGCGGTAAGTGTAGTTGCCTGCGCTTTCTTTTTGTGCAGGAACTTCATCTAACTCAAAAAAAGGTAACGTATGAAAACTGGTACTGTACAAGAAACAATCTCCCTGTCTTTTATCAATGACAAAAGCCCTGTAACCGATAACATCTGCAAAGATCTCGCTGCATCTGGAATGGAAATACTATCTCGGTCAGAAAGCATTGAAAATGGGCTAACACAGTTGTCTTCATTGAATGAACTCCCCAAAGTCTGTATTATTGACTTGGATTTTTACGACCAAAATGTGCTTAAACAGCTTCAAGAATTAAGGAAAGAGTACCCTGCAATCAAACTGGTTGCCCATAGCGATATTGATGATGAGAAAGTTGGGAAATCTCTTTTAGAGATTGGGTTTTCAAGTTATCTACTACTTGGAAGCGATGTTGATGATTTCAAGAAAGCTATCTTCAGTGCTTAAGACTATATTTCATCATCATCGTCTCCATACCAACTTGAAGTATCCACATCGTAGTCATCGACCTCAAACTTAGAGGACGGAAAATCCTCTTCAATTTGATAGCGTATCTTCGTTTCAAAAGGGAATGTTTCTGGCAAGTCTAATCCATCACCTTCACGTCTTTCTTTATTAGACCCATATTCAAGAATCACATGTAAATCTCCAAAGACGTCCACTACAATTTCATATTCATTAATTTCTGAAATATGATATTCTGACACTTCACTATATTCCAGTGAATGGTGAGGTGCAAGTCGATCAACATTCTCAAAAAAATTAGTTACAACGGATGATACCATATGCTCTTCGATATGTCCATCAAGGAATTGTTTAAGATCTTCACGATAGTTCTCAATTGTTTCTACCAAACTAATAAAAGAGTTAAGTACATCTTGGCTCATACGCTCAATTTCAGAATCGCTAATATTAAACACCTCAGGATTAATATGGGTATACTTGCTTAAAGTATTGATTGTTTCTTTTACATCCTTTATCATGTCTTTGAGTTCGTCAACCTCAAATCCCCAACGATCTAAAAAAGTGTCGTCTATTCCACCTTGGACTGCGTATTTAATTCTTTGGTTTCTTGTAGGTTTTCCGTCTGCAGTTTCGGGGCTAAACCAAACACAATTTTTCACACGTTCTTCCGGAGCAAGGTTATATAAAAAATGTCGTGACAACTCCCTTATAGAGTATGCAAAATTATTAAAGCGAAGTTTGTTTGTTCGATCATTTAAGCTAGCAATTGAAGCTTCAAATAAATCCAACTCAAATTGGTTGGATAGTAATTGTTTTATTTTTTCGGCTTTCTCCATAGTCTCTACATATAAAAGCTGTATTTAAGCTGCATACTATCTTCTTGGTTCAAATATTTTAATATTTCTCCAACATTTCTCGCACATTCAATTGTAATAGGCATCTGCCTATCAAATTGTGTATTATTCCAATTCATTTTGGTTAATGCAAGGATTTCATCGCAAATGATGTTTGGAGATTCATCATGTTGTGCTAATTTTATTTCAATGGCTCGAGGGATATATCTACCTGGATACGTTTCGTAGTACGGCACAGATCCTCTTGTATATAGCAAGTGGTGTTTATAACTCATAGCGAAATGTGTTCCCCTCATCGGCGGATAATTGCCATTCCTGTATAATCTTAAATCAGATGTTTGTATAGAAACTAAGTCAACTTGATTTATATGCAAATCACGAGCTGCTTGGGTAAACCCGTAAACTTCATCTTCACTGAAGTTAGAGGTCTTATGGATTACTAGTCTTTTCGGAAAAATTTTTACGGCTTCATAATATTCAGTTAGGGACTGCTTTAGAAGATTGAATGCTTGTTCTTCACTTAGATGTGGTGTTCTATCGTTTTTTTTCAAAGTAATTTCCTCACCTCTTAAAATGACACCTTTCCCTAACTCATTAAATATTTGGGCAATACTTGTTTGTGTTGAGCTTCTATCTCTACTTTTAAAGAAGCTTATACCGGCATAACAAGTAGTTTCAGCAGTGTCTTTTCTGATCAATGCCCAAGGCGTTCCTGAAGCTTTATAGTATAATGCTGTAAAAAAATTCCAAGCAACCGTTGCAGGATCTTGCATCTCTTTGGTTGGTTTTGCAACTCTATCCCTAATGATTTGGATAGGCACATTATATTGCATTGCCTTTGCTTTAAGATTTCTCCTGAAATTCTGTTCTTTTGAAGAAACCTCATCTTCATCAAAATCACGTTCATGAACTTCAGTTTCTTCTTCATCTTCACCAGAAGCTTTTGCCTTAGCTTCGGTAATATGTTTCATTAAATTTTCAGGCAAAGCGCAAAGAATTACATCTGGTTTTTTGTTTTTAGATAAGAATTTGATTTCAGCTAAATAGAGTTCTGTAATTTCTGCAATTATCGTTTCCAGGGAGTTGCTTTTCTTGACGATTTTCTCTAAATCAGAGTTATTTAACTTTCTTAGGTATGTATCATCATAATTGATCTCGCACTTAAAGCCTATACTTTTATTGAAACCGCAAAAATTTAGAAAAAGGTTGGGATGTGGGGTTTTACTTTGTTTTCCATCAATATGGGTTTTGCATGATTCTATCCATTCTAAAACTGCATCAACACTGTCAGATTTTCCAACTACTCCAATGGTGATTTTTTCAGGTCTAACTTGATCAATATCAAATGGATTAAAATTGTAAATGCCACTTTTAGGACAAATCTGATGTCCTAAGCCAAATTGTAATGATGGTTCTTCTATATATCTTAATTTCATTGATCAGAAAAAATTGAGTTGGTTAATTCGTTATCAAGGCTTATTTCCGTTGGAGTAAACTCAGATGTTTCTTCAACGATTTTAACGGGTATCCATTTTTGTTCATCTAGGCTGGGAGATAAACTTAATGGCTCATTTTTCGAGGTCTGCAGGTATGGATATTCAGTAACAAACAGGTCCGTATAAGATAAGTAGTACGCAAAGAATCTAAAGTAATTGTAAACAGAATTGTTATTCTCAAGTCGTTTTATTCCTGCCATATATGCTGATTCAAATCGACTTTCCCTATATCCACCCGGATTTGTAAAGCTCCATGTTGGATTTATGACCAAATACCAATCTATTTCAAAATTTAAAAAAGATGCTTTGAATGCTAAGTGTCTATAACAGATTATGTGCCCCTCCTTCTTATTTGTCATTTCGAATATTACTGTCTTGGTAGACTCTTTTTTACCCTTCCATCTAATTTGCTTTGCTTTAGGAGGTCTTGAATTGGCAAATCTGAAAATTCCTCTTGGCGGGAAGAATTCTATTCCTTTATAATAGCAAAGTTGGATCAGAGATTTTCTTAAAAGGTTTTTGAATACTTTGTTACTCGCTTCATCTTGTTCGTAGAAGTCTTTACAATCCAAAGTAGTTATTGTGCCAGCATCTATAATTTTTCTCAATGGTTCGTTGTTTTTAGATAAATCCCGAAAAGTATAAATACACTTTTCATGTAAAATCCAGTCTTCAAAATATACTTTATTTTGTTTTAAAGCCTTTTTGACCAGTGTGTTTGGCTTCAACTTTTTCACTTTCCTTTTTCCAATACTCTCCAAATAATCGTTTAGATTTTCGAGGATAGCTTCTTCATTAATAAACAATTCTGCCTTATACAAAACCTTCGGAAATGATATTTTAACCATGTTAGGCGAAATATCTTCTGGCTCGTTATTCAAGTATCCATTTTCGAACTTAAGCTGGCGCTGTTCAATCTGTATATCCGAAAACTCATGCTCGTATAATTTAGAAATCGCTTGAATTTTGGGCGTTGAGCTTATAGCATTTATTTTCTGAAGAATAACGTCCTTGTCTATAATATGGTCACTTGACTCAAACCCAAAACTATCGGGTATTACATCTTTCAGTTTTGCATCATTGTATTGCGGCTTCTTTTCTGTGAGAATATATAAGTAGAGTACATCAAACTCATTTTGTAGGTCATACTTTGAGAATGTTTCGAGCGTAGTCCTAATTTTATCAAGAGAAGATGTTGACGTAATTTGAAAAGCCACCCTATTCTTAAAGTCGGCCAGATCAATTGCTGGAAAATTTTTCTTTTTTGTAGAATTAAGATTTTCAAGTTCCAACCCGAAAACCTCATTTAATAACGGTACCAAAAAATTCTCTGCATGGATATTAATATGATAATTTCCTATTGCATTAAACCCTTCCACTTCGTGGACAAATCTCGCTGCACAAGTAGTGATCTTGTTGATGTATTCAATCCTGTTCAATTTTTGAAATATTTCGAGGTTTATTATTTAGTTTGTGACATATACTTTATCTTCTTTTCGGCAACTCTAAGAGTTTTATCCGCCAACGATTCGTCTTTTAGCTCAATTGCAATTTTCTCACTGAGGTATTGAATAAGTAATTCTTCTCGTTCTATGCCCAAAATATCTGCGAGTTTAAAAACCTGTTCCTTATTGATATTTCTTTGCCCTCTTTCAATTTTACTCAGAATTGCTGTATCCATTTCGAGCAAAGCAGCAACTTGCCTTAAGAGAAGCCCTTTCTCCTCTCGTTTAGCACGTAATATTTCTCCAACTGTTTTTTTATAATCCATTTTGTGTATTTGAAATATTCTACTTGACAAATAATGTCAAATATACGTTATTCCTTTAACTATTAATCGCATTGAGCAGGCAATATATTATTAACCAGTTATTGTGGCTCTTCAAGGTAATTATCTGATAAAATTAATAACTGTGTGGCGGTAAATAATGCGGCGTTCTTTTGCTTCTCCTATGTTTGTACAATATAATCTAAGTGAAGAAGGGCGAGAGCAGATTTTGCTTTAAATAGCCT